>JAZSJD010000016.1:0-38971 GCA_045534165.1 Acutalibacteraceae bacterium | reverse complement strand
TTCGTTACACTCGAGAATGACACGGCGGTGTTTTTTGACACGTTTGGAAATGTTACAGTTAAACTATAATTTCTATAGGTTGTTTAATATTGCATTGTAGGGAACGGCGGTTTCCGACGTTCCGTAAAAATACACAAAATCCACGGTTTGTCGACAAGCGCCAAACCCTACGGTGTTAAAATCAATATTACATAAATTATAATTTAGCTGTTTGTTTAGTGTTGCAATGTAGGGAACGGCGATTTCCCACGTTCCGTAAAAATACATAAAATTCACGGTACAACATATATTCAGGTGTGGACGCAGTCCACCCACACTTCTTCACTCTTACTTCTTACCTATTACTTCAATTATAATTTGTGATAACAAATTATAATTCAGCAGTGAGTCAAAAGCCCTCCTTGTGTAAAGGAGGGTGGCAGGCGTAAGCCTGACGGGAGGATTGTAAAAGACTTTATATCAACACAATCCCTCAGTCAAAATCACAGATTTTGACAGCTCCCTTTACACAAGGGAGCCTAATTTCACAGTCAGTTTGTACGATAAATTATAATTTGTTATCACAAATTATAATTGAAGTAAGAGGTAAGAAGTAAGAGTGAAGAAGTGTGGGTGGACTCCGTCCACACCTGAATATATGTTGTACCGTAAAAATACATAAATCTCACAGTTTGTCGACAAGCGCCAAACCCTACGATGTTAAAATCAAATATTATATAAATTAAAATTTGCAGTGATATTTTTGATAAATCAAAAGTGATATTGAAACCTTGCGGTTTCAGTGTTATTTTATTCGCATAGAACTGTCCGAAAGACAATACCACTGTGCGAAAGAACAATAACACTGCACAGCAATACAACTCGCCGTATGGAGAATAAAACAGGCGTTGTGTCCTTACGAACACAACGCCGTTATTTTTTATTTTGCTGATTTCTGTTTTTCTTTTTTTGCTTTGAGAGTTTTGATAACAGTTGCAATAAGGTCAACTATGAAGATAACCATAATAATTGCAAAAAGAATAACTTTCACATTATCAGTAATATGTCCTGAAAGCTTTTCTGCACCCAGGGGATGGAGCACATAAACCATAAGAACTGAACCTACACCCCAATAGCAACTGTGCTCAAGACAGATTCTTCCGTGGAGATTATATTTCTTTTTGCTGTAATTCCACCAACGTTTGTCAAAGAGCTTTTCCATAATGTAGCTTGTGAGATATTCAACAATATCACAAACAAGTATGCCGAGGAAAAATGCAACTACAGGACCTGCCCAGCCAAGGTTTTTACACCATGAGAGAGTAAGGAGCATACTTAAAGCACCAACACCGTATATGGGACAAAGGGGTCCGTGAAGAAATCCTCTGTTTATAAATCTTTTTTTCTTTATATAGCAATAAGTAACTTCCAACAGCCAGCCGAATGCGCTGTAAAAGAAGAAGTATAATATATACTCAATAATGGGGATAAATTTCTCCATTTATTCTCAGACCTCCTTTTGAATTTCGTTATTAAACTTACTCATCCTTTTTTCAGAAGAGCAGATTATAATTTCTTTTGTTGCCACATATTTGTCAACAAGGCTTACAAGCATTCCCTCCTTATATCTTGGGGGAATAACAGTTAAAGGGAACATATGACGGTGGATTATATTTTCTTCAAGCTTTGATAAATCAGTTGAGTACTTTTTGCTCAGGTCTCTTGCATTTTTCAGTGCGAAACCGGGATGGCGGTAACCGTGAAGCCTGTGAGAAGGGTCAGGGTCGTGCCAATCGTAATAAACCAGATCGTGAAGCAAAGCACCACGTGCTGTTTTATAATAATCGAATTTAAGCTTTTTTGCCAATCTGTAAGAAATATATGCCACACTTTCGATGTGCTGGACTGTGTTTATTGAACCATGCTGAATGTTGGAGCTCATACTCTGGAATTCATCAGTATAGTAATAATCCCTTACACAGTCGAAAAAATCCTTATCTTTTTCTTCAGAAAGATTATATGAATGTATATATAAATTATGAAGTTTACTCATACTACCACCAATAAAATATTTTAAAACATAGATGTGCCTATTTTAACTCAAAAATATGAATAGACTGTTAACAAACAGATTTTGTTGTACAAATTTTTGAAGTTGTTTAAATTTCTTTGCACTTGCGGTTTGGAAGTTTTTATTTTTTACTGAAAAGATATAGTCTGATTTGGTTATAATGTTATTGCTTTTTAAAGTAAGAGTGATATAATATTAATAGTTATCAGATATACAGATGATATGGTTTGCTGAAACAAAAAAGCGTTCACCCTCTTGCAGATGCAATCAGGAAAACGCCAAAAAACAAGTTTTGAGAATATTATGATTTTTCCCCCTTTGAAGCTTTTGAAAAACAAA
The DNA here is from genome assembly GCA_045534165.1 of Acutalibacteraceae bacterium. Classification (GTDB taxonomy): domain Bacteria; phylum Bacillota; class Clostridia; order Oscillospirales; family Acutalibacteraceae; genus SIG575. The sequence continues at coordinate 36,582 of JAZSJD010000016.1, read as the reverse complement.
GGGAGAATTAAGGAGATTTTTATGAAAAAAAGAACAAAAAGAATTGTTTTGCTTTCTGCTGTTGCCACTTTTCTTGTGGTAGCTGTTGTTACAACTGTTATTATTGTGGTTGTTTCAGGTTCAAAAAATAAATTTGAAGGTATATGGCACAGCGATAACAATACAATAAGCCATCAGTTTTATGAAGACGGAAAAGTAAAAACAACCTTCAACAATGCAGAACTTCCTGTTATCAATACAAAATACACAGGCTCTTTTGAAGGTGTTTATGCTTATGATAAGTCAGAAGAAGAACTTTCAATAACACTTAATATTTATTCCAAGGAAATAACAATGCACTATACTTATGCGCTTGAAGATAATGTGTTGATTCTGACAGATTCTTCAACCGATAAATCGGAGAAATACATATTGAAAGAAATCGATTAAAATATAATTTGGGTGAGTATCAGCCCGATCACTCCGGGCGTTGAGCCTATTGCACAAGTAACAAGGGTTACTGCATTTATGGGGATATGTAAATTTGTTACCAGACCTAATGCATTAACTGCTAAAATTGCGAGAAATCCCTGTACAGAGCTGAACAAAAGACATTTGAAAAAATGCTTTGTTTTAAAAGCTGAAACTAAAATTATAAGTGATGAAATTACCAACACGGAAATAACACAAATTTTAAATAAAACGGAAATTACAATCACCTCCCTGATATTTATATGACAGAGAAAGTTTTTAAATGCCAAAACACCCGGTAAACTGATTTTTTCGTATCAGTTGCCACATTACAAGATTCAGATGGTGAATTATATTATGATGATGTGGTATACTTACCAATATACAGTATTATGAGGAGGGTGATAATATGGCTTGGTACGATGAAGCAGTATTTTATCATATTTATCCTTTGGGAATGACAGATGCACCAAAGCTTAATTCATACACTGAACCTGTACACAGGCTTAACACATTGTTGCCGTGGATTGAGCATATCAGGGGAATCGGTTGCAATGCACTTTATATCGGCCCGCTTTTTGAATCTGTAGGACACGGTTATGAAACAACTGATTATAAAAAGCTTGACAGCAGACTGGGCACAAACGAAGACCTGAAAAATTTTGTGGCAGAGTGCCATAAAAAGGGCATCCGTGTTATTTTTGACGGTGTTTTCAACCATACAGGACGTGACTTTTTTGCATTTCAGGATATAAAGAAAAACAGAGAAAACTCACCCTATAAAGATTGGTACTGCAACGTGAATTTCGGGGGCAACAACTCTTTCGGTGATGGCTTTTCTTATGAAAACTGGGGCGGTTACGACCTGCTTGCAAAACTTAACCAACGTAACCCTGCTGTAAAAGATTATATCTGCGATGTAATACGTTTCTGGGTAAATGAATTTGATGTTGACGGAATACGCCTTGATGCAGCAGATGTTATGGACTTTGACTATATGAAAGCTTTACGTCAGGTGGCAAATGAAGTGAAAGCTGATTTCTGGCTTATGGGCGAAGTTATCCACGGAAATTATTCACGTTGGGCAAATGACGGTACACTCCATTCCGTAACAAATTATATGCTCCACAAAGCTCTTTTCTCAGCACATAACGACCATAACTATTTTGAAGTTGCACACACAATCAAATATGTCAGCAGTATGGCAGGGGATGGGCTTAAACTTTACACTTTTGTTGATAACCATGATGTGGAGCGTATTTATACAAAGCTGAAAAACAAAGCTCATTTTGTTCCTGTGCACATTATGCTTTACACTCTGCCCGGTATTCCATCAGTTTATTATGGCTCAGAATTTGGCATTGAGGGCAGAAAAGAACGTGGCAGTGACGATTCTTTAAGACCTGCACTCAGATTTGAAGATTACAAGGATGCAATCAACACAAACCCCTGCACAAAGCTTATAAGTGCACTTGGCAGAATCCGTCAGAAAACACCTGCACTTATCTTCGGCGATTATAAGGAAATTTTGTTGCAGACAACTCATTTTGCATACGAAAGAACATTTAAAGGAAAATCTGTTATCATCACTGTAAACAACGGTGATAATGATGCAGAAATGAACATCCCCTGCACAGATACAGAAGAATATACAGGTGCACTTACAGGTGAGCGTGTTTCTGTGAAAGACGGACATATTCAGCTTAAAGTTTCAGCCAACGGTGGCGAAATATGGCTTCCCTCTGAAATTAAAGGGGAAACATTTACACCTGTTAAAGCAGAGGAAATCACACCTGTAATAAAAGAAGAAAAACCTGAGATTGCAGAAGTCATGGAAGAAAAAACACCTGAAAAAGTGACGGTAAACCTGAACAAACCATATGAAGAAATGTCTGTGGAAGAACTTCAGGAAGCAATTCTTGAAAAGATGAGAAAAAACGGTCCCGTAACAGACTATATGATAGGCACTGTGAGGGAAAACACACATCAGGGCTCTCTGCTCAATTGGGTCAGAAGTTTTAACTGAAAAGATAATTTTGTTGACTTTTGTCAAAGTGTGTTGTAAAATTTTCTCAAGGAAATAAAAAGGAGAGAAAAATATGAAAAAGTTATTATCAGCTTTGTTGGCAATTATTTCAGTGTTTACATTTGTGTTCTTCGCTGCAGGCAGCGGCAAAAAAGAAGAAGTTGAAACCACAATTCCTGATATTACGGAAGAATTTACTGTTGATGAAATAACTACATATTACGAAGATGATTACTATTACACCGAACCATCCGAAGAATGGTATGATGAAGAAACAGAAGTTTATCCCGGTGAAAAAGTATGGACAGATGAAGTTGAAGTTACATACAATGATTGGGGCGTTCTTAGTGAATATGATTCATTCTTAGGACCTGAAGAAGGAAACGGAGTTATCTTCCTCGATCTTACATTTAACAACATCGGTGACGAAGATTATACTGTTACATATTTTGATTTCGCTTGTGATATAGGTTCAGTATATTACTTTGCAGAAGACGGCTTATCAACAGTATCTCTCAGACCCGGTCAGAGTGAATCAGGAAGAATCTATTTTGAAATTCCGGAAACTGCAGATATAGCTAACATTACATTGTATATGGATGCACTCAAAACACAAAAAGTAATATTTGTTGTTCAGTAACAATATAAAACCACACAGATTTCGCCGAGTGTTGGTAAGGAAGTTTTTGTTTCTCGAACAAAATTCCTTGTATTATCACCAAAAGCCTCGCAAGGCGGTAGCCTTGCTGCATTTTTGGTTTCAATTCAAGCAATTTTGCTTTTCTACGAAACTGCGTAGCACTTTAAAATGCGAAATTGCGTGTGCAAGAAAAGGCAAAAATCACCGATAACGCTGTCGCGTATCGGTGATTTTTAACGCCTTATTGTGCCGTAAGTTCACATTTTAAAGAAATACTGCCTTATGGGAGCTCAGCGTTAACTTACGAGGTTTTTATTATTCTGAGAAAATTATTTCTTAGCTTCTCTTGCTGCGATTTCAGCAACCATTTCTCTCTGACGTTTTTCTGTGAGAGTGTAGAAGAGCATAGGAACAACGCAAGCGAACATACTTATAGCACCTGAGAGGATAAGCATTGTCCACATTGCCTGAGGGTTACCAACAACACCTGTTTTTGTATCAATCTTAGCAACATCAAGTGAAATGATACCAATGAATGCTCCGACTGCCATACCGACTTTGTTGATAAGTGTCTGCATAGCGAAGCAGATACCTTCACCGCGTTCACCTGTTTTCCATTCAAGGTAGTCAACTGTGTCGCCAATCATAGCGTAAGTCATAATGTTGTTAATACCCTGAGGAAGACCAAGAAGAATAAGACCGATTGCACCAACAATAAGTTTCCATGGAGCATCGTATCCTACGAAATACATAACAGTCATAACTACGCCGCCCAAAAGGTGAACGAAAATGTATGTATATTTCTTTGTAAATTTCTTTGTAAGATAAGGAACAAGAAGTGATGCCACAAGGCCACCGGGCACAACAAGGAGAGTTATCGTACCAAAAAGGTTTTCTTGTTTAAGGATGTATTTTGCAAAATACAAACCACCTGTGTAGGTGTAAACCATTCTTGCACCGCCAAGAATACCTGAAAGAACAATAAGAAGAAGCTCTTTGTTTTTGAAGAGAAGCTTAATGTTGTGGAAGAATGAAGGAGCTTCACCCTGAGCTGTGAAACGTTCTTTTGTGTTTTTGAAACCATAGAAGAACATAGGAATTGCTACAACAACAAACACAACTGCACAGATGAAATAAATCCATTTAAGTGTGTATGCATTATCATTGATAAACGCATCTTTAACTGTGCCTACAAATGCTTGTGCACCCGCTTCATCAACGCCTTTATCCTGCATTATGAGAGCAATTTCTGATTCTGCGTATTTGAACTTTGCTGTTAATGCATCTGTAATAAAAGGAACACCTATTGTTACAAGACCTGCACCAACTGTACAAGCCATACGTGCAACTGTGAGAATATTACCACGGACAGTCGTGTCGTTTGTAAGCGAAGTTGAAAGTCCCCAATAAGGTACGTCAGCAACAGTATAAACCATTGACCAGATAACATAGATAACAGAAATCAAGGCAAAAGATATTATTGATTCTGCTTTATAAACCGGCAAGAAACAAAGAATTGTTGTAATACCGATAGGAATTGCCATCCATTTAAGATAAGGTCTGCATTTACCCCATTTGCTTCGTGTTTTGTCAACAACACTACCCATAATCGGGTCATTGAAAGCATCAAAAATACGAGTTGCCAACATGAGCCATGCAACTGCCATAACGCCTTTCATTGAGCCAACCATTACACCCTCTGCACCAAAAAGCAATGCGTCTGTCATAAAGACTGTAAGATAGGAGCCTATAATTGTACAGATAAAGTTCTGGCCGATACCTGTTACACTATAAGCAATAGCTTCTTTAGGCTGAACACCTTTGCCCGGTGTTGTGCCAAAAAGCTTGTGCAACTTTTCATTCATTTAATAGCACCCTCCAAAAATAAATTATTATCTACATTTTAACATATATTAACAGAAAAAATCAAGCACCTTGCTCTTTTTATTTCTGCGTGGTATAATAAGTTATACATCTGAAAGGAAAATAACTTATGAAAAACACTTCTTCATTAGTTTTTACAGGCGATATCGGCTTTGACAGATATATGTACGGCAAATGGAATGACAAAAATCTCATATCTGATGAAGTTCTTCAATTTCTTCACAGTGCCGACCACGTTGTTGCAAACGTGGAGGGGCCCGTTGCTCCCGTTGAAACAAACACAACAAAAGACGGTGTTCAGCAACTTCTTCACACAATTGAGCCTGATGCTGTGAAAGTTCTTAATAATATGCATGCCGATATCTGGAACATCTGCAACAACCATATTATGGATGCAGGTGAATACGGAATTAAAAGCACACTTGAAATTGCAAGAGAAAACGGTGTTCAGACAATTGGTGCCGGTATGAACATACAAGAAGCAAGAAAGCCCGTTATACTCAACGAAGCAGGCGGAATTGGTATGTTCGGTGTAGGATATCAGCGTGCCTGCAGAAAAGCTGACGAAAACAAAGCAGGTTGTTACAGCTGGAGCGACCTTGATGAAATACAGAACACTATAAACGAAATCAAGAAAACTTGCAAATGGTGTGTTGTTGTTGCTCACGCAGGAGAAGAGTTTACCCCACTCCCCTCGCCTTACACAAGAGAAAGATACCATAAATATCTTGAAATGGGTGCTGATATTGTTGTTTCCCACCATCCACATGTTCCCATGAACTACGAAACTGTTGGTGATAAAATCATTTTCTATTCATTAGGCAATTTTATTTTTGATACAGATTATCAGCGTTCACAATATAACACAGAATTCGGCTTGCTTGTGAAACTTAATTTCACAGAAGAAAAATTCACCTGGGAAAGCATGGGGCTTAAAATTCTCCGTGGAGAAGAACACATTGTAAAATATGACCTGCCCAGAATTTTTGTTGATGTTCAGGAAGAAGATTTTAAACTTCTCTCCCCACTTTCTGCAAAAATGCACATCAATGCCACAAAAAGGCAGATGACATACCTTAACCCACAAAGATTCAAAGATGCAACGGAAGAAGAATGGGCAGAACATTTCCGTGAACCTTTAAGAACAGGACGTGTTCCCGGTGAAACACTTGACTTTTTCATTCTCGTTCCGTTAGCTGAAGAAGCAGAAAAAGAAGAATGGAAAAAAAGCAAGTTAGAAGATGTTAAAAATTATATTTTAGAACAAATGTAAACAAAAAGGCAGTTTTGTAATATACAAAACTGCCTTTTATTTTTACTGTGCGTATGCTGCAACTGTGAGCATATATTCACCAATCTGTGCGCCGAATTCAGGTGCACCGTCCATAATGAGTTTGCCTTTCTTTGTTGAATCAAGCATATCGTCTGTTGAAAGAAGAATACCTAATGCACTATCGAGAGTGTCAAAACGCATTGTGAAGAATGGCATTGCTCTTTTGTATGTACCTCTGCCTGAACGTGATTTTCCTGCTTTGATACGTAAGTATGCAGAAACTTCAGGATGTCCGTCAACAGCCCAAGCATAAACTCTGTCAGGGCTTTTACTTGTCCAATCATGAATAGCCTCGTGACCTTGTTTGTTAAGCTGGCTGATACCTGCTGAAAGAAGATAGAAGAAACATTTAACCATAAGAACCTTATCTTCTTCCTTTTCAGGAGCTGCTTTTGCTGTGAGGAGTGATGACATTTTAAGCAGTGTCATCAGAAGTGCCATAAATACTTTTGTCTTTTTAAGAGCGCCTTTCATTTTTGGAAGTGTGGCAGGACCGATTTTACCCTTGAAGAAACCGTTCATTGCTTCAAGAGTTTTAAACTCAAGGTCAACATCAGGGTTTTCTGCAACCTGATCATTTTTAACTGTCCATTCACCGTCAACAACTTCAAAATAAGTTGCAACTTTTCCGCCTTCAACATCAGGAGTTAAAGCACTTACCTGAAAAACAGCGTTCATACCCTCAAATTTTTTAGCAAGTGAGGGAACATCATTTGCAATAACTTTCACCAGAGGCAAAACAGCATTAAGAAATATTTTGTTAGTCAATACAACTTCGCTTGGCATAATAAATCATTCCTTTCGTAGAATTCAGAAGTTAAAATTAAACTTCGTCGTCCCAGTTGTCATCCTCTTCAAAGTCTTTATTCATTGCTTCACGGATTGCATTGATAATACCGTTACAGTCAATACCAAGGTTTGACATAATGTCTTCATGAAGACCGATAGGTGCAAATTCATCCTGAATACCAAGACGTGTGAATGCACAACCTTTACCTGCTTCAGCCATAACTTCTGCAACTGCTGAGCCAAGACCACCGATTACGTTATGGTCTTCAACTGTGATAATACGACGTGTATCCATAACTGCTTTAAGGATAGCTTCTTTATCAATAGGTTTGATTGTGTGCATATCAAGAACACGAACTTTAAGTCCGTCTGCATTTTCAAGGAACTTTGCAGCCTGGTAAGCCTGGAAAACACAAGAACCGCAAGCGATAACTGTGATATCTGTACCCGGATTTACTTCAACAGCTTTACCTACTTCAAATTTATATTCACGGGGATAATCTTTACCATAAAGAACACGGTCAAAACCACGGTTGATTCTGATATAGTAAGGACCTTTGTTTTCATAAGCTGCAATAACTGCTTCTGCTGTTTCAACACCATCAGCAGGGCAGATAAGAGTAATGTTAGGCATTGAACGAACAACTGCAAGGTCGCAGATTGCGTGGTGAGTTGAGCCTGCCTGACCGAAAGATGTACCTGAATGTGTTGCAATAACTTTTGCGTTTACATTCTGATAACAGATATCTGTGTGGAGCTGGTCAGCACTTCTCAGAGATGCGAAAACTGAGAATGTTGAAAGGAAAGGTACAAGACCTGCCTTTGCCATACCTGCTGCGATACCGAACATATTCTGTTCAGCAATACCTACGTTAAAGAAACGGTCGGGAAAAACTTTACCGAAAGCACCGATTTTTGTTGAACCGCCAAGGTCAGCTGTAAGACCAACAATTTCGGGATGTTCTTTACCAAGTTCAATAAGGGTCTGGCCGTAAATTTCGGCTGTTGAGAGTTCTGTTGATTCAAGAGCTGTGTATGAAATTCCGCCTGCCATAATTATACGCCCTCCTTCTCTGCACGTGCTACACGCTGTGCGTAATATTTTTCAAGGCTTTCTTTAGCCTGATTATATTTTGATTCATCAATTGCACCATAGTGCCAATGATAATCATCTGCCATAAAGTCAATACCCTCACCTTTTATTGTGTTGGCAATAATCATAACAGGTTTTTCAGGGTCGTTGAGTGCAAAATCAATTGCATCACAAAGTTCTTTGATGTTGTGACCGTCAACTTCTTTTACGATAAAGCCGAATGCACGCCATTTATCAGCAAAAGGTTCAAGTGACATAACATCTTCTGTACGTCCGTCAATCATACATTTGTTACGGTCAACAAAAGAAATTACGTTTGTTGCATTGTAGTGTGCAATTGCCATTGCTGCTTCCCAGTTTGAACCTTCGTCACATTCACCGTCACCAAGGATACAATATGTTTTATAGGATTTTCCTAAAACTTTTGCTGCAAGTGCTGTACCAAGGGCAATTGAAAGTCCGTGGCCGAGAGAACCTGTTGATGCATCAACACCAACAACCTTGTTAGCATCAAGGTGGATACCCATTTTTGAGTTTGAAAGGTTGAAAGTTTTGAGCTGTTCAGGGTCGTTGAAACCTTTATCAACAAGAACAGGTGCAAAAGCAATACCTGAATGACCTTTACTTAAAATGAAACGGTCTCTGTCTTCCCAGTTGGGATCTTCAACTTTAATGTTGAGATATTTGTGATAAAGAACGGTCATCATATCCATAACACTCATACCGCCGCCGATATGACCACTGCCTGCCCAATAAGTTGTGTCAAGGCAAAGGTTACGCAGTTCGTGAGCTTTCTTTTCAAGAGCTAACCATTCTGATTTTGATAATGGCATTGTAGTTCCTCCTTTATTTTAAAATGCTTCAGGGTGCATTTTCTTTGTAACTTTAAATGCTTCATCTGCAATGTCAAGAGTGAGTTTAATATCTTCATCTGAAACTGCAGCATTCATAAAGTGGTTGTGGTGGCTGGAAATGAAGATGCCACGTTTAACCATCTCAGCAACCCAATCCTGATGAATCATCATACTGTCATCATTTGCAATTCTCAGATAGAAAAGTGAAGGTTCACCTGAAACAACAAGATTGAATCCGTTGTTATTGGCTGCACTCTTGAGTCCGTCAAGAAGTTTAACAGATTTTTCTCTGAGAAGTCTGGGAGCGTCAATTTCTTTAAGTTTATTGATATTTCTGATTGCTGCTGCAAAAGGAACAGCACTCATCCAATAAGAACCTGTGTATGAAAGACCGCTGACTGCATCTTTGAGCCATTCTTTACCGCAGATTGCAGAAACGTTCCAACCGTTTGCAAGGGCTTTACAGAAACAGATAAGGTCAGCTTCAAAACCATAGTAATGGTCAGAACCTGCAAGGTCAAGTCTCCAACCTGCACGAACATCATCCACAATAAGAACGATGCCTTCTCTTGTGCAGATTTCACGTACTTTCTGCCAATATCCGTCTGCGGGAAGTTCATTATCTTTATAGTTACCGTGCATATATGGTGTTGAAATAAATGCAGCGATTTCACCTTTATTTTCAGCAACTATTTTTTCAAGACCTGCAACGTCGTTCCAATCAACATAAAGGTTGTTTGCAACATCTTCAGGAAGAACGCCGGGATAGTCAATTTTCTGTGTCCATGCAGAAACACCGTGATAGAAACCGTTTACGAAAATAATTTTCTTACGGTGTGTTGCATTTCTTGCAGTAAGAACCGCGCAGGAAGTTGCATCGTTACCGTTCTTTGCAAAAAATGCCCAGTCAGCACAGTTAACTGTATCAACAAGCAATTCTGCAAGTTCAACCATTTTGTATGAGGGTGAAGTTGTGCAGTTACCTAATTTTGCCTGTTCAAAAGCTGCTGCATCAACATCAGGGTCGTTATAACCTAAAATGTTAGGACCATATGCACACATATAGTCGATGAATCTGTTTCCGTCAACATCCCAGAAATATGCACCTTCTGCTCTTTCTGAAAAGAAAGGCCATGCACTTACGGGAATGAAGTTACCTTCAGCCGGACCAAGGTGACCGTAAACGCCTGAAGGGATTACTTTTGTTGCTCTTTTGAAGAGCTCGTTACTTTTTGTATAATCATTAATTTTAAAAGCCATAAAAAATCCCCCTTATGCAAGATAAAGTGCTACCCTATCAAGAATTCTGTTGATGTTATCAATCATATTGATCATACCACGCATTACGATTTCGCCTTCGCCTACTTTGGCAATAGCATTAACTTTGCCATCGAAAAGGTCGTGAGCCAGTTTCATAGAACCGAATTCCATCAGTGCACGGTATTTTTCAGGATTTTTCTTGATTGTTGTAAGCTTATGGTCTTTAATTTCAATTGCAGCAGCAGGGCCACCTGCAATAGACATTTTAACAACGCCGTCAGGAATATGCTTTGCGCTGAATTTGCCGATTTCATCGTTATTACCAATCTGTGAAATAGCAACTGAAATTGTATAGAAAAGAAGATTTGTGCTGATTTCAAAGAATTTTTCATCTTTCAGGTCTTCCTCTGAGGGACGCATATACTTGGAAAGCATATCGGTAAGAGGTGTGAATTGCTTGAGCAAAAATGAAATTTTAGTAAATCCTTTTGAAGGGATAGGAGTTACTGTACCGTCAATAAGACCATTGAATTTTTCACAAGAGCTGAAAGGCAATTTAACCTTGCATCCGGCACATCCTTCTTTTATTGTACAAAAACCATTATCAAAGGTCAATGTAGCACTGGGACCTCCCTTTACTTCAAACCCAATTGATACAGGTTTAGCAGTTTTAACAAGATTTCTCGCTTCTTCGCTGAGCTGACAAAGATTTTCAAGAGAGCCTAAAACAGCAAACATATTTATGTAAGCCAGTGTTCTTGCATCTGTCAAAATAATTCCTCCTTGAAGTGCCGTATTTCTGCACACATATTATCTATTATATTTTATCAAAGCGCCAAATAAAAGTCAAACGTAATATTGCATAAATAATGTTACTTAATTTAGTCATTGTGTCTTGACATACAATAAAGATTTGTTGTAGAATATTAAAAATAATCAAAATTATATTTGGTTTTGAAAGGTCGTTAAATATGGATTCCGGAAGCAGAAATCTTTCACAGGAAGTAACCGAAAAATATATAAGTTACATAACTGAAAACATAAAAAAAGTCGCAGATAAATGCGGTCCCAGAGCTGTTTGCAGTGAGGGTGATAAAAAAGCAAGAAAATACTTTGTTGAAGATACAGAAAAAGTCTGCGATGAAACAAAGGTGGAAAAGTTCAGATGTTCTGACAAAGCATTTATGTCATGGGTTTCTGTCGGCGCTGTTCTTATGACAATTTCTGCAATACTTTTCACTTTTGGTATGCCTGTGGTATCACTTGTTATAACTCTTGCAGTTGTTTTCTTTATTGTAAGTGAATTTTTCTTTTACAAGCAAACCCTTGATATTTTCTTTAAGAAAAAAGAAACTGCAAATGTTTTAGGTGTAAGAAAAGCTTCAGGTGAAACAAAGAAAAGAATTATTTTCTGCGGTCATACAGACTCGGCTTTTGAATGGACTTACACTTACCACGGTGGCAGACCTGCAGTTGCAACAGTAATTGTTTCAGCCGTTCTGACTATTGTTATTTCAATTGCCGGTTGCATAACAGCAATGGCAACAGGTAAAATTTTTGAGCCTGCCTTTATTTTCGGCAATTCAGAAACAGCAGTTGTTGTTTTTGCCTGCCTTTTGTTCGCTACTATCCCCTTTATGGTTGCAGCATTTTTCTTCTGCAATTTTAAAAGACCCGTTGTTGGTGCAAACGACGACCTGACAGGATGTTACACATCTCTTGCTGTTATCAAATATCTTAAAGATAACGATATACGTTTTGAAAACACAGAAGTACAGGTTGCACTTGTAAACGGTGAAGAATCAGGTCTTCGTGGTTCAAAGGATTTTGCAAAGAAACATAAAAGTGAACTTACTGATAAAAATGTTGAAACTGTTTTTGTAAGCATAGATACAATACACGATTTTGACTTTATGAAAATCATTTCAGGTGATATGAACGGAACAGTCAAAAACGATAAAAGAGCAGTCAAGCTTATCAAAGACGGTGCACACAATGCAGGATATGACAATGTGGATGTAGGCACTATCGATTTAGGTTCAACTGATGCTGCTGCATTATCACAAATCGGCGTGCCTGCTGCAAGTTTTGTTGCAATGGACCCCACACCTGCACGTTATTACCACACACGTCTTGACACAGCAGATATCCTTGATGAAAAAGCTATTGAAGCAGGTTTCAAAATTGCACTTGAAACTTTGTTCCTCTTTGAAAAACAAGGTCTTGAATAATTCACACAAAAAGCTCGCAAGGTTGTTACCTTGCGAGCTTTTATTATTTCTGAAGTTTTACTGTAAACCCGTCAAAAGAATAAGCGTGATATTTGCTTTCGCCTACTCTTGGCGGATAGTCTGTGGAAATAATCTGAGATGTACAGTTATCAATGTACTCATATTCCTTTTCGCTGAAATTGGGGAAAAAGTCAGCTCTTGTTCTTACAATAAGATTGTTTTTATCAACTGTAATTCCCTGATGTAACAAAGCTTCTCCCACATTATTGTCTATAATAAAAGATGCATAAGATTTGTTTATATCAACAAATCTCAACATGGGGAACATTGCTTGTGTTTTTATTGTTTTGTCCTGGTTTATGTAGCTTGTTGTAACCGTTGTATCGTGAAGAAGGAAAATCACTTTTCCCATTGTTTCTTCCAGCGTCATCCAATCATCATTTTCACGCATTTCTTTAAGACTTGAATATTCACCCATCATATCGGCAGGTGTTATCATTTTGTCTCCCATTTTTTCACGAAGAATTTCATCAAACATTTTTGCATACTTAATACTGAATTGCTTCATATCATTCACGGGAAAAACATCTTTTTTAGGTTCAATGATTATTGTCAGAGGCAGATGACCGGGATTATTATCTGACCATAATTTAATTTCCTCAAGAGCCAGCTCGAAATCGTAGCAGCTTGTTGTGTTGTCATAAAGAGGGTTGTGGGTGACAATAAAACTTACATCACCTTTTTTATCTATCGTTTCAATGTCAATTTCCAGATTTCTGATTCCCAGATCAAGCTGTTCTGTCAGACTGTCCATTTCAAACTCAACCAATTCTCTGTCCAGAATACCAAAGGTCATGTCAGACAAAACATTATATAATTCTTTATATTCAGGTGTTGCACTCATCTGGTAGCTGTTGTGCGTACCGAGAAATATCAGTTCATTATATTTTACACCGTTTTTTATGGCTTCATCTAAATCAAAATCAGTAAATTTGCTTTCATCACAAGGTGTATAATCAACATAGTATTCATTTTTCAGATATTCCATTCTCTCCTGCTGATATCTGATGTTTTCTTCCACCATATTATCGGCTGCTGTCAATGCAGCAGTAAAACAAGAAGCAACCGTAAACCAGGCCATAATAGCTTTTATAAGTTTCATAATCTGAACACCACCTTTTTTCATATTACCATTGTCAAAAAAATATGTCAACAAAAAACGGGACTTTTATGCCGAGTGTTGGTAAAAGTCCCGTTTTTATTTTATTTGATTTCTTCAATTTCAAAAAATACAACATTACTTGCTTCAAGCATTATGTTTATTGAAAGTGCATCTTCAACAGCTTCTACTTCAAATTCTGTTGGAGTAAGAACTGCACATTCTTCATATTTTGCACGAAGCTCTGTGTTGTATATTTCTCTGGCTTTCGGATCAGAGAGAGTTACTGTACTGTCAAGCATGGGGTCATCGGGTGACCAGCTGAAACAATCATCAGTAATGTTATAAGTTTTTCTGTCTTCCTGCCATTCATCAAAATAGTTGCAATCGTCATTTACAAGATATTGGGTAACCTTATATTTCTTGCCTGTTTCAGCAGGAATGTTAAGAGTTACATCTGCCTTGCCCTTATAATTAATATTATTCTTGAAATTATAAACCATTGCACGGATAACACCTGTTTCGGTATCAACAGCACAAAGGTTGCCGATTTCAACTTTAAGTGATGTTTTAACTTCCCTTGTCTGTGCAGAAAGCAATTTGCATCCTTCAAACTTTGCAAGGTTTGAAGCAACGTGGTAGCTGATAATGGGATAACCGTCAAGGTTTCCGTTAGTGAGGAAATTCCATGATGAGAAATAATCAGCACCGCTTAATATTGTCTGTGAAAACAATCTTGCATCATATGCTGCCTGCCATGTATAGCCTACTGTTCTGTTGAGAAGCTCGTCATTATCTTTTCCTCTTGCGTTTCCCACAAGAAGTCTGCCCTCATCAATACCGTAAATCAGGTTTTCAAGTCCGTATTTTTCAGCTTTATTTTTAAGATATCCGATAGTTTCCGGCAAAGTGTAGCCACTTGTGAATTCACCGGGTTTATAATCATAAAAAGAGGCTGAAAGGAAGCAGATTCTTGTACCTTTTTGACCATTTGCGTAGTTTGTGCCCTCTGCTACATGACGGATAAAGATTTCTTCATCCCACAAACCTTCAGTTACTGTCATACTGTGAGCACCTACAAAAACATCTTCGCCGATAACATCAACAAGTGCCTGGACAGTATAATCATAAAGTTTGCAATAAGCTATTGCAGAATCTTCAGGCTTTCCGCTTTTTGCCATAAACCAATCGCCGTTTTCATATTCTGTCATACATCCGAAACGCCATGTTTTAACTTCGTCAACGCCGAATTCTTCAACAAGTGCTTCTGCAATTGCTTTGATGTAGCCATAATATGCAACATAATCATCAGGCGGATACACATTCATATCGAAACCGCCCATCTGGTAACCTGATGTGAATTTAAGGGGAACTCCGCCTAATTTCAGATGTGGTTTTGCACCGAGGTTCAGAATACCCCGACAATTTTCAATAAGAGTATCGAATTTATAATCAGTCAATGTTGATGTATCGTATGGATCAACAAACAAATCTCTGTCTGCTGTGCCACCTGTGCACTGCATGAGCTGAACATATTTTACAAATTCAAAAACATCATATTCTGAATTTCTTTCGGCATTGTAAAAAGATGTTCCCATGTGCCATACGTTAATGTTATCAACAGCGTTGGGGATAGTCATCCCCAACGCTGAACTGTCAACATCAATCTGTACTGTACTTGTTGATTTAAACAAACTTCCGAATGAAGAAAAGAAAAAAGTCAGACAAGTAATTATAGACATAAAGAATGACAGGATTTTCATTTCTTACCTCCGAATGAGTAAACTCTGAGTTCGTAAGGTCTTGTCTGGATGAAGTTGCCTCTGCGCATATTCTTATCGTAGTTAGCAAAAATCAACTTACCTTTTTCAAGGTTATATCCGTCAGGAGCTTTGAATAATACAGATTTTTCTGAGAAAGAACATACAACAAGAATTTTTTCTTTACCAAGAACTCTTTCATAGCAATAAATCTTGCTGTCATTCTCATAATATTCTTTATAGATACCATCACGGATAACTTTTGAATTCTTTCTGAATTTGATAAGTTTACGGTAGAAATTAAGAAGTGAATTTTCATCATCTTCCTGGTCTTCCGCATTAATCTGCCAGTAGTTTTCGTTGATATAGAACCAGGGTTCATCTGCTGTTGTGAAACCTGCATTCTTTTCACTTGACCACTGAACAGGAGTTCTTGCGTTGTCACGGCTGCGTTTTTTAACAATGTTCATAATCTTATCTTCGGGGAAGTGAAGAACTGACTTGTAAAGTCTGTGAGCATTGTATGTAGATACATCTTCGTACATTTCGAGCTCGGGAAGACGGATATCTGTCATACCGATTTCCTGACCCTGATATACGAAAGGAGTACCTTTCTGAAGCATATACATAGCAGCAAGCATTTTACCGCTTTCTACACGATATAATTCGCTACCGTAACGGCTGATGATACGGGGATGGTCGTGATTTTCAAGATAAAGTGCATTCCAACCTTTACCTTCAAGAGCATACTGCCATCTTGAGAAAGCCTTTTTCATTCTCTTAAGATTGAAGGGAACGGGAATGGGGTCTGTCATGAAGCAGTCAGCTTCCATATGCTGGAAGTGGAACATCATATCAAGCTTCTGGTTTTTGCCTTCCTGAATAAAGGGAAGTGCTTTTTTAGGAGTCATCATCGGTGCTTCACCAACAACGAAACAATCATACTTATCAAGAACATCTTTCTTGAATTCAGCAAGATATTCGTGAATGTGAGGACCGTGAGTATAATGTTCAAGTCCGCATGCAACAGGGATGGGGAAACCGTTGGGAAGTCCTTCAGCTTTTGAAATCCATGTGATAACGTCTTCACGGAAACCGTCAACACCCATATCAAGCCAGAAGCGCATTATATCTTTAACTTCTTCTCTTACTTTGGGGTTATCGTGGTTAAGGTCAGGCTGACCCTTTGCAAAAATGTGAAGATAATATTCATCAAGGTCTGCATTATATTCCCATGCATCACCATCAAAAGTTGAGAGCCAGTTATTGGGAGGTTTCTTATCTGATTTACCTTTTCTCCAGAAATAATAATCGTGATAAGGATTATCGTGACCTTTCTGGCTTTCAAGGAACCACTGATGCTGACGTGATGTGTGGTTAACAACAAGGTCCATAATAACCTTCATACCACGTTTGTGGCATTCATCAAGAACCTTCTTGAAAATGTCAAGATCGCCATAATCAGGAGAAATGTTTCTGTAATCTGCAATATCATAGCCATAGTCTTCATTGGGAGAAGGATAAAGTGGTGAGAACCAGATAACATCAACACCAAGGGATTTTAAGTAATCAAGTTTGCTGAGAACACCCCAAAGGTCGCCGATACCGTCACCGTTGCCATCACAAAAGCTTCTGGGCCATATCTGATAAACTACCGCGTCTTTATACCATTGTTTCTTTTCCATAAATTGAACCTCCGTTAATATGAGTTTGAATCACTTAATTATTTAAAATTTCAAATTGATGTATACTTCCCTGTTCAAGAAGCATAAATGTTTTAAGGATGAGTGCCTGACTTTTTCCGTCTGTTATTTCACCATCCAGCACCATTTGCACAGCTTTTTCAAGGGGAACTTTTTCCACATTCAGGAATTCATCTGCATCAAGTTTCTGTTCGCCCATTTTCAGGTCAGTTACAAGGTAAAGATAAATTATTTCACTGCAATATGCAGGTGTGGGATTGAATGTTCCGAGAAAATAATATTTACCCGATTCAACACCGATTTCTTCTTTAAGTTCTCTTTTTATTGCTTCAAAAGGTTCTTCGCCTTTTTCCAGCTTACCTGCCGGTGTTTCCAGAATCACGTGTCTGTTGGGATAACGGAACTGTCTTACAAGGAAAATTTCTTTTTCTTCCGTAAGAGCAACTGCTGTTGCTCCGCCGTGGTGTTCAACTACTTCACGGATTGAAGTTTCTCCGTTAGGGAGCAGAACATTATCTTTAACCAAAGAAATTATTTTTCCGTCATAGATCGTTTCACCCGACAACTTTTTTTCAATTAACTCCATAAAAAACCTCATCTGATGATATATTTCGCCAATTAATATGACTTTACTTATATATAATATCATATAATTTCAAAAAAATAAACATTATCAATTAAATTTATTTAAAACTTTTGGAGGTTTTGTTATGAACAGAATAGTTTTACCGCAGGAATTTGATTTTGCCGAAAGTATAAGAATAAAAAATGAGTTAAAAAAGAAATATCCTTTTCTCACCTGCCATTCAATAGGAAAAAGTGTCTGTTCCAGAGAAATAATGGCGTACAGTCTGGGGAACTATAAAAACGTTGTACTTTTCGCAGGTGGTTTCCATGCTCAGGAATGGCTCACCTGCCTTGTGCTTCTCCGCTTTCTGGAAAAAGTGTGCGATTGCCTGAGTAAAAGAAAAAAGCTTTCAGGGGTTGATATTTCATCTGCTTTTTTAACAAAAGGCATCACCATAATCCCCTGCATAAACCCTGACGGTGTTGAAATTGCCTTAAGAGGAGCAGAAACTGCAGGTGAATATGAAGAACTTGTCCGTAACATTTCAAAGGGTGACTTATCTTGCTGGAATGCAAATTGCAAAGGTGTAGATATCAACCATAACTTTGACGCAGGTTGGGGAATATTAAGAAAAATGGAATCCGAAGCGGGAATTTTCGGCCCATCCTGCGGAAAATACGGCGGTCACGCACCACACAGCGAACCTGAAACAAGAAACCTTGTCCGTTTCTGTGAACACAACAACGTTGACCATGCCTTTGCAATACATTCTCAGGGCGAAGAAATTTATTGGTCTTACGGAAATAACACCCCCGAAAACAGCCTTACAATGGCAAACATTTTCAGCGTCTGCAGTGGATATGAGCTGGTGCAGAACAATTCCCTTGCCAGCCACGGAGGTTTTAAGGATTGGTTCATTGAATATTTCAGGCGAAGTGCGTTTACAATAGAAATAGGCAAAGGAAAAAATCCTCTGCCTGTTAATCAGCTTGATGAAATTTATGAAAAAATCGAAGAAATGTTGGTTTTGGGAGCTATCATCTGATTTACAGAAAGTTCATAAAATTAACGAAATATACAAAATCAAGGTCTTTTATGGTTCTTTTTGGCACTTTATACATTGATTTATTATCTTTTTTGTGTTATAATGACATCAATTATTCACCAAGGACGGTCATTTTCTATGAATAAAATAGTTATAACTGCCGACAGCCCCGTTGATTTGTCTGCCGAGCAAGCAAAAACATATGGCATTGAAATCATACCGCTGCATATAATTCTTGATTCAGAAGATCATCTTGATGGTGTGGATATAACACCCGATGACATATACGAAGCATATAACACCAAAAAGATATTGCCATCAACTTCTGCTATTTCCGTTGCAGAATACGAAACTTTCTTCAAAAAGTTTACTGATGAAGGTTTATCTGTTGTACACCTTTCTTTAAGCAGTGCAATTTCTTCTACTCACCAGAATGCCTGCATTGCTGCAATGGAACTTGAAAATGTTCACGTTGTAGACACAAGAAGACTTTCAACAGGTATGGCTGTTCTTGCGCTTAAAGCTGTTGAGCTTGCAGAAAGTGGTTTATCAGCAGTGGAGATAGCAACAACACTCACTGCAATGCGTGATAAGGTGAGCACAAGCTTCATCCTTGAAACACTCACTTTTATGAACAAAGGCGGCAGATGCTCTGCTCTTGTAGCTTTCGGTGCAAATATATTGGGAATCAAGCCTACAATCGAAAACCTGAATGATGGTTCGTTGGTTTTAGGCAAAAAGTACCGTGGCAAAAGCAGCATTGTAAGACGCCAGTATATTGATGATAAGCTTTCTGCTCCCAACATTGATTATACAAGAATTTTTGTTGACCATTCAGGATTGGCTGAAGATGAAATCAACGAACTCAAAGCATATATTGAAGATAATTACAAATTCAAAGAAATTATCGTAACACGTGCAGGCAGTACAATAAGCACACATTGCGGTCCCGGCACTTTTGCACTTATGTTTATGTACAACTGATAAAGGATAATATTTCACTTTTGGTTCTTGTAAGGATATTCTGAATTTTTTCCTTATCAACACTTCTTGAATAAATTTCAAAATATTCTTCACGGTAGTTTTCAGCTTCTTTAAGCAAATGAAAAGCCTGATTAAGCAATTCTTTTTCAGCAGAAATGTTGAATTTAAGACGTGTTTTATGTTTTTTGAAATTTTCATTATCAAAAAATCTTGTTGAACTTATTCTCTTGAAGCAATCACCTTTATATGGGTGTATTTCATCAGAAGTAATAATACCGATTCCGAGTTCCGGCACCATCAGGTGCTCGGGACTTTTTTCTTTTTTCAAAGGCGAAATAAGGCTCACAACATCAAAACCACAGATAAGTGCACTTTCACGAAGCTGTGAAATAAGCAACGAGGAAACAAAACCTGTTTTATCGTCAATACAATAAAGTTTAGGGCACATACTAATCAATGTATCTTCATTGAAAGAAATTCCGTCAGGAGTTATGGCTGTCAGAATGCGGAAATATTCCCTGCCTGCATAAGATGACACAGCACCAAACTCTCTTTTAATAAATCGTGAAACAAATCTTTCAATTTTCTCAGTATTCACTGCATCGCAGGTAAGCCGTGCATTATCCTCTGCCACGGACTGAACGGTAGCGAGAAATTTTTTCACTTTTGTTATGTAAGTCTTTTCCTGTTGCATTTTTTCTTCAATCAGAGCTTTGTTAAGATACAGTTCTTTTTTATTGACACTTTCACCTAAATCAACGGTATATTGTCTGCAATCAAGCATAGACGGATAAATTCTGTTGTGAACATTTTCATCAAAAACATAAGTATCTATATCAGGGAAATATGCACCATCCATAACCTCTGTGTTATAAGAATTAATAAAATGTTGGGAAAATATGCCCTCTTTTTCAAGAGAAGAACTCAGCTTTTCAATAAAATTACCGCTTTCGTTGACTGAACCTCTCACTAAAAATGTTCTTGTGTTTTTTGTGTCTTCAATACATTTCGGAACAAGAGATAAATATCCCTCAGGACCGGGAGAGCCAATATAAAAATCAACAGAATTTGTCACCATATCAAAACCTCCTTTCTACCATTGTATGCAAATTTGCAAAAAGGGTGTTTTTACTTATTGAAAAGAATTAATCAATATGGTACAATATTTTTCAAAGGAGGTCGAAAAATGAATAAAACTATCAGAAATATAATAATAATTTCCGTATCGGTTGTTATGCTTCTTACAACCGTATTAATCGGTTTCATTATAAAAATTTTCTTGAACCCGGGTGACCCTACTCTTGGCTCATCAGATTTTGAAGCAGTTGAATATACAGAAGATTCAAATGTTGCCACAGTAACTTTCCCGGAAGGGTATACAGTAACACAGATTGCAGAAAAGCTTGAAGAAAACCAGGTTTGTTCTGCAGAAGATTTTTTAAACTGTGTAAAAAATCCATCTGATGAAATTCTTCAGAAACTCGGAATTTCAAATAAAGAACAGCGTATCTTCCCCCTTGAGGGTTATGTTTTCCCTGATACTTACGAATTTTACAAAGGTGAAAGTGCACAATCTGTTCTTCAGCGATTTGTTGATAACTACACTTCAAAAATCACAGATGCAGACAGAGCCCGTGCAGTAGAATTAGGCTATACAATGGACCAGATAATCACAATCGCCTCCATCATTCAGGAAGAATCAGGCAGAGTTGAGCAGGATTATAAAGTTTCGTCAGTTCTTCATAACAGATTGAGAACAGGCACAAGAATCGAATGTGACGTTACAATAACTTATCTTGAAGAATATTGTGCACCCTATCTCCCCTTCGGCCTTACTGAAGATAACAGAAACAACTACAACACATATAAGTGCCCTGCACTCCCGGCAGGACCCATAACTAACCCGGGCTATGCTTCCATTCAGGCTGCACTCTATCCTGAACAGACAGATTTTCTTTTCTTCGTAACTGATGCAGATTGGAATTATTACTATGCTGCAACATGGGCAGAACACGTAGTAAACTGTCGTAACGCAGGAATACCGGGATATTGATAAGCAAAGGAGATTTTATATGAACAAATCAATACGAAATCCATTCCTGGAAGAACGTTCTTTATCAATAAAGAAAATCGTATTCGGCAGTATCGCCATAGCAATATCTTTTCTTTTAGATTTTGCACTTTTGCTTATACACATTTTCTCACAGGTAATCCCATACGAATTTCGTTACAGTCTTGCATTTCGCTCCCACAACATGTATATATTGTTCGTTGTTTTATCAATCGTTATATCGTTGTTGTTTTTAGTGTCAGGTTTAATATTTCTTATCACAGGTATAATAAATCTGAAAAAAATTAATTATGCTTTGTCAGCAAAAGCATCAGAAACGGAATCCAATTCTCCTGATAACTTTTAAGAGATTCTTTATAACGAATCAAACTATCAACTTTACAAAACGAAACCCGTGTATCGGATGATACACGGGTTTATTATTATCTTTTAGAACGGATTAACAATTTTGTCTAATGTAACAGGATTATAACCAAGAGCAAAATATTTAAATACCCAGATAATGGGATTCAATCTGAAAAGGACAAGATCAATAACTGTTACAAGTGAACGAAGGAACCAAGGAGTGTCATAAACTTTTTCAGGCACAACTACAGGTGTGAATTCTTCTCCTTCAACATTGAGAACCATGGGGTTTGCATAGCAGATTCCATTATCGCCTGAAAGGTAAAATCTTACATAAAGGTAAGGATCATTAAGAAGTTCATCGTTGTGAAGATCAAGTGTTGCTTTGCCGTCTACAAGTTCTTCTCTCTTGATAACATTACCGTTTGAAACCCATGTGATAATGTTTGCATTTTCGCCATAAACTGTGATTGTATCGTTTTCCTCGTCAACATCTATTTTCTTAACCTGGGGTGTGTTATCAAGCCAGTAAGCTTTTGTGTCGTAAACATCCTGTTCTACAAATCCGGGCATTTCTTCCATACCATTGAGTTCAACACCGTTTGAGAAATGAGAAACTGAGAAGAACTGTCCTTTTTCAAGGCAGGTACGGAAAGCTTCATTTGTCTGTTCCGGCATCCAGCTCATTGTATAAGCATCATTGATTGATGTTTCACTGTGAGAATCTGCAAATGTGTTACCCCACGGAACAACACCATTGGGAATTGTTTTCTGGAGAATCTGGTCGTAGAGAATTCTGTCGCAACGTGTGTGTGCATCTGTTGCACTGTTGATTCCTGTGCCGAGAGATGAACCTGCATTATCCATGAAAAGTCTTGCGAATTTTGTTGCATAATAATCATCAACAAGCTTACCTACATAATTTGCTGAATCTTTTTCAGGGTAAACATATTCACCAATATGTGAAAGGAATGAAATACCGCCTGCTTCCCTGACACCCTTTGATGGTGTTTCATAGTCACCGTAAACACCTGCAAGTCCCTGACCATATCGAGCATAATAGCCTGTAAGATGACAGTCCGCAATTGGTGTTGCCATATTAAGCTCGTTACCATAGGGTATATCAAGCATACCATTTTCTGTTGTTCTTGTGAGAACAACATCATCTTCTTCTGTTGCTTCATCATATTTAACTGTATATGAACGTCCTTCGTGTGTACCGTTAAGATATGCCTGATATTCGTCTTCAGGAATAGGTACAATAGGAGCCATATTTGTACGTTCTTTTTTAATCAATCTCATAAGCGGAATTGTTTCAGGAACTTTGTTCCAACCAAGGTTATCTGTTCCGTGGTCAGTAAGTGCCACTATTTCATAGTTAGCAGCATAATGCATTGCACAGAATTCCTCTATTGTCAGGAAACCATCACTTGCATTTGTGTGGCAATGAAGCTGTGTTTTATAATCTTCCCATTCATCCCAATCAATTTCTTCGTAAGGATTATCAATTATGTAGTTTTTCTTTGGTGTTTCTGCTGCCATAACAGGAATACCAACTGCTCCCAGCAACAAAACGGACAACATCAATGCAATTATTTTGCGTGATGCAAAGAAAATTTTCTTTTTCATAACATATTTCCCCTCTACTTTTAAAGTTAAGTAATACTACTCAACAATCTTAACATCAATTTCTACTAAAGTCAACAGTGAACACTAAAATAATTTGTATACATTATCTAAACGCAGGATAAATTCTGACAAATTCCTCTTTGCCAATAAAATAAATTAAAAATTTTTTCAAAAAGGGTTGATTTTTTCAGATTAATAGCGTATAATATATCAAGTAATCAGCCGAATATATCGCGGAGTAGAGCAGTTGGTAGCTCGTCGGGCTCATAACCCGGAGGCCATAGGTTCAAGTCCTATCTCCGCAACCAAAAGAGAAATCCTTGAATTGCTTAGTAAATAAGCGATTCAGGGGTTTCTTTTTGTTTTTTCAGGCTTAATTGAAAGTTGCGATAATTTCGCAAACAAGTAT
Organism: Acutalibacteraceae bacterium; assembly: GCA_045534165.1. Taxonomy (GTDB): domain Bacteria; phylum Bacillota; class Clostridia; order Oscillospirales; family Acutalibacteraceae; genus SIG575. The sequence continues at coordinate 12,349 of JAZSJD010000016.1, read as the reverse complement.
AAAAATAATCAAAAATGCAAGTCAGATGCAAGTCAGAAACATTTGTGATATACCATCAGTTGATTACAGTCAACGGAAGAAATTGAGAATTTAAGATAAAAGGCAAAAGTGTACGAGTTTTGCAAAAAACGAAGTGTGAATTTTTTGTTGAAGATAGATGATTTTTGACTATTTTGGGCAAAAAATAAGCATATTTGTAAAAAATAGCAACGTTTTTGCAAAACATCTTGACTAAGAGTGAAACTAATGGTATTTTAATTTCGTGGTAATAATTAAAAATTTAAGGTTGTTTTTTATTTTGGAATAGTTTGAATAAGTTTTCAACAATAATCCAAAATAAGATTGTGGCAAAAAAAAGAAAACAATCATATATTGGTAGTGAAAACATATCTTTTACCAATAGTAAAAATTTGGTTGTTGATTTTTTTACAACTTTGTGTTAAAATCAAAACCGATAAAAGATATTGCATTTTGTTTTTGTGTCTAAACAACCTTAAACTATGCTTAATTAGGAGGTATGCTATATGAAGAAAGGATTTGTGATTGACAGATAAGTATTAAACAATACTACTGTTATGTTAGTGAAAAAGGGGCTGTTTTTACAGCCCCTTTTTACTTATTTTTGTTCGGATTTTTTAGAAGATTTTTTTGTATTGTTTGCTTTGATTTTTTGATAAAACTGATTTAATTCAGGGTAAGAATTTCCACCGCCTGCTACTTGCCTGTAATAACTTAATGCGCTCTTTTTTGAAGGATTATATAGATAGGAAAATTGCAGTTCGATTTCTTCTCTATCTACAATTCCTTGTTGCCAAGCCATTGCAACAATTTCCAAACTGTTCAAATAACTGGTAACATTGCCTCTTAATTCTGTTAATTGCAAACCATCAACCGTATAATTTCCGTTTTTATCCGGTTTGCAATCTTCACAATCAGTTTTATATCTTGAACACATTTGACATATCATATTGTGTGTTTTTTCTGGCACCTGAAAAGCTCTACTGTCATACAAATCAATACACTTTTGTTTATCTAAAGATTCAACGATTTTTTCTGCTAATCTTGTTTCTTTTTTTAAACTATCATTCCAATTGTTTACAATTTCAACTGTTTTAATTCTTCTTAGTTCTTCATGTGAGTCTTCTTTTTGCTTTTTGGTTAATCTAATTTGAACTGCAAGGAAAATAAGAGAAACAACATTTGCAAATCCTAAAACCAAACTTAAAAATTCATACACACTCATAATAATTTCTCCTTTGAAATTTTATAAATTAAAGTTATCATAGCATTATAATTTATAAAAGCAATATTTTTTTACAAAAAGTCTGTTTTTTCGACAAAAACGTTGAAAATCCCCCTACTGTAGTGCGAAACTACAATAGGGGGATAAATTATTTTAGCTAAGTTAAGCAAGAATTACTTTTTTCATTTTCGTACCTCCTCAGTTTTTTTGCGTGCATCTTTTATGGCTTTTTGCACGTTACAGTTTCGCCCAGGTTTTGGGACCGGCGATGCCGTCAGCAACAAGAGACTTCTTTTTCTGGAAGTTCTTCAGGGCATATTCCGTGTTGGCTCCGAAGTCACCATCACAAATCAGCTCTTTGCCGTCTTTGCCTTTGTAACCGAGTTTTTTGAGTTTGGTTTGCAGGAGTTTGACTTCTTCACCTTTTGAGCCGAGTTTGACGGTTATGAAGAACGATGATACAGAATATGTAGAGCCATTTGCTTTGTATCTGAAGAAGGACTTGCCTGAGCGTGTATCAACGTGGAGAAATTTCTGATACTTGTCATCCAGACCCACACCTTTAAAACCAATTTTTTCAGCATACTGTGCTGCTTCAAGAAGTCTTGAATTATCCTGGATAGTGATATCCGCTGCAAGACCGTAAAGATGCTGTGAGTTTGAAACACCACCGACTTTCTTGTTATGAGATGCTGTACGGTACGCTGATGAAATACTGATAGGACCGAACTTATCCCTCATCTTCTGAAGGAGTGTCACAAGCTTTTCATCAATAAGGATTTTATCAGAACCGCATCTGCTTCTGAACTCCTTTACACGAAAGTTTTCAGAGAGCTTAATACCACCATCTCTTTTGAGAGAGTATGTTTTAACTGCCATTTTCATCTTCCTTCCTATTTGTGATATTCTTCGAGGTCGTTAATCCTGTGATTAGCTGTGTTGAGTTTTGACTCTGTTACAGCTTCTTGCTGTTCGAGCTTATAAACTCTATCAATTACAGAATTGTGTTTTTCAACCTTTTTTTCGAGCTGTTCAATGCGGTATGTTGTAAGCTTTGAGTTGATAAGTATGCCGGCAAGCGTAGCGATAAAGCTTCCGATTACACCAACAAGCGAAACTATAATATCTGTTGTCATTCGACATCCTCGCTTTCTTCAAGCAACTTTTCATTGCTTATCCATTTCTTTTTGGCTTCAGCGAGGACATCTTCGATAATCTGAACGAGTTTTTTCTCTGTTATAAGTGCTTTGAAAAGTTTCGGTAATTTAGGATAAATAGTTGTAACAACGCTTGCAAGCTTCAGAACACCTGTGCCTGCACCGTATTCTTTTTCGGCTTCGGTTACAAGTGAAAACAACTGTTGGCGGACTAAAGAGAGATCCTTTTTGTAGATAGCATAGATGAGTGAGCCGACTGCCATTAAAATGAGCAGAATGTCACTCCAGTGATTGATAATAAATTCAAGTATCTTCATTTTCAAAAATCCTTTCTTATGTGTTATCTTTATATGAACGGTGAACATTATTGCTGTCTCTGTCGTATTTCATTTTTTCCTCTTTGGCTGTCTCAACTACAGATTTAATGAAATAAGCAATACACACAGCTACAATTTCAGTAAGTACGGCAATCCCTAAGTTTTCAGCTATATTTTCTTTGCCTATAGTGGCAAGAACAAAGCTCCAGGTTACCCATACACAACTGAACTTCATTACTCTATCGACCCATTTCTTTGTAAATGTGGTCTTTTTTGTTTTCTTACGGTATGCCTGAATTAGCTTCTTAATCATAAAAATGCACCCGTAATCAGAAAGTAGAAAAATGCTATGTACATTTCTGTAATTCTCAAAATGTTATAAATCATAGTTATTCCTCCTCACAGTATTTTTGTAATTCCTTGATATTGCGGATAATATCACTTTTCTCGTTTTCAAATACTACAAGCAATCTGCGACACGTAAAGATTTCATCAGCGTTTTTATATGAGTTTGTCATGGCCCTATGTAACCTTACCCGGTATCTTATAATTTTCTCGTCAAGAGCTTTAAGTTCTTCAACGTATTCATCATGAAGTTCTTGTAATGTCTTACTCATCAGAGAACACCTGGCCTGTAATTTCTTCAAAATCATCAACAGTTATCCAGCCTTTTAAAACTGCATTGGCTACACGCTCGATACTCCACAGACCTTTTTCGTAGTAATTTTTGACTTTTTCATACTTACTATTCATTGTCAGGTTCCTCCTGCATTTCTTCAAGTTCAACGTCACACATCATTGCAATATAATCTATATCAGCAGTATTCTTTTCTTGCTGATTCTGACGTTGAATGTTACGGTTTCTTTCTTCATTGAGTTGCTGAAAAATTGTTTTTATACCAAACATATTTTTACCTCCTTAGTAAATAACGCAGGCGGGAGCAAGATAGTATGAAGTTCTTGTAATATTACCTGCACCTATTTCACCATCAGTTCCGATCTTATCGGCAACACCGATATTTCCGTTTGCAGTGGTATTTGAACGAAGCCACCAATGATTTGCACCGGAGCTGACGGCTTTAATTCTTATTTCGGGGTTTGTTTCTGCCTGCGAATAGTATTCGTAAGCATTTGTTGAAACTTCTTCTGCAGAGAGTAAGAAGAACAAATCACACTCAGGATATGATTCATCGTCTGATTTGTATTTAAGTTCAGGTTTTTGAATACCGCCGATTACTGCAAGGAAATCCTCGTCAAAGCCCGTAATATAATCACCATTGAGATGTGTTCTCATAGCCGAATCTGAATAATCGTTTGAATTATCATCGAAGGCACGATATTCAAGTCCGGTATGAAGTTGAAGTGTAATTGAATGATTATAGTTCTCAGGAGTATCATAATCAATGCCTATAATATCCCAAACATGAGCAACCCCATTCTTGTTGCATATAAGCTGGTCTCCGATGTTGAAAATACGAGAAGCCTGTCCGCTTTTTACAATTCTCTGAACCTCAGCCCAAGACTTCGGAATTGTGTCTGCTGATTTATCTGTCAGATAATAACCCATAGGATAATACACCTGCATCCAATCTTTCAAGAAAAGGTCAATTAGAATTTCCGGGGAAATTTCAACTCCTTCAGGTGCAACTTCAGGATTATCCTTGTGAAGCGATGCGAAATCTACGATTTTCAGTGACGGATATGTTATGCTGAATTTCAAAAGGTCATTATCAGATAAAGTTTTTCCATCCTGCATCCATCCGTTCCCCGTGCTGTAAATAAGCTGGTCCATTTTATTTTCTTCACCGCTATAAAACATAATAGTGAAAGAGGGATTGATTCCGGTTGGTTGCAACAACTGAATAACAATAAATTTTTTAACTTCTTCATCCTGAAATATTAAGGAACACATAATGTTTCTGCCTTCAACAGATGATAAATCAACTGTTGAAGGAATACCTACTGTTTTTGTATAGTTGGTCTCTGAGATCTGGGAAAAGTCAAAATACATAGGATTGATCTCAGTAGTTTTGATTCCATCATCCGCAGACCATATTTTGACATTTGACCAGTTCTTGGGAATCAAATCCGTAGTTTTTACAACCTGATGAATTTCATAGCCTTCAAAATCATCAAGAATAGAAACAACATCACCAATCAATGGTTTACCACCGGAAATGTTTCTGATTGAATTTCTGACAAAATCTTCTGTTGCAGCATCAAAAGCCAATTTGTTTTGGGTTATCGTTTTGTTTCTGATTTTGACATCGGTTATAGAGTTGTTAGCAAGTTCGCTATTACCAACTGATTCATCTTTCAAATGTTTGTGGTCAATTGTATCGTAAGCAATTTTTTCACCAGTTACAGCAAAACCCTGAAGGTGTTCAGTGCGTACGGACTCTTCGGCAATCGTCATATCAGGTATTTTGATATTACTTATGGCTTTCTCTACATTATCGGGTGTTGCGTATGTACGGTCTAACTTTTCAGGCGTGACGGCACCATTTGAAAGTTTAGATGTTGTTACTGCACCTGCTGCAATTTTATTTGTTGCTACTGATGCGTTGGTGAGTTTTCCTGCACCTATTGAGTTTTCAGCAATTTTTTCTCCTGTTACTGCCTGATTTTGAATTTTGGCAGTAGAAATAGAATTATCAGGGATTTCAGACAACCCACCTGTGCCTTTCAAACTTTCAAGCCATTCTTCTTCTGTTCCTTCAAAACCATTGTTGGTGGCAATTTCGTAAGCACTTTCACCATCTTTCCCATCTGCACCCTGAAGTTCACCACTTTCAAGTTTTTGAGTTAACTCATCGTGCAACAAGTTTGTTTGGGTATAAATATTAACAAGAGCTGAAAAATCGTCATTGGAGTCTGTTACATCTCCGTCTTGATATACTTTTTTGTGGACTAACATAATAAAGGAAGGACTCGTTAAAAGAGAATCATCCTCGCCATACAGTTGAATTTCACATAAAGCTTCACCAACTGCAGATGTAGTCTGAGGTTTTGTAACATAGTGAATAACATTTCCGTCAATCACGCAATCGTGATAAATCTTCTTACCGTCAGCCTTTTTAGCAGTAAATACTGCATAGCAATTGTCTGTAATAATATAAGGTCTTCCGTTTTCGGTCAGCGAAATCAAGAATTCCCTTGCTGTGTCATTCTGTTTAAGTTCAATTACGACCTGTGATGCTGTTTCGTGAACATCAAGCGAAAACTTATAAATTGAATTATTCATAAGCACACCTCCTACATATAAGGGTAACAAAAAAGGAGAGGTTCATGTAAACCTCCCCTTTAATGTTAAGTTTTAATGCCAGGGTGCCTGCCAGAGTGTACTTTCTTTCCATCTAAGACTGTAAAGGACATCTTTCTGATAATCGGTCAAGTCTAATGAATCAATCACCTCAAGTTTCTGTTCCTTAAGAGTATATTTTGCAGCATTAACCAAGTATTCGTCATAGATTTCTACACTTATACCTGCAGGTTCTGCTACTGTATAATACTTGGCAACAGTTTCTACTTTCCAGTCATACTCAACACTGGAATAATCTCTTTTAAAAGCATAATACTGTGCTTTTTCCTGTGCTGATTCAGTATCAAGATTACCGAATAATTCAAGCATTTCGGAAGCCTTGTCAATGGTGATTGTTTCGGCTTTAACTTCCTCTTTAATCACATCGTAAAAGCTTTCAAAGAAGCTCTCTTCTGCTTCTTCGTAGGTTTTGCCGTTATTGTACATATCGGCTTCAATAATAGCTTCCTTGTGCGTTTTTGCTAATGTTGCTTCATTGTTTTTCGCAGAAGCAAGATAGTTGTTCATATTCGACAAGCTTTGTTTCTTCTCTTTGTCATCCTTTTCTTTCTTTGTGAGTTTTGACACAGCGCCCTGTATTGCAAGAACAACATAATCCTGCTTGAATCCGTCTGCGACTATCTCCTTTGCAATCTTGTATCGCTCGTTTGGCTTGCCGTTCACCTCTGCCTGAGCAGCTTCAAGGATTCTTGGTTCATACTTCTTCAGGCTTTCAACAATATTGTTCTTGGGATTTTTAAAGGATGCCAGCATTCTTTCAGCATAAGCCTTATCTCCCGCTATTACAGCATCGTAATATTTTTTCTGATTACTTGTGTCAAAAGAAACTCCGAACACTTTATTGAGAATATTTCCTGTTATAGTTGAATTGACTTCATCCTGAAGTGTAAATTTCATACCGGCCTTGGTTGTCTGAGTACCCCCAGAAAGCGAATTAATGGTGTTAATAACAGCTTTTACATCTCGGATAGCATTCTTCACAGGAATTCCGAAAAGCTGTCCTATTGAGCCTATCAGACCGAGAATTTTGTCACTTGTAGGTTGTGTCTCACTTCCTATAGCCAGAATTGAGTCTTTCAGGTCAGCAATAAGTGACATATCCATTCTTTCGACATCGTAACCACTGAAAATGGAAACAACATCCTTAACAAATGGAATCATTGTCAAAGGATTCAAACTCTGAGTAAGGTCACCTACAACTGCACCGAAATATTTCTCGAACTGTGTTTCGTCTTCCTTATCATCTCTTGCAGCGTATACAATAGATTTAAGAAGTGTATTTAGAATAATTGAACCGATTACTGAGCCTACAATACCTGATGCTGTTTTCAAGCCCACTTTGCCGTTTCTCTTACCTTGAACACCTGCATCAATAAGCATATTAGCCTGAACGGTAGGTTCAGCCATAAAAGAAGTTGCCATTTTCATAAGACTGCCCTTGTCACGCATATAACCACTTCTCGAAAGAACAGAGTCATACACCTGAGTAAGTTCTACAACTTCCGTAAATCTTTCACCGCAACGTTCCATAAAGGCTTCGGTGTTCGGTTCAAGGTCCGTTTCTTTTGCAATTTCTTTTTTTACTGCTTCCCAGAGAGCAACCCAGGATATTTCGTCTGCCATTGCAGGTGCCCAGCCGAGCAAATCATCAGATAAGGTTTTACGTGCATCTTTATCATGGATAAATGCATACAACTTTTCTCTTATTCCGTTATAGTCATCCTCTACAATCCAATCTGCTGAGGATCTGCCCATACCTGTATCGAAGTATCCCATCTCTTTAATACCTGCAACAGGAGCATGTTTCTTTAATTCTGCCCACTTTTCGTTATGCTTTGCGAACTTAAGGCTTTCAATATTGGTGAAATATTTAGGCTTAACATACGCCATTGCTCTTACAACAGCCGATGGCTGCTGAATTACAACCGATGCTGAAAGCATAACTGCACCTTTCTTTGCAAGACTTGTAAACTTATCTGTGGGTGATGTCAAAGTGCTTCTTGCACCACCGTTAATATCAATGAGCATTTGTCTGATATACTTGTTGACACCGTTGCCAAAAGCATTATTAAGTGTGTTTTTGAGTGATTTTGTTGTTGACGTCTCGCTTGTAGGTGTTCTGTAATTATATACACGACTGAAGTCTTCAAGCGGTAATACAAAGGCGTGGTATGTGGACATTTCATTGACATGATTTGCCCATACATCCATAAAATCACTCAGCACAATAGGATTGTTTGCTTTCTTGATTGTTTCCTTACTAAACCCTGAATTCTTAAGTTTAACCTCTCCCGCTTCATCTGCAGTAAAGTTCATATAATATTCAGATGATTTCAAAGGGAAGTAGAAATTCTCTTTAAAAAGTTTGATACCGTACATAGCAAGAGAAACTTCGTTACCTTTTTCTCCCATTGTATCTGAAAGAAAAGACTGCATTTCTTCAACAAAGGATTTCTGTTCAGGTGTAAGACTTTCAATGATTTCCCCTATAATTTCCGGTGAAAGATTGAACGCATCTGTTGTGTTAACCTTGTATCTAACGGGAATACCTTTGACTTTTTCCACAACCTTTACATCACTATCGAGAACGATGCCACCCTGAACAAGGTGATTTAACGCCTGGTCTCTGCGAGAGAAAGCATACAACGACATAATCTGTTGCAATGTTAGGTCAAAAGTCTTCCCACTTTTTGCTTTAAAAGTATAATTCTTTTTGAAGTCCCATTTGCTATATCCGTATTTCTTCTTTGTTTCCTGTTGGAATGTTCTTCCTTCTTCAACATCTCGATACCAGGTGTCCTGCCCTCTTAATACGTTGTCGAAAAGCCTCTGGAACGTCTGTGAACCAATCATTCTGAACGCATAAATCGGTTTAAGCTCATTCCAACCAAACTTACTTATGTAATCTTTGAATGCAGAAACTTTATATTTCTGTGTGGTAACATTTTCAACTTCCGAATTGACTTTATATCCCAACTCGGATATTGTCTCTTCTTTTCCTGCCTTGAAAGCCTTGTTGCTGTCACGGATGTTGGTAAGGACCATTTTATAAAGGTCGTACACTTCTTCGAGCTGTGCAAGAGACATATTGCGAATTGATGTACCTTCGATGCTCTGAGCAACAGATAAAATCTTATCTTCAATAACCTTATCATAAGCATTGGCAATAACAGGGTCAGTGGAGTTAATTATATCCGCATAAGCATTTTTAAGTGACATAAGTTTCTCGTTAATTTTGTCACCCTGACCTTGTATTCTGTCTCTTGTTTCTGTAAGAGATGCGATAACATCAGGGTCTGTTGCTTCTGCAATAAGCTGATTATACTTTTCAACTCGTTCATCAGCACCGACTGTATCCATATCAATGATATCGAGAGCCTCTGCAACAACCTTTTTCATGCCATCCATAACATGTTTATCTTTCGTTCCGTTGAGAAGATACTGATTGAGCTCATTGACAGTTCTCTTAATCTTGTTTCTCATGACAGTTCTGTTACGACTTTCAACAGCTTTTTTACGAGAAGCCTGGTATCTTTCTGTTATTTCCTTTTCTTTCTGTAAAGCTTTCTCTTTCTGTCTCTGCAGAAGTTCAGCATCTTTTTCCTTCTGCCTCTTGATTGCCTTCTTCTTTTCACGCTCAAGGACATTTTTAAGGAACGATGTGCTTTCAAGGTTCAGAAGCTTTTTGTCATAGAATGCAACATTATTTGACAACTTTGTGGCTTTCTCCTGAAGCTGTTTCAGCTTTGCCGTATCTCTTTTGCCTGGGGCGAAGGAAAGTTCTTTTATTTCCTTGCGGGTCTCATACAGTTCCTGTTCTTTCGCATAAAGCTTCTCAATATTGTCCTTGTACTCTGCAAGCTTCTTCTTTTCGACCTCGTGTACTGCAGAACTTTCGAGAGCATTTGCAAGAAGGTTTCGGGGAGTCAGTGCATTTGGGTCTCGGTCGGAAGGTTTTAAACCGCCATTGTTTCCATTTCCTTGAGGACCTGTTCCTCTGTTGCTTTTTGCAGAACTACCAACTTGTACATTTTTTCCAGGTTTTCTCTTGTTCCTGTTTCCGAGCCTATTAAATCTACCACTTTTGACAGAGTATCTTCTGCAAATTGGTTCTCTGCCATCGAAATTATAACTTTTAAATACTTTTGCGATAGTGTCATCGTTATAACCACTCCGTTCTAAAACTCTTATGGCTTCAACAGCCAAATTGTCTTCATGAATATTATAATACGAATCTTCAAGTAAGTAAACATTTTTTATATTTAATTCACCATCAACATTAGCGTTCAGAACAACTAACTTTTGATTATTCTGAGCATTGTCTGTATCTATCAGTGCAAAATCTATGTCACCATATTCATAGTTATTTTTCATCTGCAGATTTTTCGCTTTGCTATACAACAAAGCTTTTTCTTTTCCCACGAAGGCCTTGTCATAATCTCTGTCTGAATACCGTACATCTTCTTGTTCCGGTATTTTACCTTTTTCAAAGTATTCCTTAATGTCAAGTATAATCCAATCTGCAGAAGTTCCTTTGTTATAGAACACAGAAGAAATATTTCTGCCGTCTGCATCACTGATATCAACAGCAATTTCACCTTTTTTGCTGTTTGCATACTTTCTGATAGCACTGATTTGCTCTTTTGTAGGCATAACAGATATATCAATGCCCGGTGTTTCATCCATAATACGAATATTACCTTCGTTCATGAACTTAATCATCGAGGCAGTACCTTCAAGCGTTCCGTTAAATATTATTGATATACCTCTGTGGTCTTCTCCTCTCGTGTCATAATGCTTACCTTTTTCACCACTGAAGTTGAGCATTTTTCCATTATCGAGAATATAGCCTGCATCGTAATAAAATGGAGTATAGCCGAATTCTTTTATTGCTTGTTTCCTGTCATACTCTGCTTCAGTAAGTCCTGATTCTGCTATTGCCTTTTCTCTTTCGGTTGATAACTCCAATTCGGTTTCTTTGTTGAGCAAATCGCGAAGTTCAACTGCTTTTTTCTCTAAATCAGCAAGTTCCTTATCAACTTTTTTTAAGCCACTACTTTCAAGAAAAGCAAAATATGATTTCATAGCCTTGTCAGTATCTTTGCTTCTCATCGTTTCCTCAACGACTTTGTTATATTCATCTGATGCCATAATTGCTTTTCTTTGTTCTCTGAGTTCGTTGATGCGAACATTCATATCATGTAATTCACTGTATCTGTCAGAATGTTTTTCATCGTTTTCGGATATACTGGTATTGACATCTGTACCGTTTTGTGGTACAGTGTTATCGGAGAGTGAAACTCCCTGGTGAGCCAAATCCTGTGATTTGGCAGGGGAATGTATTTTACTCTCCCTTTTTTTGTTGTTTTTTGTAATGTAAAAGGTGACTAAATCGAGACATCTTGATTTCCTTGATGCAACCTCAATTGATAAATAATTATAATCCCAATAGCTTTTTTCAAACTTAAGACGAGTCTGATTACCGTTTTGAATAGGCGAGACTGAATCATAATTACACACAACATCGTATAAGCGATATATTGCATCCAAAATATCATCAGTATTTTGAAAATGCTTTTCTATATGTCTTATATGGTCACTTGTAATTTTAAAAACATATCCACCTTTTTTAAAAACATTTCCGTTTGTATCTTTGGTTATTCTGTTTTTCACATCGCTTGGTATACCACCGAGAATATAACTATTCTTAAGATTTCTATCTTTTAAAGATTCATCTATTGCTTTTGTGACATCTTCACTTGTTTCAAGTATTGTATGGCCTCTACTGACAGCATTGTATTTGCTTTCCTCATCAATGGGAGCAAAACTGTATTTAACTTGATTGTTTTTATTTGTTTTTGCTTCTTCAACCTCTGCATTCCTAAAATTCTCGCTTGCATCGGCTATGGCATCGGCAAACAACTGATGAATTGTTTCGATTTCATCAACCATACTTGCAACGATTTTGCCTTCTGTTGTTTCAGGGCGGACATTCTTGTATGCCTTTTTGATTTTGGTAACGAGTTCAGCAATAAGTGACTTAAGCTTTTCAAAAAGAGACTGGTCTTTCGCCTGAAGCATCTGGAGTTTTTCAATAACCTTGCCGTCGGTAAGCATTGTTTCCATTGAGTCCGCAATAACTTCTTCGTGCGCTTCTGCATAGGTGAGTTTTTTTCCTTTTGCTTTTGCTCTTTCTATCTGTCTGTTTACAAGTACATCAACAGAAATACCTTTCTTGCCGTACTGTTCCATAAGGAAATCGGCAAGAATTTTATATTTTTCAGCAGAATGCTCTCTGATATGGTGTACA
>JAZSJD010000004.1:0-35504 GCA_045534165.1 Acutalibacteraceae bacterium | reverse complement strand
CCTTGGCTCATAAACCGACATGGCTACGATCCGACTTTATCATTTTGATAACACAGCTTTTTGCTATTAAAGGCTGTTGAGAATCTGAATAACTCTCTGGAGTTCGTCAGGTTTAACCTTTTCAACAGGTTTATTGTTTTTTACGCAGTCTGCAAAATAAATAATTTCATTTGCATAAGCATCGCTCTTGGGAAGATTGATTTTTCCTGTGTCGCCCTTAGCTTCTTCTGAAAGGTCAATTACGTTTTCTTCTCTGTCATAAACTTTGATTGATCCGTGTTCATTTGCAACCACAGCATCTTCAAACTGGAAACGGAATTCTGCAGTGAAGGGGTAACGTGCACCATACCATGAAGCTTCTGAATGGATTGAGAATTCGCCGAAATCATAGTCAATGCTGATAAAATCCTGGTCAGGACGTTTTGAGCGATACTGATGTCTTACTTCAGGTTTGCCGAAAGCATAAACCATAAAGTCAAGGTCATGGATGTGAAGGTCATAAGGTGTAAGACCGCTTCTTTTTTCATCCATCATCCAGTTATCCCAACTCCATCTGGGATAACCGCCAAGACGTATCATACTGCCTGAGAGAAGTTTGCCGTATTTTTTTGAGTCGAAAATATCTTTAAGAATAAGATATTCAGGCCAGAAACGAAGAACCTGTGCAACCATAAATTTAACACCGTTCTTTTCTGCAACCCCATAAACTCTCTCTACATCTTCTTCTTTGAGAGAAATGGGTTTTTCGGTAATTACGTTAATGCCTTTTTCCATTGCTTTAACAGCGAAATCTGCGTGAAGATATGTAGGAAGGCAAATGTCAAGAATATCGATTTTTTCATTTGCAAGCATTTCGTCAAAATCTGTGTAGCAATGTTTGTCCTGGTGTTTTTCCATTCTTTCAGGACGGATATCGCAAAGACAGACAAGCTCTGCATCTTCCATTTGTTCCCATACAGGGATATGAGCACCGCTTATTCCGCCAACGCCCACAAGACCTATTTTAAGCATAATAAACCCTCCGTTTACATCTTGATTATTTTTATTATATATTGATGTGTTTTCAAAGTCAATAAATAAATTTGCGTGTTTGTGTTTTAATCAGGTGTTTTGCCGTGATGCATAGCGGTAATCACATTTGCAGGTGAAAGCCATACTTTGATTTTTGTGAAAATGTTTTTCAGAGCATTATTGCTTTTTATCACATCACAATAACTCATAACTGAAATACTGTTTTTAAGTTCCTCAACTGAATTGCGTTTTTCAGGTTTTATTGTGATTGTCTTTTTTTCTCCCGGCAAAAGGTCAAAGAAGTTGTCGCTGAAAGGACTTGAAGAAACTGAACTTTCAAGTTTTACAAGACGTGCAAATTTTTCAGAGTAAAGAGTAATATTCAGTTCACCGTTTTTGATTTCATAAGAGCAGTCTATCTCTGCTTCAGGTAAATTCAGATTTTTCTCTTTGTCAAAAAGGAGGGTTTTTTCAATCAGTAATTTTCCGTTCTCATAAAGTTTTGCACAAAAAGCAGTTTCTGAAATATGGTATTTTGAAGAAATTTCTTGGCGACTGAGTATGAAAACCTTTTTGTTTTCAAGATTTTTGAGAGTAATTGTTTCTTTTTCAGTTTCCTTTATTCCGTTTACAAAATCAAAAATCATATATTCAATTTCAACTGTTTTTTCTTCGTTAAAATCATTCAGGGCATAAACCGTAATTTCATTTTCAGTATCTTCAATTGAAATTGATAAGGGTGCATTTGAATGACGGGCAGAATATTGAAGTGCCTTGTAGTTACCGAAATAATCATAACTTGACCAGGAACATACAGGCCAGCAATCGTTAAACTGCCAATACATTGAACCGTTACATCTTCCTTTGTTACGACGCCAATGTTCCGTGGCATCAAGAACACACTCCTGTTGTGTTACTTGAGAAAGGTAGATCAGGTCTTCAAATTTTTCAGGTGGATTAAACCGTGAAGAAATGTAATAAAGCATTTTATCATTACCGCTTGAACATTTCTGATGAGATTTGAAAACTTTATCAGAAAGGGAGAAGTTTCCGTTTCCTGCAAAGAATCGTACTGTTTTAATGTCGGGAAGACTTTCAAATCCGAATTCACTGCAAAAACGTGTCATTCTTTTTCTGTAGTATGTCATAGGTTTCAGACCGTGCCACACACCCCACAGGTGAGTGTCACCGTGTTTGTCGCTGTGAACATCTTCGTTGTGCCCTGTTCCGCAGGGTGAGGTGGGAATGAACGGAGTTTCAGTATCAATTTTTCTTATTTCTTCTTCAAGAATGTTGTGGAAAAATTTTTCTGTCCACTGTACATATTTTCTCATATAGCACCAGGCAATGCTCATATCTTCTATTTCATTGTTTCCGCACCAGAGAGCAAGGCATGGGTGATGAGAAAGTCTTTTTACGTTATATGTAACTTCGGTTTTTACGTTTTCAAGGAAGTCTTTCCTGAAGAAAGGGTAGGGTTGGCAGGCAAAACAAAAATCCTGCCACAACAGTATCCCGCGGCGATCACATTCTTCGTAGAAGCGGTCGCTTTCGTAACAGCCACCGCCCCAGATTCTGAGCATATTCAAGTTTGAAAACTGAGCCGCATCAAGAAGTTTATTCATTTTTTCTTCTGTGAAGCGGGTTGGAAAAGAATCGGGGGGAATGTAGTTTGCACCTTTGATGAAAAGAGGAACTCCGTTGAGGATAAATTGAAAATTGCTGCCGAAATTATCAGGATTTCTGTTAAGCTCTATTGTCCTCAGACCGATTTTCTTTTCTTTGCGGTCAATTTCTTTTCCGTTACAGGAAAGAACGGTTGTAACTGTATAAAGAGGTTGTTCTTTTTTCTGCGATAGTTCAAAGGTTTGCCACAGTTCGGGGTTTTCTACAGTAAAACTGCCTGTAAATCCCCGGAATACATCTTCTTTTTTATCAGGATGTGTGAGTGTTGTTCTGCACTCAACTTTTTCTTGTTTAAAAACTTCTGCTTGTGTATGCACGTGAATTTCAACACTGCTTTCTGAGTGATGTTGTTTTATATGAAAATCACTTATTCTTGCAGTGTTGAGGAAATCAATTCCGATATCATCCTGTATTCCGCTTGACGGAAGAACAGGCCCCCAATCCCAACCGAAATGACACTGAGGTTTTCTGATGTGAACGATGCCGTTTTGTCCGTTTGAATTGGGTGGAGGAATTTCTTTTTTGTTAAATTGGTCAACAAAATTAACAGGAGAGAAAAACAGAATTTCAATTATGTTTTTACCTGATAAAAGGAAAGGTTTTACATCAAATTCATATCCGATATGATAATTTTCACAATGTGCAACAACATTTCCGTTTATCTTCACCGTACAAACAGTATCAAGTTTTTTGCAGACAAGGAGAATTTTATCAGCATTCATGTTTTCTTCGCTGATGAAAAATTCTTTTCTGTATATCCAGTCTTTTTTTGCTACCCAGCTACATTTTTCTTCATTTGTGCCGATGAAAGGGTCGTCAATAATGCCGTTTGTAATCAAATCAAGGAAATTACAACCGGGGACTTCTGCCGGCAACCATTTTTGACTTTTTGCTTCTGAAAATTCCCATTTACCGTTTAATGAAAGATACATATTTTTCTCCTTCAAATTTCCTCACAAAGTCTTGCTAACTCTTCCATTGTCAGTTTTTCTGCTCTCACGGCAGGGTCAAGACCTGCACGCTCAATTGCTGAAATTACATCTGCTTTCGGGATTCCCATACCTGATGAAATTCCGTTTGCTGCAGTTTTTCTTCTTTGTGAAAAGGCACTTTTAACAAGTGAAAAGAACTTCTTTTCGTCACTTACTTCAATTGGCGGATTTTCTCTGATTTTAAGCTGCATAACTGCGCTGTCAACTTTAGGGGACGGCATAAATGAACCTTTTGAAACTCCGAAAAGTTTCTGAGCTTCTGCATAATAATTTACTGCAACTGTTACAGCCCCTGATTCACGTGAGCCTACTTCTGCACAAAGTCTGTCAGCAGCTTCTTTCTGTACCATAACAGTCATATTTTCTATTTTAGCTTTATTTTCAAGGAAATACATAATTATAGGTGAAGTGATATAATAGGGCAGGTTTGCACATACTGCAACTTTTTCACCGGGAAATTTTTCTTCAATAAGAGCGTTGATATCTGTTTTTAGAATGTCTGCATTGATAACTTCAACATTGTCAAAATCAGCTAAAGTTTCATCAAGAACAGGAAGTAAAGCTGAGTCCACTTCAACAGACACAACTTTCTTAGCTCTTTTTGCAAGCTCTGCTGTGAGTATTCCCACACCTGCGCCGATTTCAATTGCACAGGTTGCACCGTCAGATAAAGCATATTCTGCCATCTGAGGGCATACGGTAGGATTGATAAGAAAGTTCTGTCCCAGAGATTTTGAAAACTGAAATCCGTGGCGGGACATAATGTCTTTTATTGTGTTGATTTCCCATAAGTTTTTCATTTGAGTATTTCCTTTCAAAAGCCTTGAATTTTAAAGCTGATTGTCTTATAATGTTACTATATAAATTATCGGAGGTATTTGTTATGTCCATTTTAGTAACAGGCGGAGCCGGTTTTATCGGTTCTCACACTTGCGTAGAATTGCTTGATGCAGGCTATGATATTATTGTACTTGATAATTTCTATAATAGCAAGAGTGAATCGCTTAAAAGAGTAAAAGAAATTACAAATAAAGATTTTAAATTCTATGAATGTGATATCCGTGACAGAAAAGGTCTTGACGAGATTTTTGCAAAAGAAAATATTGAAGCAGTTATCCACTTTGCAGGACTTAAAGCAGTAGGTGAAAGTTGCCAGAAACCGCTTGAATATTATGATAATAATATCGGTGGTACAGTAACACTCTGCGAAGCTATGAGAGATGCAGGATGCAAGAAAATTGTTTTCTCATCTTCTGCTACTGTTTACGGTATGAATAATGTTTCTCCTTTGAAAGAAACTATGGTTACAGGCGGTACAACAAACCCCTACGGTACAACAAAATACTACATTGAACAGATTCTTACAGACCTTTACACTTCAGATAACGAATGGAGTGTAGTGCTTCTTCGTTACTTCAACCCCATCGGTGCTCACAAGAGCGGTAAAATCGGTGAAAACCCCAATGGTATTCCCAATAACCTTATGCCTTACGTTTCACAGGTTGCGGTTGGTAAACGTGAATGCCTCAGCGTTTTCGGTGATGATTATGACACACACGACGGTACAGGCGTGAGAGATTATATCCACGTTGTTGACCTTGCTTTAGGTCATATCAAAGCTCTCGAAAAAGCTCTCGGAGAAACAGGATGCAATGTTTATAACCTTGGCACAGGTAAAGGTTACAGTGTGCTCGATTTGGTGAAAGCATTTGAAGAAGCATCAGGTGTTAAGATTAACTACAAAATTGCTCCCAGACGTGACGGAGATATTGCTACTTGCTATTCTGACCCGTCAAAAGCACAGGCAGAGCTTGGCTGGACAGCAGAAAGAGGACTTAAGGAAATGTGCGAGGATACATGGCGTTGGCAGAGCCAGAATCCCGACGGATTTTAATTTATGGATTTAATTGAATTTGAAGAAAAACAGGAAAAAGCAGTTTTAGTCTCAGTTGATATGGGTTTGTATGATGCAGAAAGTTCCCTTGATGAACTTGAAGAACTTGCACGTACAGCAGGTGCAGAGGTTGTGGCAAGGGTTACCCAGAAAAGGGATAAACCTGACACAGCTTACTATATCGGCACAGGCAGACTTGATGAATTGAAAGATTTCTGCGAAGAAAATGAATGTGACCTTATAATTTTCGATTGCGAGTTAACTCCGTCACAGTTAAGGAATGTTGAAGATTATACTGACGTGCGAGTTGTTGACAGAACAACCCTGATTCTTGATATTTTCGCAGGCAGAGCAAGAACAAATGAGGGTAAACTTCAGGTTGAACTTGCTCAGCTTAAATATAGTCTGCCCCGTCTTTCAGGTAAAGGTATTCAGCTGTCCCGTCTTGGTGGCGGTATCGGTACAAGAGGTCCCGGTGAAACAAAGCTTGAAAGTGACAGAAGACATATCAGAAGAAGAATTGCTTCTCTGACTGCTGAACTTGAAAAAGTTGAAAGCAGAAGAAATGACCTGAGAAAAAGAAGAAAAAAAGATGGTATTCCTACCGTTGCAATTGTTGGTTACACAAATGCAGGTAAATCAACTTTAATGAATGCTCTTACAGAAGCGGGTGTTCTGGCAGAAGATAAACTTTTTGCAACACTTGACCCCACAGCAAGAGGTCTTGATTTGCCTGATGGCAGAAGAGTTATGCTTGTTGATACAGTTGGTCTTGTACGCAGGCTTCCTCACCACCTTGTTGAGGCTTTCAAATCAACTCTTGAAGAAGCAGTTATGGCAGATGTTATTCTGAATGTGTGCGATGCATCAAGTGATGAATGTTCAGAGCATTTAAGGGTAACAGATGAACTTCTCCAAAGTCTTGGTTGTATGGGCAAGCCCATAATTTCTGTTATGAACAAGTGCGATAAAGTGGAAAATATTTACGATTTGCCCACAATCGGCAAGGTTGTTCTGATTTCTGCACTTAAGAAACAAGGTCTTGATAAACTCCTTGAAGCAATAACTGCAGAGCTTGAGCCTACACGCAAAAAAGCTGAACTTCTGATTCCTTACAGCGCAGGTGATGTGGCTGCAAAATTCCGTAAAGACGGAGTTGTGGAGGAAGAAGAATACAGAGCAGATGGTTTATATTTAAAACTCATTGCGGATATCTATATGCTTGATAGATATAAAGAATATATTATTACCTGATATTGACATTTCTTTTCTCATTTGATAAAATAAAATCCACGCTTCGGCGTGGATTTCATATGCCCGTATAGTTCAATGGATAGAATAAGTTCCTCCTAAGAATTAGATATAGGTTCGATTCCTATTACGGGTGCCAAAAAGCTGAAAGTCTTTTTAGACTTTCAGCTTTTTTAATATATTGGGGTTTTTGCAAGGTCAAATTCAGTAGTAAGTTGTTTTTTATAACCGAATAGATGTTTTAAACGACCGAATAGATACTTTAAACGACCGGATAGATAAAAATAAACATTTCTTCTTTTTAATTTGCTATGATAGTATTGTAAATTAAAAAGGAGGATGATATAAATGCAAGAAATAAAAACGATAGAACTTGTCAAACGGTACAAAAATTTAACTGCTGTGGATAAACTTAATTTGGAAATTCGTAGGGGTGAATTATTTTCTTTGTTGGGTGTTAATGGTGCAGGTAAAACCACAACGATAAAAATGTTAACCTGCATAACAAAACCATCCGGTGGAGATGCATTTGTAGGGGGATATAACATAACCAAGCAACCGGAAAAGGTGAAACAGTTGATTGGAGTTTCACCTCAAGAAACTGCATTAGCTCCAAACCTTTCTGTAAAAGAAAATTTGGAACTAATTTGTGGCATTCATGGCTTTTCTAAAGACAAAACTGAGAGAAGAATCGAAGAGCTTTCCGGACAATTAACTTTAGATACGGTTCTGAAAAGAAAAGCCGGCAAACTATCCGGTGGTTGGCAACGCCGTGTAAGCATTGCAATGGCACTGGTTAGTGAACCTCAGATTTTATTTTTGGATGAACCTACACTTGGCTTGGATGTTATTGCACGACATGAGCTTTGGAATGTTATTCGCTCTTTGAAAGGTAAAGCTACCATTATCATGACGACTCATTATATGGAAGAAGCAGAAGTGCTTTCTGACCGTATCGGTATTATGAAAAATGGTGGACTTCTTGCAGTAGGAACGTCTGAAGATTTGATTGAATTGGCAGGGACAAACAATTTTGAATCAGCCTTTGTTTCTATTGTAAAGGAGGGTTTGGTATGAAAACAATAACTTTTACTAAAAGATGTGCAAAAGAGATTTTACGTGATCCAATCAATCTTGGTTTTGGTCTGGGGTTTCCCTTGATTTTACTGTTGCTTCTGAGTACATTGCAGGCAAATATTCCGGTGAATCTGTTTGAAATTAATACATTGACTCCGGGAATTACTGTGTTTGGAATGTCATTTATGACACTTTTTTCTGCAACGTTGATTTCCAAAGACAGAGAAAGTGCTTTGTTGCAGAGATTGTACACAACACCACTTAGTGGATTTGATTTTATCTTAGGATATATGTTTTCACTTTTGCCCATAGCTCTCGGACAAACTGTTATTTGCTATCTGTTTGCTATTCCTTTGGGATTAACTTTCAACGTAAACATTTTTTATGCTGTGGTCGGGATAATCCCTATGGCTATTTTCAATATCGCTTTGGGACTTCTTTGCGGAAGTGTTTTTAGTGTTAAACAGGTTGGAGGTATTTGTGGTGCAGTACTTACTAATCTTTCTGCCTGGCTTTCAGGAGTATGGTTTGATTTGAAACTTATGGGAGGCTTTTTTGAAAAATTAGCAAATGCACTTCCTTTTGTTCATGCAGTAGAAATGGAAAAAGCATTGTTGGGTGGAAACTTGGAGATTGCTTCAACTCATATTCTGATAATTCTTTTGTACAGTATATTTATAACCATTGTTTCTGTGCTCTGTTTTCTCAGACAAATGAAAAAACAGTAAAGTAAGGGGAGTTTCGATTTTAATCGAAACTCCCCTCGGATGTTATTGCGAAGTCTGCATATGCAGTTTTCCGAAGAAATAAATTATTTTATAGAAGAACTGTAACAAAGAATAAATCTGTTCACTTTCATCAAGTTGATTCCATTCAATGTTTTCTATTACAGGGTGTTCTGTGTAGAGCATATCAACGGATTGGCTTGTAAAGGATCTGAACTTTGTTTCGTTTTCGATTGAATAGAAATTAAATCCGTGCTTTCCGTCAGAGGTTGAACGCATTGAGTTGAGTAATGTTATTTCGCCACCTGACATTTTAAAGGCAGGTTCTGTTTTTGATGAACCGTCGTGACCGATATTTACAAAAACTGCAGTAGAATCTTTTGCATTAAGGAAAGATTTTCCGCCATAAATAAATGTATTGAAAACTGTCACATTATCGCAGGAATTGAGTTTTATATATTCTGTGTGAATTCTTGTTATGGGAATAAAAACAAAATCGAAAACATCTTTTTCTTCAAAACGAGGAAGACCTAAGTTGCTGTAACCGTTTCTCGGGAGAGTGTTTGCATTTTGCAGACAACCTTCGATGAAAGCGTTGTCACAGTCTGTTAAATCAAAAATTGATTCATAGCAACAGCCGAGAACTTTTTTGATGAAAACATTTTCAGAATTTTCAAATTTTATTCCGCAACTTGCAAGAGTAAAGCAACAGTTAATCGCATAAACATTATCGCTTTCCGAATAAACAACAGGAGTTGTTTTTGTATATTTACCACTGTCATCAACAGGGTTGTTTAAAGGGTAGTCAACTCTTATTCCGCTGATGCCTGCGTTGTTTCCACCGAGAGTTATAAGTGGTGAATCGCCCTCGTTAAAGCCATAATAAGAAAGAATTAATGTGCCGCTGCTGTTGCCTGACTGACAACGTGTGGGAACAGATGAAGAACCTCTCAATTCTACGTTTGCGGGGATAGTGATCGGATTTTCAAAACGGTAAACACCTGCGGGGAGATAAACTATTCCGCCTGTTTCTGCTGCCTGGTTAAGTTTTTTCTGAACATCTGCTGATGCATCTGTTTTGGCTGTTTTGTCAGCATCAACAACATAAAGAATCTCATCGGGTTTTTGATATGTATGTTTATAATCAGGTGTGAGATCGGTTGTATCAGCATTATATTTACGGATATTTTTGCCTTTGATTTTACCTTCAGTTACAACGTTGTTGAGAATCATTGCATTTTTGCCCGGGTCATATATTGCATATTCGCTGCCTTCAATAACACCGTTGCTTATTCCTGTTCCCCATGAGGTTCCTCTGTGAACAACAGCATATTCCGGAATATAAATACCGTAAGTGCAATCGGTTATATATAAATCTGTAAACTCACCGCTGAAAGAATAACGTATGCCTTCTTTTACAAACATACCATAAAGCATATCAGAAACTTTAACATCTGCAAACTGAGGCCATTCAAGGTCGCCTATAACAAGTCCGTAACCGTTTTTGCGAGTGTATTCTTCGATTTTTTCTTTTTGGGGGGAATTGAATTCTTCTCCTGCCTCAGCCCAATATTTGCTTGAAATATGAAGTGTTTTAACTGTGTCAACGTCAGCAGAATTGTGGGAGTTGAGTCCTTCGTAAAGGCAAGTGCCTTTAACGTTTTCAATTGTCATCATTTCGTGGCATTGATATATGCCTTTTTCACATTCTGAACTTGCACCGATTCCTCTGTAAGAGTTGATGAGTGTGCAGTTTTTAATAGTCTGGAGCATATAATCTTCGTTACCCACAACGTAAAAAGTGTAGGGATATGGTTTTACGTTGTCTATTGTCTGTTCAGGGTACCATACAGTAAGACCAACTGCACCTGCACTTGCACCCACAGTAAACAAAGCGGGTGTCATTGCATCACTGCTCATGACATCAGCAATTATTATTGTTCCGTATTCTGTACCAAGGTCAGGGTCCTGATAGTCACCCATAAGAGTTACAAACTGACGGATATGAATATTGCCTGTTACTCTGTATTTACCTGCAGGGAGCCAGACTGTACCGCCACCATTTTCTGCACATTTGTCAATAGCTGATTGTATGGCTGAAGTAGCGTCCTCAACACCTGTTTTGTCAGCATCAATAACAATATCGGCAATAATAATACTGTCTGTGGGATAAAGTGTTTCAATTATTGTCGGTGTGTTTTCTTTATTTTCTGCAAAAGCAGGGAGTGCCATAGAGAAAATAACAACAACACAAAGAAGAAAGGAAATTACTTTTTTCATTTTATCAACTCCTTTTATTCTATAATAACAAATATTATTAAATTGTTCAATAAAAAAATAGCTGTGAAGCGAATTATGCTTTCGGATTTTTGTTATTGCGAATTCTGCATATGCAGTTTTCCGAAGAAATAAATTATTTTACAGAAGAACGGTAAGAAAAAATATCTGTTTATCAGATGAGTTATCTCATTTGACTTTTAGCTTCTGTTATACTATAATTTTCCCAAGAAAGATGAAAGGGGGATATTTATGAAAATAAATATGAAAACAAAGAAAAAGTTATTTGTTCCCCTTATAGTTCTGCTTGTTGTTGGTGTTTCACTTGCAATATGGCTGACTTGGGAAAACAAAGCTCTTGGTACAACTGAAATTACCGTTAAAAGCGAAAACATCCCTGAATCTTTTTCAGGCTATCGTATTGTTCATCTTTCAGATTTGCATAACACTAAATTCGGTTCCAGGAATAAAAAACTGATTGAAAAAATAAAAGAAGCTGAGCCTGACATTATTGTTATGACAGGTGATATGGTTGATATGTACAGACCGAAAATAAAAGTTGCACTTGACCTTGCTGAAGATCTTGTGAAAATTGCACCTGTATATTTTGTTACAGGTAACCACGATGTTAAAGCTGTGGGCAGGGAAGAATTGCTGGCAGGGTATGAAAAAATCGGAGTTTCAGTTTTGAGAAATAAAAGTGTTCGTGTTGAAAGAGGAAAAGACAGTATGAGGCTTATGGGTATTGATGACCCTAAATTCCTTGACGATAAAATGACAGGAAACGACAGAGAAAACACAAAGAAAATTATTGAATTGATGACAAAAAGTACAGATGGTTTTGAAATACTTTTAGCTCACAGACCTGAAATGATTGATATTTATTCTTCTTTTTCAATTGAACTTGTTCTTTCCGGTCATGCTCACGGAGGACAGATTAATCTGCCGGGAAAAGGCGGAATGTTAGCTCCGGGACAAGGTTGGTTCCCCAAATATTATACAGGTCTTTATAAGATGGGAGAAACACAGATGGTTGTCAGCAGAGGTCTTGGAAATTCTGCTTTTCCGTTTCGTGTGAATAATAAACCTGAAATTGTTGCAATAGAACTTGAGGTGGCTTAAATGAAAATAATGAGTTTTAATACTCAGTTTTGTACAAATTATCTGACTCAGAAAATTGATTTTCAGATTATGGCAGATGCAATTAAAAGTTGTGATGCAGATTTAGTGGGATTAAATGAAATGTATGATAAAAGTCATATGGAAGAATTTGATTCCCAGACTAAAAAACTGTCTGAACTGACAGGGCTTGAATTTTATAAATTTGCAGAAGCCTGCACTCTTGAAGAGGGAACTTTCGGAAACAGCGTTATTTCAAAATATCCTTTTGCCGAAGCTGAAGTTATTCCTGTGCCTGAAGAAGAAATAAAAACAGGTGACCAGCTTTATGAGCCAAGATGTCTGCTTAAAATAAAACTTGAAAACGGTCTGACTGTTCTTATTATTCACTTTGGTCTTAACAAGGATGAACACATTCATGCTGTACAAACTGTTATGGAAAATCTTGAAGACGAAAAATGTGTTCTTATGGGAGATTTCAATGTTAACCCTGACAATGAAGTTTTAAAACCTATAAAAGAAAAAATGAAAGATACTGCTTCGCTTTTTGAAAAACCACTTCTCAGTTTTCCGTCTGACAAACCTTTCAAGAAAATTGATTACATTTTTGTAAGTCCTGATATTGAGGTGGTTTCGGCAGATATTCCACCCATTGTTTCAGCAGACCACAGACCGCATATTGCAGAGATTACAATATAAAAAAGGCTGTTTCACCGTAAAGTGAAACAGCCTCTTTTAGTTTTTAGTAGCTTTTTCTGCAAGACGTAAAGCAGAAATCAAGGGAACAATAAGTATTCCGCAAAGGAAATTGCTGATTCCGTGGGTAATGTCAAAAAGGGAACCTGCTGCAAGCCAGGTGAGCATTCCTTTAAAATCAAGACCAAATAAAATTGCCTGAGCCGGTGCATAAATTACACCGTAAAGAAAACCGTGCAAAGAACAAACTACCATATAAACAATGGGAGCCAATTTCTTCGGCATTTTTTTCGGCAGAAGCATTACTGCACCCCATAACACAGTCCACACATAAAGGTAAGGTAACCACCAGAGTGAAAAACCTCCCAAAAGACCTGTTATAAGAACGAAAATATAAATGGGATACAAAGCTTTTTGTCTGTAAACTACTGTTATTGCAACGATGAAAACACCGATGAGATGTATGTTCGGCAAAAAATCCATAAGTAATTTTGACATATACATCAAAGCGCCAAGCATTGCAAAAATTACAGTTTCTTTAATGTTGATTTTCATTATTTTGTAACTTCAAAAGAATAGTGTGTGCCGGGGACAATTTCTGTCATATCAGCACCCATGGGAGCTTGCTTTCCGTCAGCGAAAAATCCCCAGTAAACTCCGTCTTTTTCATAATCTGCGGAAATTCCGAGAACTTCTTTCACGTAAAGACCGTAAGGGCCTTCTTCACCGTTGATGAGTTCTGATTCAACCAAAGCTTCACCAACAAATTTTTTGTCTGTGTGAATTTCAAAATCTGTGGCATTTCCGTCAATATCAACTACTGTGAAGTTGAATTGGGTTTTTCCTTCGCCTAAAACTGTAACCTGAGAAGAATTTTCCTCGTTTGTTGTAACCTGAGAAGAAACATTCTCAATTGTTGTGGTTTCAGGTTCTTCTTTGTTGCCGATACAACCCGTTGTAATAAGTGCTATGGCCGCAACAAGCACTATACAAATGATTGCTGACAACACGTTTTTAAAATGTGTTGTTTTCATAATTTGTATTCTCCTTTTAAATTTATTAACCTCAACCGGCGCTCGCAGTTTTTTGTGAGATTGTTTTTAACGTTAACGGATATTTCGACTCAGTGCTTTTTCTTTCACCTTCTCAGAACGGAAGTTCCAATGGCTTGTCCCTGATTTGCGGCATCAGGCAGAAAGAAAAATTTTTAAAAATGCACCTTACGGCGGCGGGCCCGTACAGGATTTTCACCTGTTTCCCCGATAACAAATTTATTATATCACAACAGAAAGAATTATGCAATTATTTGTTGACTTGACGATGATTTTTTTGTATATTTAAGATGATGAAAGTGAGATGATTTATATGCCGAAATATTTAATTGTAAATGCGGATGATTATGGTTTGTGTAAATCTGCAAATGATGCTGTGCAGGACCTTTTTGAAAAAGGCAGACTTAAATCTTCCACAATTATGATGCCATGTCCGGGAGCAAGAGATGCTGTTGAGTTTGCAAAAGCACATCCTCAATATGCAATTGGTGTTCATCTTACAATGACTAACGAATGGGATGAATACCATTGGAAACCATTGACAGACGGTAAAACACTTGTTAACGATAAAGGTTATATGTGGCGTTCAAGCAAAGAAGTTGAGAAAAACGCAGATATAAAAGAACTTGAAAAGGAAGTTCGTGCACAGATTGATTTTGCACACAATTTAGGTTTTAAGCCATCACATATTGATAACCATATGGGTTCTCTTTACGGACACTACACAGGCAGATTCAGCCTTTGCAAAATGACACTTAAGGTATGCGGAGAATATGGTTATGCTTACCGTCTTTACACAAAATTTGATAAGAGAATCTGCCCGGCAGGTACACCGTATCCTCTTTATTGTGCATCAGCTTTTCTTGGACGTTTTCTTTCAAAAATGTATAAGGTGGTTCTGCCTGATTATCTGCTTTTCCCTGATTGGACAAAGGAATTGCGTTCAGGCGGATATGAAAACTACCGTGAAACAATTCTTAAACTCTGGACAGATCTGCCCGATGGTGTAACTGAAACTTTTGTCCATCCTGCATTGGAAACAGATGAACTCAAAAGTATTGTCAGAAGCTGGCAGGACAGAGTGTGGGAATATAATCTTCTCAACGACCCTGAAACACATAAATTCCTTAAGGAAAACGGAATTGAACTTATCAGCTACAGAGATTTAATTGAAATGAGAAAGTGAAAGCATACCCCTCTTTTTAAAAAAAGAGGGGTATGTTCATCTTTTTTTAACAAATTATCACATTTCATAACAAAAAAGTGTTTTAAAATTATTGTTATAGGTGATGTTAAATGAAAAAGATTGCAGATTTTATTGTAAATAAAAGATATATTGTTCTGGCAGTTATGCTGATACTTTGCATTGTATCGGCACTGCTTATTCCTATGGTAAATGTGAATACGGATATGACAAAATATCTGCCTGAAGATTCTTCAATGAAGCAGGGCATTAATATTTTGGCTGAAGAATTTCCAAACACACAAACGCCTAACACAGTCCGTGTCATGCTTAAAAACTTGACGGAAACTGAAAAAACAAATGTTAAACTTGAACTTGCAGAAATTGAAAATGTTGACAGCGTATCATATAATGCCAAAACAAACAATAAAGATGGATATACTCTTTATACCATTAACACTTCCTGCGATTATAATACACCTGAAATAATTGAACTCAAGGAAACAATAGAAAAAAACTTTGAAAAACATGGTGCTGTATGTAAAGATGATAACGCAACAGGTGCGGAGCTTCCCATGTGGGTTATTATGGTTGCATTTGCTTTGCTTATGGCTGTTCTTTTTGCAATGTGTTCATCCTGGTTTGAACCTGTGCTTTTCCTTGGAACAATCGGTGTGGCAATAGCATTCAACATGGGAACAAACGTTATGTTCCCAAGTGTTTCGCAGATGACTTTTTCAATTGCATCCATTCTGCAGGTTGTTCTTTCCATGGACTATTCAATTATCCTGATGAACCGTTACCGTCAGGAAAAAACAACTGAATCTGATAAGTACAGTGCAATGAAAAACGCTCTTGCAAATTCATTTTCATCTGTTGCCTCAAGTGCAATGACAACGGTTATCGGTCTTCTTGTGCTTTTGTTTATGAGCTTCACCATAGGTATGGACTTAGGCCTTGTTCTTGCAAAAGGTGTGCTTTTCAGTATGCTTTGCGTGTTCACGGTTCTGCCTGTGCTGATTCTGATTTTCGATAAAATTGTAGAAAAATCAAGAAAAAAAGAGCTGAACATACCTTTCGGAAAAGTTGCGGATTTCAGTTTCAAAGGCAGAAAAGTTATTGCAGTAGTTTTCCTTCTGCTTTTTGTGGGAACTTACTTTTTGCAGAACATCACACAGATTACATATACAATTTCCACAGAAGACGATATTGCAAAAGTTTTCCCCGTTGCAAACCCTGTTGTAATGGTTTATGAAAACAAGGATGAAGAAAAAGTTGCAGAAATTGCATATAAATTTGAAAATAAGGATAAAGTAAACAGTATCCTCGGCTATTCAACAACTCTGGGCAGAAGTTCAACTGCAGAGGAGTTAGTCAACGTAATTGAAACTCTCGGCGCAGATATGGGTGTTGACCCGTCACTTTTATCTGTTGTTTATTACGATAAATTTGCAGGTGAACCTGTAAAAGAGCTGACTCTTGGTCAGGTACTTTCTTTCATATCTGAAAAGGTTGTTCCCAACAAGATGTTCTCACAGTATATTGACCCTGCAATGAAAGAGAATATGGGACTTATTGAAAAGTTTGCAGATAAAGATTCACTTACAAAGGCTATGTCTGCAAAAGAAATTGCAGATCTTTTCTCAATGGGTGAAGATGAAATAAAGCAGGTTATGACTCTTTATTTTTCAAATAAAAGTAATGTTTCTTCAGGCACAATGACACTTGGCACTTTTGCCGATTTTGTTGTGAATGAAGTTGCAACAAACCAAATGTATTCATCTTTCTTCGATGAAGAAACAAAAGGTTACCTGAATCTGCTTGAAAGCTTCTGCAACAAAGAAGAAGTCACAAAGAACCTTTCAAGTGAAGAACTTGCAAAGAAGCTGGGAATAGAAAGCAGTATGGCGAAAATGCTTTATGCATATTATTTTGCATCAGATAAAAGCTATACACCATCATCTATGACAGGTGAGGAATTGGTAAATTTCCTTGCAAACGATATTGTTTCAAACCCTGCACTTTCTTCACAGTTTGATGAAGAAACAAAATCTTCACTTGGTCTGCTCACTCAGTTTAAAGATAAAAAAGCTGTGACAACACAGCTTACAGCAAAAGAAATTTCAGAAAAATTAGGTATTGAAGAAAGCCTTGTAAGAAGCGTTTTCACAATGCGTTTCGGCATTGCAAATTCAAAAACAATGTCTTTGGAAGAATTTGTGGATTACATTGTGTCAGACATTGCGAAAAATCCTCTTTTCGCTTCACAGATAGATGAAGAAATGCTTTCAGGTCTTTCAATGATGCAGAAGCTGATTGACAGCATCGTTTCAGGTGAACAGTTAAGCTATACAAAAACAGCTTCAATGCTCGGCATGGAACAGGATAAAATCAAAATTCTCTATTCAGTTTATGATTTTTCAAAAAACAATGTAAACAAAAAACTTTCACTTTATAATGTGCTTGGTTTCCTTTCAGAAAACAAAGAAACTTTTGAATCCTTTATGGATAAAGAAAATCTTGCACTTATCGATATGGGTGCAAACCTTGTTGACGGTGTTGTGAAAGGAAAATCTTACACAGCAGAAGCACTTGCAAAAGAAGTGAACATTGATTCTTCACTTTTAAGACAGTTGTTTATGCTTTATAAAGCTGAACACGGTGATACAAGCAGTTGGAAAGTTTCAATCAAAGATTTTGTTGATTTTATTGTAAGTGATATTTTACCCAATGCAGATTATGCAAGCTTCTTTGAAGACGGAATTTCAGAATATCTCCTTACTGCAAAAACAATAATCGATGGTGTTATTTCAGAAAAGAAATATACATCTGAACAGCTTGCAGGAATGTTAGGCGGTTTTTCAGAACAGCTTGATGAAAACACAATGTCTTTGATGTATCTCTATTATTCTGCGGTGAACAATTCAGATGAAAACTGGAAACTTACAATTGAAGAATTGTTCAGCCATCTTTATAACAATATGCTTGAGGATGAACGTTTTTCAGCAATGATAGACGGTGCAACAAAAGAACAGCTTCTCGGTGCAAAAGGTGAACTTGATGCAGGCATGAGCCAGATGAAAGGCGAGAAACATTCACTGCTTATGCTTGACACAGTGCTTCCTGTTGAAGCTGAAGAAACAAACGAATTTATTGCAAGCCTTGAAAAAGAATGTGAAGAAAAACTTGATGGCAAATTCTATCTTATAGGTAACTCTCCTATGAGCTATGAAATGTCAAAATCCTTCAGCAAAGAAATGCTTCTTATCACAATTCTTACTGCAATTGCAATTTTCCTTGTTATTTCAATAACATTCAGAAGTGTTTCAATTCCGTTGATTCTTGTTCTGCTTGTGCAGACAGGTGTTTATATCACAATTTCCGTAACAGGTTTAAGAGGATACAGCATCTATTACCTTGCAATGCTTATTGTTCAATGTATTCTTATGGGCGCTACGGTTGACTACGGAATTCTGTTTACCAACTACTACCGTGAAAACAGAAAAACGAAAGATATCAGAGAATCGCTCAGATGTGCATTTGAAGGTTCAAACCATACAGTTCTCACATCAGGACTTATTATGGTTTTTGTAACAGGTGTTTTAGGCTTGTCACCAATTGACCAGACAATCGCACAGATTTGTCTGACAGTTTCTATCGGCGCACTTTCAGCTTGTCTGCTGATTCTGTTTGTGTTGCCCGGTGTGCTTGCAGCCTTTGATAAATTCACTTCAAAAGACAGAAAAAAGAAAACTAAATAAAAGTGAAACAAGAGAGAGGTTTTAACTTCTCTCTTGTTTTTGTTATCAGGGAATGATATAATTAACAAAAACTTATAAAGAGGTAGAGATATATGCATAAAAAATTAGCTCTCACTCCTCCCATGGGGTGGAACAGCTGGGACTGTTACGGTGCAGCAGTAAATGAAGAACAGCTCCTTGCCAATGCAGATTATATGGCAGAACATCTTAAAGATTACGGTTGGGAATATGTTGTTTGCGACATTCAGTGGTCTGAACCTACTGCAAACAGTTTTTATTACCATTATTTTGCACCCCTTTGTATGGATGAATATTCACGTCTTATCCCTTCTGTTGAAAGATTTCCTTCTTCTGCAAACGGAAAAGGCTTCAGACCCATTGCTGATTACATACATTCGCTGGGTCTTAAATTCGGCATCCATATTATGAGAGGTATTCCCAGACAAGCAGCACATCAGAACACAAAAATCAAGTGTGAAGGTGTTACTGCAAGGGATATTGCACATCCATCTTCAATTTGTGGGTGGAACCCTGATATGTATGGTGTTATGGCAGGCAAAAAAGGTGCGCAGGAATATTACGATTCAATTTTTGAACTGTATGCTTCCTGGGGTGTGGATTATATCAAATGTGACGACATTGCCAACACAGAAAATTTCCCCCACAACCCTTATTCTGCAAGAGAAGAAATTGAAATGATAAGAAAAGCTATTGACAAATGCGGCAGAGATATGGTTCTCAGCCTTTCACCCGGTCCTGCTCCCGTAAGTGAGCACGAACACCTTGCAGCGCATGCAAATCTCTGGAGAATGACAGGGGATTTCTGGGATGAATGGAGCAAACTCCACGCTATGTTTGAACGTTGTTATGCATGGCAGGAATATGTTCAGCCCGGTGCATGGCCTGATTGTGATATGCTTCCTATTGGCAGAATCCAGATTACTGAAGAACTCCCCCAATACAGAAACAGATACACACGTTTCACTCACGATGAGCAGATAACAATGATGACTCTCTGGGGTATTTTCCGTTCACCTCTTATGATGGGTGGAGAAATGCGTGAAAATGATGAATTCACTCTGTCACTTCTTCAGAACAGAGAGCTTATTGATATGCACAAAAATTCAAGCGGTGCAAGACAGTTCAGCCGTGAAGAAACAGATGATAAAGGTGAAATCATCTGGACTTCCAACGGTGAAAACTGCAAATATGTTGCACTTTTCAACACAGACGATGTTGAAAGAGAAATCAGTTTTGATATTACTGATATTTCAATTGGTGGCGTTGAATACAGAGTGTGGGATATGTGGTCACACGAAGAATACGCTGTAACAGACGGTGGATTTTCTGCAAAGGTCAACTCCCACGGTGCAAGACTTTTCAGAATCAGAATAAAATAAAGCATAAATCCCAAACCTTGAAAGGTTTGGGATCTTTTTTTACCCTTTTACCGAACCGCCTGTAACACCGCCCACATAAAACTTCTGAGTGGAAATAAAGAGAATTGCAATGGGTATTGAAACAATAACAGCACCTGCTGCAAATTGTGTGTAATAGTTGTGGATAAATTCTTTTTCAAGCATTTTGAAAAGTCCCAGCGCAACGGTGTAGTTTTCGTAATTATCCCCCATAATAACAGAAGCGAAAATATAATCAATCCATGGTGCTGTGAAAGCAGTCAGCAACGTGTAAATTATAATAGGTTTTGACATCGGCAGAGTGATTTTCCAGAAAATCTGTCCTCTTGATGCTCCGTCAAGCATTGCAGCTTCGTCAAGTGCACGTGGTATGGTGTCGAAAAATCCTTTTGCAACATAAAATCCAAGACCTGTACCTGCTGAATAAACCAGAATAAGAGCAAGAAGGGATTGCTCTATGCCGAAAGCTTTAAGCACATAATAAACAGCAATCATAGCCATAAAACCGGGGAACATTCCTAGAACAAGGGCAATGTTCATCAATGGCTTTCTCATTCTGAAACGTAGCCTTGACATTGTGTAGGAAACTGACAAAACAAAGAATGTTGCCACAATACAAGTCACAGAAGAAACAAGCAGAGTGTTGAAAAACCAACGTGTGAAATTAAAATCTGTGTTTTCCGTCAGCAGGTTTACATAGTTCTGCAAAGTATAACCTCTGGGCAGGAAATAGGGTGTGAATGAACCCGCTTCTTCCCTGAAAGATGTGATTATTACCCACAGAATCGGTAAAATCCATATCAGTGCCAGAGCAGACAGGAAAATATATACTGCTGTGTTGACAATTTTTCTCTGAACTGACATTTTTATCATCCGAATTCCTCCTCGTTTTTGTAAGATGAGGTTCTTCTGTAAGCAATAAGTGAAAATACAGCAGAAATAATAAACACAAGAATACCTATTGTTGAAGCGTAGGAATAGTCTTTGCTGTTTACCGTAAGTTTATATAACCAGGTAACAAGTAAATCTGTTTTGCCTGCCTGATAATAATCAAGTGTTGCAGGTCCGCCCCCTGTAAGGAAATAAATAATGTTGAAATTGTTGATGTTACCTATAAACTGAGTTATAAGGTAAGGCGCAGTAACAAAGAAAACATAGGGCAGAGTGATCCTGAAATATTGAGTAACGGGTGTTGCACCGTCAATTTTTGCAGATTCATAAAGGTCTTCGGGAATGTTCATCAGAATACCTGTTGTGATAAGCATTGTGTAAGGAATACCTATCCATAGGTTTATTACAATAACTGTAATTCTTGCCAATGTTGTGTTTGTCAGGAACGGGATATACTGTGAAATAATTCCTGCGTTTTTCAGCAACACATTCAACGGTCCGTCATCGTCAAGGATGTTTCGCATAACAAGCAGTGAAACAAATTGAGGTATTGCAATTGACAGAATGAAAAGTGTTCTGTAAAAGCCTTTGAGTTTTATACCTTTTTTGTTGATTAACATTGCAAGGAGCATTCCCAGAATATAGTTGAGTGCAGTTGCAAGCGTTGCCCAGAAAAGTGTCCAGCCTAAAACAGGGAAAAATGTTTTTCCCAGAACACTTCCTGAAGATAACATAGCTTTGAAGTTATCAAGACCAATCCATGTGAAAAGGTTGCCGGGAGGCTGATGGTTCCGGTCAAAGTTTGTAAAGGCAATCAATATCATAAACACAAGGGGCAGAACTGTAAAAATAACAATTCCTGCCACAGGGAGGAAAAGGAGCGTTTTGTGGAGCTTTGAATCTGTATATTCCGCAATTTCTCTGTAAAAAGACAATGGCTTTCTGCCTTTTCTGATATCCTGCTCCAATTGATAGCTCTGAACAACTGAGGATTTCAGCAGAATCAGAAAGGCAAGTGTGATGAAAATTGCGAAAATACCGTAAAGGAGGATAAGCATTGAATTATCACCCTGAACAAGAATGTCCATGCCTTTTTCTTCATCAAAAATCCAACCCTGCTCAACTGTGCCCAGGTTTCCGAGCTTTGATATAGCTGAAAAACCGAAAGAAAACATATAG
The DNA here is from genome assembly GCA_045534165.1 of Acutalibacteraceae bacterium. Classification (GTDB taxonomy): domain Bacteria; phylum Bacillota; class Clostridia; order Oscillospirales; family Acutalibacteraceae; genus SIG575. Next base: position 13,292 of record JAZSJD010000004.1, on the reverse strand, counting down.
TAAAGGTAGGCGATTTCTGTTATGAGAAAAAGCAGTCCCTTTAAAATCTGCCCTCTGAAAAGGTTGCCTGCCCCTAATATAAATAAGGAAAGTTTCGTCAGGAAATCGCCTTTGGTAAAGCTGGTTAAAAACTGTTTCATTTAAATCAGTCCGTAGTGTTTATTTAATTGAAGATAAAACAGATTTTACAAATGTATCTAATTTATCTTTAACGTTTGATTTTGTGATTGTACCGTTGATAAGTCCTGTGCCGAAGGCTTCTGCAGGTGTCCAGAAATTTGAAACCTGGTCAATGGAAGTCTGGAGAATTGAATGGTTTGTCTGCTCTGTCAATGCGGCAACAACCGGGTTGGAAGAGAGTGTTTCTTTATCTTTTGCCAATTCAGAATGTGTGGGAGCAAAGCTTTGCTTTTCAAATCTCATTTCTTGTGCATCGCTGTCTGTAAGGAAGTCTGCAAGCTGATGGGCTTCTTCAGGATATTTTGTCTGTGCATTAACTCCGTAGAGCTTGAAGTTAGCCATTGAAATAAGGTTTCTGTCCTGATTGTTGATTCTGATTGTAGGAAGTTTTGTAACACCGAAATTATCTCCAAGGCTTTCTTTGATATCTGCTGCATTCCAGGTGCCTGAAACTGCTGCGCCTAAAGTTCTTGCTTTGAAACCTGCTTTGATTTTTGCATCATCAAGGTTTGCGAATTTTTTGTTGTTTGCAAGGTCAATCATATAATTTGCAGCCTGAACACCGTTGTCAGAGTTGAAATCGCACTTTGTTTTATCTTTACCGTCTTTGCCGAAAAGAGTGCATCCTGCAGTGAAGAAGAATGATGAGCTGTACCAACCGTCATCAATTTTCATAGCAAAGTTGGTGATTTTTTCACCTGTCTGTTTTGCCATGATTTTTTCAAGAGATTTTACATCCTCATCTGTGAAGATTCCCTTGTCATAGTAAAGGAAGAATGTGTCTGCTGAAGAGGGATATGCGTAAATTTCACCATCAACAGTTGCTGCATTAACAGAGGAAGAACTGTTTCGTGTTCTGATTTCATCGTCAGTCACTCTGTAAAGTGCACCTGATTTTTTAAGTGTTGCAATCTGGTCGCTGGCAAAGCTGAAAACGTCTGCTGCGGCAGAAACGTCTTTGAGAATTTCTTTTGCAGCGTCGTCAACACCTACAAAGCTGATTGAAATATCCCATTTCTTTTCAGGGTGTTCTTTCTTGAACTCTTCAATCAGAGCAGTGAGAACTTCTTTGTCATCCTGGGAACCCCATACTTTGAGTTTTACAGTTTTTTTCACATCTACATTTCCGCTGTTGTTTTCTGATACGTTGCTGTTACCGCAGGCAGCAAATGTTAAAACAATCAATACTGCAGCGATTAAAGCTGATAATATTTTTTTCATAACTAAAATCCTTTCATTTATATTCTTTCTCCTGTTTCCGGGTCAAAGAAAAGTGCTTTATCCATTTCAAATCCGATTGGAACGCAAGTTCCTTTCTTTCCTGAAAACAAGGAAGGATATTTGCAGATAATACTATCTTTTCCAATTTTCATGTGAATATACGAGCTGTCGCCCATAAGCTCACATATTTCAATCTGTGCTGTGAGTGAAGTTTTCTTTTCGTCTGTTAAAAATGTGTTTTCAGGCCTTATTCCTAAAAGTACGGTACAGCCCAGAACTGTGTGGAGATGGTTTTTCTTTACAGTTTCTTTTGGTACGTCGATTAAGTTATCGTTTATATTCAATCTGATTTTTCCTGAATCACCAAGAACCTGACATGTTATAAAATTCATCTGCGGTGAGCCGATAAACCCTGCCACAAAAGTGTTCACAGGATTATTATAAAGTTCCTGTGGTGTGTCTGCCTGCTGAATGAAACCGTCTTTCATAACAACAATTCTGTCGCCCATTGTCATAGCTTCTGTCTGGTCATGGGTGACGTAGACGAAAGTTGTTGCCAGCTTTCTGTGCAGTTCTTTTATTTCTGCACGCATCTGTGTCCTCAACTTTGCATCAAGGTTGGAAAGGGGTTCGTCAAGCAGAAAAACAGATGGCTGACGTACCATGGCACGTCCTAAAGCCACACGTTGACGCTGACCACCTGAAAGAGCTTTCGGCTTTCTGTCAAGAAGCTCTGTGATATCAAGGCTTTTTGCTGTTTCCATAATTTTTTTATGGATTTCAGCTTTAGGCATTTTTCTCATTTCAAGTGCAAATGCCATATTTTTGTATACACTCATATGTGGATAAAGAGCATAGTTCTGAAAAACCATAGCAATGTCACGGTCTTTCGGAGGCACTTCGTTTACAAGACGTGAGCCGATATAAAGTTCTCCTGATGAAATTTCTTCAAGCCCTGCAATCATTCTTAAGGTTGTTGATTTTCCGCAACCTGACGGGCCTACAAGGATTACAAATTCACGGTCTTTTATTTCAAGAGAAAAATCGTGAACAGCTGTATAACTTTTATCGTAAATTTTTTTCACGTTTTTTAAAACAATTTCTGCCAATACATCACTTCCTTTTTATGTTATCTTTGCGTCAATATTATTGACAATATTTTTTTGTTTAATACAAAGTTTATTTTTAGCGATTGAAAAAACATCAGTATTTTGGTATCATAAATAAAGGAGGTGATATTGTGACCGAAAAAATAAAGCAACTGCGTAAAAAGGCAATGAGTCTGCCTTTGTCACCGGGAGTTTATCTGATGAAAAATAAAGATAAGGAAATTATCTATGTGGGCAAAGCCAAAGCCCTAAAAAACAGAGTAAGCTCATATTTTGCATCCCAGACAAATATGCAGACAAAAGTAAAAAAAATGGTAAGCCATGTTGATGATTTTGACTATATTATTACCGACAGTGAGTTTGAAGCCCTTGTGCTTGAATGCAGTCTTATCAAACAGCATATGCCTAAATACAATATTCTCCTGAAGGATGATAAAGGATACCACTATATCAAAGTCACAAATTCACCCTATCCCGTAATACAATCCGCAATGCAGAAAACAGATGACGGCAGCACCTATATAGGCCCTTACACAAGTGCTTTTGTTGTTAAAGAAGCAGTTGATGCAGCACAGAAAATTTTCAAACTTCCCCAATGTAATAAAGTTTTTCCACGTGATATAGGTAAATCAAGACCCTGCCTTAATTTCCATATCAACCAATGTTCTGCCCTTTGCACAGGGAAAATCTCAAGGGAAGAATATGTAAAAACAGTTGAAGATGCATTGAATTTCCTTATGAAAAAAGGCAATGATGAAGCTGTCAATGAAATGAAAGAGGAAATGCTCAGAGCTTCTGAAAACCTTGAGTTTGAAAAAGCTGCAACTTTGCGTGACAGAATTGCAGCAATCAGACGAATAACTGATAAACAGAAAGTTGTGTCAGACAGCAACACAGAGCAGGATGTTTTTGCTGTTTCTCAGGCTCAGGATAAAACCTGCCTTATGGTTTTGCGTTTTGATGCAGGCAAGCTTTGCGATACAGAGCATTTCTTCCTCAATGATATTGAGGATTTGCCCAAAACAAGAGGTGAAGCAATTCTTTCCTATTATCTTGTGAGAGACCGTATACCGCCGAGAATTTTAGTTGACGGTGAAGTGGAAGAAGATGAGCTGATTTCAGAATGGCTTACGGAAAAAAGAGGGAAAAAAGTTCATATTGTTTATCCTAAAATCGGCGAAAATGCAAAACTTGTTGAAATGTGCAAGGCAAATGCTTCAGAAAAGCTGGCACAGTCAATGGGCAGAAAAGGCAAAGATGTTGAAAGCCTTGAAGAACTTGTGAAAATTTTAGGAATTGAAAAAGCTGATTACATTGAATCTTACGATATTTCACACACCTCAGGTGCTGATAATGTGGCAGGTATGGTAGTTTTCAAAGACGGTGTACCTTTCAGGAAAGCATATAAGCGTTTTTCAATAAAAGGCTTTGACGGTCAGGATGACTATGGCTCAATGGCTGAAGTTTTAAGAAGAAGGTTCACCCATTACTTTGAAGAAAAAGAAAGGGATGAGGGCTTCGGCAAACTCCCTGACCTGATTCTTCTTGATGGTGGTGACGGTCAGGTCAATGCAGTAAAACCTGTTCTTGAAGAATTGGGGATAGATGTACCGCTTTTCGGTATGGTTAAGGATTCTTCACACCGTACACGTGCAATTGCAACAGGCGGAAGAGAACTTTCAATCAATTCCAACAGAAAGGCATTTACTCTTGTTTCTGATATTCAGGAGGAAGTTCACCGCTTTGCTGTAAGTTACCACAGACAGAAACATAAGAAAAATACTATTTCCACAACACTTACCAAAATAGACACGATAGGTGAGGGGAAAGCTAAAATATTGCTTAAAAGTTTCAAAACAATAACTGCCATCAAAGGTGCAACAAAAGAGGAATTAATGTCAGTTAAAGGCATAACGGAAAAAAATGCAGAGAAAATAGTAGAATATTTCTCTGAGGATAAGGTATAAATCAGTTATTTGTATTGACAAAGATTGATAAAAGTGAGATAATAAATTGATAATCATAAATGGAAAGAGGAAGTTATGAGAGTTATTACCGGTTCGGCAAGAGGCAGAAGATTGCTTACTTTGGAAGGTGTGGATGTAAGACCCACAACTGACAGAACAAAAGAAGCTATGTTCAGCTCAATTCAGTTTGAAATTGAGGGTACAAAAGTGCTTGATTTGTTTGCAGGGTCGGGACAGCTTGGCATCGAAGCTTTATCAAGAGGTGCAGAATGTGCAGTTTTCATTGATAAAAACAAGCAGGCAATTGATGTAATCAAAAAAAATCTGCAGACAACTTCTCTTGCAAAGCAGGCAATAATCCTTAATACAGATGCACAGACTTACCTCACAACAACAAAAGAAAAGTTTTCGTTTGTTTTTATTGACCCGCCTTATTCAACGGGTATTCTTCAGGAAATTCTTCCTCTGGCAGAAAAAGTTGTTTCAGAAGGTGGCGCAATGATTTGCGAACATCCTCTTGGTGAAGAATTGCCGGAAGAACTTGAAACAATGAAAATTTACAGAACTTACAGATACGGTAAAATCGCAGTTACTGTATACAGATAAAATAAGAGTTGATTAAAATGAAAAAAGCAATTTATCCGGGAAGCTTTGACCCGGCAACATTAGGACATCTTGATATCATCACAAGAGCTGCAAAACTTTTTGATGAAGTTGTGGTTGTTGTTATGGTGAATCCTAAAAAGAAAAACTCACATTCATTCACAATTGAAGAACGTGTTGATTTTCTCAGGCGTTGCACAAAAGACCTTACAAACGTGAGAATAGATTATTCTACAGGTCTGCTTGCAGAATATGCAAAGCAGATTGGCGCTGTGGCAGTTGTTAAGGGACTGAGAGCTGTTTCTGATTTTGAAGATGAATTTCAGCAATCACTTACTAACAAAAAGCTGAATCCTGATCTTGAAACAGTGTTCCTTACTGCAGATGCAGACAGTATGTTTTTAAGCTCAAGCGTTGTTAAACAAGTTTGTTCTCTCGGCGGAGATGTAAGCGATTTTGTCCCTGCTGAGATTAAAGATGATATAATTAAAAAATTAAGAAATGTATAAATGAAAGGATGCTGAACATGAACGAGGAAATGAATATCTATAAACTTCTTGACAGACTTGATGAGGAAATTTCAAGTGGTAAAAAAGTAGCACTTACAGGAAAAATTCTTGTTGACGGCAGTATGATGTCTGATTGCGTTACAGATATCCGTATGAATCTGCCTGATATTATCAAAAAAGCAAGCCAGATTGCTGCTGAAAGAAACAAGATTATAAGCCAGGCAAAAGAAGATGCATCTTCAGGCCTTGCAAGAGCTAAAGAAAAATGCGACCAGATGCTTGCAGAAGCAAACGAAATCGCAACAAGAACAACAACAGAAGCAAACAACGATGCAAACGAACTTGTTACAAAAGCAAGCGAAAAGGCACAGTTTATTGTTGCTGAAGCTGAAGAAAAAGCTAACTTTATGGTAAGCGAAAGCGAAGTTGTAAGAGCTTCAGAAGAATATGCAGAACAAATCAGACAGAGAGCTGAAGCTGAAGCTGAAGCACTTGTTGAAGCAGCTAAGAGACAGGCTGAAGAAATTATGAGCAACGCTTCTGCATGGTCAGACGATATCAGAACAAAAACAACTACATACGTAGAACATCTTATGAAGAACACAGACGAAGTTCTTGTAAGAAACATCAATGATATCAGAAAACTCAGAAACAGCTTCCAGGCAATTGCTCATCCCGATAACGAATAAGATTATTTTAAATTCCCCGAACAGATGTCTGTCGGGGAATTTTAAGTGATAAACTGTTTTTTTGCCTCATATTAATTTGTGAGGTGGTAAATATGTTTGTTGTTTCATTAAAATCTTCAAAACTTAAAATTGCTTTGTTCATAACTTTCGTTGTAGCTGTTTGTATATTTTCTCTGGTTATTTTCGGAAAGGATTATTCTTCTTCCGTTGTTGCGGAAGGGGGAATCAGCCTGCGGGCATCCAACGAAAAGCAAAGAACAGCCTTCCTTTCTCAGCTTGGCTGGGATTTTGAAATTGAACCGGCTCAGGTCAGGGAAGTGACTATCCCGGAAGAATTTGATGAAGTGTACGAAAAGTACAATGAGTTGCAGAAAGAGCAAAGCTTTGACCTTGAAAAATATAAGGGACAGAAAGTTAAAAAATGGACTTTTGATATAAATAATTTTCCCGGACATGAGGGGGAAGACGGTCTTGTGCAGGCAAATCTGCTTATCTATAAAGGCAATGTTATAGGCGGAGATATAACTGTGCGGGGAAAAGTGCCTGAAATGTATACACTTTATAAGGATGATTGAAATGGTGCAAAGACTTGATAAAATTATTTCATCACAATTGAATGTTTCAAGAAACGATGCAAGGAGTCTTATCAAAAGCGGTGCAGTGGTATGTGACGGAAATGTTGCAAAAGACCCTGCATCCAAATTTGATGCAGAAATTGCTGATATTGTTGTGGGCGGAAAATCCATATGTTTCAAAGAGCATATTTATATTATGATGAACAAGCCTCAGGGTGTGGTGAGTGCCACAACTGACAATAAAATAAAAACGGTTATCGACATTCTCCCTGATAATCTGAAAAGAAAAAATCTTTTTCCTGCAGGCAGACTTGATAAAGATACAGTAGGTTTTATGCTCATAACTGATGATGGCGATTTCGCACACAGAATTCTGTCACCGTCAAAGCATGTTGAAAAAACTTATATTGCTCACCTCAGGGACAGGCTTTCAGATGAAGGCAGGGTAATTCTTGAAAACGGTGCAGTCCTTTCTGACGGTACACAGTGTATGGATGCAAGAGTAAGACTTCTTGATGAAGAAGGAAAGGTTGCTGAAGTTGTTATCAGAGAAGGCAAATATCACCAGATTAAAAGAATGTTCGCCTCTGTAGGCAATGAAGTGATTCATCTTAAAAGAATATCTATCGGTGCTTTAATGCTGGACAAGTCCCTTGAAGAGGGCGAAGCAAGGGAAATAACACCTGATGAACTTGAGCTGATTGTTAAAGTTTGTGATAATGCACAATGAAAAAATTGCCAAATAAACGTGTTTTTTTTGGTGGTAAAATATCGGAAATGTGAATTAATTGTTAATTAACACGAAAAATCGAAAAATTTTTTATTAAATTATTACATTTTGGTTGCAAAATGAGTTACAAAAGTGTATAATTGAATCGTGTTTTGGTAGCAAAATGCACAACCGGTTAAAAATCAGGTTTTTTTATGCCGGGATATGTGATAAAGATTAAAAAAGTGAGAGGGATTTTTATGGCAAATCGTGTTTTCCAGAGTGTTGTTCATCAGATGAAAGATGCCATTGACAGAACAGTTGGTGTTATTGACGAAACAGGCACAATTATTGCGTGCAGCGAACTTTCTTCAATCGGCGATAATATAGCAGGCTGCTCAAAAGTTTTTGAAAGCAGCGAATGTGTATTGGTGGGCACAAAAACCTTTAAGACCCTTGGAAATCGTGTTAATGCAGAATATGCAGCTTTTGTTGAAGGCGACGATTTCGAAGCGGAAAAACTTGTAAGTCTTGTTTGCATATCGCTTGAAAATATCAAGCAGTGTTATGATGAAAAATATGACAGAGGCAATTTCATTAAAAACGTAATTCTCGATAATATACTTCCGGGAGATATTTTCCTTAAAGCAAGAGAACTCCGTTTTAACAGCGATGCATCAAGAGTTGTTATCCTTATTAAAGTTTTCAACAAAGACGAAGTTTCAGCTCTTGAAACTCTCCAGAATCTTTTCCCCGAAAAGAACAAGGACTTTGTTATAGGCATCAACGAAACAGATATTGCTCTTGTTAAAGAGGTTAAGGCTAATATTGAAACAAAAGACCTTGAAAAACTTGCACGTTCAATTATTGATGGCTTAGGTGTTGAATATTATTCAAACGTACTTGTAGGTATCGGTTCAACAGTAACAGGCATCAAAACACTTGCAAGGTCATTCAAGGAAGCTCAGGTTGCTACAGAAGTAGGTAAATTCTTCGATACAGAAAAAACTGTTATCAGCTACGATAACCTTGGTATTGCAAGACTTATTTATCAGCTTCCCACAACTCTTTGTGAAATGTTCCTTAAAGAAGTGTTCAAGAAAGGCTCAATCGAAAGCCTTGACCACGAAACACTTTTCACAATCCAGCGTTTCTTTGAAAATAACCTCAATGTTTCCGAAACATCGAGAAAACTTTTTGTTCACAGAAATACTCTTGTTTACAGACTTGAAAAAATCAAAAAGCTCACAGGTCTTGACCTTCGTGAATTTGATGATGCAATCGTATTCAAAGTAGCTCTTATGGTTAAAAAGTATCTCGACGCTAACCCCGTGAAATATTAATTTTACGGTTGGCGAACACAGCAAATTTTATTGATTTGCAAATATTTTATTAACTGCTCAAAGAGGAATTTAAAATGATTGACTTTATTAATGTCTCAAAGAAGTATGATAACGGTACTCAGGCACTTAGCAATGTCAACATTCATATTGACCAGGGCGAGTTTGTTTTTGTTGTGGGTGCATCAGGTGCAGGTAAAAGTACTTTCCTTAAAATTCTTATGCGTGAAGAAGTACCTTCAAGCGGTACTGTAATCGTAAACGGAAAAACCCTCAACGACCTTAAAAAACGTGAAATTCCCTATTTCAGACGTGATTTAGGTATCGTTTTCCAGGATTTCAGACTTATCCCCAATATGACAGTTTACGAAAATATTGCTTTTGCAATGCGTGTTATCGGTGCAAGAGAATCAGAAATCCGTAAGAAAGTTCCGTTTGTAATCACTCGTGTGGGACTTTCAAACAAAGCAAGATGTTTCCCAAGTGAATTATCAGGTGGTGAACAGCAGAGAGTTGCTTTGGCACGTGCGTTGGTAAACGAAGCCAAAGTTATTATTGCTGACGAACCTACAGGTAACATCGACCCCACAATGGCTTTTGAAATTATTGACCTTCTCAAAGATATTAACGACAAAGGCACAACGGTTATTATCGTAACACACGAGCATGACCTTGTAAGACAGTTTGATAAACGTGTTATAACTCTCGACAGCGGTAGTGTTGTTGCAGACGGTGATTTATCAACAAGCCCCCTTGTCAGAAAATATGAGAAGAAATATAATGCCAATGATAAAGGTGTTCTCAGACGTATGCGCAGGAAGAATTCAGCTTCATATTATCCTGATGAAGACAGCGTTGAAGACCTGAGTAAGTTCATGGAAACCATGACAGAAGAACAGGCTGCAGGCCACACAAATGAAATTGACGTTGACGAGATTTATAATAATCTTGAAAACAACAGATATTCAGTTTATCTTGACAATAATGAATCTTCATCACCTGAAAATAAAGACGGAGGTGAAGGTTGATTATGAGAAAAAGCGGCGGTAGCATAGGCTACCTTACAAAAGAAGGCTTCAAGAATATCTGGCTTAACAGATTGATGTCAGTTGCATCTATTTCTGTTTTGCTTTCCTGCCTTGTTATGATGGGCTTTGCAGTTATGATTATTGCAAATATGCAGGCTATCATAACCAATATTGAAGAATCCAACGTAATCGTTACTTTTGTTGATGACAATGCAAGCGATGAAGTTGTAGAAAAGGTCAGATTCGACCTTATGAGATTGGATAACGTAAAAGATTGTGAGTTCGTTTCAAAAGAAGAAGCTTTTGAAGAACAGCTCAGGAATCTTGGTGGTGACAGTACACTCTTTGAAGGAATGGAAAATCCTCTGCCTGACTCATATCACGTAATTCTTGATGATATTGATAAGTTTGATTCCACTCTCAGAGCAATAAAGAATGTTGATAACATTCAGAGTGTACGTGAAGACCGTGAACTTTCACAGCAGGTTGCGTCAATACGTAAAACAGTAACATGGATCAGTATTGGTGTGATTGTGTTGTTGCTTATAGTTTCTCTCTTCATTATTTCAAACACAATCAAAATCACAATGTTCTCACGTCGTCTTGAAATAAAGATTATGAAATCTGTTGGTGCAACATCATGGTTTATCCGTTGGCCGTTTATGGTTGAAGGTATGTCATTAGGTGTGATTTCAGGTCTTATTTCCCTTGGCGTGGTATGGGGCGTATACGAAATTGTGTCACGCTCAGTCGGAAACACATTCAGCCTCTTTATGAGTAACGGACTCGTTCCGTTTGGAGAATATGCATTAGCTATTTATATTGCGTTTATGGCAGTTGGTATTGTAACAGGCGCATTTGGCAGTGCTGTTTCAATCAGAAAATATTTGAAAGAACAGGAGTATGACCCGGATGAAGAATAAATTATTAAGAACACTGAGCTTTGCATTAGTGCTCAGCCTTGTGTTCAATGTAATGTTTGCTTTCTCATCATCTGCTGCATCCAAATCTGAACTTGAAGATAAAATAGCAAGTATCCAGAAAGAACGTGAAGAAAAACAGAAACTTCTCGATTCACTTAAAGGTGACCTTGATAAGCAGGAAGAATATGTTACAGAATTGTATGCACAGATTGAAGCGATACAAGTAGAAATCGACCTTTATCAGGAAAAAATCAACCTTCTTAACGGAGAAGTTGAAGCCATTAATGATAAGATTGAAGCTAAAAATGCTGAAATTGCTGAAGTTGAAGCAAAAATGGCAGATAAAAAAGCTGAAATCCAGGATATTAAAGACCAGCTTGCTGTCAGACTTAAGGCAACTTATATGGCAGGCAACGGTTCAACATTGAAGCTTCTTCTGAGTGCTGATAATCTTGCTTCTTATCTTACAACAAGCGAAATGCTCAAGAGAATTGCCGCTAATGACGACAGAATGGTTAAATCTCTTATCAAAAAGATGGAAGATTTGCTGAAACTTCAGGAAAAACTTGAAGAGCAGAAGCAGGAACTTAATGCTGAAAAACTTGTTCTTGAAGAAAAGAAAGCTGAAGTTGAAGCCGAACAGAAAGTATTTACTGATGCACAGACAGTAGTTTCTCTTAAGTATAAGGAAGCTAATGCAGCACTTGATAAGCTTGATAAAGAAAGTCAGGCATATAAAAACCAGATTGCTGCTCTTGACAGACAGGAAGTTCAGCTTGAAAACCAGATTCAGAACATTATCACCGGTGGCGGAGCAGGTACAAACTTTGCACCGTCAAGTAACCCTTCCGGCTACATCAACCCGGTTCCCTATTCTGACAGATACGTTTCATCAAGTTATGGTATGAGAACAAACCCTGTAACAGGTGTTTATAAACTCCACGCAGGTATTGATATTTCTTGTGGCGGTTCAGGTGGTAAAACAGGACCTTTCACAAAGTCAATTGTTGCTGCAAAAGCAGGTACAGTTTCTTATGCAGGCTGGTGTTCAGGTTACGGTAACACAGTTATGATTACTCATGCTGACGGTTATCTCACACTTTATGCTCACAACTATACAATTAACGTTTCCGTTGGTCAGCAGGTTAAACAAGGCCAGCAGATTGCAATTATGGGAACAACAGGTAACTCAACCGGTGCACACTGCCACTTTGAAATCCGTAATGGTATGTGGGGCACAACAACGGACCCGGCACCTTATATTTAAGTTAAATGCAAAAAAGCGTATCTTAATTTTGAACAAGTCCAGTAAAAACGGACAATAGTAAAAAAGCACCTCCTATGGTAGAATTAAAGAACTACCATAGGAGGTTTTGTTATGTCAGGAATAAAAGGGATGAAAATGTACCCACAAGGAATAAGAGAAAAGATATTCACAGAATATAAAGAAGGAGTATCACAGAGTGAATTAAGTAGAAGATATGGTATAAGTAGATACGCAATTCAATGTTGGATAGGGGCAAGACCTGAAAAGAATATACTACCAAAACAACGAGGAAGAAAACCAGCAAAGACATTACAAGAATACAAGTATGAAAACAAACGGTTAAAGATGGAAAATGAACTGTTGCGGGATTTTCTCTCGCTCACAGAAAGGAAGTGAGAACAAGCATAAAATATATGGTAATCTACCGTCACAAAGACAAGTATTCAATTAGTGAAATGTGTCGTTTTTTCAAAGTGTCGAGAAGCGGATATTACGGATATGTTTCACGAATGAACATACCTGCATGGGATCTGCCATTAGCAGAGAAAATACGGGAATGTCAGGAAGAGTGTGGCAAGACATATGGATACCGCAGAGTACATATATGGCTTGAGCGAAACGGTGTTTGCTGTAATCCTAAAACAGTACTTAGAGTTATGCAAAAATATGGATTGTTGTCGGTTATCCGAAGAAAGAAATATCGCAACTACGGAGAATATTTGCATAAGTACCCCAACTTACTAAACAGAGATTTCAACGCAGAAAGACCAAATCAAAAATGGGTTACAGATATTTCATATATACACACCAAAGAAGGTGTATTATACTTGTCAGTCATCAGAGATTTGTACGACAATAGCATTGTTGCCTACAAGACCGGTACCGAGCAAAATATAAATCTTGTTTTGAGCACCATTAGAGAAGCCAAGAAAAAAGAGAAGGTCACCGCAGAGCTGCAACTCCACAGTGACCAAGGCTTTCAGTATACCTCACAAGCGTACTTCAAGCTAACACAATCATACGGCATAACGCCATCAATGTCAAGACGTGGAAATCCATATGATAACGCAATGGCTGAAAATTTCTTTTCTATTCTCAAAACAGAATGCATTTATCGCGTGAAACTTCAGACCTATGAAGAGGCTCGTCTCCTCATAGGTGAGTACATCCAT
>JAZSJD010000103.1:0-10187 GCA_045534165.1 Acutalibacteraceae bacterium | reverse complement strand
TGTGTACAAGAAAAGGCGAAAAACACCGATAACGCTGTCGCGTATCGGTGTTTTTTAACGCATTATTGTGCCGCAAGTTCACATTTTAAAGAAATACTGCCTTATGGGAGCTCAGCGTTTTCTGAACCTGCTGTTTTTGTTATATAAATGATTAAAATATATTTTTAATTGTCGCTGACCCGGATTGTCTGTATTGAATCCACTGTATATGTGCCGGCTTTCAGCACACAATTGACAACACCGTCGGAATTGCTTTCGAAGATAAATTGCTGTTGGTTTTCGTTTTCAAAAACAACTTCTGTTTTTGGTGTTGTTTCAAAAGTAACATCGCAGAAACCGTCCATTTCACGAAGTGTGGCTTCAACTGCCAGTTTTGCATTTACAAGAGGATATGATTTATAATTGAGGAAATCATAATGCCTTTCTTCAGCAGGTAAAACCACATCTTTTGTGTTTGAACAGACAATTTCTTTTACTTCTTTACCTGTAAGAGCAGGGTTAACTGACCAAACAAGGGAGGCAACACCTGTTACAACGGGAGCAGCCATTGATGTGCCTGATTTTGTAAGGTAAGTATTATCTTTTGTGCAACTGTAAATATTGTATCCGGGTGCGCAGATGTCAACTCTGTCACCGATGTTTGAAGAAGATGTCTGCACGTAACCTGCTTCTGTTTTTTCAGCACTTCCCACAATGATAATTCTGTTTAAAACATCTTCCACAGAAACATTATTGAAAGGAAGAAAAGCTCTTTCTTTCCTGATTGATGCAAAAAGACCGTTCTGTGAAGCGTCAACAGCATAAGAGTTTCCGTTACCGTTGCCTGCTGATTGCACAACAACAAAATCATAACCCTTGTTTAACAGTGAGCCGAAAGCATAAGAATAAAGGATAGAATCAATGTCAGGAACAATTGAAGGGAACTTATAGTTGTTGTCGCCCATTGAAGATGAATTGCCCACAGAGAAGTTGATTACCTTTGCACCTTTTTTCACAACTTCACCTAATGCCTGCAAAACTGCCAGGTCAGCAATCCAGAGCTGATTCGTGCTCGGCGACCAGTCAACACATATTAAAGTTGAAGAAGAACAGATACCGCTTATTCCAACACCGTTGTCCTGTTCAGCAGCAATAATACCTGCAACGTGTGTACCGTGGTGGTTAGGTCTGTTTCGTCTTTCTGCTCGTTTTGTGGGGAAAAGGATTTTACCTTTCAATTCTTCGTGTTCAGTGTCAAAGCCACCGTCTACAACGCCGATTTCAATGTGGCTGAAAAGGTTTTTATATCCCCAAGCAGAACGTGCATCAATCGCCTCTATGTGCCAGTTGTTGCCTTGTGGATTTTCGTCATCCCAATCGTTTGTACCGTAACTGTTTTCGTCCATAAAGGGGTCTGTTGGTGTGTATTGGTTTTCCAGCTTCTTTGCAGGGCAGATTGTTGCAAGTGCTACGCTGTCGTAGTTTGTCAAATCCTTGCAGAAAGAATTGAGTTCATTGTAATTTTTGTTTTCTGTTTTTATAACACACAAATCAAGTTCATCAATAAACCCCAGTAAACTTCCGTCTGTTTTGAGAAGAAATCCTATTTTATCAAAAAAGGTTGCATTTTCATCAAAGAATACAAGGGCAGTATTTTTTATGTAACCTACGTTTTTACCTAAAGAGGAGATGTCGCTTTCATCAATATTTTCGATAAAGAAAGATGGGCTTAAAATCTCATCAGCGTCAACATAAATAAATGATGAAAAAACAGTTATAACAGAAAGTAAAAGAGATATAATTTTAGCCAAAGAACTCAACTCCTGAAATCAGATTTTAAAATCAGCATAAATAGGGCAGTGGTCTGATGCTTCAAGTGCTGTTTCGTCCACAATTGTGTCATAATACAAAACTTCAGCTTCAGGTGTGGTGAAAATATGGTCGATTGAAAGATAGGTGTTAATTTCTTTCTGACGGAAAGAAACTTTTCCTAATTTCCAATAGCCTGATGTGTAGTCATCTTCTGTGCCTGTACCGTCACCTAAATGTGTTGTTGCTGAAACAAGACCTCTGTCAGTTGCCGAATATTTCGAGCTTTTGAAGTTAGTGAGAGAAGTGAGAGTGAAATATTCAGGTGATGTTTCTTTCATGTTATAATCGCCTGTGCAGAACATGGGAAGATTATATATTTCTCCAAGAATTCTGACCAGACCTGAAAATTCCATTGCCTGATTAACACGTCTTTCAGAAGTCAGATCAAAGTGGGTTGAGGTGACAATAAAACGTGTGTGCGGTTCATTTTTCATTTCAAAAACAGCCCACATAAAGTTACGGCAGTTTTTGTTATAATTCACCATATAAGGGCTTTGTCCCCACCTGATGAGATTTACTGTTTCTGTGTTATATGCAATTGTTGAATAGTTTACGTTGCCGAAAATTTTGATTTTATCTTTGTTTACAAATTCATAAGTTGAAAATTCGCTTTTTAAACTTTCATACCATTCTGCATTTACTTCCTGCATACCGATAACATCAGGAAGATATCGTGAAACAACATCACGTACTTTATCGTCACGTCCCTTAACTGCAGGTTTGTTGCTCCAGTCACTTGCAAGGATGTTGAAAGACATTATTCTTAAATTTGAATTTCCTTTTCTTTCTCCTGCTGATAAGTCCTCATCAAAAAAAGTTTCTGAAAAAGACCATTTTGCAGTGAGTGTAACATCTTCTGTTACGGTGTTGTTGAGAAAATCCCATTTTTCTTTTCCGTTATACCAGCCTTTGAAAACAAGACCTCTGTTTTGAGGTGTTTCCGGTTCAGTCAGAAAATCACCGTTTTCTGCAACAAAAGAATAGGAAGCTTTACCGTTTGCATAATCAAAAGTCACGTCAATCACTCCGTTATCCTTAGGTGGAAGATTAAAGTTTCCGCTTGCTAAAATCTGTGCAATCTGTATTAATGCAATGAGATAAGAAAAAATCACTTTCAACATAAATAACACCTCCAACGTCATATTACCATATCTGTTTTAAGTTTTCAATATTTTAGTTCTTGAAAATCTGTGTAAAATAATTTATACTTAAAACAGAAAGGTGGTGGCAGACTTGAAAAAATCTTCACTTAAAAAGAAACAACGTGAATTCGGTATTCTTGACAGCATTTCTTATGCTGCCGGTGATTTAGGTTGTAATATGAGCTTTGCACTTAAAGGCACAATGGCACTTTTCTGGACACAGGTTATGGGTATGGGAAAATGGTATCCTATGCTTCTTGTAATTGTTCAGGTATGGGATGCAATCAACGACCCTCTTATCGGCTCAATTATTGATGCTGACAAACGCAAATATAAAAGAAACAAGTTTTTAGCTTATGTATGGTTCGGTTCAATCGGTCTTATTGTAGGTGGTGCTTGTTGTTTCCTGCCGATTCCCACAGCTCCCGTGTGGGCAAAAGGAATTATTTTTGTCGCAGGATATATTATCTGGGATGCTTTTTACACAATTGCAAATGTGCCTTACGGTTCACTTTTAAGCCTTATTTCAGATAAACCTGCCGACAGAGCTTCTCTTTCTGCCTGGCGTTCAGTAGGTTCCATGATTGGTCAGGCAATCCCCATGGTTCTCTTCCCTATGATTATTTACAATGAAGATGAAACTCTCAACGGAATCAGAGTTTTCATTATTGCCCTTGTTATGGGTGTTTTAGGTTTCATCTGTTTTCAGTTTATGATAAGAACAACTGAAATCCGTGTTGATACAGACGTAGCACTTAGCGAAAAACGTGAAAAATTCAACATCTTCAAAGCTTTGCTTAACTTTGCAAAGAACCGTCCTGCAGTTGGTGCAACCGTTGCCGCTATGGGTATGTTTGTTGGTATGCAAGGTGCCACAACAGCAGTTGCAGTTGTGTTCCAGATTTATTTCAAAAATACTGAAATTTCAGGTATTGTTACACTTTTTGCAATGCTTCCCATTGTTTTCTTCACTCCCATTGCACGTAAGATGGTTACAAAATTCGGTAAAAAGGAATTGTCAATTTTCGGTGCAATCTGTTCAGTTGTGGGCAGTCTCGGAATGTTTGTTATTGTTCCGTCAAATACAAAAATTGACCTTGTTTTCTATTTCGTCAGCCAGCTTATTTACAGCCTTGGTTTAGGTGTTTATTCAACTGTTTCCTGGGCTATGATGGGCGATGCAATTGACTACAACGAATGGAAAACAGGCAAACGTGAAGAAGGCGTTGTTTATTCACTCCACTCATTCTTCCGTAAATTATCACAAGGTGTAGGCCCTGCTGTGGCACTTGTGATTATGGGCAGATTAGGTTATGTAAACAACACAATTGACCCTGTTACAAAGGCTGAATCAATTGATGTTACCCTCCTTGGTTGGGACGTGGCAGTAAACCTGCGTTACCTTGTGGCGGCACTTTTCCTTGTGGCATCGCTTATGCAGTTTGTGGGCCTTGCAATTATTTATAACCTTGACAAAAAAACTCTTGCAAAAATGAATGCAGAGTTATCAGAAGGAAGAAGTAAACAATGAAAATAAAAGGCGCGATTTTTGATGTGGACGGAACACTGCTGGATTCAATGTATGTGTGGCGTTACAGAGGCAACCTTTACCTTGAAAAGCTTGGCATTACTGCACGTGAAGATTTGCATTTTGATGTGAGAAAAGCAGGTTTTTATAAAGCTCCTCAACTGATTAAAGATGAATATAGCCTTTCCCAGTCTGTTGAAGAAATTTCAGCAGGTATGATGCAGGTTGTAAGAGATTATTATCTGAATGATGCCACTGTAAAGGAAGGTACAATTGAATTCCTTGATGAACTTAAAAAGAACGGTGTTAAAATGTGCATTGCAACTGCAACTGATTTTGATATGGTTGAACCGGGTCTTATCAGATGCGGTATACGTGATTATTTCAGCGAGGTTTTCACCTGCGGTCAGCTGAACACAAACAAAACAAAGCCTTTTATCTTTGAACACGCACTTGAGTTTTTAGGAACAGAAAAAGAAGATACGGTGATTTTTGAAGATGCCCTTTATGCTGTGAAAACTGCAAAGGCAAACGGTTTTTTCGTTACCGGAATTTTTGATGAGCAGGAGTATGAGCAGGAAGAATTCCAAAACCTGTGTGATATTTTTGTATATAATTTGAAAGATTCACTAAAATTTTTGCTTTGATTTTTTAAAATTATTTGCAAAATAACGTTGAAATGTTTTTTATATAGTAGTATAATAGTTAGTTGTGAAATACAGTAATCTTATCTTCAAAGGAGTTGTTCATTATGAGCAGAATGATAGGCACAGTCTCAAGAGGTGTGAGAGCACCCATCATCAAAAGCGGTGACGATATAGTTGAAATTGTGACAAATTCAGTTCTTGAAGCATCTGAAGATGCAGGCTTTTCTTTCAACGACCGTGATATCGTTGCAATGACAGAAGCTATCGTTGCACGTGCACAGGGTAACTATGCAACTGTTGAAAATATCGCAGATGACGTTAAAGCTAAATTCGGCGGTGAAACAGTTGGTGTTATTTTCCCCATCCTCAGCCGTAACCGTTTTGCTATCTGCCTTCGCGGTATTGCCAAAGGTGCAAAGAAAGTTGTTCTTATGCTTTCTTATCCTTCTGATGAAGTCGGTAACCACCTTGTAAGCCTTGATGCTCTTGACGATAAAGGCGTTGACCCCTACAAAGATGTTCTTTCTCTTGAAAAATACCGTGAACTTTTCGGTTATGAAAAACATACTTTCACAGGCGTTGACTACGTTGAATATTACGAAAACCTTATCAAAGAATCAGGCGCTGAAGCCCAAATCATTTTTGCTAATAATCCCAAAGCAATTCTTGATTATACAAAGAACGTTCTTTGCTGTGATATCCACACTCGTGCACGTACAAAGAGACTTCTTAAAAACGCAGGCGGAGAAATCATCTTCGGTCTTGATGAAATTCTCAATGCATCTGTTAACGGTAGCGGTTTCAATGCTGACTACGGTCTTTTAGGTTCAAACAAAGCAACTGAAGATACTGTTAAACTCTTCCCCCGTGATTGTCAGGCAGTCGTTGATGCTATCCAGGCTAAACTCAAAGCTGCAACAGGCAAAAACATTGAGGTTATGGTTTACGGTGACGGTGCTTTCAAAGACCCCGTTGGTAAAATCTGGGAACTTGCTGACCCGGTTGTTTCACCTGCTTACACAAGCGGTCTTGAGGGTACACCCAACGAACTTAAACTTAAATATCTTGCTGATAACGACTTTGCTGACCTTAAAGGTGAAGAACTGAAAGAAGCTATCAAAAATAAAATCCATGAAAAAGACGGTGACCTTGTTGGTCAGATGATTTCTGAGGGTACAACACCCAGAAGACTTACAGACCTTATCGGTTCACTCTGCGACCTTACTTCAGGTTCAGGCGATAAAGGTACTCCCATCGTGTTCATTCAGGGTTATTTCGATAACTACACAACAGAATGATGTTTTAAGAAATATTACTGTCAGAACTGTAGATTATGTAAACTCTCCTTGTTTTTCAGGGAGAGTTTTTTTGTTTATAAAAATAAAAGGTTACAATACACTCTCAATTTGTAAACAAATTTCTGCAACTGTTGAAGTATGGAAAAATTTATGGTAAAATATAATTCCATAATAGCAGGAGGATTTTTTTATGGCAAATAAAAACAGAAACTTTTCGGAGATTACCCCTGAAATTTTAAAATATACTGATAAATGCTCAGCTGAATGTAAAATTGAGCCCTCATTGTATGTAGAGCATAAAGTAAACAGAGGTTTAAGAGACTTAAACGGTAAAGGCGTTTTGACAGGCCTTACAGAAATTTCAGAAATCATTTCAAAAGAAGTTATAAATGGTGAGGAAGTACCTTGTGAAGGTGAACTTTATTACAGAGGATATAACATTTTTGACCTTGTAAACGGTTTTGTAGGAGAAAAAAGATTCGGGTTTGAAGAAATCATATATCTTCTTCTTTTCGGTAATCTTCCCTCAAAAGAAGAATTGGCAGAATTCAACTCTGTCCTTGCAAGTTACCGTTCGCTTCCCAATTCTTTCGTAAGAGATATTATTATGAAAGCACCCAGCGAAGATATGATGAACTCTCTCGCAAGAAGTGTTCTTACTCTTTATTCTTACGATAAAAATGCAAACGATACTTCAATTTCCAACGTTGTAAGACAATGCTTGCAGCTTATTTCCATGTTCCCGCTTCTTACTGTTTACGGTTATCAGGCATATGAATATTATATCTGTGAAAAAGGTTCATTCTTTATCCATGAACCAAAACCAAACCTTTCAACAGCAGAAAATATTCTCCATATGTTGAGAATTGACAGTAAATACACAGAACTTGAAGCAAAAATTCTTGACCTTGCCCTTGTGCTTCACGCAGAGCATGGCGGTGGTAACAACTCAACTTTCACAACACACGTTGTTTCTTCTTCAGGCACAGACACTTATTCTGCAATTGCTGCAGCTTTAGGCTCTCTCAAAGGACCGAAGCATGGTGGTGCAAATATCAAGGTTTGTCAGATGTTTGATAATATCAAAGAAAACGTGAAAGACTGGGAAGATGAAGACGAAATCAGAGCTTATGTTGAAAAAATTCTTCACAAAGAAGCTTTCGATAAAGCAGGTCTTGTTTACGGTATAGGTCACGCAATTTATTCTGTTTCTGACCCCAGAGCACAGGTTTTCAAAGGATATGTTGAAAAACTTTCTGAAGAAAAGGGTATGACAAAGGAATATAAACTTTATTCTGCAGTTGAAAAACTTGCTCCGCAGATTATTGCAAGCGAAAGAAAAATGTACAAAGGCGTCAGCGCTAACGTAGACTTTTACAGCGGATTTGTTTATGATATGCTGGGACTTCCCAGAGAATTATATACACCTATTTTTGCTGTTGCAAGAATTGCAGGTTGGTCAGCTCACAGAATTGAAGAGCTTATAAACGGCGGAAAAATTATCCGTCCTCAATATAAAGCAGTTTTACCAAGACGAGATTATATTGATTTGCAAAACAGATAAATTTTTTAATGAGGTGATAAAATGAAACTGGGTATTATTAACGGTTGGAATGAAGGCTCAATCAAATATGTTCACGATAAGGGTCTTGAAGCAGTTGAATTCTGCGTAAACCACAATTACGATTCAGAAGAATTCCTTGCTCAGGCAGAAGCAATCAAAGGCTATTGCGAAAAATATAACGTAGCAGTAGGCTCAATGGGCAGATGGGGAATGACAAGAATTGATGAAGAGGGGAACATCATTCCCAAAGCTTTGCAGGCAGATAAAAATATTATCACTGCAGCATCAATAATCGGTTGCCCTGTTTTCAACTGTGGAGTTAACTACACAGAAAGCAAGAGCTTTTACGAAAACTGTCAGATTGCAATTGCTTATTTTAAAGAGCTTATTGATTTTGCAAAAGACAAAAATGTTAAAATCGCTTCATATAACTGCGATTGGGAAAACTTTGTTATCGAACCTAAAGCATGGCACCCCATTATGTCAGCTCTGCCTGAATTAGGCATTAAATATGACATTTCCCATTGCATCAGAAGAAACGGAGATTATCTCCAGGAAATGCTTGATTGGGGTAACAGATTCTATCATTTCCATCTTAAAGGTGCTGTATGGGTAAACGGTGAACACCATGATGATGCTCCTGCAGGACTTGATATGATTAACTGGCCTGTTGTTATGGATATTCTCTACACACTTGATTATGACGGTATGCTTTCAGTTGAACCTCATTCACATTATTGGATAGGCAAAAAAGGTCAGTGGGGTATTGATTATACAATCAATTATTTCAGACCTATGGTAATGCCTGAGGATTATCAATACGAAGATAACCCCTATATGCCGTAACATCTTTTTGTTAATTTATACAAAAAGAAAAGGCTGAAAAAGCTGTGAAAATAACGAGATGTAAAAATTAAAAAAATTGTGTAATTTTTATTTACAGATAAAATATTTGTGTGATATAATATTTTTGTTAAATTTTTATTGGTTGCCGAAAGGTGACAAAAGGAGTCTTTTAAAATGAAAAAATTGTACGAAGGCAAAACTAAAAACGTTCTTCTTGATGAAGAAACAGGTATTGTTCATCTCTTCTTCAAAGATTCAGCAACAGGCGAAAACGGTGTTTTTGATCCCGGTTCAAACACAGTAGGCGGAAGCGTTGAAGGTAAAGGTAAAATCGGCCTTGCAATTTCAAAATATTTCTTTGAATTGATGGAGAAAAACGGTATCCCCACACATTTCATTGATGCTAACGTTGAAGAAGGACTTATGAAAGTTCGTAACCTTACAGTTCCTCCCCTTGAATTTGTTCTTCGTTACTATACAGCAGGTAGCTTCTGCCGTCGTTTCGATATCGCAGAAGGTATTGAATTTGACCCCTGCTACAAAGAAGTTACTCTTAAGAGCGATGCTCAGGGTGACCCCCTTGTTACAGAAAGAATCTGCCTCATGAAAGGTATTCTCAAAGAAGGTCAGTATGACGAAGCACTTGACGTTGTTGAAAAAGTTGGTGCAGTTCTCAGAGAAGAACTTGCAGGTCTCAACCTTCAGCTTATCGACTTCAAAATTGAAGTTGGCTATGATGAAAACGGAAAGATTTATGTTGCTGACGAAATCACACCTGATATCTGGAGAGTTAAAGACGAAAATGGTAACATCCCCAATCAGATTGATTGCTCAAAAATGCTTCTTGAAAAACTTTCAAAATAATTCAAGTTCAAAGCTCACGGTAGAAATACCGTGAGCTGTTTTTTTATAAATTATAGTTTGCCGTTGCACCAGCCTTGCCATTTTGTCGTCATCCTTGAGCGTAAGCGAAGGATCTCAAAATGGCAAACATCACATTTCCTTTTTCGTCATCCTCGAGTGAAACGAAGGATCTGAAAAAGGAAAACAATAGACTATAACACCGCCGGGATTCTTCGCTGATGCTTGAGAATGACACGGCGGTGTTTTTGACACGTTTTGAAATATTACAGCTAAATTATAATTTATATAATATTTGATTTTAACATCGTAGGGTTTGGCGCTTGTCGACAAACCGTGAATTTTATGTATTTTTACGGAACGTCGGAAACCGCCGTTCCCTACAATGTAACATTAAACAAGCCTATAAAAATTTTTAATTTACCACTACACCAACCTTGCCATTTTGTC
>JAZSJD010000065.1:0-38509 GCA_045534165.1 Acutalibacteraceae bacterium | reverse complement strand
TTTTCTTCATCACTTATTAATTGAACAAAATATCCGTCATCTGTTGCAAGATAGAAGGGATGTGCATTTTCACGCAGATATTTCATTTGTTCATGTGTGAAATTTGAAACTGTGTAAGAATCCATCAGATTGGTTGCACTATCTTCTGCGTAGTAGTCAAGATAATCTTTTGAATATGTGTCGCCTTCTCTGAAAGATGTTCCGAAGAAAATAAGATTGATGCCTTGACCATAGGTATTGGCTAAACGTTCTTTTATGGAAGTTTTATTAAGGGGAGTAACCTGAACATCTGATACACTAACATCATAATCATTTTCAAAATACTTGTATATTCCCACTTCTTTTGCCCATTTAATTGTGTTTGTCATGTTTTCGTTAATGGGAATCATACCACAATTATAATATTGGTTTACAGTCATAATGTTAAAGCTTTCTACTTCAAGTTCAGAACCATAACCTATTGAGAGGGGCTCGCCCATTTCATCGCAGCCTTCATAAACATTATATTCTTCTCTAATAGAAATGAAACCTAAACTTTTTTCTTTTGGTGCAAAAATCTCTTTTGCAGAAAGGTTTTCAAAATCCTGGCTGTATGCAACCTTAAAGCTTTCAATTTCGCTTGCACCTAAATCAATGTTTGTTGCACTCATCATATCGTTGGGGAAAACAGACATAAATTTTAGGGCTTTATCTTCAGCAAAACTCATCATTAAGTTTACTCTTTCAAGGAAAAGATTTTTTGTAGATGTTTCAAGGCCATCTAAAGTGTAATATTTATTGATGATTTCAGGTGTGAGCTTTACATATTTTCTGGTGATTGTTTTTCCGTTTTTCAGGCTGTAAACAATCTGTATAGTACCGCTTATTTTTGTTGTTTTGAAATCAGGGGTTATTTTGGCTTTGTCAGCTTCAATTAAATCTTTGTGGATTTCCTGGACATTTGCTATGTCAGCAGTTGATTTGAAAACATAAAGATTTGATGGTGAATAAGCGCCCATCATAACAGATGTACCACCGGAGTTGTAATCGTGCACTTCGGTTACTAAATAGTCATCATCATTAATTCCGGGTATAATGTGAGTTATTGAAACACAATCAACTTTTTCCGGCGCAGGCATTCTGTTTGTAAAACCAAAGAATCCTGTTGTGAAAACGAGTCCTAAACCGATAACTGCAAGGGTATAAATTCCAAAAAATTTAACTTCTTTCTTTAGCCTCATTCTTGAAACTCTTGTTAAAACAAAGGTAATTATAAATGCAATCACAAGGCAGATAATAAGTGCAATAAGTATCCATATCCATGTGATGCCTTTTGTTGCGTGCTTTCCTGAATAACAGCTGAGTGCAGAAAAACCAACAATAAGTGTGCCGAAAAAGATACGGTATAAAACAGGGTTTGAAGCAAAGAAACCGATGTTTTCCACTTTTTTTCTGTTAATAAGTAAAACTGAAAGTGCAATAAGACCAACAAGAATCAGCGACCATATAATCAGCGCAGTTGCGTTGGGGGCTGTCCATTTTTCAACTGAAAGGTATTCGCCCCAGGTCCACTCTTCAAACATAGGTGAGTTAAGGCAAAAGGTAATTTTGTCAATTTCTAAAACACTGTGAGCAAGAGAATTCATATTTGAAATTTTTCCGAAGAATGTTGCTTCAAAACACCCCAGGAAAGTTTCATAAAAACGGTTGTCAAGGTCTGCAAAACCGCCACCTGTAAGAAGTGATTCGCTGAACATATTGCAGGCAAATGTAAAAATAGCTGTAACCGAGTTGAGGAAGAAAGCAAAGAATGCACCTTCAATGAACATACCTGCCAATATCATTGCAATTGCAGATAATGTGTAAGCAACAAGTGAAACGTTACACAAAACAGAAACAGTATAAATTGCTGTGAATAACAATTCTTTTGAAAAACCGAATACAAGTGCATTGCAAACAAAAGAAATCAAAAGCGGAATAACTACCATTCCGATAATTGCAACAGCACCAACTGAATAGGTTGAAGCAAAAAGCTTTGTTCGTGAGAAGGGGAGAGAATAGTAAACATTTGCAGTTCTTTTGCTTGATAAATTTTTAAAAAGTAAAATACCGCATAATATGGAGCTTATAATAAGTGCTATGTAAATAAAAACCAACGTGTCGGGGTATGAGACTTCCATAGGTTCTATATATCCGAGCAGAATGTATCTGATTTTTTCAATATCTATTTTTTCATCGTAAAAATTGATTGCAGTTGAATCATTGTTCAGAAGTATACGCCAGAAAGGCTCTATAACAGCAAAAATAAATAATATAAAAGAACCGAGCAAAGGGAAAGGAATGGCGGATTTAAGCCTTGTGTTAAACATTGATTTAAAAGATTTTTGTGATGTCATAGCTCTTATCCTCCATTTCATTTAAGAATATTTCTTCAAGTGTCAGCGGATATTTTTCAAGCAGCAGGGGAGCCATATCGCTGAGCTTTTCTTCTGTTTCGTCATAATCTCCTGCAACAACCATTGTGATGATTTTTCCGTCACGTTTGAAATTCTTGATATCAAATCCGGGGAAATCTTCACGGTCACGTTTGTCGTTGAAAATAACTCTGAATTTGCAAACGCTTGCACTGACATCATCAACAGAAGTGTTGATAACAAGTTTTTTGCCATTTATAAGACCAACATGGTCGCACATATTTTCAAGCTCGTGCAGGTTGTGTGATGAAATGATAACACTTGCACCTGTTTCATTTGCATATTCAATAATAAGTTCTCTTGTCAGAGCTCTTTTTGCAGGGTCAAGTCCGTCAAAAGATTCATCAAGCAGAAGAATTTCAGGTCTTGTAGATAAAGCAAGCACCATTTCAGCTTGCCTTTGCATACCTTTTGAAAAACCGTTAAGTCTTTTGTCAGGATTAAGTCCGAAAAGTTCAACCAACTTGTTATATGTGTCATAATTGAATTTTGAATAAAAACCTGAATAGAATTTTGCCATTTTGTTCATTGTGGAATTGGCAACAAAAAATATATCATCAGGTACATAAAAGATTTTTTCTTTAATTTTATTGTTGTCTTTAATCTTTTTGCCATCTATTGTTACGTTTCCATCGGTTGCCCTGTAAACATCAGCAATAGTTTTAAGTAAAGTGGTTTTACCTGCACCATTGTAACCAACAAGGCCATAGATTGAACCGTTATCAACTTTGAAAGACATATTTTCAATGGCTGTGAAATCGCCGAAATTTTTTGTTATGTTATTGATTTCAATCATATGTTATTTCGCCTCCGTAAAAATTTTTTCTATAATTTCAAGCACATCATCTTTTGTCACACCTTTTGGTATTGAGGAAACAATTGTATGGTTAATTTCATCAAGTGCTTTTTCTTTGATACGTGTGTTAGCAAAAGCGTTTTCACTTACAAAGCTGCCTTTGCCGGGCACAGAATAAATAACGCCCATTTCTTCCAATTCCTGAATAGCACGTTTAACTGTGTTTACGTTAACCTTTGTTTCAGATGAAAGTGCACGTATTGACGGTAACTGTTCATCTGTTTTAAGAATACCAAGTTGTATGAGTGTCATAATCTGGTTTTTGATTTGCTCGTAAACAGGTAAACGACTTTTAAGGTCAATACTTATCAATTTATCCACCTCCGTCACAAGTGTTATAACTGTGATATCATCCCTATCACAGTTACATTATACATTACTTGAAAATTTTGTCAATAGGTAAAATAAAAAAGTTCCCGAAAAATTTTTCGGGAACTTTTTGGAACTGAATATTATTTTTTAGGTGCAATATCAAAGCTGAAGTTAAGTTCATCATCACAAAGCACACAATACTTTTCAAGAGTGTAAGGACCGCAAGAGCCTGAACCTGTACCTGAAAGGAAACCGTCAAGGTTAAGGTGAGAAGTTTCACTTCTTACAATTTCTTCCTGATGAGTTGCATCTTCAAGTGCCTGAACAGTATAGTCATGGATATTGAAGCTGAAATTACCTTTGCAGTTTGCGAAAATAAGACCTGCATTGTCATTATCTGTAACTTCAAGGAATCTTACTTCTGTGTGGCAACCATTTTCCTGGGGGAAAATATAAGGCTCATGAGTATCTTCAACTTTAGCTTCATAAATTCCAAGAGTAGCCTGTG
Source organism: Acutalibacteraceae bacterium (assembly GCA_045534165.1). Lineage (GTDB taxonomy): Bacteria > Bacillota > Clostridia > Oscillospirales > Acutalibacteraceae > SIG575. The sequence goes on along the minus strand of JAZSJD010000065.1, from coordinate 34,380 downwards.
CTTTGAAATCAGCAAGGTTTTCTTTTTCGCCAAGGCCGAAATACTTGATGTTATCCATTTCTTTGGGCATTTCAAAGCTTAAACCAAAGCGGGGAAGGTCAGGTTCAATGTCTTTGTTCACTTTTTTAAGTGAAGCTGAAACGTTGATTTTGCCTGATGAAAAAACAGTATAAACAATCTGAGAATCAAAAAGTTTTGTGCTTTCAGTTGCGATTTCGTAGTTAACGGTAACAATTGCTTTTTCACCGCATTTTTCAGCTTTTATGTCAGTTGCTTTTGGCTGTGATTCAGCAAGCAGACCTTTTGTCCAGTATCCTTCTTTACGCCATTTTTCGTTATCGTGGTATGCACGTTTTATGTTAGGTAAGAAACCTTTGATATTGCGAGCAGGATTCTGATTAACAAAATCTTTGTTGTCGCAAATAAGGTTTGTTAATGCACCGCTTGATTTTTCGAAAATAACTTTACCGCTGTCTGTAATGATTTCAACTGTTTCTCCGTTGTCATTAAGCTGAACTTCATTTTGTGAGCAGGGGAGAAGTTTGATTTCTTTATATGTTTCGTTAATAGTGCATTGCTGTTTTGAAATCTGTTCACCGTCTTTAGTACAGATGAAATTAATGTGATATTCTTCAGTTTTCTTGAAAACTGCCTTAATGGGAAGAATAACTCTCTTTTCACTGTTGGGAGCAATGTCAATGTTCAGATCTCCGCTTTCAACAACAACACCGTTTTCAAGCACTTCCCATCTGAAAGAATAAACATCAGCATTTGTGAAGTAGTTTGTGTTTTTGAAGAAGAATTCATTTGCTTCATAGTGACGCACACGGATAGGTCTGTAAGCTTCTTTCATTTCCCATGCACCTGTGTGAGGTGTTCTGTCAGGATAAATAAGACCGTCAACACAGAAGTTGGAATCGTGGATTCTTTCACCGTGGTCTCCACCGTATGTATATTTTAAGTTTTTGTTGTATGTGGAAGCAGCATGGTCGCACCATTCCCAGATACAACCACCCATATATTTGTCGCTTGAATAGAAAGCATCCCAATATTCTTCAAGTGAACCGGGACCAACACCCATTGCATGAGCATATTCGCAGAGGAAATAAGGTTTGTCAAGGTTAATAATATCTTTTCTTACATATTTGGGAGTAAGATTTTCGCCATAGAAGGATTCAATGCGTTCATACATATTTGAAGCAATATCATAAGCTTTTCTGTCTGTTGCATTACAGCTTTCATAGTGGATGGGAATTTCAGGAGAAATTGCCTTTGCAACACCGAAAGCAGCATCGTGACAAATTCCGTTACCTGTTTCGTTGCCCAGTGACCACATTGCAATACAGGGGTTATTTCTGTCACGCATAACCATTCTCTTAACTCTGTCGCAGAATCTGGGAAGCCATTCAATACCGTCTGCAATGGTATTCATCACACCAAGGAAATCACCGGTACCGTGAGCTTCAATATCAGCTTCATCACAAACGTAAAGACCGTAAACTGAACAAGCAATAATAAAGAAGGGGTCAGGGGGATAGTGTGAAGTTCTCACTGTGTTTACATTAAGGCTTTTCATGAGCTTGATATCTTTGAGAATATCATCGTGGCTCATTACATAACCTTTGTCAGGTGTTGAATCGTGGTGGTTAACACCTTTCATCTTGATAGGCTGTGAATTGAATTTATAAACATCTTTTTCAATTTCAATTGTTTTGAAACCAATGATTGTTCTGATGTTCTGAATTGCTTTACCGTCTTTTGAAAGTGTAGCAATGGCAGTATAAATTTTAGGTTTTTCTGCATTCCATTCTTCAACTTCAAGGCAAGGGAAGTGAGCATAATATGTATTTTCGTTTTCACCTATAATTTTTTCATCACTTGTTTTAAGTGATGTTTTTGCAAGTTCTTTTCCCTCGTCAAAAATTGTGAGAGAAAGGTCGTTATCATCAGCATTTTCGATTTGCGTCATAACAGTTAATGAATATTTGTTTTCACCGATTTTCTTTGGTGAGTAGCAGATATCAAAAACAAAGCTGTTTTCATTTTCAACAAGAAGAACATCTCTGAAAATACCGTTTTCTCTGAACATATCCTGACATTCAAGGTATGTAGCATTGCTCCATTTGTAAACAACAGCAACAAGTTCGTTTTCACCGTTTTCAATAAACGGAGTAATGTCAAATTCAGCAGAATTGTGAGCACCTTCGCTGTAACCTACGAATTTGCCGTTGATATATAAATCAAGGCTTGAAATAACACCTAAGAAAGTGAGGATATATTTTTTGCTTTTATCTGCGATGTTGAATTTTTTTCTGTAAACACCGCAGGAAGAATCCGGAACAGAGGGATAGATAGCAGGGTCTACATTGTTGAACGGGAATCTTGTGTTAAGATAGCAGGGAGGTTCATAACCTGTTCTCTGCCATGTTGAGGGAACAGTTACCTTGTCAAAATCAACTTTTTCTGTATCAAAGTTTTCTTCAAGTGTGGTGCAGTCAGCATAATATCTGAAATCCCATTCACCGTTGAGAACAGTTACAGCATCACTTGAATAACGTTCTGTAATAAAATCAGTTGATAAAAGTTTGTCCATTGTTTTGAAAGGAATGAAATAAGCTCTTGCAGGAAGTTTGCCTATTTCAACAACGGAAAAATCTTTGTAGTTACTTTTGTTCATTGAATAAATCATAATTAAAAACCTCCGGTTTTATTTATCTTTCTTTTTGGAAACACTTATAACAATTGCTGTTGTTGCGGCAACTGCAGTTACAGCAGCAAGACCTATGCCTATTTTCTTTGCTGTTTTTTTCTGCTGAGTTGTCATTCTCTTCTGAGGTGCAATTGCACTTTTACTTTTTAAACCAAAGTCAGAAAAATAATAATCCTGTGTTTTGAATTCTGAAATATTATTTTCGTCAATTGTAATAAGCTTAACGCCTGTTTTGATACCATCACTGTATCCGTTAAAGCCTGTGCCTTTGCATTGTGCCAGAAGAACACCATCAAGTTTTCCTTCAAAATCGTTTTTGTGGTCATGGCCGAAAAATGCACCTTTAACACCGTGATTTTTCCAACTGTCAAACTGACCGCTGTTATAGTCAGGAGGGCAGGGAGCTTCGAAGAGCGAACCTTTCACACCGTTTTTTAGAATATAGTGTTTGTTGCTGAATATACCGTGACCTTTGATTGCGTTTGAACCTTCAATTTTCTTAACTTCTTTGAGCAGTTTATAAATTTCAGTAACCGGCATATGCTGGAATACCAAAGCAGGAACATATTCGCCGTTATTTTTCTCTTTGAATTTTTCGCATACACTTTCAAACCATTCAATCTGGTCATCGTGAACCCAATCATAAGCAGAAACGTCAGGCATATTACTTCTTGAAGCACCGGAATCAATAAAGAAAAGCAGGCATTTCACTTTGTTTGACTTGCCTTTAAGGGCTATGTAATAATTTCCGTACCCTGTTATTTTTGAATTATCGTTTCTTACAAGGCTTTCATCATAAGCTGTGTACATTTTAAAAACTTTGTTGATGTCAATTTCTCTGTCGTCGTGCTCATGGTTGCCCATAACAGCAGCAAAAGGAATCCCTTTTTTTCTGACAGAACGGGTTATCGTATCAATAGTTTTTCTTACATCATCTTCTGTGTCTCCGAAAGCATTGTCGCCATCATAAACCACAAGGTCAGGCGATAAAGTTTTAACAGCTGCATCAACAAGCAACATAGCATCTTCTGTTTTTTTCTTTATTTCTTTGTCACCGTTTGCTTGTCTTTCGTGCAAATCAGTAAGAACGAGAATTTTGAATTTACCATTTTCATTAATCGGAAGAGTGCGTTTTTTCATCTGAATTAACAGTCCTTTCCATTTAAATCAATCGATTTTTGTTTTTAAAATGTTAATTATCATTTTTGCTGCTTTGTAAATATCACCACAGCCTAATGTGATAACAAGGTCGCCGCTTTCTGCATTTTTTGTAATATAATCTGCAATTTCTTCAAAGGTGTTGAACCATACACTGTCAGGGATTTTTTCAGCAAGCTGTGAAGTGTAAATACCGTAAGTGTTGATTTCACGCGAGCCCATAATTTCACTCATAACACATCTGTCCGGGATTTTAAGCACACGTACAAAATCATCAAAATGATTCTTTGTTCTTGAATAGGTGAAAGGCTGGAAAACCGCCCATACTTTTTTGTAACCCATTTTCATTGCTGAATCAAGTGTAACTTCAAGCTCTGTGGGATGATGTGCATAGTCATCAGCAACCGTGATTCCTGCATATTTTCCGAGAATTTCAAATCTTCTGCCTGCACCGCGGAACGATTCAATGCCGAAAATACATTCATCAATTGTAACACCGCTGTGTATTGCGGCAGTAACAGCCGCAAGGGCGTTCAGTACGCTGTGTTTGCCGGGAATTGAAAGTTTGATGTGTCCGATTTTCTGACCTTTTGTGCAAACATCAAATCCGTAAAAAGCACCTTCGGCAACTACATTGTCAGCATAAAAATCATTAGTATCTTTCAGACCAAAAGAAATCATTTCTTTTGAATCAATGCCTTCGATTGCTTTGAGAGTGTTTTCATCATCACCGTTGTAGATAATCGCATTTGTTGCTTTGTGTGAAAACTTGTTAAAAGATTTGATTATGTTTTCAAGTGTGCCGAAATAGTCAAGATGGTCTGCATCAATGTTAAGAATAACAGCTGTGTCAGGGTAAAGGTCAAGGAAAGTATCTTTGAATTCACAAGCTTCACAAACCATATGTTCACTGTTGCCGGCAAGACCGTAACTGTCAGTAAGGGGAAGTTTACCGCCGATAACTGCCGAAGGGTCTTTTTTTGAAGCAACAAGAATTTGTGTAAGCATGGATGTAACTGTTGTTTTACCGTGTGTACCGCAAACACAGATGCAGTCGTCATACATATGTGTGATTGCACCAAGAAGTTCAGAACGCTTGAAAGTAGGTATTCCGGAATTTTTAGCTGCAATAAGTTCAGGGTTGTTTTCCATAATGGCAGCTGAATAAACAATCATCTCGGCGCCTTCAATGTTTTCAGCTTTCTGACCGAGAATAACGTTAATTCCCAATTTTTTTATACGTTCAAGAATATCGCTTTCATTGTTATCAGAGCCTGAAAGTATATAACCTTCGTTATGGAGAATTTCAGCAAGGGGGCACATACCTGAACCGCCGATGCCGATAAAATGGATTCGTTTTACTTTTTTCAAAAGCATTTCTATGTCTGGCATAGAAAACACACCTTTCAATATTTTGTCTTTATCTTATCTATTATATTACATCTTAATAAAAAAATAAACACTTTTATACAAAAAATGTGTTATAAATTCATTTTGTTTTGTTCACCTGTAAATGCAGAAGTTCATATTATATCTTGAGATATCATTTTAAAGCGGTGAAAATAATATGAAACTTCTTATAATTACAGCCGATAAAAGGCAGATTTTTATGGCGAAAAGATTGCAGGAAAAAGGATTTGACTGCACTTTTTATAACCCTAATCTGACACTTAACAATAACGAAAGACATTTTGACGCAGTGGTTTTTGCTTTGCCTGGACAAAAAAATTCAAGGGTGAATTGCGAATATGATGTCCGGCTTGAAAATATATTGTCACTTGTGAAAAAAGGTGGTTGTGTTTTCAGCTCAATGTCAGATGCAGATTTCATCAGAACTGTCAAAGATGAAGAACTTGAATTTTTTGATTATTATGAGAGAGAAGAACTTACGGTACGCAATGCATATTTAACAGGAGAGGCAGTTCTTGAATTAGTTCTTGTGAACAGTAATGTATCAATGAATAATCTTGAAATTCTTGTAACAGGCTACGGAAAAACAGGTCAGGCGATATCAGATATTTTATCAAGAAACCGGGTTTCTGTAACTGTTGCTGCAAGAAAAGCAAAAGACAGAGCTTATGTTGAATCAAAAAATATGTGCGCAATCAATTTCAATGAAATTAAAAATTGTGCTGATAAGTTTAATTTTGTAATCAATACTGTTCCTACAGAAGTTATAGGTAAAAATCTTCTTGAAAAATTCAGTGATAACTGCGTTTTTCTTGAGGTTGCATCAAAACCATATGGTATAGATATTTTCAGTGCAGAAAAACAAGATAAGAAAGTTATCATAGCTTCATCTTTGCCCGGCAAATATGTTGCAAAGTCAGCAGGTGTTTTCATCGCAGATACTATCATAAACATTATAAAGGAGGAAAACATAGATGGCTGATATAAAAGCGGGTTTTGCAATGTGCGGTTCATTCTGCACATTTTCAAAAGTAATACCACAGATGAAAAAGCTCATAGAAGAAAATGTAGATGTTTATCCGATAATGAGCGAAATTGCTTTTTCCACAGATACACGTTTCGGAAGATGTGAAGAAATCAACAGAGAAATTGAAAAAATCTGTTCTCAAAAAATTATAGCAACTGTGAAAGATGCAGAGCCCATTGGTCCGAAGAAAATGTTTGATATTCTTATTATCGCACCTTGTACGGGCAACACACTTGCCAAACTTGCAAATGGTATAGCTGATACATCAGTAACTCTTGCAACCAAAGCACACCTGAGAAATTCAAAACCTGTGCTTATCGGTGTTTCAACCAACGATGCTTTAGGCAATGCAGCAAAAAATATAGGTAATCTTATGAATTACAAAAATATATATTTCATTCCTATGAGGCAGGATGACCCGGTGGGAAAACCTAACTCAATAGTCGCAGATTTCGAAAAACTATACGAATCTATGCTCCGAGCTCTTGATTATAAACAAATTCAACCGATGATATTTTAAAGTTTATTCAAAGACCTTACGGTATTTTATACTGTGAGGTTTTATTTTTGAAATTAATGACGGAAAATTCAAGCGTTTATCTAAAAATCGCCTGAAAATCTTTTTAAAGCTGGCGTATTTTTAGAAAAATTGCAAGTTTTCACTTTTTTAATTGCAAAATTTCAAAAATCACTTGCAAAAAAAGAATAAATATATTACAATAAATCGAATATGTACTTTTGGAGGAAAATAACTATGCTTTACAGCGAAATGTCTTCAGAACAGCTTCTTCTTGAAAAAGAGGCTTTGCAGAAAAGATTTGATGACTTTAAATCACAGGGGTTAGCCCTCGATATGTCAAGAGGCAAGCCCTCACCGAAACAGCTGGATATATCAATGGATATGCTTGATTCAGTAAAATTTGAAGATGCTTACAAGGCAGAAAATGGTTTTGATTGCCGTAACTACGGTATTCTTGACGGTATTGAAGAATGTAAAAAACTTTTTGCAGATTTGCTTGAAGTTGAAACAAAAAACATTATTGTGGGCGGTAACTCAAGCCTTAATATGATGTTTGATTATATCGGTCAGTGCATGACTCACGGTGCAGGAAATGAACCCTGGATTAAGCAGGGGAATGTTAAATTTATCTGTCCTGCTCCCGGATATGACAGACATTTCGGTGTTCTTGAATTCTACGGAATTGAAATGATTACTGTTGATATGCTTTCAACCGGTCCTGATATGGACAAAATTGAAGAACTCATTAAAGACAGCTCTGTTAAGGGCATGTTTGTTGTTCCCAAATATTCCAACCCCGAAGGTATAACTTTCTCAGATGAAACAGTCAGAAGAATTGCAGCAATGAAACCTGCTGCTGACGATTTCAGAGTTATCTGGGATAATGCTTATTGTATTCACGATATCAATGATGAATCAGATTGTCTTCTCAACATTTTTGAAGCAGCAAAAGAATACGGAAATGAAGATTTGTTTATAGAAGTTACTTCAACTTCAAAAATTTCTTTCCCCGGTGCAGGCGTTGCAGCACTTGCAGCATCAGATAACAATATTTCTGCAATCAAAAAACGTATGACAATACAGACAATCGGTAATGATAAACTTAATCAGCTTCGTCACGTAAGATATTTCAAAGACGTTGACGGTCTTAAAAATCATATGAAAAAACACGCAGAACTTCTTAAACCTAAATTTGAAGCAGTTCTCAGATGTTTTGAAGAAGAACTTGCAGGCAAAGGTATTGCTGAATGGAAAAATCCCAACGGTGGTTATTTTATCAGCCTTAATGTTCTTGAAGGATGTGCAATAAGAGCAGGTCAGCTTTGTAAAGAAGCAGGTGTTGTTCTTACACCTCCCGGCGCAACTTATCCCTACGGAAAAGACCCTAAAGACAGCAATATCAGAATTGCTCCTTCTTTCCCATCTGTTGAAGAATTGGAAAAAGCAGCAGAACTTCTTTGCATCTCAGTTCGTCTTGCAGCCTGCGAAAAATTATTAACGAGGTAAAATAATATGAAACTCAGAGCAGTTATTGCAATTATAGCGTGCAAATTAACAAAGTTTATTCTCCGAGTGATGAAAAGGGGAGGCACAAATCTTCCCGGTAAAATTGCTGTTAAGATTTGTCCTTCTGTCCTTGGCGTAATGTCAAAAGGCGTAACAACAATTATCATCACCGGCACAAACGGAAAAACAACAACTTCAAGAATGGTAGAACAATGTCTTGAAGAAGCAGGGCTCAGCTATTTTTCAAACAAATCAGGTGCAAATCTTCTTACAGGTATTACTAACGAGTTTGCAATGAATTCATCAATTTTCGGCAAATGTAAAAAAGATTATGCAGTTATTGAGTGTGATGAGGCTGCTTTCAGACACGTAAGCCGTTATGTTGATGCCAAATATATTCTTGTTACAAATGTTTTCCGTGACCAGGTTGACCGTTTTGTTGAAATGGAAACAACAATGGGCGGAATCAGAGCAGGTATTGAAAATTCACCCAATGCTTGTGTTGCAATTAATGCAGACTGTTCTCTTACAACTTCACTCGTTAAAAATGTAAAAAATAAAATTATTTTCTATGGTGTTGATTGCCCTATTTATAAGGACCTTGTATCAGAAGTATCTGATGCACAGAATTGTATCAACTGTAAGTCAGAATATAAGTATGAATATAAAACTTACGGTCATCTTGGTAAATATTATTGTCCCGAATGTGGATATACTCGTCCCGATACTGAAGTTTATGTAACTGAGGTTGTTTCAAGTGACCTTGACAGCACAACAGTTAAACTGAAAATCAGCAATGAAGAAAAGTTACTCAGAATCAATCTTCCCGGTGGTTATAATGTTTATAATGCCATTTCTGCAGCAGCAGTTGCAAAAGGAATGGGAATTGATGAAAACAAAATTGTTAACGCACTTTCAAGTTTTGAATGTGGTTTCGGCAGAATGGAAAACTTTGATATCGGTGGTAAAAATGTAAGAATGATACTTATCAAAAACCCTGCCGGCTGCAATCAGGTTCTTAATTTCCTTACAAACACAGTTAAAGAAAAATGCCTTTTTGTCACAATTGTAAACGACAGAATTTCAGACGGTACGGATATTTCCTGGTTGTGGGATGCAAACTTTGAAAAATTGGAAGAATTGGGCGATAATCTTCCAATGATTTATGTTGGTGGTATCAGAGCTGATGATATGGCAAACAGACTTAAATATGCAGGCAGAAGTCTTGATAAAATTAAAATTATCAAAGATGAAGACCAGCTTCTTGAAGAAATTGACAAAGCAGATTTAGATGTGTTTATTATGCCCACATATTCTGCAATGCTTTCTTTCAGAGAAAAAATCAGCAAACGCTATAACCTGAAAAGTTATTGGGAAAATTAAGGAGGTAAGGGTAATGAATGAACTTAAAATATGTTACTTGTATCCGGATGTTCTTAATCTTTTCAGCGATGGCGGAAACATCACTTGTATAAAAAAACGTCTTGAATGGCGTGGTATGAAAGCGGATATAACTGAAATTGGCGTTGGTGATAAACTCAATGCCAACGATTACGATTTATTCTTTATCGGTGGCGGTCAGGATTTTGAAAACGGTATGCATATATCAGATTTGTTTTCAGGAAAAGCAGATGAAATAAGAAAAGCAGTGGATGACGAAAAAGTTTTTCTTGCTGTTTGCACAGGCTATCAGCTTCTTGGAAATTATTATAAATCCTGTAACTCAAATCAATATGATTTGGTGGGAGCTATTGATGTTTATACTGAGTCAGCAAAAGACAGATTTGTTGGCAACTATTGCTTTGAAAGTGAAGAGATAAATAACCTTAAAATTGTAGGTTTTGAAAACCACGCAGGAAGAACTTATCTTGGTGAAAAGGTGAAACCTTTAGGTAAAGTTCTCAGCGGTAACGGTAATAACGGAAAAGATGCAACAGAGGGTGCAAGATATAAAAATGTTTTTGCAACTTATGCTCACGGTGCATTGCTTCCTAAAAATCCCGTTCTTGCCGATTATATTATTTCTCTTGCTCTTGAAAGAAAATACGGTAAGAAATTTGACCTTTCACCCCTTGATGATACCTTTGAATTGAACGCAAATAAATATATGGTATCACGTCTTGGCTGTGAATAAAATATAAGCAAAGGAGTGTTCTCTGTGAAAAAATTGTTTTCTGTTATGTTGGTAGTTGCATTTATTGTTTCTTGTTTTGCTCTGACAGTAAGTGCACAAGGCAATGCTTTTGAATTTGGTGCAGATGGTAAATTCACTGTTCTTCAGATTTCTGACCCTCAGGATGACAGATATCCTGCTCACGGTATGGCAGAGTTTGTAAAAAAAGCAATAGAAACAGCGAAACCTGATTTTATTGTTATTACCGGCGATATTGTTGAAGACAGCCGTGCAGGGGACATTTCTGATGATAAAATTTTCCAGGAGGGTGTTCTCGTTGATGGTGATTACGAGAAAACTCTTGAAAACGTAAAAATTGCAGTAGATAACGTTTTTGCACCTATTGAAGAAGCGGGCATTTATTATGCTGTAACAATGGGTAATAACGATTATAAGGCTGAAATTTCCAATGAAGATTGGCTTGAAATTTTTGCATCTTATCCTCATTGCATAACTGTTGATGAAAGCAACGATGCAAGCGGTAAAATTGACCAGTATCTTGAAATTAAAAAGAACGGTTCGGATGAAGCAGGTTTTGGTCTGTGGCTTCTTGATAATGGCAGGGACTTTTCAGCTGAGCAAAAAGAATGGTTCACAAACAAAGAAACTGGTAATGTACCTTCAATTGTTTTTGAACATGTGCCCACAGATGATATAGGTAATCTCTATGAAAAGTGCAACATCTGGGATAAAGATGCACTCCTTGGTGAAGATGGTTTTTACAGACTTATAAACGGTGGCGTGAACTATACTGTTGCAACACCTTGCGAACCTACTGATGAATTCCTTATGTGGAAAGATAAAGGTGTTATCGGTGCATTTTTCGGACATATCCACACAGATGGTTTCACAGGCACTTATGACGGTATCACAATGGGACTTACATATGGTTATCAGTTCTCAAAAGCAGGTCCTTATGGTATGAGAGTGCTTGAACTTGACGAAAATGGTACTTTTGAAACAGTTCTTTACACTTATGATAACGGTGAATTTACATTGCAGGAAGATGAAAAAGCAGGAGAACCTGCAAATGTTCTGGAGTATATTTTAAACATTTTTGATTTTATTTTCAGACAATTTTCAGCTTGGTTTAAATTCTGATTCAAAAACAGCTTCTTAGTTTCTGAGAAGCTGTTTTTTTGTTGTTACAGATAGGTTACAACATTACTTTTACTATTGCATATTTAGTGTGATTATAGTATAATGTATAAGTTAAAATGGATTATTTTGTGGCGAGAGGTAGAAGAATGAAAACAGAAATTGAAAAACAGAATAACTTTTCTTCTCTTGCGAAGAATCTTCTGAAATTCAGATTTGGTGAAAAGTGTCCCAAAGCCTATGTTCACACATTCGGTTGTCAGGGAAATGTATCTGATGGTGAAAGAATGAAAGGTATGCTTTCAGATATGGGTTACTGTTTCGTTGAAGATGAAAAAGAGGCAGATTTGATTCTTCTCAATACCTGTGCAATCCGTGAACACGCAGAAGACAGAGTTTTCGGTAATATCGGCAGATTGAAAGTGCTTAAAAAAGCAAACCCTGATTTGATAATCTGTGTCTGCGGATGTATGGTTCAGCAAAAGCACATTGAAGAAAAAATATATAAAAGTTATCCTTTTGTTACTGTTGTGTTCGGCACTCACGTTATTCATAAACTTCCTGAGTTTATATACAGAGCTTTAAGTAAAGGTAAAAGGGTATACGATACTGACAACACAAACCTTGAAATTGCAGAAGGTAACACAGTATGGCGTGACGGAAAAATACGTGCATGGCTTCCCATAATGTACGGTTGCAATAATTTCTGCTCTTATTGTGTTGTACCCTATGTAAGAGGCAGGGAAAGAAGCCGTAAAAGTGAGGAAATAATAAAAGAAGCAAAACATCTTGTTTCTCTCGGCTTCAAAGATATCACTTTGTTAGGTCAGAATGTTAACTCTTACGGTAAAGGTCTTGACGAAGACATAAATTTTGCAAAACTTCTCAGGATGATAAATGATATTGAGGGCGATTTTACAATTCGTTTTATGACTTCACATCCCAAAGATTGCACAGTTGAACTTTTAGATGCAATGGCTGAATGTGAAAAAGTTGCAAAGCACCTTCATCTTCCGGTACAATGCGGTAACGACAGAGTACTTAAAGAAATGAACAGACATTATGATAGGGCAAAATATCTGTCACTTATTGAATATGCCCGCAAAGTAATGCCTGATTTGTCTATCACAAGCGACATTATTGTAGGTTTCCCCGGGGAAACTTATGAAGAATTCTGTGATACTTTAAGCCTTGTAAGAGAAGTGAAATACACATCTCTTTACACATTTATATATTCTGCACGTAAAAATACAAAAGCGGCAGAAATGCCCGACCCTGTAAGCAGAGAAGAAAAAGGCAGATGGTTTGATGAACTTCTGAAACTTCAGGAGTCAATCGCTGCCCGGAGAACAGGGAAAATGAAAGATAAAGTTTACCGTGTTCTTGCAGAAGAAAAAAGCAAAACAGAGGGATGGATTTCCGGCAGAACATCAGGGAATGTTATAATTGAATTTCCTGCAGATGAAAGCATAATAGGAAATTTCTGTGATGTTCTGGTTACAGAGCCTCTTAATTGGATTGTTAAAGGCGAATTAATAGGTTAATAATTTTTTAATTATAAAGGAGTAAAAAACGATGGAACTTGAAAAACTTGCAAGACAGCTCGGCGCTGCAATTCAGGAAGATGCACGTTATAAAGCATTTATGGCAGCAAGAGATAAGAACGAAGCAGATGCAGAACTCAACGAAATGATGCAGCAGATTCAGCTTGTTCATATGTCTTATAACCACGAAGCATCAAAAGGTGCAGAAGCTGACCAGGAAAAACTTCAGGAATATGAAAAACAGTTCAACGAAGTTTACACAAAGGTTATGGCAAACGAAAATATGAGAAACTTTGAAATCGCAAGAAACGACCTTGATGAACTTATGAAATTCCTCACAGGCATCATCAGTATGTGCGCTTGCGGTGAAGACCCTGAAACTTGCAATCCCACACATCAGTGTTCAGGCAACTGCTCATCCTGCTCATCAGATTGCCACTGATTAATAACAACTGCACCCTTTACAAAGGGTGCAGTTGAAAGTAAAAAGAAAAGGAGGAAAAACAAATGGCAGAACTTACACCTATGATGAAACAATATTTTGAAATAAAAAAAGATTATCCAGATACACTTTTGTTTTTCCGACTTGGAGATTTCTATGAAATGTTCTTTGAAGATGCAAAAATAGCTTCAAAAGAACTTGAACTTGTCCTCACAGGTCGTGATTGCGGTCAGGAAGAACGTGCACCTATGTGTGGCGTTCCTTTCCACAGTGTTGAAAATTACCTTGCACGTCTTGTTGCAAAAGGTTATAAAGTTGCAATTTGTGAGCAGATGGAAGACCCTGCTCTTGCAAAAGGTATTGTAAAAAGAGATGTATCCCGTGTACTTACTCCGGGTACAGTTATTGAAAGTAATATGCTTGATGAAAGCAAAAACAACTATCTTGGTGCAGTTGTCTGTAAAGAAAATTCAGCAGCTCTTGTGTTTGCTGATATTTCCACAGGCGAAATACATATTACTTCATTTGAACAAAAGAATCTTCTTTCTCCCATTATTAACGAACTTTGCAAATTTTCACCAAGTGAAGTTATTCTCAATAGTGAAGCCAAAGCACTTCCCGGTGTTTCAAAGTATATCAAAGGTTCACTTTCTTCAACGGAAGAAGTTCTTGATAATGAATATTTTGATTTTGAAAAATGCGTTGAAATAATAAATCAGCGTTTAAATAAAGATGTAACAGAATTTGAATTTTCTGAAGAAAAAGTTGCAGTTTCAGCTTTTGGTGCTTGTATCAGATATTTAAGCGAACTTCAGAAAAGTGATATTAAAAACATAACAAATGTAGATTTTTATAAAGGCGAAAGCTTTATGTTTCTCAATGCATCTTCAAGAAACAATCTTGAACTTGTGGAAACTATGCGAAGCAGAGATAAAAGAGGAACACTCCTTTGGGTTATTGATAAAACAAAATGCTCAATGGGCAGAAGAATGATAAGAAGGTGGCTTGAAAATCCTCTTACCAACCTTGCATCAATTGTTCGCAGAAACAGGGCAGTAGAAGAGCTTTTTGACAATACTGTTCTCTGTTCCGAAATCAGAGAATCCCTTGACGGAATCTATGATTTTGAAAGAATAATGGCACGTGTGGTTTATGGAACAGCCAATGCTAAAGAACTTCGTTCTCTTGGTCTTGCCTGCCAGAAACTACCTCAGGTAAAAAACCTTTTATCTTCCTGCAAAAGCGAAAAACTTAAAGATATTTATTCAAACCTTGATGTGCTTGAAGATATCTGTCAGTTAACGTTGAATGCCATTGTTGATGAACCACCCCTTACAGTACGTGAAGGCGGAATGATAAGAGAAGGCTATAACAGCGAACTTGATGCACTCCGTTCAATTGAAAAGGACAGCGTAGGTTTTATCAACGAAATTGCTTTAAGAGAGCAGGAAAAAACAGGCATCAAAAAACTGAAAATAGGATATAACAGAGTTTTCGGTTATTATATTGAAGTATCAAATTCTTTCAAAGAGCTTGTGCCTGAAGAATATATAAGAAAACAGACCCTTTCAAACTGTGAAAGATTTATTACACAGGAATTGAAAGAGCTGGAAACAAAAATTCTTGGTGCAAAAGAAAAGATTGTAAGAATTGAATATGAACTTTTCACACAGATAAGGGAAGCTGTGGCAAAGGAATATTCAAGAATTCAGAAAACAGCAGAAAATATTGCAAAGCTTGATACACTTTGTTCGCTTGCTCACGTTGCAGTCAGCAGAAATTATTGTTGTCCTCAGATTTCAAACGACGGTATCATAGAAATCGAAGATGGCAGACATCCTGTTGTTGAAGTTATGTTAGGCTCCCAACCATTTGTTCCTAACGATACACTTCTTGATTGTCAGAATAACCGTTGTAATATAATTACAGGTCCTAATATGGCAGGTAAATCAACATATATGCGCCAGGTTGCACTTATTACCTTGCTTGCACAAATCGGTTCTTTTGTTCCGGCCCGCAGAGCAAAGATTTCAGTCTGCGACAGTATTTTCACACGTGTAGGTGCTTCTGATGACCTTGCAGCAGGTCAATCAACATTTATGGTTGAAATGAATGAAGTTGCTCAGATACTCAGGCAGGCAACATCAAAGAGTCTTATAATCTTTGATGAAATAGGCAGAGGTACTTCAACTTTCGATGGTATGAGTATTGCAAGGGCTGTTCTTGAATTTACTGCAGATAAAAAACGATTGGGTGCCAAAACACTTTTTGCAACACACTACCATGAAATAACAGAGCTTGAAGATAAAATAGACGGTGTTGTAAACTACAATATCGCTGTTAAAAAACGTGGTGAAGATATAACTTTCCTCAGAAGAATTGTAAGAGGTAAGGCAGACGGAAGCTATGGTATTGAAGTTGCAAAGCTTGCCGGTGTTCCCACAAGCGTTGTCAAAAGAGCAAGAGAAATTCTTGAAGAACTTGAACTTCTTGACGGTAAAGCTCCTTTTTTCCTTGAAGATGAGAGGGAGTTATCACCTGAACCGACAGAATATGTTGCACAGGTTTCTTTTGCAAACAATGCTTCAAACGAAATTATCGATGAATTAAAAACGATTGATGTAAATACATTGACACCTATTGAAGCTCTTTCAAAACTTTATGAGCTTGTAGGAAAATCAAAAGAAATTTATTAAGTAAAAGAGGTGACGAAGAATGCCGAAAATTAATGTTTTGCCAAAACATATTGCAGATTTGATTGCAGCAGGTGAAGTGGTTGAAAGACCTGCATCTGTTGTTAAAGAGGCTGTTGAAAATTCAATTGACGCAGGTGCAACAATCATAACTGTTGAAATTCAGCATGGTGGTATTACATATATCAGGGTTACTGATAACGGTTGCGGTATTCTTCGTGAAGATATCAGAAATGCATTTGTAAGCCACGCAACAAGTAAAATTGCAAAGCAGGAAGACCTTGATGCAATCGGCACTTTAGGTTTCAGAGGTGAAGCCCTTGCATCTGTCAGTGCAGTTGCAAAAGTTGAAGTCCTTACAAAAGCAGCAGAAGAAAAAATCGGCACCCATTATTGCATTGAGGGCGGGGAAGAAAAAATTCTTGACGATGCAGGTTGTCCTGATGGTACAACATTAATTGTACGAGATTTGTTTTTCAACACTCCTGCAAGGATGAAATTCTTAAAAAAAGATGTAAGTGAAGCAAATGCAGTTGCAGGTGTTATGGACAGAGTTTCCTTGTCACATCCCGAAATCAGCTTCAGATTTATCCGTGACGGAAAAGAAACACTTTTAACTCCGGGTGACGGAAAATTGACTTCTGCAATCTACGCTGTTTTCGGTAAAGAATTTGCAAACAGCCTTATTCCTATTGACTATTCTTTAAACGGTGTAAGTGCAAAAGGTTATATTTCAAAACCTGTTTATTCAAGGGCTAACAGAAATATGCAGATGTTTTTCCTCAATTCCCGTCTTGTAAAAACACAGACAGGCTCTGCGGCACTTTCTGAAAGTTATAAAAATTCAATTATGGCAGGCAAATTTCCTGCTTGTGTTATCAATCTTACCGTACCTAATGAAACAGTTGATGTAAACGTACATCCGTCAAAATTGGAAGTTCGTTTTGCAAACGAAAAAGCAATTTACGATTGCATTTATTATGGCGTTAAAAATGCATTGAATAACGAAAAAGAAAGACCTCAGGTTGAGCTTGAAAAGGTTTTATCAAGTCCGAAATTTGCAAAACCTCAGGTGTTTGTTCCTGAAAAAGCAGAACAAATCAGATTTCAACCTAAAGCACCTGAAACTCAGGTCAAGCCTGAACCAGTTAAAAAACCTCAGCATGCTATGAGTCAGCCTGCGGTTACGTATAATGTAAAACCTGTTGTTGAGGAATTTATTCCGCAAAAACCCAAGGTTACTGTGTATACTCCTCACGTTGAAGAGGTAAAAAAAGAAAATCCGGTTATAGAGAAAAAGGAAGTTATTCTTTCTCAGCCTGAAATAAAAATTGAAGAAGAAATAAAAGTTCCTGATTTCAAAATAATTGGTGAAGCATTCAAAACTTATATTTTTGTTGAGTGTGAAGGTAAGCTTATGATTATTGATAAGCATGCAGCACACGAAAGAATGATTTATAATCAGCTTAAAAATTCAACAGATGGCATTTATATGCAATCTTTGATGATACCCGTTACAGTTACTCTTTCAAAAGAAGAATTTGATGTTATAACAGCTAATACGGAAATTCTTGAAAAAGCAGGTTTCAGTGTTGAACCTTTCGGCACCGGCAGTGTTATTGTGAGAGAATGTCCTTCTGTGTTGGAAGCAGGGGATGTGGAAAACATTCTTGTTGAAACAGCAACATATCTTCTGCAGAATAAAAATGATTTAATCAGTGAAAAGTTAGATTGGATTTTCCATTCCTCAGCTTGTCGTGCTGCGATTAAAGCGGGAGATAAAACAGATCGTTTTGAATTGGAAAAATTCACAGAAAAACTTCTTGCAGATGATGATGTAAGATATTGTCCTCACGGAAGACCTGTTCTTGCAGAATTGACTAAAAGAGAACTTGAAAAATTTTTCGGAAGAATACAGTGAGTTTTATTTATGAAAAAAATTAAAATTGTTGCGGTTGTAGGTCCTACTGCTTCAGGCAAAACCTCTCTTGCAGTAAAAATTGCGCAGAAATTTAACGGTGAAGTAGTTTCAGCAGATTCAATGCAGATTTATAAGGGTATGGATATTGCAACTGCAAAGCCTGATAAAGATGAAATGTGCGGTATTACCCACCATCTAATTGATATAATTTCACCTGATGAAGAATTCAGCGTTTCAAGATTCAAAGAAATGGCAACCGGAAGCGTTGAAGATATTGTTTCGAGAGGGAAATTACCTGTTCTTGCAGGTGGTACGGGGTTATATGTTGATAACTTTTTGTGCAACACAACTTTCCTCGAAAACACTAAAAACGATGCTGTGAGAAAAAGCTTATCTTTACGCCTGGAAAATGAGGGTGTTGAAAGCCTTTATGAAGAACTTAAAGATAAAGACCCTTCTGCCGCTGAAAAAATACATCCCAATAATTCTCTGAAAATTATCAGAGCACTTGAAATTTTTTATTCAAGCGGAAAAACATTAACAGAGCAGAATGAACTTTCTCATTCAGAAGAAAGTCCTTATGAATGCCTTATAATCGGTCTGAATGCAACAGACAGAGAAGTTTTATATGACAGAATAAACAGACGTGTTGATATTATGCTTGAAAAAGGTCTTGTTGAAGAAACAAAGAAGTTTTTTGAAACAGTAACTGCATCTACTGCCTGTCAAGCAATCGGATATAAAGAACTTAAACCATATCTTGATGGTGTTATTTCTCTTGAGGAAGCCTCTGAAAACTTAAAAAGAGCAACACGCAGGTATGCTAAAAGGCAGTTGACCTGGTTCAGGAGAAACGAAAATATAGTCTGGTTTAATATTGATGAATTTTCACCGGAAGAACTTGTTGAAAAAGCAGAACAAACAGTAATTGATTTTTTAAAGTAAGGAGATGAGTTTGTATGAAAACAGATAATGTGAATTCGGCCATGAATAATGTTATCAAAAAAACAGTTAAATTTCTCATTTATGCTGTTGCAGTGTTTATGATTGTTTATTTGATTTATCTTGCGTTTGATGCAAACTACAGCTCAGTAAAAACAGAAGTTGCAACAATGAAAACAGTTGAAAAATCTATACATACAAAAGTTTTTATTGTAAGAGATGAAAATTATATTTCCGGTAAAGCTTCCGGAACAGTTGTACCCCTTGTTGAAGATGGTCAGCGAGTGGCAGAAGGCGAGCAGATTGCAGCTGTTTTTTCAAATGATGATGAAGCAGGCAGATATGTTGAACTCAAAAAATTAAAAGAGGAACTGAAACGCTTTAACGATATTGCAGCTGCAGAAAAATTAAACATAAGAGATATCAATACATATGACCAGACAACTAATGAAGAATTCTTATCCCTTGTTGAGTCAATTTCTGACGGTAAATATAATGAACTTTCAGATTATGTTTATTCTGTACGTGACAGAGTAACAAGCAGACAGATTTCTTTAGGTCAAAAAGTTGATACATCAGCGATTATATCTCAGCTCAATGGGGAAATATCAAAGCTTAGTGTAGTACAACCTTCATATCTTCTTGCAGATAATACAGGATACTATATTAATGCTACTGACGGATATGAAAGTGTTATTGATTATGATAATATAGAAGAGCTTACAACTTCAAAAATATCAAAAGCACTTAAAAGCCAGCCTGATAAAAGCAAAATCAACAATATGGGCAAATTGGTGAATAACTTCAACTGGTACGTTGTAGCCAATGTTGACAGAAACGATATTGACGAAGTAACAGTTGGTAAAACAGTAAAAGTACGTTTCCTCGATTCATCTGCAGATGATGTAAAAATGGTGGTTGAGGCTATAAACACAGATAGCAACGGACAAGCAGCAATTGTGCTCAAATGTAATACAATCAGCGCAGGAACATCGCAGCTCAGGATAGAAAATGCAGAAATTATTATAAACACAATTTCAGGTTACAGAGTTCCCAAAGAAGCTTTGAGAACATTGGATGGTGTTAACGGAGTTTATATTAAAAGAGGTAATCTTGTTCATTTCAGAAGAATAACTGTTGTTCATACAGGTGATGATTATGTTATTGCAAGAACATATGAAAACGAAAACGCCAGCTATGAATCTGAAATCAATAACATAAATGAAGAGAACAGAATTTTCACAACAACTCTGGCTCAACGTTATATGGAAGAGCCGGATTGGATAATAAACCGTGAACAGATTTATTCGCGTTCTGATTTGTTGGAAAAATCTTATATTAAGCTTTATGATGAAGTGATAGTTGAGGGAAATGGTTTGTATGACAGCAAAATCGTATAATGAAGAAAGATTTTTTGATATTTCTGAAAACTGTAAGATAATAAGGGAAAACATTGCCCTGGCAGCTCAGAAAAGCGGGAGAAATCCTGATGATATAAAACTTATGGCGGTAACCAAAACCGTATCTTCTGTTTTTATCAATCATGCAATCGATAATTGCGGAATTACCCTGATGGGTGAAAACAGAGTTCAGGAGTTTTTATCCAAAAAGGATGAACTTCATCTTGAAAATACAGATGTTCATCTTATAGGTCATTTGCAGACAAATAAGGTTAAGACTATTGTCCCTCATGTATCAATGATTGAGTCGGTGGATAGTGTACGTCTTGCAAAGGAAATTAGTAAAGAATGTGCAAAAATTGATAAAATAATGGATGTTCTTGTGGAAGTAAATGTTGGAATGGAAAACAGCAAATTTGGTATAGACAGTGTGCTTTTAACAGAATTTCTGGCAGAAATCGGCGAGATTTCCAATATAAGAGTAAAAGGACTTATGGCAATACCGCCTATTTGCAAAACTTCAGATGAATCAAGACAGTTTTTTTCAAATATGTATAATATGTTTCTTGACATTAAAGCGAAAAAATTAGATAATATAGATATGCTTACACTCTCAATGGGAATGTCAGGCGATTATAAAGAGGCAATAGAAGAAGGTGCAACTGAAATCAGAGTAGGTTCATCTCTTTTTGGTAAAAGAATATATTAATTTCTAAGGAGGATAAAAATATGAGTTTGTTTGACAAAATGAAAGACCTTGTATTAGGCGAAGAAGATGATGGCGATTTCGATGGTATCGGTAATGATGGTTATGATGATGCTCCCGCTGCACAGATGCCTAAATATGATCCGATCGAAAAATACGAAAGTTTTGAAAGCTATGAACCCAAAAAAGCTGAAAGAAGCAAAGTTGTTGATTTTAATACAGCTTCTTTTTCAAGAAGTACAACAGCTCCCAAAAGCACAAGCGGACGTCCTCATGTTGTAGTGGCAAAGCTTGAAAAATTTGAAGATGTTGGCGAAGTTGCAAAAAGTATCAACGATAAACGTATGGTAATTATCAATCTTGAAAATGCCGATAATGCAACAACACAGAGAATCATTGACTTTATTTATGGTGTTACAATCGCAAACAGCGGTGAACTTAAAAGAGTTGCATTCAGAACATATATCATTAAACCTGCCGGTTATGATTACACAGGCGGAGATGGCTTTGACACCAATAATATGGATGGTATTATTTTCGGTAAATAATTTTTAATAGTGTGAATCTATAAGAGAAAGGATGGAGCTTAATGGCAATGTTAACTCCCAATAAGATCAGAGGTTACCAGTTTCAGCAAACGGGTAAGGGCACCTATAAAGCCGAAGAGGTTGACGGATTTCTTAGTCAGATTGTAGAATCATACGATCAGGTATTTAAAGAGAATGGTGAACTCGTAAAAAAACTCAGTATTCTTGCAACAAAGCTTGATGAATACAGAAGTGAAGAAGCAAGCCTTCGCAAAGCTCTTGTTAATGCACAGATTTTCATAGATAAAATGGTAGAAGATGCAGAAAAAGAATCTAAGAAAATTGTTGCCGAAGCTCAGGAAAGAGCAGATAATGTTGATTCAATCACAAATGCAAAAATTAAAGTTATGGTTGATGAAGTTGAAGGTAAAATGCGTGTAGCTTATGACAAAGCTATGTCACAGGCTAAACAGACAAAAGAAAATGCTCAGAAAGAATCTGAGTTGTTGCTTCTTGAAGCACGCGAAAAAGCCGGAAAAATAGTTGCAGAAGCAGAAGCAAAAGCTAATGCAGTTATTTCTAAAGCAACAGAAGAAGCTGAAACAAAAGAAAAACAGCTTAAAGCAGATATCGAAAAAGAAAAGGCAATTCTTGATAATCTGAAAGAAACTTCAAATAAGTTTAAAACAGAACTTGTTTTGCTTTATGAACGTCAGCTTAAGAATGTAGAACAGTTACCTGACTATTGTCTTGACAAAACTCTGGAAGAGAATGTTAAGAAAATAGTTGAAGAACATAATGATGAGATAGCTGCCCAGCCGGAGTCTGAAGATGTTTTTGAAACACCATCTGAAGATCTTTTTGCAGAAGAACAGAAAAAAGAAATTCAGGAAGAAAACAACGGCTTCTTCGATGCAGATGATCTCATTAAAGAATATTCTGTGAAAGATTATATTCCGGATGAGGAAGAAAATTCAGAAGAAGTTAAAGACGAATATGAAGATATTTTTTCTGATTCAGGAATAACAATGGCTTCAACATCAGATTTTGTAGAGGTTACAGGTGAAGAATTTGACAAAATTCTGGCAGAAAAAGTTGATGAGCCGTATGCACTTGAAGATGAAGACTTCGATTTCTTCTCAGAGGATTTTGAACCGGAAGAAAGGCCGGCTGTTGAAGAACAACCCAGAAAGTTTGATATAGCTTTTTCAGATGCTGATGCAGTTGAAATAGAAAAAGATGACAATCTTTTCCTTCAGCAGGAAGAAGAAAAAACTGAATCAGGATTCAAGTTTTTTGACGATATAGATTTGTCAGAAGATGAAGATTTCAAATTTGAAATCAACGATGTTGACCTTGATGCTGATAATGTGTTTGAAAAAAGTGACGATGACGATACAGAAGGTTTCAGTTTCCTGAAAGATGTTTTCGGACAAAATGATTAATACCGGGGGAGCAAATTGATGATACAGCTTGTGTCAATAATATGTATAGCAGTGCTTGTTTTCGCTGACCAGCTGATTAAATGGATTGTTGAAAATCATCTGATGCCCATTGGAAGATCTGATTTTATCCCCAAAATAGTTGAATTTTACTACACGGAAAATACAGGCGCAGCATTCAGTATGTTTGAAAATCATACAGAAATACTTTCAATTTTAACAATAGTTTTTATTGTTGCCGGTTTCTGTATTTTAATGTCCGGTAAAATCAAGAATAAGATTCTTATCTCAACATTTATTTTAATTCTTTCAGGAGGATTAGGTAATCTTATAGATAGAATTTTCAGGGGAGAACAGTTGTTTCACGGTTATGTAATCGATTATATTAAGGTTTTATTTGTAGATTTTGCAATTTTCAATTTTGCTGATTGCCTTGTTTGTATCGGCTCATTTATGATATTTGTTTATATAATAGTTGATTGGTACAAGGAATCATCAGTAAAGAAGAAAGGTAAAGAAAATGGTAGACGCTTTCATTTTCAGCGTGCAGGAAGAAGAAGCAGGAGAGAGAATAGATAAGCTTGTATCCGTAAAGTGCGAAAATCTCACACGTTCATATGTTCAGAAGCTTATTGAAAATTCCGATATTCTTGTAAACGGAATAGCGGTCAGCAAAAATTCAAAAGCAAAATCAGGTGATGTTATTGCAGTTAAATCAACTGAACCCGTAAAGCCTGAAATTGTTGCAGAAAACATACCTCTTGATATAAGGTATGAGGATAACTGTCTGCTTGTTGTGAATAAACCCAAAGGAATGGTTGTTCATCCTGCAGCAGGAAACTATAACGGAACTCTTGTTAATGCATTAATGTATCATTGTGCAGACAGCCTTTCGGGAATAAACGGAGTTGCACGTCCCGGAATAGTCCACAGAATTGACAAAAACACAAGTGGATTGCTTATCGTTGCAAAGAACGATTTAGCACATCTTAATCTTGCAGAACAGATAAAAGCACATTCTTTCGACAGAGAGTATCAAGCTGTGGTTTATGGGCATCTTAAAGAAAAAGAAGGTACAATTAATGCACCGATCGGCAGAAATCCCAATAATCGCTTACAAATGTGTGTAACAGATAAAAATTCCAAAAACGCTGTGACGCATTACGAGGTTATAGAAGAATATAAAGATTTTTCTCATATAAAATTGATTCTGGAAACGGGCAGAACCCATCAGATCAGAGTTCATATGAAATATATAGGTCATCCAGTTGCAGGCGATGATGTGTATGGACCATCAAAAGTTATAAAACAACTTTCAGGTCAATGCCTTCACGCAGCCGTTATAGGTTTCACACATCCTGCAAGTGGTGAAAAAATAAAAATTACAAGTGAGTTGCCTGATTATTTTACTAAATTTTTGGGTTCACTCAACAAAAACTGACGGAGGTGGCTAATTTTGGAGTCAGTAGCAAAAAAACAACTCAAAATCAAAGCATGTAAGGTCAGAATGGGCATAATTGAAGGTGTTTACAATGCAAAGTCCGGACATCCCGGCGGCTCTCTTTCAATTGCCGATATTATGACATATCTCTATTTTAATGAAATGAGAGTAGACCCTAAAAATCCGGATGATGAAAATCGTGACCGTTTTGTTCTTTCGAAAGGTCATACAGCTCCCGCATTATATGCTTGCCTTGCTCATAAAGGTTTCTTCCCCGTTGAAGAGATCAAAACACTTCGTAAGGTAGGCTCAATTCTTCAGGGACATCCCAGCATGAAGAAAACTCCCGGCGTTGATATGAGCACAGGTTCACTCGGTCAGGGTATTTCTACTGCTACAGGTATGGCTCTTGGCGGAAAACTTTCAGGTAAGGATTTCAGAGTTTATACAGTTTTAGGTGACGGTGAAATTGAAGAAGGTCAGGTATGGGAAGCTGCGATGTATGCAAGTGCAAAAGGTCTTGACAATCTTGTTGCAGTTATCGATAATAACAATCTTCAGATTGATGGTACTGTTGCACAGGTAAACTCACCTTATCCTATTCCTGAAAAATTCAGAGCATTTGGCTGGAATGTAATTGAAATTTGTGCACATTCTTTTGATGAGATTGATGCAGCATTCGCAGCAGCAAAAGAATTTAAAGGTAAGCCAACAGCTATTATTGCAAAATCTGTAAAGGGCAAGGGCGTTAGCTTTATGGAAGACCAATGCGGCTGGCACGGTAAAGCTCCCAATGCTGAAGAATATGAACAGGCAATGCAGGAGCTTAACGCTAAGCTTATAGAATTGGAGGCATAAAAGTATGGCAGATGTAATTAAAAAAGCCACAAGAGAGGCTTACGGTGCAGCTTTAGCCGAACTCGGTGCAGTTAATGAAAAAGTTATTGTTCTTGATGCTGACCTGGCAGAAGCAACAAAAACAGGTGTGTTCAAAAAAGCATTTCCTGAAAGATTTTTTGATACCGGTATTGCTGAATGTAATATGATGGGTGTTGCAGGTGGCCTTGCAACAACAGGATATACAGTGTTTGCAAGCTCTTTTGAAATGATTGAAGCGGGAATAGGTTTTGAACAGGTGAGAAATACAATAGGTTACCCGGGACTTAATGTTAAAATAGGTGCAACACATGCAGGTATTTCTGTTGGTGAAGATGGTGCGAGCCATCAGTGTTGTGAAGATATAGCGCTTATGAGAACGATTCCGGGAATGGTAATCATTAATCCTGCTGATGATATTGAAGCAAGAGCAGCCGTTTTTGCAGCAGCAGAGAATTATGGTCCTTTCTATCTTCGTTTCGGCAGACTTGCAACTCCGAGAATTTATGATGAAAATTATAAATTTGAGCTGGGTAAAGGTGTTCAGTTAAAAGATGGTACTGATGTTACAATTATTGCAACAGGCCTTATGGTTAACGAAGCACTTATTGCTGCAGAAACCCTTGCAAATGAAGGTATCAGTGCAGCAGTAATTAACATTCATACAATCAAACCTATCGACAGAGATATTATTGTCAATGCAGCAAAAACAACAGGTTGCATTGTTACTGCAGAGGAACACAGCATTATTGGTGGTCTTGGTTCAGCAGTAAGCGAAGTAATAACAGAAACAGTTCCTGTTCCTGTTGTCAAACTTGGCGTTAACGATGAGTTTGGTCAGTCAGGTCCTGCAGTTGAACTTCTTAAAGTATACGGACTTGATGCTGAACACATTGCTTTAAAAGCAAAAGAAGCAATTGCACTTAAAAAATAAATTTTTCATCGCCATTTTTCGGCAGAAAATATGTAAAGAATTCCTTATCATATATTGGTAAGGAATTTTTTGTTTTTAAAGGAGGTTGAAATGAGTGAAAACCGAGTTGAAAGATGGGATTTTAACAGCTCTTATTGAAGGCGAAATTGATCATCATACAGCCCCGGCTATAAGAGAAGAAATTGATGAAAGAATAAAAAAAGACAAGCCCCGTGTTTTGAGACTTGATTATGACGGAGTATCTTTTATGGATAGTTCAGGAATTGGTCTGATAATGGGTAGATATAAACTTATCAGCAGTTATTCAGGCAAACTTGAAGTTATAAATGTGCCGAGAAATATGTGGAAAGTAATAAAACTTTCAGGAATAGAGCGTTTAGGAGAAGTGAAAATAAAGGAGGAATAAATATGAAAGCAATTAACACAATGAAACTTGAAATTGAAAGCAGGTCTGTAAATGAGAGCTTTTCCCGTGTTGCTGTGGCAGCTTTTATTTCTCAATTAGACCCGACAATTGAAGAATTAGGCGATATAAAAACCGCAGTCAGTGAAGCTGTTACCAATTCAATTGTTCATGGCTATAAAGAAAAAGCAGGAAAAATATACATAACTGTTTCCATTTTTGAAAATGCAAAAATAAAGATAAAAATAAGAGATAAAGGTTGTGGTATTGAAAATATAGAAAAAGCTATGGAACCCCTTTTTACAACAATGGGTGGGGAAAGAGCAGGTCTCGGGTTTGCAGTTATGGAAAGTTTTATGGATAGAGTGAAAGTGAATTCGGTTTTAGGAAAAGGTACTTGTGTAAGTCTTGAGAAAAAAATTAACGGAAGATTTTAAAATGGTTAGTGAAATTCCAAGAAGTAAAATGATTGAGGAGAACATCGGCCTTGTTCACGCCTGTGCAAATAAATTCAGGGGCAGAGGTGTTGAATATGACGATTTGTTTCAGGCAGGATGTGTGGGATTGATAAAAGCTGCAGATGGTTTTGACATGGAAAAAGGATTTTCTTTTTCAACTTATGCAGTTCCCGTTATTTTAGGAGAAATAAAAAGAATTTTTCGTGACGGGGGAACAGTTAAGGTTTCTCGTGGGATGAAAGAAAAAATCAGAACAGCTTTGAAAGAAAAAGAATTACTTACAGAAAAGTTGGGCGTAGAACCAACTATCAGTCAGTTGGCTGAAAAATTGAATTTAAGTTCAGCAGAAACGGCAGAATTGCTTACTGCATCAATGCCGGCATTATCTCTGACCGGTGATGATGAATCATCAAACAGAGAATTAGATATACCTGTTGAAGCTCCTGAAGAGAAAATATCTGAAATGTTGGCGCTCAGGCAAACAATTGATTCTTTGGAGGAAGATGAAAGAGCACTGATTAAATTAAGATATTTCAAAGGATTAACTCAATCCGGAACAGCAGAGAAGCTGGGGTTGTCTCAGGTGCAGGTTTCAAGAAAAGAAAAGAAAATATTATTGAAAATGAGAAAGCTTTTGTTTTAAAAATTAAAGAACTTTTTATTTTTTTTAAGAATAAAAACCTTGATTTAAAATTTTATCTATGTTAGAATAAAATATATTTTTATCAGGGGAATAAGATATGAGTAAAGAAAAAGTAGTCATCAGAAGAATTCATCTTAAAGGTGTCAATAATACTCGTGATTTAGGTGGCTTTAAAACTGTAGATGGTAGAAGAATCAAACCTCATCGTCTTATCAGAAGCGGTGAGCTTAAAAATATTACCAAAAATGATGTGCGAATTCTCAAAGAAGAATATCATCTTAAGAAAGTTATTGATTTAAGAACGGTAGTTGAAAGAGAGAGAAAAAAGGATCCTGCTATTGCAGGTGTTAAATATGAGCATGTTCCTTTTGTTGATGAATCTGTTATAGGTATAACAAGAGACAGAAGTATTGTTGCCTCTGCAATCAAGCTTATAAAAAGCATGGACCAGAGTGCAAGTGAATATATGATGGGTATGTACAGAGCCCTTGTTATCAAAGAAAGCTCAATTGAAAGTGTAAAAAGATTTTTTGAGATTCTTCTCGAAAATGAAAATGGTGCAGTACTTTTCCATTGCAGTGCAGGTAAAGACAGGGTTGGTGCTGCAACAGCAATTTTGCTTACAATTCTTGGTGTGCCGAGGCACGTCATAATTAAAGACTATATGGCAACGGAAAAATTTGGTGATAAATTTAATAAAAAATATGTAGCAGCGGCCAGAATACTTTTTAAAAACAAAAAAGTAAGTGAGTATTGCGAAGTTTTTTTGAGTACAAACAAAAACTTCCTTGTTGCTATGTTTGATGAAATTGAATCAAATTATTCTTCTGTTTCCGAATATGCTGAAAAATGTTTAGGCCTTGATAAAGAGAAGCAGGAAAAACTCAGAAGCATGTATCTCTATTAAGAGGTGTGATGAATGAAAAAATTTATTTTGCTTGCATTGTCTTTAGTTATCTGTTTAAGTTTTGTTGCATGTGGCAATAAAGAAGAAACAGGAAGCACAACGAATGAAGATATGCAGTATCTGGAATTTGCACCTATTCTTGGCGTGGAAATTAAAACAGATGATTCTGCCGCCTTTTATGCATTGACTAAAAACGGAGAATATACCTGGAAGGATATGGATGCAAACGGAGAAGAACGTACCTGGATACACGAAGGTGCTTTCTGCCTTGATATGAAAGATACACTTTGTACTTTTACAAGGGAACAGACAGAAGAAAATATTGTTCTTAAGTTTACGGGAAAAGTTGTGTCTTATGAGATATACAGAGCAGAAAAAACTGAAATTGAGAATGACAAAAAACAGATAATGAATTCAAAATATCTTATAGACAACAATTCAGGCAGAATAACATTTCCTGAAAGCGGAGAATATTATTACGTTGTTAATGTGAAATATGATCAGGGCGATGTTCCTTATGGCTTTTTACTTGCAGAATAAAATTAACGGCAAACTCATTAACTGAGTTTGCCGTTTTCTTTTTAAAGCATCTTATATGATTCTTTCAGAGCAGGGTAAAGAGTGCGGTATACTGAATAATACTTCATATATTTTTTGTGATTTTCTTTATTGAACATATATGTTTCGCCGCTGATAACTGTTTTTTCACAAGCTTCTTCCACTGATGAAAAAACACCTGCTGCACAACCGCCAAGCAAAGCTGCACCAAGAACAGCACCTTCACTTGTCTGCATTGTTTTAACGTTGACACCATAAACGTCAGCAAACATTTCTCTCCAGAACCTGCTTTTTGCACCGCCGCCGCAAAGGGCCATATCTCCAACTTCAATTGAGTTTTCTTTTAAAACCTCAAGGCAATCATAAAGTGAATATGCAACACCTTCCATAACTGCACGTGCCATATGGATTTTTGTGTGGATTGCAGAAAGACCGAAGAATACACCTCTTGCACTTGCATCAAGAACAGGACTTCTTTCGCCCATAAGATAGGGGAGATAAAGGAGCTTGTCGCAACCGATAGGTATTTCTTCTGCAAGCTTATCAAGTTCTTTATAATCAAATTCTTGTGCTATCTGATTTCTGAACCAATTGAGAGAAAGTCCTGCAGCTTGTGTAACACCCATAACGTGCCATGCACCGGGTACTGCACAACAGAATGCATGAATTCTTCCTTGTTTGTCTGTATGAAGCTCATTTGTATGAGCAAAAACAACACCGCTTGTTCCCACTGTTGTGAACGCTTTTCCTTCACAGCAAACGCCCATACCTATTGCGGCGCAGGCATTATCACCGCCACCACCGGCAATAACGGTTTTTGTTTCAAGACCTAATTCTTCAGCAATATCCTCTTTAAGATATCCGGTGATTTCAGGGCTTTCGTAAACTTTAGGCAAGAGGTCAAGGCTTATTCCTAATTTCTCACATACCTCATTACTCCACTGCCTTTTGCCGATATTAAGAAGCTGTGTTCCGGAAGCATCAGAAACTTCAGTTGCAAATTCACCGCAAAGGAGATATCTGATGTAATCTTTAGGAAGAAGAATTTTTCTGCATTTTTCAAAATTTTCAGGTTCGTTTTCTTTAACCCAGAGAATTTTACCTGCAGTAAAGCCTTCAAGTGCAGGGTTCGCAGTGATTTCAATTAATCTTTCACGACCGATTATTTCTTCAATTTCAGCACATTGCTTTGTTGTTCTGCCGTCACACCAGAGAATAGCAGGTCTTATAACTTCATTGTTGCTGTCAAGCATAACAAGACCGTGCATTTGTCCCGAAAGTCCGATGCTGACAATGTCAGCTTTGTTTACCTTGCTTTCTTTAACAACAAATTTTACAGTGTTTTTCACTGCATCCCACCAGTGGGCAGGGTTTTGTTCTGCCCATCCGTTCTGAGGTTGTGAAAGGGGATATTCTTCACTTTTTGACGATATTACAGTTCCTTTTTCATCAAACAAAACTGTTTTTGTTCCGGAAGTACCTATATCAATACCTAAAAGATATCTCATTTAATTTCAATCCTTTCGCAAGCATAACCAAGAAGTTTGTCACTTACGCTGTCAGGCTGATGACCGCCAACAAAAAGTGAAATGTTTCCGTCAGGATCTACACGCTTGCCGTCATCAAGAACTGCTTTAATCCAATATTTATCAATTTCAAGTTCAACAGTTTTTGTTTCGCCTTTTTCAAGTTTGACTGAACTGATGGCACAAAGCTGTGAATGAGGAGTAACAACACGTGAATCAGAATATTTAGCATAAACCTGAACTTTTTCAATGCCATCTCTTGAACCTGTGTTTGTAACATCAACACTGAGTCTGATTGTGTTTTCATCACAGGAGATTACTTTAGCATTGTTATATGCGAATGACGTGTATGAAAGACCAAAACCGAATGGGAAGAGAGCTTCTCCGTCAATATATCTGTAAGTTCTGCCCTTCATGTTATAATCAAGGAAATCGGGAATGTTATGGTCGCCTCTGTAAATTGTAACAGGTAATTTACCGCAAGGTGAAATTTCACCTGCAAGCAATTCAGCAGTTGCAAGGCCACCTAATGAACCGGGATACCATGCGTGGATAATTGCTTTTGCGTGTGAAGTCACTTTTTCTCCAAGGTCAATTGAGCTACCGCAAAGGAGAACAACAACAACGTTTTCACAAGCATCACAAACAGCTTCTGCCAATTTCTGCTGTGTTTTGGGAAGATAAAGAGTCTTCTTGTCACCGCAGGCTGTATAGTCATTGTCGAAGCCGGTATCTTCGCCCTCAATAGACTGATCAAGACCCATTGCAAGAATAGTGATGTCAGCTTCTGCAGCTGCAGCAACACCATCACTTATCATATTTGCAAAACCGCTCCAGTCGTTAAGGTTTTCAAAGCAATAGTTACAACCTTTTTCAACAGAAATACGTGCATTTTCAAATTTTCTGCGGATACCGTCAGCAACGTTAACATATTCTGAAGCATAGCCGTTATAGTTGCCTTCAAGTGCAGTAACAGATAGTGCATTTGGTCCGATAACAGCAATTTTCTTTTCTGTATTTTTGTCAAGAGGAAGGAAATTATCTTCATTTTTAAGAAGAACAAGACATTCTTCAGCTGTTTTAAGGTTAAGTGCTTTGTGTTCTTTGCAGTCGAGCAAGTCATAACTTAAATCAGAATAGGGTCTTACTTCTTCAAATTCTCCAAGAAGGTGACGGATCATATAAAGTCTTTCACAAGCAGCTGTAATATCGTCTTCATCAATAAGGTCTTGCTCATAAGCTTCCACAAGACTTGTGAATGTGTCACCGCAGTTAAGCTCACAGCCTCTTTTAAGTGCAAGAGCAGCAGCTTCAACAGCGTTTTCAGCACACTTGTGGAACTTCCAGATATCACCTAATGCACCACAGTCAGAAACGAAGTAACCGTCAAATCCCCAATCTGTGCGGAGAACTTTTTCCATAAGATATGAATGTGCACAACAAGCTTCGCCGTTTGTACGGTTATAAGCACCCATAACACCTGCGACGCCGCCTTCTTTTACTGTTTTTTCAAAAGCAGGAAGATATGTTTCCCAAAGGTCATGCATAGAAATCTGTGCATCAAAGCCATGTCTGTCTTTTTCAGGTCCTGAGTGACCGGCATAGTGTTTAGAACAAGCAGTGGCTTTTAAGAACTCACCGTCACCCTGAATTCCTTTGATGAATGCTTTACCAAGAACTGATGTAAGGAAGGGGTCTTCACCGAAAGTTTCCTGACCACGTCCCCATCTGGGGTCACGTACAATATTAATGTTAGGTGCCCAGAAAGTGATTCCTTTGAAAATATCAAAGTCACCGTAAGCAACGTGCTTGTTATATTTGATACGTACTTCAGTTGAAATAACGTCAGCAACTTCGTTTACAAGTTCCGGGTTAAATGTTGCTGCCATAGCAATAGCGTGGGGGAAAACTGTTGCAGTTCCTGCACGAGCAACACCATGAGAACCCTCATTCCACCAGTTATATGCATTTATACCAAGTCTTTCAATAGCAGGAGAATTGAAAAGAAGCTGTGACATTTTTTCTTCAACTGTCATTTGTGCAACGAGTGCCTTTGCTCTTTCTTTAGCAATAGTTTTATTCATCATTTTTATGTCCTCCATTAAAACATAATGCTGTTGAGAATGTTTTCAAGATATTCCTGACGACCGCTGGGAACACATTCAAATTCTCCAAGACCTTTTGCATGAGCCTCAAGTTCTTCAATTGTTACGGTTTGGTCAGTGATTTTTTTACCTATACCGCTTTCATAACTTGAATATCTTGCTTTAACGAATTCATCAAGTCTGCCGTCTTCAAGAACTTTTGCAGCAAGTCTTAAGCCGAGAGCAAATGAATCCATACCTGCAATATATGCATAAGCAATATCTTCTGCTGTGTTTGAACCACGTCTTGTTTTTGCATCAAAGTTAAGTCCGCCGTTTGTAAAGCCACCTGCACGAATAACTTCAAGCATACACATTGCGGTTTCATAAACGTTGGTGGGGAATTGGTCTGTGTCCCAACCAAGCTGAAGGTCGCCCTGGTTTGCATCAATTGAGCCAAAGGCACCGTTGATTCTTGCAACTGCAAGTTCGTGCTGGAATGTGTGACCTGCAAGTGTAGCATGGTTTGCTTCTATATTAAGTTTAAAATCTTCCATAAGGTCATATTTCTGAAGAAAACCGATAACTGTTGCAGCATCGAAATCGTACTGATGTTTTGTAGGCTCCTTGGGTTTGGGTTCAATGTAGAAATCTCCTTTGAATCCTATTGAACGTGCATACTGAGATGTAAGTTTCAAGAGGAAACCTAAGTTATCAAGTTCTCTGCCCATATCTGTGTTGAGAAGAGTTTCATATCCTTCTCTGCCACCCCAGTAAACATAACCGTTACCGCCGAGTTTTACTGTGATTTCCATAACTTTTTTAATCTGTGCTGCTGCATAAGCAAAAGCATCAGCCTCAGGTGATGTGCCGGCACCATGCATATATCTTGGATGGTTAAAACAGTTTGCAGTACCCCAAAGAAGTTTTTTGTTGTTTTCTTTCATAAGCTTTTCAAGAAGTTCAGCAATTTCATCAAGGTTATTGTTGCTTTCTTCAAGAGTTTTTCCTTCGGGTGCGATATCTCTGTCGTGGAAGCAGAAATAATCAATTGAAAGCTTATTCATAAGTTCAAATGCAGCATAAGCCTTGTTTTTATAGATTTCCATAGGTGTCTGACCACCGAAATCTTTGTTCATTTTGCCTCTGCCGAACATATCTGTTCCCTCAGCACTCATAGTGTGTCAATTTGAGAGGGCAAATTTGAGGTGCTCCCTCATAGGTTTGCCGAGAATAATTTCATCAGGATTGTAATGACGAAAAGCCAACATATTTTTGCTGTCTTTACCTTCATATTTGATTACGGGTATTGTAGGAAAAAATTCCATAAA
>JAZSJD010000038.1:0-23263 GCA_045534165.1 Acutalibacteraceae bacterium | reverse complement strand
TCCTGAAAACACTTTGCGGACTAAGAAAGGGTTTTCGGGTTGACAATGTCCTTTCAGAATTTTGTCCCTACCAAACTAAATTCTGAAAGGAGGTGTGATGAGAACAAAGAAAAAACGTACTGATTTTTGAATTGTTTTCATCACGGAAACGGTAGCTTTTCGAAAGAAAAGAACCGTATCCACTAATGGTTATTACGGCAAAATTGCTGGAATAACCAGTTAGTGGATAGAATGAATGGTTTTTGAGTGATTTTTTCTACTCAGAAATCATTTCGGCGATATGGTGTGTATCCACCTTATCGGATGTTTTTGTTCAGAAAACATCGCTTTCAGAATAAGCCCTTGACAGTTTAACTCGCCTTGTGCGTGGATGGTGGAAAGTCCGTTGCAAAGCAGAAACTTTCCAAATAAAATTTTAATAGAAAGTAGGAATGTTTTATGAAGAAAAAACATTACAAACAAAGCAAATCAAGAAAACTTTATGACGAATCTTGTGTATTTTTCGTTCGTTACGAAAACAATGTAACTCGTAAATACTACAAGATCAACTACAGAAGATTCATAAAATTCTGTAGAGAACACTACGGTTGCAAAACCAAAGCAGAATGTATGGAGCACATAAAAGACTATGTGCAACATCTGATCGAAAAAGGCTTAAGTGCAAGTACAATTCACACTTATCTTGTTCCTGTTGCACTTTACCATGGAGTGGATCTTTCACTTCTGAATCTTCCCACAAGACACACTGCAGACAACACTCGCTCAAGAAAAGAAAGAAAACACTATCGTACCAATGGTGATGAAAATAATCCCAAATACGCCTATAGTGTTAATTTTCAGAAAAACGTTGGAATAAGAAGAGACGAACTTAAAAACCTCCGTGGCAACGATTTTGTGATTGACGAATCAGGATACCCTTGTGTCCGTGTAAGACAAGGCAAGGGTGGTAAAATGACTTTACAAAGAATTTTGCCTGAAGATGTGGATTTCGTCAGCTCATATTTTGACGGAACAGAAAACAAAGTTTTCACCGAGGAAGAAATGAATAATCAGATTGATTACCACGCAATGAGAGCTGTACAAGCATTCAGAACCTACAACTTTTATCTTGAAAAACTTGAAACCGAACCTGAATATCGAGAAAAGTTGGAAAAGGAAATCATCAGAAGATGGAACAAATACAACATTGACAAAACAACTAAAAAGCCAAGGCCTTTTGATAAAAATGAGATTATCAAAAAATATTTCGTACGTGGCGATAACAAAAAGCTTGCCATAGAAAATGGTCTTCCTGTATCATACGACAAACTTGCGGTAATGGCTGTTTCTGTATTTCATCTGTCACACTGGAGAAACGACGTGACAATCGCTAATTACATATTAAATAATAAAATCTAATAGAAAGGAGTGAGTGCTAAATGAAAAAATCTCCGACAAAAGAAACGGTTGTCGGAGAGATTATAGAGGAAACTGAATTTAAGTATAATGTAAATGATATTCCAAAAACAGTAATTGAAGAGTTGGCAAGATGTTTCTTGCCTGATATATTAGCTTTCTTTGAAAGCGAAGAAGGAAAACAAGAATATGAAAATTGGAAAAATAATAATAATCTTTCCTAAGTAAATCCCCACCGATAATTTCGGTGGGGTGACACAAAAACATACAATAATTGACAAAAAACTTTACAAACGCACATTTGTGCGCTACAATAAAAGCAGAAACAGGGTGCATCAAAAAGATGACGGATATTAAAAATATATTTATTCTATACTTGAGATATGCAAATATCTTGGGTAAACAATAGACTGTTGAAAGAATGATTTTTAGGAGGATTGTTTAATGGAAAACTTAGTTACAATTCTAATAACTGTATTAAGTGGTGTTTTGGTATATATTATAGGCGAGATTCTTCAAACCATTTGGCTAACCCCTTTACAAAAATTCAAAGCCATTAAGCACGATGTTGCTGTTACTCTTACATTTTATTCAAGAATATATACAAATATAATTGATGCAGCACATTCTACTATGAGTGATAGAGAAGAGTATTCAGAGGTATCTGATAAAATACGTAATCTATCTTGTGAATTAAAGGGTTACATTGAAACATTGTCTTGGATAAAAATTGGCATCCCATCAAAAAAGAAATTATTTGAAGCTGCTGATTTATTGATGCTATTATCAAATTCATTATTCTCACCATATAATGTTGCGCCTACTATACAGGATAATAGAGAAAACAGTGATATGGCAAATCAAGTATTTGCTTTATTGGGTATGTATGGTAAGAAAAAATCTAAGAGAAACAAATGAGTTATTGGAGGTGATACAATGACAGCTGTAATATACGCACGATATTCAAGTGAGAATCAGCGTGAAGAGTCTATTGAAGGTCAGCTACGCGAATGCAAGGTTTTCGCCGAGAGAAACGATATTCAAATTGTTGATACATATATCGACCGTGCTCGCACCGGAAGAAATGATAATCGTGATAACTTTCAGAAGATGATTAAAGATAGTTCAAGCAAAAAATTCAAGTTTGTTATTGTGTGGAAGTTTGACCGTTTTGCACGAAATCATTATGATTCACCTTATTATAAAACTATACTCCGCAGAAATGGTGTAAAAGTTTTGTCTGCAACTGAAGAACTTCCAGAAGGGTCCGGAGGCATTCTTTTGGAAGCGTTGCTTGATGGATTGGCAGATTTTTACTCGGCTGAACTTTCTGAAAAAGTTGTTCGTGGTCTTAAAGAAAATGCTTATAAATGCAAATTTAATGGCGGAACTTTACCATTAGGATATACAATTGATAGTGAGCATCATTTTCAGATAGATCCCTTGGTTGCTCCTGCTGTCTTAGAAGCCTTTAATCATTATGCAGAAGGTGCATCAATGACTGAAATTGCAGAAGAATTAAATATTAAAGGGTTAAGATCTAAATTTGGTGGTAGAATCAATGTGGATATGGTTGCGCGAATGCTTAAAAACCGCCGTTACATTGGTGAGTTCAAATATCGTGATATTGTCAACCCACATGGTATACCTGCAATTGTTACTGAAGAACTGTTCGAACGCGTTCAAGGTCGTATGGCTACAAATAAAAAGCTCCGGCAAAACATAAAGCTGAAGATGAATATTTGTTGACTACAAAATTGCGTTGCGGTAAATGTAATTGCTTTATGGTTGGTGAAAGCGGAACAAGCAAAACTTCAACTGTATATCACTATTACAAATGTGTCAGTGTTAAAAAGCATAATGGTTGCGATAAAAAAACAGTTAGAAAGGACTGGATAGAAGATTTAGTCATAAATCAAATTGAAAAAGTGCTTTTTGATGATGAATTAATAGAAAGAATTGCTAATATGATAATGGAAATTCAAGGAAAAGAGAATACAATTCTCCCTATGCTCAGAAAACAGTATGCAGATCTTCAAAGAGGAATAGATAATTTACTCAATGCTATTCAGCAGGGTATCATTACTCCCTCAACTAAACAACGTCTTGAAGATTTGGAAAATCAGAAAAGCGATGTCTCTGTTCAGATTATTAAAGAGGAAATGGCAAAACCGGAGCTTACAAAAGATCAGATTCTCTTTTGGTTCAATCGTTTACGCAAATATAATACTCGTCGTTTAGACCATAGACGTAGATTGATTGACATCTTTATTAATACCATCTATTTATATGATGATAAAATGGTGATAACATTCAAATATAAGGACGATTCAAAAGTCATTTCTCTGAATGATGTTGAAAAAACAGATTTGAGTTCGGATTTAACAGCGTCCGCTCTGCCAAAAAGCCAAGTCATCTGACTTGGCTTTTTCTTTTTTCTTGAATAAATTTTCATTTTATGCTATTGTAGAAACAAAGGAGTGATATATTTTGAAATACATTAAAACTTACTCTCAAAACACTGAAGTTTCTCAGGTTGCGTTAGGTTGCATGAGAATTGCTGATATGACAGATAAAGAAGCTGACAATTATCTTGCAACTGCAACAGAGCTTGGCTATAACTATTTTGACCACGCAGATATTTATGGTGGCGGAAAATGCGAAGAAGTTTTCGGCAATGCACTTAAAAGAAACAGAACATTAAGGGATAAAATCATTATCCAGACAAAATGCAGTATCCGAAAAGGAATGTATGACTTTTCAAAGGAGCATATCATTTCTTCTGTTGAAAATTCTTTAAAAAGATTAGGTACAGATAACATTGACGTATTGCTTCTGCACCGTCCTGACTTACTTATGGAACCTGAAGAAGTGGCTGAAGCATTTGATAAACTTGAAAAAGAAGGTAAAGTTTCAGCTTTCGGTGTTTCCAACCACAGTGCAAGTCAGATTGAATTATTGAAAACTGCTGTTAAGCAGGATATTAAAATTAATCAGATGCAGTTGAGCATAACAAATGCAACAATGCTGTCTTCCGGTGCTAATGTAAACCTTGACAACCGCGACGGAATCAACCGTGACGGCTACTTACGTGATTATTGCAGATTGAAAGGTATTACAATTCAGCCCTGGTCACCTTTGCAGAGAGGTTTTATTTCAGGATATTTCCTTGAAAACGGTGAAAATGCAGAGCTTGGCAAAATAATTATGGAAATGGCTGAAAAATATAACACAACTGACAGCGGAATTGCCATTGCCTGGCTTCTCCGTCTGCCTGATAAAATGCAACCTGTTGTGGGAAGCACAAATCTCCAGAGAATTACCGACATTGCAAAAGCAACTGAAATTACAATGTCACGTGAAGACTGGTATAAAATTTACCTTGCAGCCGGATATAAACTGCCCTGAGGAGATACATTATGGAAATTAAAGCATCTTGTTTATATGACCTGAAAACAATTACAGCTCTCACAAGGGCAAGTCTTTCTAAAGGAAAAACAAATCCCATTGTTTTTCTTGTACTCTGGTGTGTTGTTACCGTACTTTATATTGTTGCATCTTTTTTAGTGCAAGAACCTTTGTATGCTATAATTGCAACAAGAATCTTGACTATTTTCATTGCAGCTACAACTTTGCGTGTGCTTTACTATTACTTTTTATTACCTAAGAAACAATACAAAGCTATGGCAAACACTCAGAACACCCAGAACACTTTTGTTTTTGAAGAAGATAAGTTTTCCGTATCTTCAAGCAACAAATCTTTAGATGAAAAAGGCGTATTCAACTATGATGTTCTTTTAAAAGTAAAAGAAACAAAAGAATATCTCATTCTTTATATCCGGAAAAATACAGCTTTTGTTGTAGACAAATCTACTTTTGAAAACGGAACATCGGAAGACTTGCAAAAAACTCTCAAACCAATGCTTGGTAAAAAATATATAATTTGTAATTACTGATAAAAAAGACCGTATCGCGAGATACGGTCTTTTTGTTATACATTATCAATAAGTGTTTCGTAGAAATTGCAATAATCGCGTCTTCCGTCAGAAGTGAATTTCATTGCTTCTCTGGGGTGGAGATTAAACTGACCTGTGAACATATACTGCAAATCAAATCCCCAAACAATGCCTTGCTCTTTAAGAGGAATCATATATTTTTCAATAAATTTAAGAACGCTGAACAGATTATATTTGGGATTTCGCAGGAAGCCGAGAAGAAGTTCTGTTGCACAGTTACCTGCACCTCTGCCGATACCCATAATTGTTGCATCAAGATATGAAACACCGTAAGAAAGAGTTTCAATTGTGTTTGCAAAAGCAAGGTTCTGGTTGTTATGTGCGTGGAAACCGATTTTCTTGCCCACTTTTTCTGCCGCATCAATATAAATTTTTGCAAGGTCAGTTGCGTTTTCAGGATAAAGAGAACCATAACTGTCCACAAGATAAATTACATCAACATCGGAATCACAGAGCAATTCAAGGCCATCTTCAACCTGGTCTTTTGTCGCCTGGGAAATTGCCATAACGTTGCAGGATGTTTCATAACCTAACTGATGAAGATGCTCAATCATCTCAATTGCTGAGGGAATCTGGTGGATGTAACAAGCAACACGCACCATATCAATTACGCTTTCACTTTTCGGAAGAAAATCTTTTTTATAGTCGCATCTTCCAACGTCAGCCATAACTGAAATTTTCATATCAGAAATGTTTTCCCCTACTATTGAACGTAAATCTTCTTCTTTGCAGAATTTCCATTTGCCGAAATCTTTTTCATCAAACATTTCCGTGCTTGCTTTATAGCCGAATTCCATATAGTCAATTCCGCTTTTTACGTTTGCTTTATAAAGAGCTTTGACAAATTCATCTGAAAACTGAAAATTGTTGCAAAGACCACCGTCTCTGATTGTTGCATCAAGAAGTTTAACATCTTCTCTGACGCTCATAAGGTTACCTTTTCTGAGATTCATATATATCAACTCCTTAAATATGAATTAATCATACTCCCGTAAAAATCATTTGTCAATACGATTTATCGGTTTTAAGTGTTAAAGTGCTGAATTTCTGCATTTTACACAAAAGTAAAGGCAGATTTTTCATCTGCCCTACAAATTTTCAACCTAACAACCTTAACCCTTTCGGATAATGATTTTTGGCTTTTCCTCCGCTTACCTTAACTCCGCCCACAGAACATCCGCAAACGGTAACAACTGACCAACCGTTCCGGCAATCGGTTTCAAATTCTTCACCTTTAAGGTATTTTTTCATTTCTTCGCTATCAGGAGAAAGGTCAATCTTCCTTTTGAAATCCTTACCCATCGCCATAAAGAACTGATGATGGGGCTTTATATAATTTTTGCATATCTCCCCTATTGTTACACCGCAGGAAAAAGCTGTACCCTTTTTAATTTCCAAATCCTTTGTGAAATAAACAGGGTTCCCGTTATACATCATAACTTTTTCTTTGTCGTAAGTTTCAAGAGTATCATCAAGGAAATCAAAAACTGTTTTATCAATTTTTTCTCCCTTTGAAACCATTTGTTTTTTTGAAGAAAGAATTTCGTTTTTATTGTGAAGCACTGCCATAAACTGCCCCTCACCTTTTGATTTGTGAGGATAAAATCTTCGTGCGAAAGATATGTTTTCACAAGTGCAACCCTCATAAAAAACACCGTCTGAAGTGTTATTTTTCACACTTTCGTTCACTTCAACAATTTCAAACTCAGGGTGATTTTCAAGAAAATTGCAGACTGTCATTTCGTTTTCTTCCAAAGAAAAAGTGCAGGTTGCATAAACAATATATCCGCCGTTCTTAAGGCATTTTGCAGCGTTTTCAAGAATATCTCCCTGCCTTTCGGCACACATTTTTACGTTCTGCAAAGACCATTCTTCAATTGCTGTGTCATCCTTCCTGAACATCCCCTCGCCTGAACAAGGTGCATCAACCATAATCATATCAAAAGTTTCAGGGAATGTTTTCGCAAGACGGAAAGTATCCATACAAGTTGTAACACAGTTTCCAAGACCTAATCTTTCAATATTACCTGTCAGGATTTTACATCTTGAAGGAATAATTTCGTTTGAAACAAGAAGTCCGTTTTCACCTAATTTATTTTTTATCTGGGTACTTTTTCCTCCCGGAGAAGCACACATATCAAGGACTTTCCAATCTTCTTCAATTTCAATACATTCAGCAGGAGCCATTGCACCCGGTTCCTGAATATAAATCATTCCTGCGTGGTGGAAAGGATGGTTTCCTGCTTTTTCAAAATCAAGATAAAAACCATTCTTAACATAAGGGATTTTTTCAGAGCCGAAAATATTTATTTTTTCAAAATCTTCAAGGCTTATTTTTTCTGTGTTCACACGAAAACCTTTCACCGGTGTTGCGTTTACTGCTGAAATAAAATCTTCATATTCTTCTCCAAGCAGATTTTTCATTCTTTCCGTGAAATCTAAAGGCAAGTTTTTCATTCTTCTGTATTCATCTCCACGTGAAGCATTACCATTCCCACAGCAGTCATTGCTGCAGTTTCTGTTCTTAAAATTCTTGAGCCCAAAGACACAACTTTTCCGCCCACTTCAAAGGCTGTTTCAACTTCTCCGTCTTCAAAGCCACCCTCAGGGCCGATAATTATGCCGATTTTCATTCCCGCTTTAATTTGTGCAAGTGCTTCTTTTGTTGAGAGCATACCTCTCTCACTTTCATAAGGCACTAAAAACAAATCCATTTCCTTTGATTTTT
This sequence comes from Acutalibacteraceae bacterium, assembly GCA_045534165.1. Lineage (GTDB taxonomy): Bacteria > Bacillota > Clostridia > Oscillospirales > Acutalibacteraceae > SIG575. The sequence goes on along the minus strand of JAZSJD010000038.1, from coordinate 15,124 downwards.
CCATTGCCTGCTTATAAGTAAGCACAGGACATATTTCAGGGATTTTGCAACGTTTGCTCTGTTTTGCAGCACTTTCGGAAATTGCCTGCCAACGCTGAAGCTTTGATTTCTTTTTCTTTTCATCAAGTTTTACAACGCATCTTTTCATCTCAACAGGATGGATTTTGTCGACACCTAATTCAACTGTTTTCTGAATAATAAATTCCATTTTATCCCCTTTGGGAAGTGCCTGAAAAAGATGAATTTCCACCGGCAAATCGGTGTTCTGAAAATTTTCTTCAACAACTTCTGCAACGCAGGTTTCACCATCAAGGCTTATTATCCTGCAAAGGTGGCTCATACCGTTTTCGCTGACTAAAATTTCATCATCCGCATTCATTCTTATAACATTTTTTATATGGTTGAAATCTGCACCCTCAATATAGTAGCAATTGCCTTTACGTGAATTATCTTCAACAAAAAAATTAAACATTCCTCCACCCCTTTTCCTGATGTATTATAGCAAATTTTTTATTCGTTGACAATAGCTTAAATTCTATGATAAAATATTCCAAAATAACACGGAGGTGTTTTTTATGATAATTTTTGATGCTGAAAACAAAGTTTTCAAACTTGACACTTGTGAATCCACATATCTTATCGGGATTTACGAGGAAGATTACATTTTAAACTATTATTACGGTGCTCAAATCCCGGAAACATATATTGGTGACTTGATTGAACGTCACGTAAATGCTTCTTTCAGCCTTGCCAATCCTGAAATCGGTGAAAACGGTTTCACTCCTGACTGTGCACCTATGGAATACGGTTGCAACGGTGCTGCGGATTTCCGTGTTTCTGCACTTTCTATCAGAAACGCAAATGGTGACACAACAACTGATATAAGATATACCGGTCACAAAATCTACAAAGGCAAGCCCTCACTTTCTCCCCTGCCTTATGTTTATGCAAACAATGACAATGAGGCAGACACACTTGATATTTTTGCAGAAGATAAAGTTACAGGTGCAAAAGTAACTTTGCGTTACTCTGTTTTCGAAAAAATGGGTGCAATGACAAGAAGCGTTATTGTTGAAAACGGTTCAGAAAAACCAATGGATATCAAAAGAATTTTCAGCCTTTGTCTTGACATTCCCTCAATGGACTATGATTTAATTACATTCTATGGCAGACACGCAAAAGAAAGAAGCCGTGAACAACGTGCTCTGGTCCACGGTTTGCAGGGCATTCACAGCAAACGTGGTGCATCAAGCCATTGCCACAATCCTTTTGTTGCACTTCTTAAACACGGTGCAAACGAAGACCAGGGTGAGGCTATGGGCTTTAACCTTGTTTACAGTGGTAACTTCTCTGCTGTTTGCGAATGTGATTTCAACTCATCAACACGTTTTATTATGGGTATCAACCCTGAAGATTTCTCATGGCATCTGGAAAGTGGGGAAAGTTTTTCTTCACCTGAATGTGTTATGGTTTACACAAACAAAGGTCTTGGTGAAATGAGCAGAATTTACCACAGACTTTATAACAACAATCTGGTAAGAGGCAAATATAAATACGAAAAACGTCCCTTGCTTATCAACAGTTGGGAAGCAGCATATTTTGATTTTGACACAGACAAGCTTGTTTCATTTGCTGAAAGAGCAAAAGAAGCAGGTATGGATATGCTTGTTATGGATGACGGTTGGTTTGGTGTGAGAAATGCTGACAACTGTTCTTTGGGAGATTGGTTTGTTAACGAAGACAAACTTCCCGGAGGTCTTGACCCGCTTATTGAAAGAGTTAATGCTCTTGGTCTTAAATTCGGTATCTGGTATGAGCCTGAAATGATTTCTCCTGATTCTGACCTTTACCGTGCACATCCTGACTGGTGTGTTCACGTTGAGGGAAGAAAACCTATGATTGGCAGAAGACAATTAGTTCTTGACGTATCCCGTGAAGATGTAAGGGATAACATTTTCAATCAGATGTATTCTGTTCTTTCAAAACATAAAATCGATTATGTAAAATGGGACTTCAACCGTAACATTTCTGATGCAGGCTCTGCACTTCTTCCCGCAGATAAAAAGCAGGAATTTTTCCACCGTTTCATTTTAGGTACATATGATCTGATGGACAGATTCACAAAAGCTTTCCCTGACATTCTCTTTGAAAACTGCTCAGGCGGTGGCGGCAGATTTGACCCGGGTATGCTCTACTATTCACCACAAATCTGGGCAAGCGACCAGACAGATGCAATCGAAAGACTTACAATCCAGTTCGGCACTTCAATCTGCTATCCTGCTTCAACAATGGGTGCTCATGTTTCAGCTTCAAGCAGAACAGGTTACGAAACAAAAGGCGACGTTGCTCTCTGGGGTACTTTCGGATATGAACTTGACCCCAACAAACTGACTGATGACGAAAAAGCCCTTGTCAAGGAACAGGTTAAGGAATACCACAAATATTATGACCTTATTCATTTCGGTGACCTTTACAGACTTATAGACCCCTATTTCAACCACTTCAGATGTGCATGGTCTTTCGTTTCACCCGATAAAAACGAAGTGCTTGCAACTGCAGTTACTTTGCGTTACAACAGAGATTTGCCAATCTTTATTCTCAAACTCAAAGGTCTTGACCCTGAAAAGAAATATGTTGAAGAAAAAACAGGCAAAGTTTATTCAGGCGCATTCCTTATGAATGCAGGTATCAACCTTACAAAAAAAGCTCTTCAGGACGGAGAAAGCATTAAATTCTATTTCAAGGCTCAATAAAAAGTAATAACGGTAGGAGATCATACTCCTACCGTTAATTTTTTCATCAAATCCGGTTTTCATCATATAATATACGGAGGTGGTATGTTTATGATTAATTCAGGCAGATTTATGAGTTACCTTTCTGTTTTTATGAGGAAGCCTCAGGCTGTGGCTCAGGTTTTCGGCAACAAAGATTTTCCGCAACTCAAGGGCAATGTGTGTTTTTATCAAACCAAAAGCGGTGTCATTACCGCAGCAGAAATTGACGGACTTCCCGCTTCGGATAATCCTTGCTCAAGTTCTTTTTTCGGCTTTCATATTCACGAAGGTTCATCTTGTAAAGGAGATAAAAACGATTCTTTTTCTCAGACAATGGGGCATTTTAACCCGCAAAACTGTCCTCATCCCTTTCACGCAGGAGATTTACCACCATTACTGAGCAATAAAGGATATTCTTTTCACATATTTTTAAGTGAGAGATTCACAGTAAACGAAATTATGGGTAAAACTGTAATAATACATTCTTCACCTGATGATTTTAAGTCCCAGCCATCGGGAAATGCAGGAAACAAAATTGCCTGTGGTATTATAACACGTAATTTTTAACAATAAACACTATTTAACTGCCCGAAAATTCGGGCAGTTTTTCATTGACAAAATATATTAAAATAAATATAATTAGTTAGGTAACTAAATAATTATAGGAGGTGTTTGTTTATGCAGGATAAACCTCATCATTTGGAAAATTTCCATCCTGATTTTGAAAAACTGACGGAAGGTATGCTTATAAATGACGTTTCACGACTTTTTGACGGACGTGTCAGACGTGAAACGGAAAGAGCAGGTTTCCCCCAAGGATACAGAAGAATTGTTTTTCACCTTTCTCACAACGATGGTCTGACACAGAATGAGCTTGCAAAACTCACACATATGAAAGCTCCGTCAATCAGCGTGCAGTTGCAGAAAATGGAGCAGGAAAAACTAATCACAAGAGAAACTGACGAAAAAGATTTAAGAAAGAGTTACATTCACCTTACCGAAAAAGGCAGGGAATGTGAGAAATTCTTTATTTCAAAGTGCAAGGAAACAGAAAAAGTGATGTTTGAAAATTTTTCTGAAGACGAATTGCATATACTTAAGGGATATCTGAAAAGAATCACAAACAATCTTATTACTGATATGGAGGACAACAGATGAAGCTTTTAAAATATTTAAAGCCATATTGGTATCTGGCATTACTTACTCCCCTTACAATGATAGGTGAAGTTTTTATTGACCTGATGTTACCTACGCTTATGTCAAAAATGGTTGACGAAGGTGTATTAGGTCACGATTATCAGCTCATTATAAAAACAGGTCTTACAATGCTCGTTTTTGCAGTAATTGGTGGATTGTGCGGTGTTGGTTCATCTTTCTTCAGCGGTGCTACATCACACTCCTTCAGCAGAGATTTAAGAAATGAAGCTTTCTCCAAAGTTATGGACCTTTCTTTCCAACAGACAGATAAGTTCACAACCGGCTCTCTTGTTACAAGGATGACAACTGACATCAACCTTATCCAGCAATTTGTTGATCTGGCGTTAAGACTTTTTGTGCGTTCATTTATGATGTTTGCAGGCGGTGTTATTATGATGCTCCGCCTTGATGTTGATTTCGGCATTGTACTTGTTTGTGCTTTGCCTGTTGAACTTATTGCAATGTTGATTATTATTGCAAAAGCTTCTCCCCTTTTCAAAACTGTTCAGAAAAAGCTTGATAAAGTTAACAGCGTTGTGCAGGAAAATGTTTCAGGTGCAAGAGTTGTTAAAGCTTACGTGCGTGAAGATTATGAAACAAAACGTTTTTCTCTTGCAAATAATGATTTAACAGATATTGCTTTACGTGTTTATAAAACCATGGCAATTTTAGGACCTGTTTTAACTATTGTACTTAACGTTTCCGTTGTTGCAATTATATTGATCGGTGGTAATCAGATTGAAAGTGCAGCATCAGATATGCAGGTAGGTAGTGTTATGGCTGCTATTACCTACATCACTCAGATTCTCCATTCAATAATGATGGTAAGTATGATGTCACAAGCTATCACAAGAGCAAAGGCATCAGCAGACAGAATAAACGAAATTCTTGATACAGAACCTGTTATTAAAACAGGTGACAAAAAAATCGACTCTATCGGCGAAATTGAATTTGAAAATGTTGATTTCTTCTATCCCGGTTTTGAGGGCAAAAATGTTATCAACAACCTTTCACTTAAAATTAAAAAAGGTGAAAACATTGCAATTCTCGGTGCAACAGGTTCAGGCAAAACTTCGCTTATAAATCTTATCCCCCGTTTTTACGATGTTTCCTCAGGTTCACTTAAAATTGACGGAACAGACGTAAGAGAAATTGATATTGATTCTCTGAGAGACAAAATCAGCGTTGTTATGCAGAAAACAGAACTTTTCTCAGGCACAGTAAATTCCAACATCCGTTGGGGTAATGAAGATGCTGATGAATGCGAAATCAGAACTGCTGCAGAAATTGCTCAGGCTGATGAATTCATCAACAATATGCCTGATAAATATGAGGGATATGTGGCTGAAAAAGGTGCTTCACTTTCAGGTGGACAGAAACAGAGAATGTCTATTGCACGTTCAATACTGAAAAAACCTGATGTACTGATTTTTGACGACAGCACCTCCGCCCTTGACCTTTCAACAGAGGCAAAATTACGCAAACAACTTTTTGAAGAATTGAAAGGAACAACTGTTATTACAATTGCACAAAGAATTGCAAGTGTAAAAAACTGCGACAGAATTGCAGTTATTGATGACGGAAACCTTGTTGCCATCGGCACTCACGAAGAACTGATGGAAAACAGCGAAGTTTACCGTGACATTTATGAATCTCAGATGAAGAAAGGAGATGTTGTAAATGCCTGAAATGAGAAAACCACCTGAAAGAAACGGAAAAATGGGTCCTCCTATGGGCAGACCCGGCAGAGGTCCCGGACCTGTGATGGCTGTTGAAAAACCTAAAAATGCCAAAAGCACTCTGAAAAAGCTTGTTTCTTATATCGGTTCAAACAAGTATCTTTTCTTATCTTTAACGGTTGTTATGGTTATCATCACCGTTTTAAACCTTGTTGCTCCTGCTTTACAGCAAAAGGCAATTGACCTGATAACATTAACAGAAACCAGACTTACAGTTGACAGAGAACAATTTATTTCCACCCTGATTATGCTTATTATCACCTATGCAATATCCTCTTTGTTCACATATTTTCAGGGCTTGTTCTCTGCAAAGCTTGCAACATCAACTGCAAGAAAACTTCGTTTTGACCTTTTTGCAAAGCTTGTAAAACTCCCCATAAGGTATACTGATACCCACAACCACGGAGATATTATGAGCAGAATGACAAACGATGTTGAAAACATTTCCAACACAGTTTCTTCTTCTGTTGCTTCATTAATTTCAGCAGTTCTCAGTGTTCTGGGTTCAATTGTGATAATGCTCTTATATTCCCCTCTTATGACTTTAATAAGTGTGGTTACAGTTTTTCTGACAATTTTTGTAAGCGCAAAAATGTCAAAATATATGCGTAAATTCTATAAAGAACAGCAGACTGTTCTTGGCGAGATGAACGGTCACGTTGAAGAAATGGTAACCGGATATAAAACTGTTGTGGCTTTTTCAAAACAACAGAAATCAAAGAATGAATTCAACGATATCAGCTCACGTTTCAGAAAAGTTGCAATCAAAGCCCAGATTCTCAGCGGTTCAATGGGACCTCTGATGAACATTATTTCAAACCTTAACTTTATTCTCGTTGCATTGAGTGGTGCTTTCTTTGCATTTAACCACTATAATATAGGCGGTGTGCTTTCACCTGATGGAATAATCACAGTTGGTGTTATTCAGGCATTCCTCCTTTATTCAAAACAGTTGTCACGTCCCATAAACGAAATTGCCAACCAATATGCACAGATTCAGAACTCAATTGCCGGTGCTGAAAGAGTTTTTGATGTTATGGATTCAGAAGCTGAAAAAGATGATGGCAAAGACACATTCAAATCAGAAGACGTTAAAGGCAACATCAGCTTTAAAAATGTTTATTTCGGTTATGAGAAAGAAAAAACTGTTCTTAAAGATTTCTCACTTGATGTAAAACAAGGTCAGAAAATTGCAATTGTTGGTGCAACAGGTTCAGGTAAAACAACAATTGTTAACCTGCTTACACGTTTTTATGATATTGACAGCGGTGAAATCACCATTGACGGAAAAAGTATTTTCGATATACCGAAAGATGAACTGCGAAAAACAATTGCCATTGTTCTTCAGGATACCGTTCTTTTCAGCGAAAGTATAAACCAAAACATTCTTTACGGAAAACTTGAAGCTGAAGAAAATGATGTTATCAATGCAGCAAAAACAGCAAACGCTGACAGATTTATAACAAAACTCCAGAACGGATACGATACTCAGCTTTCAGAAGGAGGAGGCAATTTAAGTCAGGGACAAAGACAGTTGCTTTCAATTGCAAGAGCTGTTCTTGCAGACCCGAAAATTCTTATTCTTGACGAAGCAACATCCTCTGTTGACACAAGAACTGAAATGAGAATCCAATCTGCAATGGTCAGACTTATGGAAAACAGAACAAGCCTGATTATCGCCCACAGACTTTCCACAATACGTGACGCTGACAAAATTATTGTAATCGACAACGGTACAATAGCAGAAAGCGGAAACCATGAAGAATTGCTGGAAAAGAAAGGTTGTTATTATAACCTTTATAACAATCAGTTTGCAGGAATTGAAACATAAATTACCAACAAAAAGGCTCTCTTGTGAAAAGAGAGCCTTTATTTTTATATATTCAGTTTTTCCAGGGATAAACATTTTCAGGCTCTGCTGAAAATGTGAGCATTTCTTTTGTGGCAGGGTTTTTAAAAGTTATTTCTCTGCAGAAAAGACCCATATTTTTGCAGTTATCTTTCGCACCGTATTTTCCGTCACCTACAAGTGGCATTTTTCTTGAAGCAAACTGCACTCTTATCTGATGTGTTCTGCCTGTATGGAGATGGATTTTCACAATTGAAATTTCATCTCTTTTTTCAACCACTTCATAATCAAGAGATGCTTTTTTTACACCTTTGCGTTCTTTTTTTACAACGAAAGATTTGTTTTTTCTTGAATCCTTAAAGAGCAAATCTTCAAAAACGCCTTTATCTTCTTCGGGGCAACCGTAAACTGCAGCAATATATTCTTTTCTGAAAACTCCGTCCTGCATCTGACGTGTTAATTCTGCAGCAGATTTCTGATTTTTTGCAAACACCATAACTCCGCCCACATTTCTGTCAAGACGGCTTATAACAAAAATCTCACTGCCTGTCATTCCTTTGAGAATTGAAACAGCATTTTCTTCAGTTTCAGAAAACTGTGAAAGTATTTCAGGTGGTTTGATTACCACAACTACATTCTTATCTTCAAATAAAATTTTCATACGTTTGCCTTGTTATATTCTTCTTCAAGCCATTTCTTTGCTTCTTCTGTACCTTCAGGGGAAAAATCAAAATCTTTAGATACAATTTTTTCTTTTTCAACCTCACCTAAAGCCTTGTATGTAATTGCATATTCTGCACGCACCACATTATCTTCATCCTGCTTTGCAATTCTTACGCAATAACGGAAGCTGTCATCTGTGATATTTGTGTTGTTTTTTATTACAGCTGAGCCATAAAAGGGGTTTACTCCACCGCCGATATCCATTGCACCTTTAAGATAATCAAAGCGCTGAACAATAATCTTACTCATAACAAAAATCCTTTACATTTTTATATATAAAATTATAACTAATACTTTTAAAAAAGTCAATTTTATGTTATAATATTTTGATAGGAGGTTTTTTGTATGAAACTTTTAGCTATTGACGGCAACAGCCTTTTGAACCGTGCTTTTTACGGAATAAAATTATTGAGCAACAAGAAAGGTCAGTTCACGAATGCAATTTATGGCTTTACAAAAATGCTGATAAACTTACGTGATGAAATTGACCCTGACGCTGTTGTGGTTGCATTCGACAGAAAAGCTCCCACATTCAGACATCAGATGTATTCCCAATACAAAGCAGGCAGAAAACCTATGCCTGAGGAACTTTTTTCTCAGATGCCTATTGTAAAAGACCTTATCTGCCTTTTAGGATATAAAATAGTTGAACTTGACGGTTGGGAAGCTGACGATATTTTAGGTACACTTGCTTCAGGTGCAAAGGAAGAAGATTTGTGCTATATTGCAACAGGCGACCGTGACAGTCTGCAATTGATTGATAAAAACGTTTTTGTTCTGCTTGCAACAACAAAAATGGGCAACATCCACTATGATACATCTGCACTTAAAGAAGAATACGGTGTTACACCATCTCAGATGATTGAAATCAAGGCTTTGCAGGGCGACACATCAGACAACATCCCCGGTGTTGCAGGTATCGGCCCGAAAACAGCAGGCGACCTTATAAAAGAATACGGTTCAGTTGACGGTGTTTATGAAGCTTTACCTGAAATGAAAATCACACCCAAAATGCGTGAAAAATTAGAAAACGGTAAAGAAAGTGCATACCTGAGTCGTGAGCTTGGCACAATCAGCAGAGAAGTGCCCATTTCAAAAAATTATGCAGATTATCTGCCTGATGAATGTAAAAAAGGCGAAGCAGCAAAACTTCTTAACCACCTTGAAATTTTTTCACTTAATGAAAAATTAGGTCTTGAAGATGCTGAATTTATTCCTGATGAAGAATCTTCAGAAATTGAAATTAAGGTTAAAGAAAGCAACATAGACGAAGTAAAAACACTTATTGAAAAAAATGATGACATTTATTTTCTCCCTGAATTTTCAGGAATAAATATTGCTGAAATATATTTCCTTTTTGACAATACTGTTTATTGTGTTTCTTCAATGCAACTGGGATTCGATGATTTTATCCTCAATTTCCTTGCAGATGAAACAAAAAGAAAATTCACAACTGATACAAAGCTTATCCATTCCTATGCAATGGCAAACGGATACAGCTTTAAAAATATAGGTTTTGACATTTCACTTGCAGGATATATTCTCAACCCCTCATCAAACGATTATACTCTTTCAAGGCTCAGCAAAGAATATTCTGTTGAAGTGAAATGCGAAAAGGAAGATGAATTCATTCTTTCAGCAGGTACACTCAAAACACTCAAGGAAAAAACGGGTGAAGAAATAAAGAAAAATAACCAGACAGACCTTTTGTTTGGCATTGAAATACCTTTGAGTGAGGTTCTTTCTTCCATGGAACTTGAGGGTTTCAAAGTTGACAAAGAAGGTATTATAAAATTCGGTCAGAAATTAGAAGAAGATATTAAAATCCTGCAAGAAAACATTTATGAAGAAGTAGGATATGAATTCAACATCAATTCTCCAAAACAATTGGGTGTTGCATTGTTTGAAGATTTGGGACTGCCTGCAAAGAAAAAAACAAAAAGCGGTTATTCAACAAATGCAGATGTGCTTGAAAGTCTTCAATATGCTCATCCCGTAATTAAAATGATACTTGATTACAGAACTTTCGCAAAGCTGAAATCAACTTATTGTGACGGACTTGTTAAAGTTATCGGTGATGACGGAAGAATCCATTCTACACTTAACCAGACAGAAACAAGAACAGGCAGAATTTCTTCAACTGAACCTAATTTGCAGAATATTCCGGTACGCTCACCTCTTGGCAGAGAAATGAGAAAATTCTTCTCAGCAGATGATGGTAAAACGCTTGTTGATGCTGACTATTCGCAGATTGAACTGCGTGTTCTTGCGGACATTGCAAACGACAATACAATGATTGATTCTTTCAACTCTGAACGTGACATTCACACGGAAACTGCATCCCAGGTTTTCAATATGCCTGAAAATATGGTAACACCTCTTATGCGAAGCAGAGCAAAAGCAGTTAACTTCGGCATTGTTTATGGTATCGGTGCTTTCTCCCTTGCCAAAGATATCGGCGTTACAAGGAAAGAAGCTGACAGTTACATCAAAGGATATCTTGAACATTACAGCGGTGTTGACAGATATATGAAAGAAGTGATTAACGAAGCTAAAGAAAGAGGATATGCAGAAACGTTATTTGCAAGAAGACGTTATCTGCCTGAACTTTCCGCTTCAAACGCAATCACAAGAGGTTTTGGCGAAAGAGTTGCAAGAAATATGCCTATTCAGGGCACAGCTGCAGATATCATCAAGATTGCTATGATAAAAGTTTATAACAGACTGAAAGCAGAAAACCTTTCTTCAAAACTTATTTTGCAGGTACACGACGAACTTATTGTTGAAGCTCCTGAAAACGAAGCAGAGCAAGTGAAAATTATCCTCAGCGAAGAAATGGAAAATGCTTGTCAGATGAAAGTTAAATTAAAAGCTGACGTTCAAAGCGGAAAGACCTGGTTTGATTGCAAATGATTATTACATTTTTATGCACAGGAAACACCTGCAGAAGTCCTCTTGCAGAAGGGTTATTCAAAAAAATAAATGCAGATTGTGAAGTTCACAGCGCAGGTCTTAATGCAATTTTCGGTGAAAAGGTAAGCGAAAATTCAGTTATTGCAGCAAAGGACTATGGTGTTGACATTTCACATCACATTTCAAGACCTCTTTCAAAAGAGCTTTTAATGTCGACTGATTTGTTTGTCTGCCTTAGCCGAAGCCACGCAATGCAGTTGATTCCTATTGTCGGACAAGGCAGAGTTTATGTTTTAGGCAACGGAATTTCTGACCCTTATGGCGCAAGCCTTGAAATTTATAAAAAATGTGCAAAAGAAATTTATGACGGACTTCTTAAACTGGGTGAAGATTTAAAAAACATACCTGTTATCCGCCCTATGGAGGAAAAAGATATAAAAGGTGTGGCAGAAGTTGAAAAAGAGTGTTTTGCTTCTCCCTGGAGTGAAAAATCCATTGCAGAAGAACTTGAAAACCCTCAGGCTCATTTCTTCGTTGCCGATGTTGGCGGAGAAATTGCAGGTTATATGGGCACAATCTCTGTTTTCGGTGAATGTTCCGTAACCAACATTGCAGTTAAGGAGAATTGGAGAAACAAAGGTATTGCCTCCTCAATTCTTCACAGAGCAATACTGAATTGTGCTTATCTTGGTGATGATTTCATTACTCTTGAAGTAAGAAAAAGTAACGCATCTGCAATATCACTTTATGAAAAATTCGGGTTTCAAAAAATGGGAGAAAGAAAAAATTTCTACCGTTTGCCCACAGAGGATGCTTATATCTACAACAAATATCTGAAAGGAGAACATCAATGAAAATCCTTGCAATAGAATCATCTTGTGATGAAACTGCAGCAGCAGTTGTTGAAGACGGAAGAAAAGTTCTTTCCAACGTTGTTGCTTCACAAGTTAAAGAACATATAGTTTTTGGCGGTGTTGTGCCTGAAATTGCATCACGTATGCACGCTGAGGCGATTTCACAAGTTGTTGAAGATGCCCTCAAAGATGCAGAATGCACAATAAAAGATATTGATGCACTTGCTGTTACATATGCACCGGGGCTTATAGGTGCTTTGCTTGTTGGTGTGAACTTTGCAAAAGGTCTTTCACTTTCTTCAGGGCTTCCTTTAATTCCCGTTCATCATCTGCGCTCTCACATTGCAGCAAACTATATCACCTTTCCCCAGCTTGAACCGCCTTTCTTCTGCCTTGTTGTTTCAGGCGGCCACACTCACATGATAAACGTGAAAAGCTACACTGAATTTGAGATTGTAGGCAGAACTCGTGATGACGCTGCAGGGGAAGCACTCGATAAAGCCGCACGAACAATGGGACTGAACTACCCGGGCGGTCTTAACCTTGACAAAATAGCAAAAGACGGCGACAGATATAAATATAAATTCCCACGTCCCAAAGTTGACGGAAGTGAGCTTGATTTCAGTTTTTCAGGTCTTAAAACATCAGTTATCAACTTAATCCACAATTCAAAACAAAAAGGTGAAGAACTCCCCTTACCTGACCTTGGTGCAAGTTTTCTGAATGCAGTTGTCACCTGCCTTACTGAAAACACAGAAAAAGCTGTCAAGCAATTGGGACACACAAAAGTTGTGCTTGCAGGTGGCGTGAGTGCAAACTCCATGTTAAGGCAGGATATGGAAAACCTGTGTAAGAAAAACGGTTGGGAACTTTACTGTCCTCAGCTTAAATATTGTGGTGACAATGCAGCAATGGTCGGTGCTCAAGGTTACTATGAAGCACAGAACAAAACCTTTGCAGACCTTAACCTGAACGCATATGCAACTATGCCTATTGACAATTGTCAATTTTAACGGAAAAAATGTAAAAATCTGACAGTAAATTAACAAATTAGTAATTGAAATTTTTTAAAGTTTTAGGTATACTATTAATGTACAATGGAGTACCTTGTATAAGAACTTAATAAATTATTTTTTAGCCCCGTGTTTCAGGGCGAAAGGAGTACAAATAATGGCAGCACTCACTCAGAACAAAAGCATCCTTTCTTGGATCGAAGAAAAGATCGAACTTGTTAAACCTGACAAAGTTGTTTGGATTGACGGTTCAGAAGAACAGCTTGAAGCACTCCGTGCAGAAGCTTGTTCAACAGGCGAAATGATTAAACTCAATCAGGAAAAACTTCCCGATTGTTATCTTCACCGTACTGCTGTAAACGACGTTGCTCGTGTTGAAGGTCGTACATTTATCTGCGCTCCTACAAAGGAAGAAGCAGGCCCCACAAACAACTGGATGGAACCCTCAGAAGCATACGAAATGCTTTACAACATTGCTCGTGACAGCTACAAAGGCAGAACAATGTATGTTATCCCCTATTCAATGGGCCCCATCGGTTCTGAATTCTCAAAAGTAGGTATCGAACTTACAGACTCTATCTACGTTGTTCTTAATATGGCTATTATGACACGTGTAGGTAAAGCTGTACTTGACACATATGGCGATGGCGAAGATTGGGTTAGAGGTCTTCACTGCCGTTGCGAAATCGACGAAGAAAAGAGATATATCTGTCAGTTCCCTCAGGACAACACAATTATTTCTGTTAACTCAGGTTACGGCGGAAACGTTCTTCTCGGTAAAAAATGTTTTGCTCTTCGTATTGCTTCTTACCTTGGTAAGAACGAAGGCTGGATGGCAGAACATATGCTTATCCTTGGTATTGAAAATCCCCAGGGCGAAGTTAAATATGTTTGTGCTGCATTCCCCTCAGCTTGCGGTAAAACAAACCTTGCTATGATGATTCCCCCCGAAAAATACCTTAAAAAAGGTTATAAAGTATGGTGCGTAGGCGACGATATTTCATGGATCCGTAAAGGCGAAGACGGAAGACTTTATGCTATCAACCCCGAAAACGGTTTCTTCGGTGTTGCTCCCGGCACAAACGACAAATCAAACCCCAACGTCCTTGCTTCAACAAAGAAAGGCACAATCTTCACAAACGTTGCTCACAACCTTGATGACAACACAGTTTGGTGGGAAGGCCTTGATAAGAATCCTCCCTCAAATGCTATTGAATGGAAAGGCAATCCCTGGAATGGTCAGGAAAGCGAAGAAAAAGGCGCTCATCCCAACAGCCGTTTCACAGCTCCTGCGAAGAACTGTCCTTGCCTTAGCTCTGAATTTGAGAATCCTCAGGGTGTGCCGATTTCTGCAATCGTATTTGGTGGCAGACGTGCAAAACTTGCTCCCCTTGTTTATCAGTCAAGAGACTGGAACCATGGTGTGTTCGTAGGTTCAAGTATGGCTTCTGAAACAACTGCTGCTGCAACAGGTGCAGTTGGTGTTGTTCGTCGTGACCCCATGGCTATGATTCCCTTCTGTGGTTACAACATGGCTGATTACTGGCAGCACTGGATTGATATGGGTGCTTCACTTGATGCTGACAAAGCTCCCAAAATCTTCAACGTTAACTGGTTCAGAAAAGATGACGAAGGCAACTTCATGTGGCCCGGATTCGGTGATAACCTTCGTGTTCTCGAATGGATTATCGACCGTTGCGAAGGCAAAGTTGATGCTGTAGAATCTGAAATCGGTTACCTTCCCAAGGCTGAAGACATCAACCTTGACGGTATTGAAGATGAAGTTTCACTTGAAACTCTTAAGAGCATCCTTACAGTTGAAAAAGACCTCTGGATTGAAGAAGCAGACGGTATCGAAGCTTTCTATAACGAAAAATTCGGTGGCAATGTTCCTGCAGAACTCAAAGCAGAACTTGCAACTCTTAAAAACAACCTTAAATAATTAATCTGAGCCCTCGTTATTACAACGAGGGCTCAGACTGTCGACAAACCCGCATAAGCATATATGCGGATATTATTGATATAAAAAGTTATTATTAAAATCAAGAAAATAGCAATTGAA
>JAZSJD010000062.1:0-22811 GCA_045534165.1 Acutalibacteraceae bacterium | reverse complement strand
AGAGGCTTTTGGAACTATTCACATTACGATATTCTTTCTGCATACCCCGATGCAATTGTCGAAAATGTTCATTTATCAGACAGTCTGCTGACTTTAAGTTATCAGGTTAAAAATTCAGATATAAACGAGGAATAAGTTATGGGTATAAAATTTGGTTGTTGTATTCCCGGTGCTTCTTTTATGCCTGAAGCCCCTGATAAAAAGTCTTACTCCCCTTTTGATGTTTTATTATGGGGAGAAGAGGAAATCAAGAACGCAGGTTTTGATTTTGCAGAATGCAGTGTCGGATTGATTATGAACATTTCTGATGATGAATTCGAAGAATTGGTTCGTCGAAATGTAAAAATTAAAATCTGCAACTCCTTTATACCATCGACATATAAAATTGTTGATGACACACCTGAATTGTGGGAAAGAGTAGAAAAATCTCTTTGGAGAATGAACAAGCTTTCCACAGAAATTGTTGTGCTCGGTAGTGGTGGTGCAAGATCAATTCCGGAAAACATTGATTACAATTATGGTTGTGATAAAATAGAGAATTTTCTTATCAAGTGTAATGAATTAGCAAAGAAATATAACATTGTTATTGCTCTTGAACCTCTTAACCATAATGAAACAAACTATTTACTTACTGTAAAATCAGCTTATGATTTAGCAAAAAAACTTAACTTAAGCAACATTAAAATTCTTGCTGATATTTTTCATATGTACGTTGAAAAAGAAAACTTTTCAGTATTTAACGAAACAATCAGTGAAATTTGTCACACTCACATTAATAACCCGATTACCAGAACTTGTCCTACACTTGAAGAAAATCAATATATTATTGATTTTGCAAAAGCTTTGAAAAGTGCAGGTTATAGCAAAACAGTAACAATAGAAAGTTCATTTGATGACTTTACAAATGAGATTAAAGACGCTATAACATATCTCAGAAAGGTTTTTTAAGATGGAAATTACTGTTAAAGCCATTAGAGAATGTAATGAGGAACCCCTCTACATAAAGACAAATGATTTTATCAATAATAATATAACCTGCGCAATTGACGAATATGGCAATTATTTTCCTGCACAAAAAACTGCTGATGGAATTGTCGTTATTCTTACATCTGATAAAAAAGATGAACTCAAGCTTGAACTTTTAGACAAAAAAGTCTTCACTAATCTTTCTTTGAATCAGGAAAACGAAAAACTCGAAATTTACTATGACGGAAAAATATTTTCAGCGTACCAGCATCCTGAACATTTAAAGAAGCCTTTCTTTGGTCCTGTGTATACTAAAACCGGAAATACTTTTACACGTTCTGATATTAATAACCCTGAACACCCACATCAGCGTTCCGTTTTTATCGGTGTTGGTGATGTGAATGGTGTTGATTTGTGGAACGAACCCGAAAACAGCGGTTATTTAGAAAAAGGAAAGCCTGAAAATATTGTCTGCGGTTCTGCATTTACTTCTTTTGAAGCAAGCAACATCTGGTTAGACAAAGATGGCAACAAACTCATAGATGAGAAGCGAAAATTCACATTGTATAATCAGAGTGAAAATTGCAGATATGTTGATATAGAAGTTACTTTTAAAGCTTCATATGGTGATGTGCATTTTGGTGACACTAAAGAAGCAGGACCCTTGGGTATAAGAGTCAATGAAGCAATCAATGTAAAAAATGGCGGCTATATGCGTAATTCATACGGTGCCCAAGGAGAAAGTGAATGCTGGAGTAAAAGTGCACAGTGGTGTCTTTACGGTGGCAAATTAGACAATGAAGATTGTGCCATTGCAGTTTTCGATAATGAAAAAAACGAAAGATATCCCACATGCTGGCATATCAGAGATTATGGGCTCTTTGCTGCTAACAACCTCTTCTTCAAAGGTAGTCTGGATATAAAAGAAAATGAAGAACTCAGATATAATTTCAGAATCTGCTTTTTTAATGGTAAGGGCGAAGATGTCTCAGAAAGATTTTTAATTTATAATTTAAACAATTAACAACAGCGATATGACATTAATGTCATATCGCTATTATTTTTGAAATCATATTAATAATAAAGCAAATCAGACAACCACAAAAAGTGGGAATTACAATACCTAACAATGTCCATTTTATACTTTTGGTTTCCTTATACATAGTTATACAAGTTGTTGAACAAGGCCAGTGCATAAGTGTAAAAATAATAAAGCAAATTGCTGTAGATATAGTCCATCCATTGGAAATTAAAATTTCTTTCAACACTGATAAATCTGAAACCTGTTTCAGATTTGTTTCCGCTAAATACCCCATTACAGTAAGCGGAATAACAATTTCATTAGCAGGAAATCCGAGTATAAAAGCCATAAGAATTACACCGTCCAGTCCTATTAATTTACCGAACGGATCAAAAAAATCAGCACAATGTGATAAAACGGATTGAGAACCAATCTGTATGTTCGCCATCCCCCAGATAATGAAACCTGCCGGTATTGCAACAACTACCGCTCTTGCTAAAACAAAAACTATTCTGTCAAAAACTGATCTTAAAATAATTTTACCAAATTGAGGTTTTCTGAATGGTGGCAATTCCAATGTAAAAGAAGATGGTTTTCCTTTTAAAAAAGTTATTGATAATATTTTTGAAACGCAAAAAGTAATCAAAACACTTATACATATAACACAAGTGAGAAAAACTGCTGAAAGAAAGCCTGACCAGACTGTTGATGAGATAAAGAAAACTGTAATTATGGAAATAAGCATCGGGAAACGACCATTACAAGGAACAAAACAATTGGTCAGTATAGCATTAAACCTTTCTCTTTCCGAATCAATAATTCTGCTACCCGTCACACCAACTGCATTACATCCAAATCCCATACAAATTGTCAGAGCTTGTTTTCCGCAAGTATTACATTTTTCAAAATATTTATCCAGATTGTAAGCAACTCTCGGCAAAAATCCTAAATCTTCCAAAAGTGTAAACAACGGAAAAAATATAGCCATCGGAGGCAACATAACAGAAACCACCCATGTCACCACTCTGTAAACACCAAAGACAATCATATCAATTATCATTGAAGTAAAACCAACAGAATTTAAAAACTTCAACAAATATTTTTCACCGTGTAAAAATAAGTCACTTAATATTTGTGACGGATAATTTGCACCGTTTACTGTAATCCAAAAAACTGATACAAGCAATAAAATCATAGCAAATAATCCTGTAAATTTTCCTGTTAAAAACTTATCTAATCTATTCATTTTATTTTTGTTGTCTTTCTTATCAACAACTTCCCTTGCAAGTATTTCTGCTTTCTTAACAAAAGAATAGGCGATCTTATCGCTGATTTTTTCTTTATTTAAACCAAATCGTTCTAAAATTTTGTCAACTTCTTTTAAAGATTGAACCACCTGATCATCATCAGATAAATCAATTTGAAAAACCGCTTTTATTTTTTCAATTATTTTTTCAGTATTAATTATCAGATTAATTGCTAACCAACGTAATGAACAAAGAGAATTTTTATATTTTAAAATTGATTTTTCAACAACAGATATACATTCTTCAATAACACCGGGATAAACTAAGACAAAATTATTTTTCTTCTCGTTTTCTTTATTTAACACGCTTAATAAATTGTTATATGTTTTCTTTTTGCTTGCAACAATCCCTACTACCGGCACGCGAAGCAATTCTGAAAGTTTTTCTAAATCAATTTTTATTCCTTTACGTTCAGCTTCATCAAGCAAATTCACGCAAATTATAACATTATTTGTAATTTCAAGAATCTGTAAACATAAATTCAGATTACGTTCCAGGCAAGTAGCATCACATACAATTATTATCTTATCTGTTTTGTTAAAACAAATAAAATCACCGGCAATGTCTTCCTCTTTTGAATGAGTAAGCAATGAATATGTACCGGGTAAATCAGCAATCGAATATCTTACGTTATTATATTCAAATTTACCTGAAGCAACGCTGACAGTTTTTCCGGTCCAATTACCTGTGTGTTGTCGCATACCTGTTAAATTATTAAAAAGTGTGCTTTTCCCAACATTAGGGTTACCGGCAAGACCAATGAAAACTTCTTGTTTTTTGCTCTTTAAAACAATCGGATCAATTATATTTTCTGTTGTCTGCATCTTATCGCCTCTGTTCAACAAAAATATTATCTGTATCGCATTTTCGCAATGCGATAACAGCATCTCTTATTATATAAGCAGCTATGGAATTATTTGAATTTTTAAGATAACATTCAATTTGTGTACCCGGAATAACTCCCAAATCCTGCAATCTTCTTTTTATATTCAGTCCAAGTGACATTTCTTTTACATCAGCTTTTTCTCCTACTTTTAATTCTGATAATGTTATTTTTTTAATCACAAGCATCAACCTTAAATAAATTTCAATATATATTATGAATAAATTTTAAAAAATGTTAAAAAAATGTTGATTTAAATTATAAATAATGCTAATATTGTTATGTATATTTTATATGTAAGAAAGGGGTTAATTTTATGGCTAAAAAAACTGTCTTTTTGACCGGTTCATCCGGTAATATGGGTTGGGCTGGTTTCCAGGAACTCTATGCAAAAAAAGATAAATACAATATTGTCCTTCTTAACAGAGGAAGCCAGAAAAACCGTGAAAAATTTGCAGCTTACGAGAACGATGATTCAGTTAAACTCGTTTGGGGCGACCTTACAAAGTATGAAGATGTTCTTAAATGTGTAGAAGGTGCTGACTACGTCCTTCACGTTGGCGGAATGGTTTCTCCCGCAGCTGACTACTATCCCACAAAAACTGTTGTTACAAACACAACAGCTGCAAGAAACATTGTTAATGCTGTTAAGGCTCAGCCGAATGCAGATGAAATCAAAGTTGTTTATATCGGTACAGTTGCTGAAACCGGCGACAGAAATGCACCTATCCATTGGGCTCGTACAGGTGACCCCATTAAAATCAGTATTTATGACCATTATGCTGCAAGTAAAGTTCTTGCAGAACAGACCTTTGCAGAATCAGGTCTTAAACATTGGGTTTCACTTCGTCAGTCAGGTATTCTCTACCCTGCAATCATCAAAAATATGGACCCCATTATGTTCCATGTTCCCCTTAACGGTGTTCTTGAATGGGCAACAGTAGAAGATTCAGGCAGACTTCTTGCAAACATCTGCGAAGACAGTGTTCCTGAAGAATTCTGGAGAAGATTCTACAATATCGGTTCAGGTGATGAATACAGAATCACTAACTATGAATTTGAATGTCTTCTTCTTGAAGCTCTCGGTGTTGGTAAAGTTGAAAAACTCTTTAACCGCAACTGGTTCATCACACGTAACTTCCACGGTCAGTGGTACCTTGATAGTGATGTTCTTAATGACTATCTCCACTTCCGTGCAAACATCCCCGTTAAACAGTATTTCAAAGAACTCAAAGCTCAGGGTCCTGCTTGGCTTAAAGTTGCTCCTGTAGCAAAACTCTTCCCCTTCTTTGTTAAAATGGGAATGAAGAAGATTTCTAACGAAGAAATCTACGGCACAAACTGGTGGCTTAAAAATAAAGTTGAAGACAGAATCACAGCTTACTGGGGTTCAATGGACGAATACTATAAGATCGGTACATGGAAAGATTATAATCCTGTTGCTGAACGTCCTACAAAAGAAAGATCATATCTTGATCATGGTTATGATGAAACAAAAGCAGTTAAAGACATCACTCTTGATGACCTCAAAAAAGCTGCTGCATTCCGTGGCGGTGAGTGTCTCGCAACTGAAGAAGAATATGTTGATTTCTATACACCTATCAAATGGAAATGTGCAAGAGGTCACGAATTTATGATGTCTGCTAACCTTGTACTTAAAGGTGGTCACTGGTGTCCCACTGAACTTCCCACTGATACAGAAGGTAAAAAATTCAACTGGGATTATGATACCGAAGCAAAAATCAACCCCTTCTTTGCTCAGGTTTGGTATCCGCTTCACGACAAAAACGAAAACAATGTTTACACTGAAGCAATCTTCAAAGGTTTTGAAGGTTTTAAAGATTAATCAACATACAAAAAACTCTGCTGACATCAGCAGAGTTTTTTATTGATAAACGGGCTTATTTGTAGTATAATTATCCACAGAAAATATGTTTTGAGGTATCACAATGAAACACACAATGAAAATTGCGTTTGGTGCAATAATGGCTGGTTTATCTATTGCATTTATGCTTTCAACTGCCGTAATCCCCTTCTTATCATATGCTATACCTGCACTTTGTGGCGCGCTGATGGTTATACTGATTACAGAATGTGGTAATAAATGGTCTTTGATTGTTTATGCTGTTGTTTCCATACTCTCGCTTCTGATTGTTCCTGATAAATCAGCAGGAATCGCCTATACAGCTATATTCGGTTATTATCCGATATTAAAATCACTTGTTGATGTTAAATTGCCCAAATGGCTTTCGTGGACAATTAAAATGATATCTACCAATATTGTTATGCTTGTTTTATATTATATTTCATTATTCTTCTTCGGCATTGACACTGAAGGCATTGAATGGGTTGAACCTTATCTTTCAAAATGGTTTATCGCACCGATCATTATTTTAATTACCTGCGGTTTTTTCATTATGTATGATATTGTGTTAACAGGTGTTAAACTGGTTTATAAAAAGAAATGGCGAAAAAAATTATTAAAATCTTTCAAATAACCATTGATAAATTTTTATCAATGTGATATAATACTTGTTGAGATGATTTAAATAAATGTACCTAACACCAAAACTTTTTTGAGGTGAAAGCTACAATACACCAATTTGTATACAATACAAAAATTCTGTAGCTGTACCTTTTTTCGGTACAGCTACTTTTTTTAGGAGATTTTTATGAAAACACGTGTTGCTTCTATATCAATAATAGTAGAAAATTTTGATAGTGTTGAAAAATTAAATTCAATATTACACGATTACGGTAAATATATAATTGGCAGAATGGGTTTGCCCTATACTAAAAGGAACTTATATATTATTTCTGTCGCTTTGGAAGCTCAACCGGACATAATTAATTCACTCACAGGCAAAATCGGAAGAATTAATGGCGTGAGTGCTAAAACAGTATTTTCAAATTATGATTTTGAAGATGAGGTAATCGAATGAATTTAGTTGATAAACTGAAAGATAACCACACCCTTTCAAGAGATGAATTTATCAGTCTGCTTAAATGTACCAATGAAGAAACCAATAAATATTTACAAGCCAAAGCAGTTGAAGTCAGAAAAGAAATTTATGATAACCATGTTTATATCAGAGGTCTAATTGAAATTTCTAACTACTGCAAAAATGATTGTTATTATTGCGGAATAAGAAAAAACAACAAAAATTGCTCGAGATACAGGCTGAACAAAGCTGAGATTCTTTCCTGTTGTGAAATCGGATATCAATTGGGATTCAGGACATTTGTGTTACAGGGTGGCGAAGATGCATATTACACAGATGAGGTTTTATGCGATATAATCACAGAGATAAAACAAAACTATCCTGATTGTGCAGTAACACTTTCTTTAGGCGAAAGAAGCAAAGAAAGTTATCAGAAACTTTTTATTGCAGGTGCTGACAGATATTTATTAAGACACGAAACTGCCTCACAAGAGCATTATGAGAAGCTCCATCCGGCAAATATGTCATACAACAATCGTATTGAATGTTTAAAAAATCTGAAAGAAATAGGTTTTCAGACCGGCTGTGGATTTATGGTCGGTTCCCCTTTTCAATCACTTGACAATATTGTTGATGATTTGCTGTTTATTGCCGATTTCAAACCTGATATGGTTGGTGTAGGACCATATATACCACACGTCGATACACCCTTTAAAAACGAAAATCCGGGCAATATTGAACTGACTTGTAAATTATTAAGTATTATCCGTCTTATGATACCTAATGTGCTTTTACCGGCAACAACTGCACTGGGCTCTTTAGAAAAAGATGGCAGAGAAAAAGGTATCCTTTGCGGAGCAAATGTTGTAATGCCTAATTTATCACCTGAAAATGTACGTGAAAAATATATGCTTTATAATAATAAACTTTCAACAGGTGCTGAAGCCGGTGAAACACTCTCTGTATTAAAAGAAAATATGAGACAAATCGGCTATGAAATTATCACAGCCAGAGGCGATATTATAAAATAAATTTTGAAAGAAGAGATACTATGTATAATCCAAAATCAACAAAAGCTGAAGAATTTATTTGTCATGAAGAAGTTTTGGCTTCTCTTGCATATGCAGATGAGAAAAAAGATGATATAGAATTTGTAAAGTCAATTATTGAGAAAGCCAGATTACGTAAAGGTCTCACTCACAGAGAAGCCTCTGTTCTGCTTGCTTGTGATAATGATGAAATCAACAATGAGATGTATAAACTCGCCGAACAAATCAAGAAAGATTTCTATGGCAACAGAATTGTTATGTTTGCTCCTCTTTATCTTTCCAACTACTGTGTGAATGGTTGTGTATATTGTCCTTATCACTATAAAAACAAACACATAGCAAGAAAGAAATTAACACAAGAAGAAGTAAAAAAAGAAGTAATTGCTCTTCAGGATATGGGTCATAAACGTCTTGCAATTGAAGCCGGCGAAGATCCTGTAAATAATCCCATTGAATATATAATCGAATGCATTAACACTATCTATTCAATTAAACACAAGAATGGTGCTATCAGAAGAGTTAATGTTAATATAGCGGCAACAACAGTTGAAAATTATAAAAAACTTCACGATGCAGGTATCGGTACCTATATTCTTTTCCAGGAAACATATCATAAAGAAAGCTATGAAAAACTGCATCCCACCGGTCCTAAACATAACTATGCTTACCATACTGAAGCTATGGACAGAGCTATGCAGGGCGGCATTAATGATGTTGGATTAGGTGTTCTTTTTGGGCTTGAACTTTACAGATATGAACTTGCTGCACTCCTTATGCACGCAGAACATCTTGAAGCAACTTATGGTGTAGGACCTCATACAATCAGCGTTCCCAGAATAAAAAAAGCTGATGACATTGATCCTTCAGCTTTTGACAACAGCATCAGCGATGAAATTTTCGCTAAAATATGCGCACTTATCAGAATTGCTGTTCCTTATACAGGCATGATAATCTCAACACGTGAAAGTCAGTCAGTGAGAGAAAAAGTTATCAGACTCGGTGTTTCGCAAATCAGCGGTGCATCAAGAACATCTGTTGGCGGATATACCGAAAAAGAACGCCCCCATGACTCCGAACAATTTGATGTTTCAGACCAAAGAACACTTGATGAAGTTGTTAAATGGCTTATGGAATTAGGCTATATCCCAAGTTTCTGCACAGCTTGCTACCGCGAAGGCAGAACCGGAGACAGATTTATGTCTCTTCTTAAAAGCGGTCAGATACAAAACTGCTGTCATCCAAATGCGTTGATGACATTAAAGGAGTTTTTAGAAGATTATGCAAGTGAAGAAACTAAAGAAATCGGTGAAAAACTCATTAAAGAAGAATTAAAAAATATACCCAAAGATAATGTGAGAAAAATTGCAGAAGATTATCTAAACAACATTCATCTCGGAAAACGAGATTTCAGATTTTAATTATAGGTGATTATATGGCAGCAAACCTTAATCAGACTCCAAGTGCAGACAGACCGCATATTGCGTTTTTCGGCAAAAGAAACGCAGGTAAATCAAGTTTAGTCAATGCAATTACAGGTCAGGAAATTTCAATTGTTTCTGATGTAAAAGGTACTACTACTGATCCTGTAACAAAAACCATGGAAATTTTACCTTTAGGTCCTGTTGTGATAATTGATACCCCCGGCATCGATGATGAGGGTACCATTGGCGAAATGCGAGTAAAAAAAGCTCATCAGGTTCTTAACAAGACTGACGTTGCTGTACTGGTTATTGATTCAAACACAGGTAAAACGGAAGAAGACGAAGCATTAATAAACTTGTTTTCAAAAAAAGAAATTCCATACATTATTGTTTATAACAAAACTGATTTATCTGATTGTATAATTTCAAACAATGGCATTTCAGTAAGTGCGAAAACAAAATTCAATATAGACAAGCTTATTGAAAAAATTGCACACATCGTTAAGAATGAATCGAATAACAAAAAAATAATTTCAGATTTATTGTCTGAAGATGATTTGATTGTTTTAGTAACACCCATTGATTCATCTGCTCCTAAAGGCAGACTTATTCTTCCGCAAGTTCAGACCATCAGAGATATTCTTGACAAACATGCAATTTGTATAACTGTTCAGCCTGAACAGTTACCTTCTGTTTTAAAATATAATCCAAAATTAGTTATTACAGACAGTCAGGCTTTTAATATTGTCAAAGATATTGTGCCGAAAAATATTCCCCTCACCTCTTTTTCAATACTTTTTGCCAGATACAAAGGTTTGCTGAAAAGTGCTGTTGATGGTGTAAACTATCTTAATAAACTACAAGACAATGACACTGTTTTAATCTGCGAAGGATGCACGCATCACAGGCAATGCGAAGATATCGGAACAGTAAAACTCCCAAAAATGATTAGTAATTACACAGAAAAGAAACTTAATTTTGAGTTTACTTCCGGTGGACACTTCCCTGAAGATATAAGAAAATATTCATTGATTGTTCATTGTGGCGGATGTATGTTAAATGAGCGTGAAATCAGATACAGAAATAAAACTGCTAATGATTTTGCTGTTCCTATTACAAACTACGGAACACTCATTGCGCATATAAATGGCATCTTGGAACGAAGCCTTGAATTTTTTAAAAATAACATTTGATAATTTGCTAAAAATAATTGCAATTTGTATATAAATGATATATAATTAACTCGTATGTAAATATACAATTTTTTTAAAAAAGAAGGTCTGAAAATGAACAGTTTTAAAGGTCAGATGGAAAAATATGCAGGTGTTTATGCACTTATGCTTACACCCTATCAGGACGATATGTCAGTAGATTTTGAAGCATTAAAGGGATATACAGAATGGCAGGTAGAACAAAATCCTCATGCACTTTTCCCGGTATGCGGTAGCTCTGAAATGACACAAATCGATTTAGAAGACAGACTTAAAATTGCTCAGACAGTTGTTAAACACGCAAACGGTAAACCTGTATTTGCAACGGCTAACCTTTGCCTCGGCACTCGCGAAGAGCAAATTGAAGAAGTTAAAAGAATGAGTAACACAGGTGTTAATGGTCTTGTTTTTGTTACAAAAGGTTATGGTCGTGATGACGATTATATCGTTCATTACTTGTGCGACCTTGCAGAAAACACAGAACTTCCTATTCTTCTTTATGAATTTCCGGGATTCCCAAACAATAAAATGTCAGCCAATGCTTATGGTAAACTTGTTGAAACAGGCAAATTTGTAGGTATCAAAGATACAACTTCCGTGATGGATAAAATCAAAGAAAAAATTGCTGTTCAAGGCGAAAGCAACGTTCTTCAGGCTAATATCCCCTATCTTTTTGAAGCATATAAGGCAGGCGCACGAGGTGTTATTGCTACACCAAGTACTTGCGGTGCATATATGCTCAGAAAAATGTATGATGCATTTTTTGTAGAAAAAGACATTGAAAAAGCAGAAAAAATACATCAGTTTATTGATGTATTTGCAGAAACTGTTGATAATGGTTTCACAGCAAGCGCAAAATATATGGCTTCACTTTGTGGTGCAAAAATGAATACATACACAAGAACAGGCTCTTCAATCAACGACCAGAAGAAGCACTCACTTAAAGTTCTTCATGACTTTGCAGTAAGCGAAGGCTATATGCTTAAATAAAAATAAATTTCAAGCCGTACCTTCTGGTACGGCTGTATAACTTTAGAGGTGAATATTTTGAGCTACAGTTTAAAACAAGCTTTCGGCTATATTAAGTGCAGAGCTTATTTTCTGAAAGAAATGTGTATACACGAAAAACCTTCTGTTGTTTCCGTTTCAACTTCAAAAATTATAAAAAAAGATGATCCTGTGTTCATTACAGCTCATCGTGGTTTTTCCGGAATCGCCCCTGAAAACACCATCCCTGCTTTTGAACTTGCTTGTAAAGAAGGTTTTTATGCCATTGAGTGCGATGTACACTTAACCAAAGATGAGCAGTGGGTTGTTTGCCATAATCCGACAATCGATAAAACTTTTAACGGACAAGGCCCAATCAGTGATTACACACTTGAAGAATTACGTAATTTAAAAGTAACATATGGTAATGGCATTGAAAAATATCCCAACCTCATTATGCCCACGCTTGATGAATACCTTGATATCTGCCAAAAATATAACTGTATTCCAGAAATTGAGGTTAAACGTGGCGGTTACGATACAAGACTTACCGATATTATTGATAAGTTAAATGAACACGGTCTTTTGGAAAAAGCAATTATTATTTCTTTTGACTTGAACAAACTTATTAAACTGCAGGAATATTCAAAAGATACTGAGTATTGGTATCTTGTTGAAACTATTGATAAAGCAGGCATCGAAAACAGCAAAAAATATGGTTTTGGTTATGCTGTTTGTGCAAGCAATAAGAAAAAAGATTTCAAAAAAGCTCTTAAAGCCGGCCTAAAAGTTGCAGTATGGACTGTTGACAGACTCTCTCGTATGGAGCAACTTTATACATATGGTGTAAGATATATTACCTCTAACTTTATCACTCCCTAATTTACAAACATAAAAAACACCACATCTGAACTAATCTCAGATGTGGTGTTTTTCTATTATTCAAATACTAAACTAACATAGCCTCATATTTTGAAATACGTGCATTTACTTCTTCGATATCAGCTCTGACTTCAACCAACATATCTTTGGAAGAATTAATTAATTCATCTATAACTAAATCTACTGCAAAACTTTTAGCATCATCATAAATACTATATAATGTCCATAAAACATTCGTAAATTCATTTCTTGCAAAAAGATTGCCGGCAAGCGTGCCAAATGGATCAGTTACTAAATCTATTACGAACTTAGTCGGGTCAGCACAAGTAGTTATCACAGTGAACATTTTTTCTTGCATTATAAATCCAGCACGGTACTCTTTAAGTTTCATAACATTATGTCTGGCTGTATATTGCTCAAAATCCGCGATTTTTTCAGCACTGTGACCATTTCTTGCTGCTTTCTCTTTATCAAGAGTCATAACCGAGATAGTCACACCATTTATGTTTTCTTCCTCAGGAATCCATAAATCATACAAAGATGTTATATCGTTTGTTGGTTTAATATCATCCGGCGTATCACCAAACAAATCATATAACGATTCACTGTTAATTTCGGTAATGAAATATGTATCACCTAAGAACATATCAACAAGATTAGAAATTTGTTGTTCTGTTTCTGACAACTGAACCTGAGAATCGTCAATATGTTCAAGTTTCATAAATGTATAACCATTATAAATATCAAGATCATAACGAGTAATTCTTGTACGGAGCTTAACTGCTGTATATTCTTCCATTTCAATATGGTTAATATATGTCAGTTCAAGATCTGTATCTTTCAGCATAGTAAACTGCTCTGTATACTCTTTACTTTCACGAACAATTTCAGTGGCAATCATACTCTTCGCAGTATCTACATCATACTCAGCACCGGTACAGTTGGTTGAACAACTACTAACTAACCAATCATTAAATATTGAGAGCACAGTTGAACCTAAAGCATTTTCAGCAGGTGTCTTTTCACCACCAGGTGCATATATGCCATAAAAAGCTACTGCAATTGAATTATCATATGATTTTTCAACGAGAGAAATTGTATTTACGACATCTTTAGGAATTTCTTTTTCAATCAAAGTAGAATTCATCGAAATCTTGTAATCGGCTTCAAAATGTGTCGATCTGTCACTCTTCACAACATCAGCGATGCGTACTACAAACTCACAGCCATCTTCAGGATAAAGAGAAATTGTTTCTTCTTCTTCAATATACATTGAAACTACATGGCCGCCATCAATTGTATAGATTTCTGCACGAATAGGTGTTTCGCTATCTACTGTAAACTCAGTTATACTATTTGGTTTAACTGTCACATTAAATGTATCAACATCATTATCAAAGTTAATTGAATACTTAAACGAAGTTTTACCTGATTCAGAATCCAAGGCAACTACTGCTTCGTCTGTATCCTGTTTGATTCCGTTTCTCTTCATTATTTTTTTCAACTGTTTCACAATATTTTCTGACTCTTTAGCATCGAAACCTTTTTGTCCGAGGGTTCTTATTGTCTCTTCAACAAAAATTTCCCTATACATATCAAGATTTATATCAGAAACACTTGTTGAAATTTCATTAACTGTCTCAAGAACATCAATGAACCATTCTTTAACAAATTTACATTTGTTATAAATTTCGCAAAGAGTTTTTTCAAATGCGCGGGTTAATTTTTCAAAATCGCTGATTTCTGAATCGTCAGAATCTTCGATCTTTTCTAACTCTTCAACATTGTTATTATTAATAAAGTCAGCAATTACTTTTGATGAAATATCAATTGTATTGCTGATATTATTTGATAACATACCTAAAATAGGTTTTGTAGTACAAATAATTCTATCGTTATCTTTCTGCACAACAACACCTATAATCGGTGTTTCACCATCATCAGACAAAATAGCGTGATATGCTTCTATCAGACCTTCTGTTGTGTCATACCAGCAATCCATTTTTTCAATTATCTGAGCTTTATCACCAAAAGCCTCTTTAATGGTCATGTTATTGTTAGAAAATGTTGTCGATTTTTCATCAGCAAATGCGAGAGTAGCAGTATCACCGGCTACATATAAAGGATTATCATCAGCATCTGTTACAAGAACTCTGTTTTTACCAATAACAGGTTTTTCTTTGATTACCTGGGCAAAAACATACATTTTGTTACCATTAGGCAATTTTTTATCCGAAATAACTTTGTAATCAAAGTCCTTCCAGTTGTCACATTTTTTTATAAGTGAAACAGCTTCACTTTTCTTAGTGACCTTTTCTTGATCTGAAACGTCAACTAAGTTAATACCATTAGCCTCAGCAATTTCATTTTCCGTACCTTTATCCTGGAAAAGTGACACAACACCATCATTAACCCATTCACGGAATGTACTGCTGAACGGATTCAGATACATAATCAATATTGCTATAACAAGGATAATACTTGTGATAATTGTAATAATTTTAAATACTTTTTTCTTCTTTCCGTCAGGACCCGGATAATTAATCGGATAAGGAGCATATGGTTTTTCTTTTTTGAAGACCTTTTGACGTACAGTTTCAAAAATACCGGTAACTTTTTCTTTGATTTTATCGATTAATTCTTCTTTTCCTAAACCTTTGAATATCGGACGTGCAAACAACATCACTGCACTTATTAAGATTACAAATAAAGATACAATTTGTGTTGGTGTAAGGAACGATATATCAAAAAGAGTACCTCTGTCATCACCACGTAAGAATTCAGTAAGGAATCGGAACAAAGAATAAGAGAATAAATATACTTTTAAACGATGTTCAAAAAGAGCCTTAACCTTACTTAAAACTATAAACAAAACAAGTGCAAATATTACTTCCAGTTCACGTGCAGGGAAGAGAAAATCAAGGCCAAACAACGAAACCGGATCACCCCAACAACATCCGGCAAAACAACAACCTAATCTTGCTATAAATTGTGCGATAAGGATTGACGGAACTATCTTATTAAGACCAAACTTCAGACCAATGCCTTTAATTCTGAAAAGAAGCGCTAAAACACCAAAGAAGGTTAACATACCAAAATAGAAGCTGTAACCGCCTTGTGTCAGACGATGAAACAATGAATAATTCATTATTTCATCATGAATTATCCAGTTAATCAGATTAGCCCCTAACAAGCCACAAAATGTAGCTTTATTTACGCTTGATTTTATTCTTTTATAAATAAATTTAGAATAAAATTTCTTTTTAAATGCCTTTTTGTAAGAAATATAACCCGTGAGCAACGCAACAAAAAGCATTATCGGGTAAATCGGAACAAATCCAAAATCAAACCAAGGGTGCATTTAAATCACTCCACAAACAAAATCAGGTTAAATTATAAAACTTTTGAAAGAAAATCTTTGCATCTTTCAGTTTTAGGATTAGCAAAGAATTCTTCAGGAGGTGCTTCTTCCATAATATAGCCTTCGTCCATAAACAAAATTCTTGAAGCAACTTCTTTCGCAAATCCCATTTCATGAGTCACAACAACCATTGTCATTCCATCTTCCGCAAGTTCTTTCATTACTTCGAGAACTTCGCCAACCATTTCCGGGTCAAGCGCAGAAGTAGGTTCATCAAAAAGCATAACCTGCGGATTCATTGCCAAAGCTCGCACAATTGCAACACGTTGTTTCTGTCCGCCGGAAAGCTGCGAAGGATAAGCATTTGCTTTTTCTGAAAGACCAACTCTATCAAGAAGAGCCATAGCTTTCTCTTCGGCTTCCTGCTTTTTCATTAAACCAAGCTTTGTAGGAGCCAAAGTTATATTTTTGAGAATAGTAAGGTTATTAAAGAGATTAAACTGCTGAAACACCATTCCCATCTTTTCGCGGTGCTTATTAATATTTACTTTTTTATCAGTTATATCAACACCGTTGAATTCGATTGTTCCGCCGGTAGGTTCTTCAAGTCTGTTGAGACAACGTAAAAAAGTGGATTTACCTGAACCGGAGGGGCCTATAACAACAACAACTTCTCCCCTTTTTATCTCAGTGCTGACACCTTTCAAAACATTAAGAGAACCAAAACTTTTATCTAAATCTGTTACTTTAATAAGAACATCATTTTCAGTGGTCACTGTTACGAAGCCTCCTTTCAAGTAAACTTACAAGTTTAGTAAAGAACACAACCAAAATCAAATATATAATTGCAACAGCAATAAGTGGCATAAAAGCAGAGTATGTACGGCTTCTGATAAGGTCACCTGCTTTTGTAATATCTTCAAGTGCAACATAACCGGATACTGAAGTTTCCTTAAGCAAAACAATAAATTCATTTGCCAGAGTAGGTAACACATTCTTAAATGCCTGCGGGATAATTATCTTGAGCATTGTCTGAGTATAGCTCAAACCTAAACTTCTACCTGCTTCAAATTGACCTTTATCAATTGACATAATGCCGGAACGAACAATCTCTGCAACATATGCTCCGGAATTTATACCGAAAGCAAGAGAAGCTACCAACACTTTACTGTCAACAGAAACAAGAATTACATAATAAATCAACATCAACTGAACAACAACAGGTGTTCCTCTGATAACAGTAAGATACAATTTTGAAAAGCCATTCAACACTTTAAAAATAAATCTTCCTACGGGGTTTCTTAATGTGGAAAAATTCGTATCATATGTTGACCTAATTATCGCAATCACAATACCGATTACAATTCCCAATATAACGGAAAAAAAGGTTACCTCTAAAGTAACCAACAAACCATCAACAAGCCACTTCCACCTATCTCCTTCAATAAAACAAAAAACAAATTCATCCTTCATATTGAGAAAAAAGGTGGCAATATCAGCAAAAAAAGAACTGATTTTATCCATTAAACATTCACCTTCTGTGTCAAAAATAGGGACGAGGGAAAACCTCGTCCCGAAACACTTAATTATTATTTATTGTTGACTTTAACAAACTCTTTTGCAGGTTCATTATCAATAACAACGCAATCAACTTTACCTGCAATAAGTGCCTGAACAGCATCTGCACCCTTGTTATAACGTTCAATCTGAGCAGTTGGTTCACCTTCTTCAGGTTCTTCAAGGTCCCAAGTTGTGTAAAGGTCTCCAGTTGTACCCTGCTGAACACCTACTTTCCAAAGACTTCCATCTGCTTTGGGAGCAAACAAATCTTCAGCACTTGTTATTTCTGAACCTTCTTTAACAATAATAACCTGAACTCCGGTTGCATAAGAATCTGTGAAGTTTACAGACTCTTTTCTTTCATCTGTCACTGTAAGACCTGCCATAATAAAATCAATTTTACCTGCTACAAGTGCAGGAATTGTAGCATCAAAAAGCATATCTTCAATAACAAGTTTTTTACCAAGAATATCTGCAATAGCTGCTGCCATTTCAGCATCGATACCTACAATAGCATCGCCTTCTTTAAATTCATAAGGCGGGAATTCAGCATTTGTGCCCATTGTTATAACTTCTTTTCCTTCAACATTCTGCTGAAAAACAAGGTCGTGTTCAATACCAGATATATATTTATCCTGGATTTTCTTCACGGTGCCATTTTCTTTAAGTGTTGCAAGAGCCTGATTGATATCAGCAAGAAGTGCAAGGTCATCTTTTGCTACTGCAATAGCATAATCTTCTGTTATATACTCTGTATCGAGAATAACAAGATTTGCTTTTGAATTATTGTTTTCAGAGCCACCACTACAAGCACTGAAAACTGACAAACAAAGAGCAAGTGCCATAACTGCAGAAAGAATTTTTACAATTTTTTTCATAATTAAACCCTCCTGAATAATTATACATAGAATATACCATATATTAAATAATTTGTCAATTATTTAACCTTTTTTATGGTGAGATTTATTTCTTTTTCTCCTCTGCCTTCAACTGCGATTGTAACCTTAACATCACTTGTTTTTCCTTTAGTCTTAACCCAGAAAGCTCTTGCACCTCCTACAAAAGCAAAAGCATCCGGTCCGATAACTTCAGCATCACCATCAATTGATACTTTAACAAGAGTGTTATCGTAAGGAAGTCTGTTTCCGCATTGGTCAACAGAAATAACTTCAATTCTTGTTACATCATATGTTTCATCTTCAACGAGTTCTGTTTTATCAGCCTTAACAGTAAAATCAAGAGAATTGCTTGCTGTTTTTGTAACTGATTTTACAAGTTTGCCTTTTTTATAACCTTCAAATGTATATGTTACCTGGCAATCGCCCCAGTTAGCAAAATACTTTGTTACAATTGAAGTAATTTCAGAGATACTCATCCTGCCGTGAAGGAAAGCATAAGCAACTTTAATGTAGTTCTGAGGTGGCATAATAAAGCCATGAACACTTGCTGCACAAAGCGCATCTTTAAGAGCTTTTGCTGTTGCTTCATCAAGACCGTCATCTTTCATAAGTGAATCACCAATGAAATCGTTTGGTGTAATAGGCGGATGAGGAAGATTCGGATAATGCTTTGTGTCAGGATAAGCATAACTCTTGAATTCACCGTTTCTGTAAACTTTTACATAATCGCAGTTTGTGAAAATATGTACAGGACCCTGTATTCCGCCGGGATGGTCACCAATATCCATTGAAGAAGAAACTTCAAGAACCGGTATATCGTCCTGCTGAGAAGCATATACAGAAGCTGCAAGCTTTGGTATACGGAACATATCTGTAACACCATGATAACAAATCTTATCACCGCTACCAAAATCTTTATGTGTGTTATAGTCAGCCATACACCAACCGATAGCACCACTTGTTCTGTTGCTGCCATATGACTTGTTCTGGACTCTCGCATGGCGTAAAGCGTGCTCTGTACGCAAGGCTTCTCTGTCAAAGGTCTTTGTGGGGAACATATGTCCGTTATATTCTGTTACAAGATAAGGTGCTTTCATACTGCCTGTAACAACAAGAGGAGGAAGCAGTTTGACACCTTTACCTGAATGTGAGAAGTCATTGTAAGTATATACGTCTTCAAGCAAGTGGCTCATAGGCATATTCCTTACGCCACCGGTCTGACGAGTGGGATCAAGACTTCTTGCGAGCTGGTTAGTTACTGTGTAGAACTCATCGCAATCTTCGCCTTCATTAACACGTACACCCCAGAGAATTATACTCGGATGGTTTCTGTCTCTTACAATCATTTTTTCAATATTGTCAAGACAATTTTCTCTCCATTCCCCTTCTCCAAGGAACTGCCAGCTTGGCATTTCTGTAAATACAAGCAAACCAATTTCGTCACATCTGTCAAGGAAATGAATTGAGTTAGGATAATGAGAAGTTCTTACCAGGTTGCATCCCAAAGTATATTTCATAAGTTCAGCATCAGCAATCTGAGCAGATGCCGGCATTGCATAGCCAACATACGGGTAACTCTGATGTCTGTTAAGACCTCTGATTTTTACTTTTTTACCATTAAGGTAGAAACCATCTTTTTTAAATCTTGCACTTCTGAAACCAAAGCGAACTTTATATTCATCTTCGCCCATAATCACAGTGAGATAATAAAGTTTTGGATTATCAAGATCCCAGAGTTCAACTTCTCCGACTTTCCATTTATGAGAAATCTTCTTGCCGTCAACTTTAATTTTTCTTTCACCGAGAACATTTTCACCGTCAGAAAAAAGGAGTTTTAAAACACCTGTATATCTTTCTGATAGTTCAATATCTAAATCAACAAGTTTATTTTCAAAAAAGATATTTCTTGTTTTAACAAAAACATCCTTAATATAAACTTTATCAACTTTTTCAAGCCATACTTCACGATAAATTCCACCATAAACTAAATAGTCAACAACTTTACCAAATGGTGGGATTTCAGGTCTTTCAGTTGAATCGAGCATTACAGCAATAACATTTTCGCCTTCTGCTGCAACATCTGTTATATCAAAAACAAATGGAGTATAACCACCTTTATGCTCGCCAACAAAACTTCCGTTTACATACACTTTTGAATAGTTGGCTGCACCTTCAAAATGCAAAAGCAATTTACCATCAAAATCTTCTTTGCTTAAGGTAACAGTTTTTCTGTAACAAGAAACAAACTGATACATTCTTTCGTCAAAATAGTTATATGGAATTTCTTTGTTTGTGTGAGGAATGTTAACAGTTACAAAACTACTGTCATCATAGTTCTTTTCCACCATTTCTTCACTGAAAACTTCAGAATATTTCCAATCAAAGTTTATGGGAATACATCTTCTCATTATACAACCTTCTTTCATTTTGGCTATGTGTAAATAATACCATATTAATAATACAATTTCAATAACTTAAATAAATTTATTGACATATTTATATTTTAAACTGTATAATAAAAACATAAAATTACTTGTAAAAGCGGTGGAGCAATACAATGAATAATTTAAAAATCACAGTAGTTTCTGACACACACTATTATTCTAAAATCAATGGAATTTCAGGCTCTGCTTTCGAGCAGGAAAACAGTCGCAGTACCAACCTTATTAAAGACAGCGAGGAAGTTTTAAAGGCGTTTTTCGAACAAATCGCTAATGACAAAACAAGCAATATTATTTTGATATCAGGTGACCTTACAAAAAACGGAGAACCAGATAGTCACTATGAATTTATTGAATTATTGCGCAAATTAAAAGCACAAGGCAAACGTGTTTATGTAATAACAGCAACACACGACTTCCAGAATAGCGGAATTTGTCATAAATTTGTTGACGACAAGAAGGTTGAAATACCATCGATAAAAAGAAAAGATTTGTTTGAAATGTATTATGAATTCGGCCCGTCTGAGGCAATTTCAATACATGAAGACAGTATGTCATATGTTGTTCAACTTGAAGATGGATTCAGGCTTTTTGCACTTAATGATGACAGAAACCACGAAGGCAAAAGCGGATTCAGCAAAGATTGTTTCAAGTGGATTGAAGAACAAATAAGAGATGCAAAAGAAAACAACCAGTTAATAATTCCTATGTCCCACCATCCTATGTTATCCCCCTCACCCTTCTTTTCTTTGATAGGCAAAGGAGATATGATGGGTGACCACGAAATAAGACGTGAACAATTCCCTGATATGGGAGTAAGCTTTATGTTTACAGGTCATTCTCACATGCACGATGTTTCTTACCATATCAGTGAAAAAGGCAATGTTTTTTATGACATTACAACAGCAGCAACAGTAGGATATCCGGCATTATACAGAGTAGTAACTTTTGATAAAGAAGCTGACACTATGACCATTGAAACTAAAGGGCTCGAAAAAGACCCTGATATTAAGTTTAATGGCAACAACTTCCAGGAACATCTGCAAAATCAATTTTTTGGAATGATAAAGAAAACAATTGAAGCTGCCGCCACAAGTATTGATGATTTTGCTTTTGCAGCAAATGCATTCAGCGTCAGACCAAAAGTGGTTTATAAATACGGATGGATTATCAAACCAATTGCAAAATTACTTTGCAAATTGAAAATAGGTACAGTTGCAAAATGGACTAAAAAAGAAACAGGATTAAAGAAAGCTGATTACAAACATATCAAAGATGAAAAAGTAATTGATTACATAATAACACTTATTCAGAACCTTTACGGTGGCGATGCAGCATATTCACCCGATACACCACATTATAAAATAACAATAGGTCTTATGAATATAATAGATTCTTTGTTAGACACCCTTGGAATAAAAATCAGAAACATACTCAAAGTAACCGATACTGTTGCCGAATTAGTTGAGCCCCTTGTTTTCAACAGCGGAATTCCTGACCACAACGTAACTTTACCACTTTATGCAACAAAAGAAGATGTTGAAAAACTTCTTCCCAAAGGAAAATCAACAGTTAAAAAGAGTAAAAAAGGGTTACCCATTGTCATACTCACCGTTCTTTTGGTTTTATTATTTATTCCCCTGCTTCCGATTGCAGGAGTTATAATTTTATTTATGTATCTGTCAAATAAGATCAAATATGGAAAGAGAATAAAATAACAAAAAAATGCAGAATCTTCAATGAACCGCCCCAAATTGTGCGGACAGCACAAAAAAGCACCTTATGGTAGCAATAATTAAAATTTAAGCAACATACTGACTTCGTTTTTCGAGCGGGGTCAGTTTTGTTTTTAATTGGATACGTTGATGATTGTAGAAATGG
>JAZSJD010000025.1:0-16502 GCA_045534165.1 Acutalibacteraceae bacterium | reverse complement strand
TTTTCAAATGCGATAGGCTGAACACCTTTAACGATTGCTTCAACATCAATGCCTTTTTCAAGGCAGAGTGCACGTGCGTCTTCTAAGCTGGCAATACCATACTCAGCAAGACATTTTTCTATTTTGGCCATTCTTCTTTCTTTGCCTTCAAATCTAACATCGTTAGCCATTTTTCATGTCCTCCTTATATGATATTATTCTTCTCTGGGGTCGATATACTTAGCAGCATCTGCGAAACGACCGTAGCTGCCGATATTTGCTTTATAAGCTTCATCGGGAGTTTTGCCGTGACGGATGTCTTCAAGCATCTTACCAACTTTTACGAATTCGTAACCGATAACCTGGTCATCAGCATCAAGAGCCATTCTTGTAACATAGCCTTCTGCCATTTCCATGTAGCGAACGCCTTTAGCGTTTGTTGAGAACATTGTACCAACCTGTGAACGTAAGCCTTTACCAAGGTCTTCAAGGCCTGCAACAACGGGAAGACCATCTTCTGAGAATGCAGACTGTGTACGTCCATATACAAACTGAAGGAAGATTTCTCTCATAGCAACGTTGATTGCGTCACAAACCAAGTCTGTGTTAAGGCACTCAAGGAGTGTCTTGCCGGGGAGGATTTCTGCTGCCATAGCTGCAGAGTGAGTCATACCTGAGCAACCGATTGTTTCAACGAGAGCTTCTTCTACAATACCTTCTTTGATGTTAAGAGTAAGCTTACATGTGCCCTGCTGAGGTGCGCACCAGCCGATACCGTGTGAAAGACCTGAAATGTCTTTGATTTCATATGCCTTTACCCATTTTCCTTCTTCAGGAATAGGAGCGGGACCGTGATGGGGACCTTTTGCTACCATGCACATTTTTTCAACTTCATGTGAATAGTTCATTTAACCATTCTCCTTTCATTTTAATAACAACTAATTATATAATGTTTTCCTGTTTTTGTCAATTATATTGTCAAATCTTTAACATGTTTTTTTACATCAAACCAGAACTCTACACCGTTTTCTTTGTTGTTGCAACCGTATTGCATTTTGTGCATATTCTGAATTGCCACAACAATGGAGAGACCTAAACCGAAACGTCCTTCTTCTCTGTGGTGGGATTTATCACCACGATAGAAATTGTTCCACAGTTCTTCCATATTTTCCTCTGAAATATTTTTGCCTGTATTAAACACACTTATACGGTAATTGCCATCAATTTCTTGAGAAGAAATTCTGATTATATTCTCACCTTCGCAATGTGAAATGGCATTTGAGAAATAGTTGTTAAATACCATACTGATTTTTGATTCATCGCCCCAGGCAAGCATATCTTCATCTAAAGATATTTGCAGGTCAATATTGTTTTCGTTTATACGCATTTTCTGTGCATTTGTATATTCTTCAATTGCAGAATTAAGAGAAAAACTTTCTTCGTCAAGTTTATAGCTTCCGCTTTCATAATAAGAAAGTTCGAGCAGGTCAAGAACAATGTCGTTCATTTTTTTTGATTCTTCTATTATAACATCAAGATATTCCTCATTATCTTTCGGATTATCGCTGATACCTAATTTAAGACCTTCTGCATAACCCTGAATGATTGCAATTGGTGTTTTCAGTTCGTGGGACACGTTTGAAACAAATTCTTTACGTGATTGTTCCATTTTATGCTCGTGTTCGATATCAAGCTCCAGCTGACGGTTTTTATCTTTCAGATCTCCCATTGCCTGTGCAAGAGAATCTGACATTGAATTGATGTTTTCCGCAAGCTGACCTAATTCATTGGTGGTTTTTGCCACACATTTTTTTGAGAAATCCATTTTCGCCATACGTTTTGTAACGTCGTTCATTTCAATAAGAGGACGTGTGACCAGCCAGGCATAAATGAAAAATATTACCATCAGTGCAACACCGAGAACACAAATGATTATACGGAGAATTTCCGAAGTGTATGAAGCATTTGTTTCAATGATATTGTTCTGTTTATATATATTTATTCTGTCACCATTTTCAAGAACAGACTGATAAACAAGATATTCCATATTGTTTGAAGCTTCACGACCTATTCTGAAGTTTCCGTTTTTGTTATATTTATAATTACGGAAATCAACAAGGTTCCTTGGTTGGGGAAGTTCAAAAAGAAATTGTTCACTTCCTTCAGCACCAAAGAAAATATGATTTCTCAAATCATTCATAACAGTTCCGTAATATAATATGTTTGTATCGCCTACGAAAAGTTCGATGTATACAGTATCGTCATCATCTTCAATTTTTTTAATTTCATCATAAAACGATGCTGATTTTCTGTCAATTGAATTAACCTGCAAGACAATTTTCATCATTGAAGCTTCTGCTCTTGCATATATCATTCTCTGAATCAGTGTTGGGTTGATTATAAGCAGAAAAGCAATCATAAAAAGTACAATTGCGAGCAACTGTATAAACAGCTGGAACATAACACTTTTGTTTTGTGCTTTCTGAAAGAAAAAAGGAAAACTTCTCATTCATTTACCTCGATTTTATATCCTGTGCCATACACAGTTTTAAGATGTTTATTGCCCCATTCACCAAGCTTTGTTCTCAGCCTTGCAACGTGGGAGTCAACTGTTCTGATGTCGCCGACATAATCGTAGCCCCAGATATCGTCGAGAAACTGCTCTCTTGTGAAAACTCTGCCCGGCATTGATACAAGCTTGAGAAGAATATTATATTCTTTAAGCGCAAGGGTTACAGGCTCACCATCAATTAACACTTCATGAGCTTCTTCATTGATTGTAAGACTTCCTAATTTTATGTTCTTACTGAAATTATTTGTCTGATTTGAAGTTCTTTTGATAAGCAGTTCAACACGTTTCATAAGCACAGCAGGGCTGAATGGTTTTGTAACATAATCATCTGCACCTGCTTCAAAGCCTGTGAGCTCATCAAATTCCTGACTTCTTGCAGTCAAAAAGATAATCGGCACATCTGATGTTTTGCGGATTTCACGACACAATGACCAACCGTCAAGGTTAGGCATCATAATGTCAATAATCATTAAAGCTGTATCAGGGTTTTTCTGAAACAGTTCAAGTGCCACATCGCCATCATCAGCCTCAAGCGGTTCGTAACCGTCTTTTTTAAGAAAGTCGCACACAAGTCTTCTGATTCTTGCTTCGTCGTCTGCTACAATTATTTTTTTCATAAGGGACACTCCCGGAAAATATTTTTTCACAAGTTTATTCTATCATATAAATTTTTATATCTCAACTTATTTTATAATCAATTTACAAATTTTTATAACCAATGACAAATTTATAATTTACCACTACACCGACCTTGCCATTTTGCCGTCATCCTTGAGCGTAAGCGAAGGATGACGGCAAAATGGCAAATACCTCTTTTCCAAACGGGATTCTTCGCTGACGCTCGAGAATGACACGTTTGGAAATATTACAGCTAAATTTATAATTTAGCAGTGAGTCAAAAGCCCTCCTTGTGTAAAGGAGGGTGGCAGGCGTAAGCCTGACGGGAGGATTGTAAAAAACTTTATATCAACAATCCCTCAGTCAAAATCGCAGATTTTGACAGCTCCCTTTACACAAGGGAGCCGAATTTCGCAGTCAGTTTGTACGATAAATTATAATTTATCTGTTTGTTTAATGTTGCATTGTAGGGAATGGCGGTTTCCGACATTCCGTAAGTAACATATATTTTAACGGTTTGTCGACAAGCGCCAAACCCTACAATGTTAAAATCAGTACAACATATATTCAGGTGTGGACGCAGTCCACCCACACTTCTTCACTCTTACTTCTTCACTCTTACTTCTTACCTCTTACTTCAATTATAATTTGTGGTAACAAATTATAATTTATATGTGCATAACATAACGTACCTCCCCTTGAAAACGTAAGGGGAGGTGGCAAAATCTATGATTTTGACGGAGGGGATTTTTCGCTTAAATTATAATTTAACTTTTAACACTAAAAATATCCCTTTAAAATCAGGATGTGGTAAAATGAAAGTAGCAATCATAGGCTCAAGAGGTCTTTGGGTTAATGACCTGGAAAAAGTCTTACCCGAAAACGTTGACGAAATCGTTTCAGGCGGTGCAATAGGCATTGACACCTGCGCCAGAAACTATGCAACACAGAACAATTTAAAGCTTACAGAATTTCTGCCTGAATATGATAAATACGGTAAAGGAGCACCTTTGAAAAGAAATCTGCAGATTATTGACTATGCTGATCTGGTTATTGCCTTCTGGGACGGAGAATCCCATGGCACTGAATTTGTTATAAACAATTGCAAGAAAATAAAAAAGCCGATTAAAATTTATAAGAAGAAAACTCAACAGTAAAATAAAAAGCCCTTGTCCGTCAGGACAAGGGCTTTGTTATTAATCAGTCGTTATAAAGTGACTTTTTCTGGTAAGATGTGTGAAGAATTTCGTGAGCTTTGTGGCTACCGGGTTCACCGAAGAATTCATCATAAATCATCTTGATTGCAGGGTTGTCCTGACTCTTTCTGAGAGGAAGGTTCTTATCTGCTTCATAAAGAGCCTGACCACGGATACCTTTAAGGTCAACGAAATTACGAACTGAAGCAGGCTGGATGGGCTGACCGCCACCGTTTACGCAACCGCCGGGACAAGCCATAATTTCAATGAACTGATATTCGCAAGTACCTGCTTTAACTTTTTCCATAACTTCCTGAGCATTCTTAAGACCGCTTACAGCTGCAACTTTAAGTTCCATACCGCCAACAGTATAAGTTGCTTCTTTAATGCCTTCTGTACCTCTTACTTCTGTGAAGTCTACACTGTCAAGTTCTTTGCCTGTGATAACTTCAGCAGCATAACGAAGAGCAGCTTCCATAACGCCACCTGTTGCACCGAAGATAAGACCTGCGCCTGTGCCTTCGCCAAGAGGATTGTCGAATTCTTCATCAGGAAGAATATCAAAGTTGATACCTGCTGTTTTAATCATGCTTGCAAGTTCACGTGTTGTGATTGAGTAATCAACATCAGCGAAGCCTGCTGCATTCTGGTCGTCACGTTTGTTTTCGCCCTTCTTAGCTGTACAAGGCATAACTGCCACAACAACAATGTTTGCGGGGTCGATGTTCATTTTCTGTGCATACCATGTTTTCATTACTGCACCGAACATCTGCTGAGGTGATTTACAGCTTGAAAGATTATCAATCTGTTCGGGGAAGTAGTGTTCACAGTAGTTAACCCAACCGGGTGAACATGATGTGATAAGGGGAAGTTTGCCGCCTTCTTTGATTCTGTGGAGAAGTTCTGTGCCTTCTTCCATAATTGTAAGGTCAGCAGAGAAATCTGTATCAAATACTTTGTTGAAACCAAGTCTGTGAAGAGCTGCAGCCATTTTACCTGTTACGTTTGTGCCTACTTTGTAGCCAAAGCATTCGCCGAGTGTAACACGGATTGAGGGAGCAGTATTAACGATAACGAATTTATCAGGATCGTTGATTGCTTCAAACACAGCTTTTGTATCGTCTTTCTCATAAAGAGCGCCTGTGGGGCAGTTAACAATACACTGACCACATTCTACACAAGAGAATGATGCAAGACCAAGTTCAAAAGCAGAACCGATATGTGTATCAAAACCACGTGCATTTGCGCCGATAACTGAAATTGCCTGATTGTCACAAGCAGCAACACAGCGACGGCAAAGGATACATTTGTTGTTATCTCTTACCATGTGAGTTGCAGATGTATCAAGTTCGTAAACGGGTTTTTCACCGTCATAACGACCTTCGTTATCTACACCGTATTCAAGGCAGAGTTTCTGAAGTTCGCAAGAACCGCTACGTACGCAAGAAAGACATTTTCTGTCATGTGCAGAAAGAAGAAGTTCAAGAGTAGTTTTACGTGAATCGTGAACTTTCTGAGTATTTGTGAAAACTTCCATACCCTCGTTAACGGGGAATACGCAGGAAGAAACAAGACGGTTGCCTCTGGGACCTGCAACTTCTACCATACAGAAACGACAAGCACCGATCTGGTTGATTTCTTTAAGGTAGCAAAGTGTGGGAATTTCGATACCTGCATATCTTGCAGCTTCCAGAATTGTGATTCCGTTTGGCACGCTGAAGGGCATGCCGTTGATTTTAATATTTACCATTTCCATTGTTGGCACACTCCTTTCAATTAGCCTTTAATGATAGCGCCGAATTTACAGTTAGATTCGCAAACGCCACATTTAATACATTTTGCAGTGTCGATTGTGTGTACTTCTTTAACAGTACCTGAAATTGCTCCAACAGGGCATTTTCTTGCACAGAGAGTACAGCCTTTACACTTATCAGCAATGATTGAGTAGTTGAGAAGTGCTTTACAAACACCTGCGGGACATTTCTTATCAACCACGTGAGCAATATATTCATCTTTGAAGAACTTAAGTGTTGCAAGAACGGGGTTGGGAGCTGTCTGACCAAGACCGCAAAGTGAGTTTTCTTTGATATAGTAAGCAAGGTTCTCAATTTCTGTGAGAGTTTCGAGAGTTGCTTTACCGTCAGTAACCTGTTCAAGAAGTTCTCTCAAACGTTTTGTACCGATACGACAGGGAGCACATTTACCTGCTGCTTCGTCAACTGTGAAGGCCAGGAAGAACTTAGCAATGTCAACCATACAGTTATCTTCGTCCATAACGGTAAGTCCGCCTGAACCCATCATACAGCCGATAGCTGTCAGGTTATCGTAGTCGATTTCTGTGTCCATAAGAGATGCAGGAATACATCCGCCTGAAGGACCACCTGTCTGAGCAGCCTT
This sequence comes from Acutalibacteraceae bacterium, assembly GCA_045534165.1. Classification (GTDB taxonomy): domain Bacteria; phylum Bacillota; class Clostridia; order Oscillospirales; family Acutalibacteraceae; genus SIG575. The sequence goes on along the minus strand of JAZSJD010000025.1, from coordinate 9,740 downwards.
GAATTTTTTACCGTTGGGAACGCCACCACCGATATCTTCGATGATTTCACGAAGTGTTGTACCCATAGGAATTTCAACAAGACCTGTGTTCTTGATTTTACCACCAAGAGCAAATACTTTTGTACCTGCTGATTTCTCAGTACCCATTGATTTGAAGAAATCTGCACCGTTGAGGATAATCTGAGGAATGTTTGCAAAAGTTTCAACGTTGTTTTCAGTTGTGGGTTTTGCAAAAAGACCTTTAACTGCAGGATATGGAGGTCTGGGACGAGGTTCACCTCTGTTGCCTTCAATTGAAGTCATAAGAGCTGTTTCTTCACCGCAAACGAATGCACCTGCACCAAGACGGATGAACAAATCAAAATCAAAGCCTGAGCCGAAAATATTTTTACCGAGAAGTCCGTGTTCTCTTGCCTGGTCAATAGCCATCTGCAAACGCTGAACAGCGATGGGATATTCAGCACGAACATAAACATAACCTTCTGTTGCACCTGTTGCGTAACCACAGATTGCCATTGCTTCGATAATACAATGGGGGTCACCTTCAAGAACTGAACGGTCCATGAATGCACCCGGGTCACCTTCGTCAGCATTACAAACAACATATTTCTGGTCAGCAGCGTTTTTAGATGTGAATTCCCATTTAAGACCTGTGGGGAAACCGCCGCCGCCACGTCCACGAAGACCTGAATCTTTAACAACTTTGATAACGTCTTCAGGAGTCATTTCAGTAAGACATTTTGCAAGTGCCTGGTAACCGTCATAAGCGATGTATTCTTCAATATTTTCAGGGTCGATAACACCACAGTTACGAAGAGCAATTCTCTTCTGTTTCTTATAGAAGTTTGTTTCGTTAAGTGATTTAACTTCTTTTTCGTTAACAACTGTTTCATCATAAAGAAGACGTGTTACGATACGACCTTTAAGAAGATGTTCTTCAACGATTTCGGGGATATCATCAACCTTAACTTCGCTGTAAAAACAACCTTCGGGATAAACAATCATAATGGGGCCTAATGCACAAAGACCAAAGCAACCTGTTTTGATAACTTTGATTTCGTTTTCAAGGCCTTTATCAGCGAGCTCTTTTTCAAGAGCATCGATAATAGCCATACTGTTTGAGGAAGTACAACCGGTACCGCCGCAAACAAGCACGTGTGAACGATACATTTTATTTTCCTCCTTATTCTGCGATAGATGCTACTGTATATTCAGTAACAGGATTTCCGTTTACAATGTGGTCAGCAACGACTCTTGCGATTTTTTCAGGAGTCATTTTAATATAAGTTACTTTTTCTTTGCCGGGTGCAAAAACCTCAACAATAGGTTCATACTGGCACATACCGATACAACCTGTCTGAGAAACAGTAACATTTTTAAGGTTTCTCTTTGAAACTTCTTCAACGAAGCCGTTGAGAACGGGACGAGCACCTGCTGCGATACCGCAAGTTGCCATACCTACAACGATTCTTGTAACATCTTCGCTGCCGTCTGCTGATTCTCTTGTTGTGATGTTTGCCTGAGCTTTTGCTTTGATAGCAAGTAATTCTTCAAGAGTTTTCATTATGTTACACCTCCACGAATAATTTGTGTCTGTTCGCTGATATAGCCTTTGAGCCACATTCTGACATCAATATCATTGAAACTTACGCCACCGAGAATAGCTTTGAGTTCTGAAGTTTTAAGAACAAATTCATTCTCATCAATTTTAAAGCGATAAATGAAATCGATATCTTCATGCATAGTTATCAGCGTTAAAATAGTTTCATCAATATCGCCCAAAGGGGTGAAATCGATGCTGTCTGTTTTAAAGTGGGCTGAAACTCTGGTGCCTTTGCCGAGCTCTGATTGGAGTTCAAGGCTTCCGCCTGTCATTTCAGCTGCCATTTTGAACAAGGGAATTCCCATACCGACTTTTCGTGTGGTTCTGGTGGTATAGAACGGGTCTTTAACATTTTTCAATGTTTCCTCGCTCATTCCCCTGCCATTATCACAGATAATTACTGAAAGTGTTTTTTCACTTGTGTTTTCCAACACATCAATCTCAATAAGGCTTGCACCTGCTGAAACTGAATTTTCAGTAATATCAAGAATATTCAGTGATAATTCACGCATAACTTATGCCTGATATTTTGCTACGATACCGGGAATATCTTTTGCTTCAAGTTTACCGTAAACTTCATCATTTACAGTAAGAACGGGAGCAAGACCGCAAGCACCGATACAACGACAATCTTCAAGTGAGAATTTACCGTCAGGTGTGCATTCTTTTGCACCTATGCCGAGAACTTCTTCAAGTTTGTCGATAAGATCCTGTGCACCTTTAACGTAGCAAGCTGTACCAAGACAAACGGAGAAATTATATTCACCCTTGGGGGAGAGAGAAAACTGTGCATAGAAAGTTGAAACACCGTAAACTTTTTCTACGGGTACATCCATTCCGTCTGCGATCATTTTCTGTACCTCAATCGGAAGATAACCATAAATGCCCTGTGCTTCCTGCATTACATGCATAAGAAGACTTTTGTCATGCTTGCTTTCCTCAATAACAGCTTTGAGCTGAGCTTCCTGCTCAGGTGTGCCGTTAAAAGGATTTTTGCTGATTTTTTTAACCATTATTGTTCCTCCTTTTTCACAAATTGTACTTTCGCAAAAATTATAAATCAAAGCTTAACAATTTGCTAAAACATACGCGTTTATTGTATCATACCCCACACAAAAAATCAATAAGAAAAACCTTATTTTAATACGATTTTACTAAAATTGACAAAATTTTGTCAATTGTTGGTTCAACTATATCAATTTTACCTCCCGCAGTGCCGATATTCTCCAGATAATGAGCATCTGAGCTTGTTAAAATGTTCATTTTTTCAAGAACAGGATATTTTTTTATGTATTCATTTTTATCTGCTTTTGAAGTGATTTCAGCAGAAGTGAAACCCATATATTCGTCAATCACACCAAGGTTTGAAATAACACTGTAAGATGAACGGTCAATGTGTGCGGGAAAAGCTACACCGCCAAAGCTTTTTATAAGTTCAGGCACTTTGTCAAGAGATACATCTGCAGCAGTTGTAAGAAGCAGATTTTCTGTGCCCATAATCTTATCCTGATGGTCCATAATAAGTTGCTGACCGAAAATTTTCTCTCTGTTTTCAACGGGGGGTATTCTTTCTCTTACATATTCTGAAAAATCCATCGCATTTTCAAGATTGGGAAAAAGACATACAACATGAACTTCTTCATCTGTACATAATTCCATTCCCGGAATAACAAGAATACCCGCTTCCTCCCCTGCTTTTATGGCAGCAGGACAGTTAAGGCAGGTATTGTGGTCGGTCAGAGCTATAACGTCAAGCCCCATAATCTTTGCCATATTGACAAGATTATAGGGCGTCATATCATTATCTCCGCAGGGAGACAGACAGGAATGTAAATGGAAATCATAATTCAGTTCCACTTTTCCTCACTCCTTATCTGAGCATTTCGTAAACTTTTGTTGCAGTTTCAAAGGTGTTCATTTCCGTCTGCAAAACTATAACATTATTTTCTTTCGCACGTTTCATTGCATCTTCATCAAAAGCTGCATTTTCAGTTAAAACTATGCAGGCTACATCTGCCAGAACTGCAACACCGATTGAATTGATGTTACCCATAACGGTAAGCCAGATATCATCTGCATTTGCCCTTGACATTACCCAGCTTAAAAGGTCACCACAGTAACAGCCTTTCGCCTCTCTTGTGTCCATATCAGCTTCGTTCAAAATTTTCATTGAATATTTTTCTGCCAAATCTCTGACTTTCATAGTGAAAATCCTTTCTTTATTAACAATCCCTCAGTCACCTTACGGTGACAGCTCCCTTTACACAAGGGAGCCTTATTTTGCTTATTTATTAAAAAAATCAATTAATATAACAAAAGACATAATATTTTACTTACAAGAAACAATTTATCCTGACTGCCATCATTGCAGACGTCAACATAATCTGTATAATTCTTAAAACCTTTTCAGGCTCCCTTGTGTAAAGGGAGCTGTCAGCCATCAGGGCTGACTGAGGGATTGTCTGACTATTTTGTCTATATACTCACAAACCCCTGCAAAATTCTGATTAACTTCATTATTCGGAATTCTGATTATTTTCAAGCCATAAGCTTCAAGATACTTTGTTCTCTGCTTATCTTTTTCTGCACCTTCAGTTTCATAGTGCTGTGAACCATCAAGTTCTATAACCAGATCGGTTGAAGGTGAATAAAAATCCACAATATACTTTCCGATAACCTTTTGCCTTGAAAAACGAACAGGATAATTCTTAAGAAAATCGTACCAAAGGTGTTTTTCTTCTTTTGTCATATTTTTCCGAAGCATTTTCGCTACCGGTACTATATCTTTGTTATGCTTTCTGTCCAAGAGAAAAATCATCTCCCAGTTCAAAAAGAATTGTTCCGCCTTCTGTTATTTCCTCATAGGTGATATATGTTCTGTCAATCTTTTTACCGTTTACATATATTCCTTTAACATAAGGATAATCAAGAGGTTCTTTATCGCACTTTATATCAAGGACATCTGCAACTTTACAGCTGTGATATTTTTTATCAAGCTTTACTTTTATATCTTTGAACAAAGGTGTGTTGATATGATATTTTCCGTCACCGGGGCAAAGCTGTGCAAAGCCCATTGCAGAAAGCACAAACCATGCAGATAACTGACCCACATCCTCATTACCGCAGAATCCGAAAGCGCCTTGTGAATAAGATTCTTTCTGAATTCTTCTTGTCCAATACTGTGTTCTGTGGGGAAGTGACAGGAAATTAAAATAGTGGCTTATATTATGGCAAGGCTCATTTGAATGGTTATAATCGTCATTCCAGAGTGCGGGCAAATCTGCTTTTTCAAAAAATCTTTCAAGAAGCTCTGTTGACCTTTCTCTGCCGAACAAATCAAGAAGTCCGTCAACATCAAAAGGCACAAACCAGGATTGCTGGAAAATGTTGCTTTCAACGCATCCGTCATCATCATATTCATTTTCTTCAAACACAAATTCACCGTTTTCATATCTGGGTGCCATAAAGCCCAGTTCAGGATTATAATTTTCCTTATAACGAACAAAACGTTTTCTGAAAAATTCAGCATCTTCAGTTTTGCCGAGCTCTGTTGCCCAAAGGTACATAACATAGTCAGAAAGCAAAAACTCAAGCGTATCGCTTAATTTTTCAGGAACATATACATTTTCTCTGTATGCCACATTATCAGGACGCAGACCTTTGTATGGCTTATCACAGAAATTACCTTTACCTTTATAATCAGCAAGTGCAATTTCATAAGCTTTTTCAGCATCGTAATTTCTGATACCTTTCAGGTAAGCATCAGCCACAACAAGTGTACCTGAATCACCTACCATACAGTTTGAACCGATGCCCAGAAGTTCCCAGCGTGGATATGCTGTATTCCCGTTCAAAGAAATTGCCATAAGAGAATTTACCTGATCATTCACAGTTTCGGGAGAAATGATTGTGAGAAGCGGGAATTCACTTCTGTAAACATCCCAACCGCTGAAAACTGTTCTCTGGCAATAGGAAGCTTTGATTATTTCTCCGTCAGGCAATCTGCATCTGCCATCAACATCGGCAAAAGTTCTCGGGTCTAACAAAACGTGATAAAGGCAGGTATAAAACAAAGTTAAATCCTTTTCGTCACGGCTGTCAGTTTCAATGGCAGAGAGAGCTTTTCTCCAGAAATTCTGTGCATTAAACTTTGCTTTTTCAAAGTCAAAATCACAACATTCTTTTTCAAGATTGTTTTCAGCACCTGCTAAATCAACATATGAAATGCCTATGCGTGCAACAATCTGCTCATTTTTTTCTGTTGCAAAGCGGGCAAAAAGTCCTGCATCTTCGCTTTCAAAATAGTCTGTTCCGCCTTTGAATTCTTCATTTTCAAAGAAACGGAAACTTTCCATTGGTTTTGAGAGCTCACACACAAAATGTAAATTATAGTTTATTTTTCCGTGACCGTGACCGAATCCGCCACCTTTTGGTGTGCAGATAATTTCGCCCTCGATACGGTTATTATTTATAACTCTGATTTTCTGGAAATCAGCTTTACCGCCGATACGACGGGAAAAATTGAAAATTATGCCTGATTCCTTATTTTCAGGGTAAGTAAAGCGAAGCAAGCCTGTGTGAGTTGTAACGGTCATTTCAGCCTGAATATTATATCTGTCAAGGAAAACAGAATAATATCCCGCTTCTGCTTTTTCTCTCTCGTGTGTAAAGGGAGACTTCCAACCATCAATACCTTTCAGGAAAGGTATTTCCTGATTAGAACCGCTTCTTAAATCTGTTTTACCTACAACGGGCATAATCTGAAGATTACCTAAATCACCATACCAGCCGATACCGCTCATATGGTTTACGCTGAAGCCTTCAATTGTGTTGTGGGTATAGCTGTAACCTGTTCCGTTATCGCCACCTGTGATTGTATCGGGAGATAACTGTACCATACCGCCGGGTACACAGGCTCCGGGATAAGTTTTTCCACCGCCATGGCAGAATAAATCTTCCACCTCACCTACACTTCCGATTATAGGGTCAATATATTTTATAACATCCATAGAATTTATTCCTCGGTTTCTTTCTGGAACGGTGCAGGGACAAGGTTTTCCATATCTTTTTCTCCGAGCTGTTTGCGAAGCAGGAACATACAGTCATTCACACTTGCATAACCTTTAACCACATCTTCTGCAAGAGCTTTGCAGGAAGGTGCACCACAAGTACCGCAATCAAGGTTGGGAAGCATTTTCTGTATTTCCTTGATATCGTTCATCATTCGCATTGCATCCACAATATTGCCTGAAAGACGCATAACCGGTAATTCTTCAAGAGGTTTATCCCAATACATATCTTTCGGTACATCGTCAACACCGATTCTGTTGCAGGCAACAGGAAGATATTTTTTAAGAGATTGAAGTCTGTTTTTTGCAATATAGGGATTTTCCGCAGTAAGACAACCACCTACACAACCTTCTGTGCAAGCATTAAGCTCAATAAAATCAATGTTATTGAGTTTTTCGTCTTCAATTTCTTCAAGAATCTTCATTACATTTTCAATGCCATCTACGTGCAGGCTGTTATCAAGAAGCAAAGCAGATGCTTCACCACCGCTTACAGCCCAGCCCACACCGATTCTGCCTGATTGCTGAATGTTTTCAATTTCAGTAACCTTTTTCATCTGCTGGAGCATTACTGTGTAAATATCACTTATGGCAACTGCACCGTCAAAATTTGATTTTTCACTGAAAAGAGGTTGCTTGATTGCCGTGATTTTTGCAGGACAAGGTGTTATAAAAAATACACCTATATCTTCTGATGAAAAACCTGTTTCCTTAATAGCTTTTTCACGTGCGAGTTTTGCTGCTTCCTCAAAAGGAGCGTTAAGGTTAACAACATTGGGAATAAGCTCGGGGAAAGAAATTCTGATAAGTCTGCACACAACGGGACAAGCCGATGAAATCACAGGTTTTTTAAGCGCACCTGATGCCATCAGTTTTCTTGTTGCATGGGAAACAAGCTCTGCACCCTTGGAAACTTCCATCACTTCATCAAAACCCATTCTTTTGAGTGCACTGAGAATTATGTTAATATCGTCCACATTGCTGAACTGACCGTAAAGTGCAGGTGCAGGCACAGCAATTCTGTATTTATAATTTACAATATTTGTTAAAGATTCACGTTCAGCATATTTTGCACGATGGGGACAAACTCTGATACATTCGCCACAGTCAATACATCTTTCGTGAATCATTTTAGCCTTACCTTTACGAACTCGTATAGCTTCGGTAGGGCATCTTTTTATGCAATTCATACAGCCAAGACACTTATCTGTATCAAGGCGTACTGAATGAAAATATTGATCCATAGAGATTTTCCTCCCGGAAATATTTATTTTACATTAAACTTAAGTGTAATTTTTGTGCCGACGCCTACCTGTGTTTCAATCTGCATATCGTCAGCATATTTTTTGATATTGGGCAGACCCATACCTGCACCGAAACCTAAAGCTCTTACATTATCAGGTGCAGTTGAGAAACCTGCCTGCATAGCAAGTTCAACATCGGGAATACCGGGGCCTTTATCATCAAGCACAACAGTTATACATTCAGGGTCAATATCACATGTTATAAAACCACCGTCTGCATGGATTACCATGTTGATTTCGCCCTCATAAACTGCAATTGCAACATTTCTTATTAAGTTTGAATCGAAGCCTAAATCTTTAAGCGTACGTTTGATTTTGCCTGAAGCTTCGCCTGCACAGGTAAAATCATTTTTGAGAACCTCGTACTTAAAATTCAATTCGCTCATTATTTACCACTGCCTCCACGAAGACCTGCTTCATAGAGTTTACCGCAAGCTGTAAACATTTCCATTTCTGTTCTGATGAGAACAATTTCTCTTTCCTGAGCAAGGTCAATCATACCGATATCAGGTTTTTTACCTCTTACAAAAACAATACATTTCATATCCATCATTTCTGCAGTTCTTACCACCTGAGGGTTAACAAGACCTGTGAGCATAACCGCCTGCTCTTTAACAAAAGCAAGCACGTCACTCATCATATCGCTTCCGCAGGCTGTGTAAACTTCTCTGTCGAGAAACTCTTCACCATAAATTACACTACCATCTAATATTTCTGTCAATTCTTTAACTTTCATTACAGGAATATCCTTTCCTTTTGTAGATTTGTATATATGCCTGTCTTGATTTTAACACAACCTTTATGAAAATTCAACAGTATAAAACAAATACATATAATAAAATTAGGTGATTATATGAGAAAGGGTGTTCTGCGTTCCAGCAGGAAGAAAAGGTTAAAAATCAAAACGCTGTTTTTAATGTTTATAATGCTTGCGATGTTTACTTTCTTGTTTATAATTGTAGATTCAAGAGCCTCCCCTATTATTCAGGACATAGCAGTAGACAAGGCAAAAAATATTGCTATGCAGGCAATAAACAATTCAGTAGATAAAGTTATCAAAGAGGACGATGAAAACCACAGAGAACTTGCAGATTACAGATTTGACGAAAACGGAAACATAATTTCAGTAAACACAAACATCAACCTTACAAATGCAATTGAGGGAAAAATCCTTGACAATGTTGTAAAAGAAATCAATCATTTCTCACGTTGTCCCATTTCAGTGCCTATCGGCACACTGACAGGCAGTGACTTGCTCACGGGCAGAGGTCCGGATTTAACATTTTACATAAGCCTTTCAGGTAATGCACGAAGTTCAATTGAAAACCTTTTTGAAAGCACGGGAATCAACCAATCACGTCATCAGATACAAATAAGAGTTGAGGCTGATATCAGCATCCTCACTGCCGGAAAAAGAATGACAGCATCTGTTGAAAACACTATTGTCATAGGTGAAACAATTATCGTAGGACAGATTCCCGATGCATACATGGGAACAAACAGTTAAATTATAATTTAGCTGTAACATTTCCAAACGTGTCATTCTCGAGCGTGAGCGAAGAATCTCGTTTGGAAATGAGGTATTTGCCATTTTGAGATCCTTCGCTTACGCTCAAGGATGACGACAAAATGGCAAGGTTGGTGTAGTGGTAAATTAAAAATTTTTATAGGCTTGTTTAATGTTACATTGTAGGGAACGGCGGTTTCCGACGTTCCGTAAAAATACATAAAATTCACGGTTTGTCGACAAGCGCCAAACCCTAC
>JAZSJD010000084.1:0-6077 GCA_045534165.1 Acutalibacteraceae bacterium | reverse complement strand
AATGACATTTTTGAACCCCGAAGATGTACAATGGTACCTCGAGAGGGTGAAAAAATGGCAAATATATGCAAAAAGTGGGTGATATTCGATGTATCACCCACTTTTCAATTGCTGTTTTCTTGGTTTTAATAATAACTTTTTTATATCAATAATATCCGCATATATGCTTATGCGGGTTTATCGACAGTCTGAGATAACTGTACAGATTTTTTCATCTGTACGGTTATTTGATTATTCAAAAAGTTCTTTAAGTTTTAATTTTGCTTCAACAAGCCATTGAGGTCCACCGTATTCTTCCGATAAATCAGGTCGCTCAGTCCATTTATAATCTGCACCCAATTGGTAGTTAAGCCACTCTTTGGTTACCTTTACATAATAGAAATCAGGATTTTTCTGATATCCGTAAGGTCCTGTTTCCTGGTCATAACCATAAACGGTTATAAGCTTTGCATTACCTAAAAGACTTTCTTTGAAATATTCTCTTAAAGTTTCCTCATTGTCATAGTGGGCATAGCCCTCTGCATTTACATACATATTTCTGCCATTCTGTGCAAGATACATATAAATCGTATCCAAATCGTAAGGGCAGGTTTTGGGACTCATTGTCCAGCCGGGAGTTGAATAATCATTTATGCAAACCCACACGGGCGGTCTTGTTGTGCTGTATTCTTCCGTATATGAAGAGAGAGAAACTATGTGAGAGAAAATCTTGTGTTTTTCAATTCCTGCATCAAAGAAAAGTTTGCAGGTAAACTCAATATAATCAGCCAGAACTCCATAAAGAAGCTCTTTTGTCAATTCTTCAACAGATTTGAATTTTTTCAAAGCTTCTTTTTTAAGTTTCGCTTCATCATAACCAAGGTTATGCAAAGCGTGCATTCCGTATTGAGCTTTTTCAAAATCTTCCATTGAAGCATAATCTGCACCTGAATAGTCGGGTATCTGTGTTTCCCAACCTGTGTTGATACCTGCCAGAAGATAGCCTTTACCGTTTTCTTTAAGCCTTGTATAGTTTTCAAGCAAAGGTTTTATAAAACCTTCTTTTACCTGCTTTGAATACCATTCAAGATATTGGGGTGAATTGAAGCAAGGGAAACCGCCTGCTGTTGCAAAAGGTACTCCGCTCCAATCGCAATGCCATCTTGGCAACATTCCGTAGGATTGACCGCCCCATTCTTCGTTTTCTTTCGGGAAAGCAACCCATTCACACATCTGGGGGTCATTGTAGAATTTATTGCCCTGCTCATCAATTGTTGCACCGTCGCCGAAATATGTTGAATAGTTTGTGCAATCGTCCATCTGGAAAAATACAGGAACATTATATTTTTCAGCCAACATAAAAACGTGGTTTACTTCTTCGTTCATTTCTTCAATTGACTGTGTAAGGCACATGGGACCTACAACACCAAAAGCATACATGCGCTTTGAAGAAGAATCAATTTCACCGTGAAGTTCAACCATCTGTTTCACATACGGTTCAAGGTCTTTATAATGAATATTGGTCACCATAAAAACAACATACTGTGGGTCATCTTCCAGCAAATCATCCTTTTGGGGAATATCTGCAAAAAAGCATGGAAAAAGAAAAGTAATAACAGCCATAAAAAAACTTATTATCTTATTCATATTATAATTCCTTTCCTGATCTGATAATATAATTCAAAACATTCTTTGCACTTCTCTGAAGTTCACCTAAAGTTATACCGTTTTCTTTACCGTAAGTTTCTGTAAGTGAACCATCATCTGATGCGGATTTGCTCACAGCAGTTTTACCACCGGGCATAAGCACATCAACCTGTGCTCTCACTCTGTAAGCATTATCTTTAAGTTCAGGGAATTCAGGTGACGGTGCATATCTCATCCACCAGTCTGTAATAACATTACCCTCATATCCCCATTCATTTCTTAAAACAGTTGTGCAGAGCTCGTAGTTATAATGGCTCCATACACCATTTATTTTGTTATAGCTTGTCATAATATTCAAGGGTTTTGCTTCTCTCACGCATATTTCAAAACCTTTGAGATAAATTTCACGCAAAACTCTCTGTGAAACAACGGAATCAGTATGGTTTCTGTTAAACTCCTGATTGTTGCAGGCAAAATGTTTGGGACAAGCAGAAAGGTTATGTTTCTGTATACCCTTAACTGTTGCTGATGCAATTTTACCGCTGACAAAGGGGTCTTCTGAATAATATTCAAAATTACGTCCGCAAAGAGGATTTCTGTGAATGTTCATTCCGGGAGCAAGTAGCATATCTGTTTTTCGTTCACACATCTCTCTGCCTACAATGTAAAAAAGGTTTTCAACAAGTTCTTCATCCCAGGTGCAGGCAATTGCAGTACCGCAGGGAAGCAGCGAACAAGATGCCATAAGCCTTATTCCTGAAGGACCGTCTGTTGTTGTCATAGGAGGTATGCCTTTATCTCTCAAAGACACAAGAACACCACCTAAAACACCTGCATTACCCTCAGCGCCCAAGGAACTGTTCATAAGTCCTTCGCCACGGCTGATAGCCTCCAATTCAGTCAAATCAAGCTGTGCAACAAAATCATCCATTGAAACTTTGCCTGATTTTACATCTTTCAGTTTATATCCTTTATCCCCTGTCATTTCTTTACCTGAGGGCAGGTTCCTGAGGATAATTTCTTTAAGGTTTGTTGAAGATGCAGGAACTTTTTCTTTTGCCAAAGAAATTTTTCCGTTTCTTTCTTCTGCTCTGAAACGGTCAAAAACCATTTCTTCTTTAACGGCCATAACTTCAGTTAAAGTTCTGAGAACCTCATCTTTTTCAAGAAGTTTTGAGAAAACAACATCACATTTCTTAACACTTGTGCCAAGGCAGAATTTATATTCGCCTTTTTCAAGAATGTAAGAATTTTTGTAACCCGTAACTCCTGAATCATCAAAAGATGAACACATATATTTGTTTACTGTGATTCTGATTTCCTGCGTTTCACCGGGTTGAAGAAGTTTTGTCTTTCTGAAACCTGCAAGGCTCTTTTTTGCTTTACCAAGTTTACCCTGAGGTGCCGAAACATAAATCTGTACCGTTTCTTTACCTGCAAGAGAGCCTGTGTTTCTAACTTCTGAAACAAAAGTTATTTCATCATCTTTTTCTTCTGCACTTACAAACTTCACATCAAAGGTTGTGTAAGACAAGCCGAAACCGAATTCATAAAGAGTTTTTTCGGGGGCAAAAGTTTCAAAATAACGGTAACCTACAAAAATATCTTCAGCGTAGTTATTGAATTTCATTTTGCCGAAATTATCTGCCGAGGGATAATCTTCATAAGTTTTTGCAATTGTGTCAGTAAGTTTGCCCGATGGATTCACTTTGCCTGAAAGCACATCTGCAACTGCATTTCCACTTTCCATACCACCCTGCCACACAATAAGAATGGCAGAAATTTTATCACCATATTTTGCAATTTCTTCAAAATCCATTATGTTGCCGATGTTGAGCACAAGAACGGTTTTTAAAAAAACAGAAGTAACTTTATCAAGGAGTGCTTTTTCCTTTTCATTCAGGTAAAAACTGCCTTTTTTCAGTACATTTTCTCTGTCTTCACCTGATGAGCGACCAACCACAACAACTGCACAATCGCTTTTTTGTGAAGCTTCCTTAATTTCTTTCAGGCTTATGGGCATTTCTTTATAAAACCTTGGCCAGTGTGCCCAGAAACCCGGGTCAGGAATGTTTTTCTTTTTCTGACACCAGGTTATATATTTCTCTTTTAAATCTTCATTGATTTTAAGTGAACTGTTCTGCAATGCATCAATAAGATTAACCTTATATGGAGTGCTTACATCTCCGCCACTTCCGTTACCCACATAGAAATAGTCATACTGAACTCTACCGAAAACTGCAATATTGTTTTTTTCACTGAAAGGCAGAACACCGTTGTTTTTAAGCAACACACAACCATCAGCAGCGCAGGAACGTAAAAAGGGAACAAGTTCCTCATTGGCTTTGCCTGATGATACACCGCCCGTTTCTTTTTGTGCAAGTTCAGCACCTGAAACCACACGGATAAGCTTATTTAACAACCTCATAAAATCACCTTATTTTTTAAATCTGATTACATTAAAGCTCATAGCCTTTAAGTTTGCTGTGAAGTTACCATTATCGCCACAAGGAACTTCATTTGAATGCATACATACTGTTTCTTTGCCGAAATCATTTACAAGGAGTTTATCGTAACCATCCATAGATTCAAAGGAAACAGGTTTGTATCCTTCAAAATCAAGAAGTTTGAAATCAAGAACACAATCTTCATTAAGTGAACGGTTAACAACGAAAACTGCTACCTCATCATTTTCCTCATCATAAGTTGCAATTGTTTCAAGGTAAGGCACATCTGTGTAATCTTTTGTGTCGTATTTAGGACAATCAACAATTGGTTTTATTGAAATACCACGTGCGTATTTTGACATTCTTTCAAAGGGATAGAACGTTGTCTGACGGAAAACTCCCCCACCTGTTTTGGTGAAGATAGGTGCAATAACATTAACAAGCTGTGCAAGGCATGCAACTTTGATTCTGTCTGCGTGGCGAAGGAGTGTAATGAGCATACAAGCTGCCACAAGAGCATCTTCAAAATTATAAATATCTTCAAGTAAGGGCGGTGCAACTGACCATTTTTCAAAAGGTTCACCCCATGAATGGTACCATACATTCCACTCATCAAACGAAAGCATAATTTTCTTTTTACTGCGTTTCTTTGATTTTATGTAGTCACAGACACAGATAACACTGTAAATAAATTCATCAAGCTCTGTTGAAAGAGCAAGGAATGTTTCTGTATCTTTTGCACTGTTACCGTAATACTGATGAAGTGAAAGATAATCAATGCTGTCGTAAGCGATATCAAGAGCTGTTGCTTCCCATTCGCCGAAAGTTTTCGAATTTCTGCTTGATGAACCGCAAAGCACAGTTTCAATTGAGGGGTCAACCCATTTCATAAGTTTTGATGCTTCGTGGGCAGTTCTTCCGTATTCATAAGCTGTTTTTGCACCCATCTGCCATGAACCATCCATTTCATTACCAAGACACCAGAGTTTAACATCCCAGGGTTTTTCATAGCCGTGGTCTTTTCTCATTTTTGCATATTTTGTGTTTGTGTTAAGGTTGCAATATTCCACAAGTGCACGTGCTTCATCAGGTCCTCTTGTGCCAAGGTTCACAGCCATCATAGGTGCTGTGTTTGCTTTCTGACACCATTTCATAAATTCATTTGTGCCGAAAGTGTTGGGCTCAGTTGTTCCCCAGGCAAGTTCAAGACGCTGTGGTCTTTCTTCAACAGGGCCAACACCATCTTCCCAATTATATCCGGAAACAAAGTTACCACCGGGGTAACGCACAATAGGAACATCAAGTTCATTAACAAGTTTTATAACATCTTTACGGAAACCGTCTTCATCTGCTGTTTCGTGGCCGGGCTCATAAATACCGCCATAAACTGCACGTCCTAAATGTTCAACAAAAGAGCCGAACATTCTTCTGTCAATTTTCCCTACTTTCAATTCCTTTGCAATAGTCATTTTAGCTTTCATAACATTACCTCCGTATGTGGTATAAAAAAAGTATACCATATTGTTTTTCACGTTTCAACAAAAAAGGTGAATTATAATTTATCATTGCACTAACCTTGCCATTTTGCTGTCATCCTTGAGCAAATCCTCGCCGAGATTCTTCGCTGACGCTCAAGAATGACCATGGCGAGGATGAAGCGAAGGATCTCAAAATGGCAAACATCTCATTTCCTTTTTCGTCATCCTCGAGTGAAACGAAGGATCTGAAAAAGGAAAATAATAAACTATAACACCACCGAGATTCTTCGCTTCGCTCGAGAATGACACGGTGGTGTTTTTTTGACACGTTTGGAAATGTTACAGTTGAATTTTAATTTTTTATAGTTTTGTTTAATGCTGTATTGTAGGGTTTGGCGCTTGTCGACAAACCGTGAATTTTATGTATTTTTACGGAACGTCGGAAACCGCCGTTCCCTACAATGTAACATTAAACAAGCCTATAAAAATTTTTAATTTACCACTACACCAACCTTGCCATTTTGTC
>JAZSJD010000063.1:0-5326 GCA_045534165.1 Acutalibacteraceae bacterium | reverse complement strand
GGTTCTCGCTCCTGAGAGCATTTCCTCTGCATAACCGTTAAGCTCACCGTATTTTTTTGACCTTGCACGGAATAAAGGTCGCACCTTTTTTGAGCGGTAACGTGTAAACAGCACTGAAACAGGAACAGTAAAAACAAAAATCAGAATCATCGGTTTTGAAATCTGCCACATGAAAATCAGAGAACCGACAACGGTATAAACACTTGTCATAACCTGTACAAGATCATGTGAAAGTGTGCCGTTTATAGTGTCAATATCATAAGACAGATGGCTGATGATATCTCCTGTAGGGTGAGTGTCAAAATATCCTACGGGCAAAGTGTTGAGTTTTTCAAAAAGCTCTTTTCGCATTTTATAGGTAATCTTTTGACTCAGGTGAATCATTATTACCGCGAGAATATAAGAAAGAATTGCAGAAAGTGCATAACAGATAATCATCTTAATTACGTTTTCCCACACAACGGGAAAATCAACACCTTGTAACGATTCGATTGCATCAAGCGCCGCTCCCGAATAGCGAGGTCCGAGCAGAGAGAGCTGATTTGAAAGCAAAGTAAAAATAACGGCAGGGATAAATAAATGCCATTGCGCGATTACATATTTGCCGAGCCTTAACATAATACCCTTGTTATCTCTTTTAGGAGTGTTATTGTTTTTATTATTCAACAAAGGCACCTCCCATCTGTGAATCGCTGATTTCTCTATATTCGGTGCAATTTTCAAGCAACCATTCATGTTTGCCCTGACCGATAACCTCACCGCCATCTATAACAAGAATCAGGTCGCAATTTTTAACTGAGCTCACTCTTTGTGCCACGGTAATAATGGTTGAGCCTGACATATTTTCGTCAAGTGCACGTCTGAGATTTGCATCTGTCTTGTAGTCAAGGGCAGATGATGAATCGTCAAGAATCAGAATTTCGGGATTTGAGGCTATCGCACGGGATATCAGAATTCTCTGCCTCTGTCCGCCCGAAATATTTGTACCCTTGGAAGAAAGCATACGGGCATAACCGTCAGGCACAGCGGTGATAAAATCGTGTGCTTGCGCAATTTTCGCGGCTCTGATTATGTCTGGTTTAGAAATATCCCTGCCGAAGCGAATATTTTCCTCAACACTGTCGGCATAGACAAAATCGTTCTGCAATGCAACGCCAAACATGGAAGTGAGCTGTTCACGGCTGTAAGAGGTTATGTTTTTGCCATTAATTCTTATTTCACCCGAATCGGGCTCATAAAATCTTAACAAAAGCTTTATGAAGGTTGATTTTCCGCTGCCTGTTGCACCGATAATGCCAAGTCTTTCTCCCTTTTTAAGAGAGAGAGAAATATTTCGGAGATTTTGCTTCTTACCAAAGTATGAAAATGATACATTATCAAAGCAAATATGAATACCGTCCGATATACGTGTGTCTTCGGTTATGTTGAATTTGTCGGGAGTATCTAAAACTTCGGCTATTCGGTTTGCGGAAGCGGCACATTTTGTGTACATAACAAACATACGCGAAAGCGACATCATAGCCATTGAAATAAGCGTGAAATACTGCATGAAAGCAATCACCGTCGCGGGAGAAGACAAGCCCTTTGACACCCTGATTGCCGCAACAGCAACGACCGCGGCAATACCGAGATTCATAAGCAGCGTCATTACAGGATTGACCACACCCATAACTGTACCTGCATGGCGCTCTTGCTTTGAAAGCTCAACGTTGACTTTATCATAGCGGCGGTTTTCATGTTCATTTTTAGATAGCGCCTTGATAACCCGTATTCCTTGAACATCTTCTCTGGCAACTCTGATCATATTATCTACCGATTTTTGCACCTTAGTGTAAAGCGGCACTCCCTTGCGGGAGATGGAGTAAACCGTTATAAAAATAACGGGCAGGGTTGCAATCATAACAAGTGCCAAAGCTCTGTCCATAATAAGTGTGAGCGAAATACCGCCGATGAGCAAAATCGGGGCTCTGACACCCATTCTCTGCATCATACCGATGAAGTTGTGAACATTGTATGTATCGGTTGTTATGCGTGACTCCAGTGACGGTATGGTAAAAGCGTCAGTATCAGCGGAAGAAAGATAAAGCATTTTTGTAAAAAGCTCCTTACGCATTGCTTTTGAAAAATTAGTTGTAACTCTTGCCGCCATACGATTGGCAATAATGTTGCCAAGGCACGCAACAATGCTGAAAAACACCATAACGATACCATAAAATATAATTTTATTCACATTCAATTCAACTATCACGTTTTCGAGAATGTGGGTTAAAATATATGGTAAAACAAGCTCTGCCATTGTGCCTGTTACTTTAATAAGAAAGCCCACAAGCATACGTAGCTTGAACGGTTTGAGATAAGATAATATTCTCTTCATTTTATAACTCCCGAACTATAGTTTTCGCCTTATTTTCCATACGTTCTAAAACCGAGTGAAAAATCTCAAGCTCATTTTCCGCAATACCGTCAGAAATACAATTGTTCCATTCGGCGGCAATCGCTCTCACTTCAGGCAGAATTTCCATCATTTTATCTGTGGGATAAACAAGAAATTGACGCTTGTCATCGGGATTTGGCATTCGAGTTATGTAACCATATTTTTCAAGATGAGCAAGCGTTCTTGTAACCGTGCTTTTATTAAGGCAAATTTCACGGGTAAGCTCTTCTTGGGAGCGACCCGGCTCTTTGGTAATCATCAGTATAAATGCGTGATGACAGGCACAGATTCCGTCTGCTTTCAGCTTTTCGCTTCTGTATGTAGCCTGACAGCGGCTTATACTGTTAAGGCTCTTCATTATTTTTGGCATAATAACCTCCAAATTAGTTGCATATGCAACAGTTGTTAACGCAACAATTATACTGCTCGACCGTTTTTATGTCAAGGGATAATGATGATTTGCTCCCCAAATTGAACTCAAATCAGCGACCAAACTCTTGCGGTGCCGAACTTATGAAAATGTATCAGGAATTGACAAAATAAATTTACAAAGAAGAAAAAGTAATGACCATAAAAGATTGGTTATTATTATACGGTTTTGCAAGTTTTTGTATATACATGAAGTCACCTTTTACAGGTGGCTTTTTTCTTTCGTCCGAAATAATAGTTTTTTATGAAAACAATAAAAGAAAACAAATATTTGAAGATTGGAAAAATAATAATGATAATAACAAAACAATCTCTTGACAAAACATAAAATATAGTCTACAATATAAACGCAGAGAGAACATTTGTTCCTCTGCATTATTTTTTTGGAGGTATATTTTGACTGTACAAAATTTTAATTATCGCACAGATCCCTTATTTTTACGAAACGAATACAATTCTAACGAAGCATGGTCAATGCCAATTATTCCTAAAACCAATATTGCTTTAAAGAATGATTTAAGGCTTATTGGATTTGATAAGGTTAAAAATGGCAAAGATAATCATTATCAAAGAATTGTACATTTCTTTTTGTACGATTACAAATTTGAAAGTATTTGGAAAAATCCTGAAAAATTTGTGGAAACCTTAAAGAAATACAAGGCGGTTCTCACCCCTGATTTCAGTATGTATATAGAAATGAATCCTGTAATGCAACTCTATAACACTTTCAGAAATAGATGGGTAGGTGCATATTTATCAAAAAAAGGTATAAAAGTTATACCGACTGTTAATTGGGGGCTTGAAAATACTTTTGATTTCTGTTTTAATGGTATTGAAAAGGGTTCCATAGTAGCTGTTTCAACTTATATGGTATCAAAGCATAACAGTCATAGTGATCAAAAAAATTTTTTCATGAAAGGTTACAATGAAATGTTGCGTCGCATTGAACCGGAATTAGTAATCTGTTATCATAAACCTTTCCCTGAAATGAAAGGTAATATATTATACATAGATTACGATTTAAGTTCATGGACACATTACGAAGACGATGATGACAGCGAACAAAAGAATACAAAATACAACGAATTAGAAAAAGGTATCAATGTTTTCAAATACAAGTGTGGCTACGTGACATCTATCATTGAAAAAGGAACTGGAAGTGCTTTTGGTGGCAAATGGAAACCAACTAAACCGGAAGATGAGCGTTTTTTAGGCAAACCCGGAGAAGTAAAAGAAACATTAATTGCAACTAAAAAAGGGAACTACCTTGTAAAAACTAAAATTGGTGAAGATGGTCGAGCAACCGTTGAACGACACTTTTCTGACCACAGCCGCCCGTGGGCACACACTGACCCGCACGACCACGTATTCTCTTGGGATCCGAATACCGGTATACCAAACCTGGAACACAAAATAATTAATTATTGGAATACTGAAATTCCAGAAATAAAATCAAAAGGTGGACTAATTGTGAATAATTCAGAAACCTATCCTGACTATAATAAATTTAATACAATAAGTGATTTCAAATGGTGTATTATTCATGGTGGTGAAATTGAATTTGTTTGGAAAGACAAAATTTATTCAATAGCGCATAACACTAATAAACAAATAGGCATTTCTCAAATTTATCGACAAGATACTGAAGAAACATATGAAAATGTAGACCAATTGCTGACATACACCCTTGAAACAGGTGAAAAATTAAATGATATAATAACACATGCAGAGATCAGCAGTCGTACACTTTAAATATAGATTCATAGGATAAAGAACAGTAAAGGCAGAGAGTCATAAACTCTCTGCCTTTTGTCATATATAAAGGACAAATCCGAACGTTTCACCATAGAATGAAAAGTTTTGAGGATATTGATTCAATATCATTATATAATGTCACCTGTCAAATCACGACGAAGTCGTGTATGTAATCCATCGAAGATGGTATGTAATCATTTCGAAGAAATGTATGTAATCAATCCGAAGATAAAATACACCTGCGGTGATGCCATACGCCTTCGGCAATTACATACACGCTAAGGCGTGATTACATACCAATCCTTCGGATTGGATAAAAATAAAGGACTACCGAAGTAGTCCTTTATTTTTGGCGCCCCAAACAGGACTCGAACCTGTGACACCGCGGTTAACAGCCGCGTGCTCTACCGACTGAGCTATTAGGGCATATTCTTTTTTAAAAAAGCCGGTTTGATATTATTCAAACCGGCACTTTGTATTGGCGTCGTCCTATTTTCCCGGGCCGCTTCCAGCCAAGTATTTTCGGCGTTGATGAGCTTAACTAGCGTGTTCGGGATGGGAACGGGTGGACCCTCATCACCATAGACACCAATTCTATTGCACCGGCACACTTCCGTGCTCGACACAATCTATCTTAAAAGCAAATTGCTTTGCTTTCTTTAACTTGTTTCGTTGGTGACCCGTAGCGGATTCGAACCGCTGTTGCCG
>JAZSJD010000046.1:0-51055 GCA_045534165.1 Acutalibacteraceae bacterium | reverse complement strand
GGGATTCCCGACCGGTTACCTCCGGACTGTAATTTCCGCAGCAAATCCTGCAGGAACAATACGCCGTAATCGTAAACAATACCGGTTCCTGTCCCAATCGGCTGATATCCACGATATCCGTCACACAGGAATCCAACACATATCCCACCATACCGTTGTACTGCACCATGGTATAGCCGTCCGTCGTCTGTCCGAGCAAAGTTACCTGCGCACCAATCGGAAGCGTTGCCAGTCTGGTACTGTCCGACGATGGCATCTGGCGCATATTTGCTCTGGTTGAAATTTCAAAATCCGTTCCGGAACGCACATTGTTATTAACGGTTGCCACCTGCATGGAAGAGGACGCCGGTGCTGCTGCCAGCTCCTGCTGTTCCACCATCTGCACCTGTTCTACTGCCTGGGGCATCGCCGCTGCTGTTGTGGTTACGGAAATCGTTGATGCTACGGTAGACGCCGCCATCATGGAAATATTGCGCCGCGTATCTGTCGCCGAAGATTCGGCCGGCGCCGCCCCCTGGGTCTGCACTTCCGGCACCGTAATCTGCGTCACCGCTCCGGATGACCGGGAAGCACTTCCCGAAGAATAACTGATACAACGGGTAAATACATACCCTTCATTTCCGTTATAATGTATATGGGTAAACCCATTTTCTCCGTCATCAATAACATCAACCACGGCACCCTGGGGCAATGTCAGAATTTTGGCACTGTCCGTGGAAGGGAAAGTACGCATTTTTGCATTGGCAAGTACTTCTGCCTGGGCAATATATCCGCTTGTGGTAACGCTTTCACTGCTGCCACTTCTGCCGTTTCCCACAATCAAACCACCGCCGGCAGCGCCCAAATACGCGCTTCCGTTTTGAACTGCCTGCTGCGCTGCATTATCCGCCGCATTCGTTTCTGCATCTTCCGCAGTGTTTTCCGAAACAGCTGTCTCCGGTTCTTCCGCCGCCTCTGCTTCGTCAACCGGTGTAACATATTCCAGTTCCGATAAACATCCGGTATACATATACCCTTCCGTTCCTTCATAGGAAATCAGCCAATAGTCCGGCTGGGTCTGTTCAAGCACCATAACCGATACGCCGGCCGGCACCGTCATAATCCAGCGCCCCTGTCCGGAGGGTTGCTCTCTGAGGTTGGCACGCACCAATACTTCACAAAGCAAATATTCTTCTGTTGTTTCCTGCGCCATAGCCGGCATCGCATATCCGGAAAGGATAAAACAAACCAATGCCATCGCCAGGGTTTTCTTTAAAACTAAACTCATACGCATCCTTCAAATATTACAAAATTGTTACATTTATTACACAATACCATCTTATATTGCAAATTGTTTTATGTCAATCGCTAGATATCGGGGGATGTTTTTGTTGATTTTGCTATATTTTGTGGTTATTTTTCAAATTTTAAGATTTCTTAACAATTTCCCGAATTATTATGTAAAATGAGACCTCCGGATTGATAACTACCTTTACCCGATCTCCTACTTTTTTGCCCCGCACGGCCTTCCCTATGGGAGACTCAATGCTGATTCGGTTATTCAGGGAATCGCTCCCCACCGTTGTCAGAAGCTCGTAGGTATCCTCTTCGTTCTCATCTTCAAAAAACACCGTCACCTTATCGCCGATGCCTACTTCATCCGCCGCCGAATGGTCTTCTATGATTTTGGCCGTTCTGACCATGCGGTCCAAATACCGGATTCTGCTTTCGTTTTTGTTCTTTTCCCTCTTTGCCGCATAATACTCAAAATTCTCACTTAAGTCCCCCTGCGCCCGGGGGTTCTTTACGGCCTCAAGCAATTCTTTCCGTACCACTAATTTCCGGTACTCGATTTCTTCTTCCATTTTGGCAATATCTTCTTTTGTCAGCTGATGTGCCATAATTTTTCCCTCCTCCAAAAATAATGACCGCAACAGGTTGTCCCATTGCGGCCTCTTTCCGTTTTCTTCTTTATTCAAAACAACCGGCAATTCCGTCCACTGCAGACTGTTCGTCCGCACCATCGGCCAAAAGTTCAAAACTGTTTCCCTGTTTCAATTGCAGAATTGTCATTCCCATAATGCTCTTCATATTAATCTTCTTTGTTCCGTCCATAATATGAAGTGAGCAGTCATAATGACATGCGGATTGAACCAAATAAGGAATCATATCCGTTCCGAAATCTTTTGTTACGTTAATTGTCTTTGAAATCATAAGTTTACCAAGCCTTTCGTTTCTTATCATACTTCAGCGAATAGCAACGCTAGTATATTATCATTATTTTCTATTTTCAGCAACCTTTTTATTCATTTATCAATTTTTCCGCCCGGGCAAGGGCTGCATCAATGTGGTCGCAGAAATTTTCTCTGCCGATGCGCTCTACAATTCCGGCCTTCTCCAACACCCGCATGGGCTGCTCATTTACATGGGAGAAAATAATCTGTACATCATGCTTTTTGCACTGTTCCAAAATCTTTTCTATGGTTAACAACCCCGTCGCATCCACTGCCGGTACGCTACGCATACGGATAATCAAAACATCCTCGTCCGTTTCTTTTACTACCGACATAAACTTTTCGGAAGCCGCAAAGAACATGGGACCATTGATTTCAAATACGCGGATTCCCTCCGGCACTTTCCTAAGATTGATATTATCCACGTCGCTTTCTTCGTCCTGCTGCTCTGCATAAATCCAACCGTGTACATCCGTTACCTCGGCCATACGCTTCATAAACAGTAGGGCTGCCATACCAAACCCGATACCGATTGCCACAATTAAGTCAAACACCACCGTAAGAACCAGGGTTAGAAGTAATACCAAAACGTCACTCTTCGGCGATGCTTTCATATGATGCGCCACCGTTCTCCAGCCGCTCATATTGTAAGCAACCTGGAAAAGAATCGCTGCAATGGTAGGCATGGGAATGAGCGCTGCATAAGGCATCAAAAATACCATCATAAGTAAAAGGACTACTGCATGAACCATACCAGCAATCGGTGTCCGGCCGCCATTTTTTACGTTGGCCGCCGTTCTTGCAATCGCTCCCGTTGCCGGAATACCGCCAAACAAAGCCGACGCTAAGTTACCTGCTCCCTGGGCCACCAATTCCATATTGGAACGATGCTTTGAATTCACCATACTGTCTGCAACTACGCAGGATAAAAGAGACTCAATAGCCGCTAAAATTGCAATAGTAAAGGCATCGGGAAGGAGTTCGGAAATTTTCCGGAAACTGAAATCAATTGAGCCTATGTTAAGCGATGGTAAGCCTGTGGGGATTTCATAAAGTTCGCCTATTGTAAAAACACCATCATCAAGACCGGGAATAAATTTTACCATAAGTGCGCCTACAACAACTGCAATAAGTGAGGGTGGTACACGTTTTTCAAATTTGGGATAAATTATGAGAATTGCAAGACATACTGCACCAACTAAAAAAGCCTGCCAGCTGAAAGTAGATATAGCACCTATATTTGCTTCAATTTTTTCTATTGTTTCCACGGGTTTTACACCGTCATTATATGTAAGGCCAAGAAAATCTTTAATCTGACCGATCAGAATTGTAACGGCAATACCTGCAGTAAAACCCACAGTAATTGTATTAGGAATAAATTTAATAAGTGAGCCAAGTTTGAAAACACCCATTAAAATGAGCATAACGCCTGCCATAATTGTTGCTAGTACAAGTCCATCCATACCCTGAGTTGCAACTATCCCTGCAACTATTGTTGCAAATGCTGCAGTAGGTCCTGCAATCTGGACACGGCTGCCACCAAGGAAAGAAACAACGAAGCCTGCAGCAATTGCAGTATAAACGCCGCAAGCCGGTTCAACACCTGAAGCAAGGGCCAACGCAATAGACAACGGCAACGCGATAATTGCAACTATAACACCTGCAACCAGGTCCTTTGCAAACTGCTGCCCTGAATAATTTTTAATTATTGAAAAAAATTTGGGTTTTAAATAAAATTTTTCCAATTCAAATCACCATATACCTGATATTTTAACGCAACATAACCACCGATATAAAACCGGTGGTTATTTTTCAGAAAAGCTTATTAGTTCTTTCTTTTGTTATCTCTACGGAAATCTTTTTTGGGACGACGGGGAGCATCTGAAATTTCGTTTTCGGGAACTAAGCCTTCAACTTCAATAAGAGCTTCACGACGAGAAAGATTAAGTCTGCCCTGTTCGTCAATTTCACGAACTTTAACAATAACTTCATCACCTACGTTAACAACGTCTTCTACCTTTTCTGTTCTCTTAACATCAAGGTGGCTTACGTGAACAAGACCTTCTTTACCGGGAGCAATTTCAACAAATGCACCGAAATCCATAACTCTTGTTACAACGCCTTTATAAATTGCACCGATTTCAGGGTCATTTGCAATTGTTTCAACAATAAAGAGAGCACGTTTTGCATCATCAA
The DNA here is from genome assembly GCA_045534165.1 of Acutalibacteraceae bacterium. Taxonomy (GTDB): domain Bacteria; phylum Bacillota; class Clostridia; order Oscillospirales; family Acutalibacteraceae; genus SIG575. The sequence goes on along the minus strand of JAZSJD010000046.1, from coordinate 46,646 downwards.
TATCAATTGCTGAAACAAAGATTGTTCCGTCTTCTTCAACGTCAACTTTACAGTTGCATTCAGCACAGATTTTCTGAATAACTTTACCCTGTTTGCCGATAACTTCTGCAATTTTGTCAACAGGAATTTTTGTTGTGAGCATTTTGGGAGCATATTTTGAAAGCTCTTTTCTGGGCTCTGCAATAGCTTTGAGCATAATATCATCAAGGATATAAAGACGAGCTTTATATGTCTTTTCAAGAGCTTCTTTAATGATTTCAGGTGTAAGACCATGAACTTTAAGGTCCATCTGAATTGCTGTGATACCTTTGTGTGTACCTGCAACTTTGAAGTCCATATCGCCGAAGAAGTCCTCAAGGCCCTGGATATCAACCATTGTCATAAAACGGTCGCCTTCTGTAACAAGACCGCAAGAAATACCTGCAACGGGAGCTTTAATGGGAACACCTGCTGCCATAAGTGAAAGTGTTGAACCACAGATTGAACCCTGTGATGTTGAACCGTTTGAAGAAAGAACTTCTGAAACAAGACGGATAGCATAGGGGAATTCTTCAACTGAGGGGATAACGGGAACAAGAGCTTTTTCAGCAAGTGCACCGTGACCGATTTCACGTCTGCCGGGACCTCTTGAGGGTTTTGTTTCGCCTACTGAGTATGAGGGGAAGTTGTAGTGGTGCATATATCTCTTGCTGTCTTCACCGTCAATACCGTCAAGGAGCTGTGCATCACTTACAGGACCAAGTGTTGTGATTGTAAGAACCTGAGTCTGTCCTCTTGTGAACATACCTGAACCGTGAACTCTGTCGATAAGGTCGATTTCAGCAGCGAGAGGTCTGATTTCATCAATACCTCTGCCGTCAACACGTTTGCCTTCATCAAGGAGCCAACGTCTTACGATATATTTCTGAAGTTTGTAGAGACAATCGTCGATTTTTGCGATTTCTTCAGGGTAAACTTCATCAAATTTTTCATGAACTGCATCATAGATGGGTTTAAGTCTGTCATCACGGATACGTTTGTCATCTGTATCGAGAGCAACTTTTACATCTTCAATAGCGAAATCTTTGATTGCATTGTACATTTCTTCTGAAGGATCATTTGAGGGGAAATCCACTTTTTCTTTACCGATTTCAGCTTTGATCTGGTTGATGAAATCAACAACCTTCTGGTTTTCCTGATGAGCAAACATAATTCCGTCGAACATTGTGTCGTTAGGAATTTCGTTACCTGCAGCTTCAATCATTGCAACAAGGTCTGCTGTTGAAGCAACTGTAACATACATTTCTGATTTTTCTTTTTCTTCAGCTGTGGGGTTGATAACGAATTTACCGTCAACAAGGCCAACTACGCAACCTGCGATGGGGCCATCCCAGGGAATTTCTGAAATAGAAATTGCGATTGAAACACCAAGCATAGCTGTGATTTCAGGTGAACAATCAGGGTCAACTGACATAACTGTTGCAACAACGCCAACATCGTTTCTCATATCTTTGGGGAAAAGAGGACGGATGGGTCTGTCGATAACACGTGAAGCAAGAGTTGCTTTTTCACTTGCTTTACCTTCTCTTCTCTGGAAAGAGCCGGGGATTCTGCCTACTGAATAAAGTTTTTCTTCAAAATCAACTGAAAGCGGGAAGAAATCAACGCCTTCTCTGGGCTTGGGAGCCATTGTTACTGTACAAAGCACGTCTGTTTCGCCATAGCGAACAAGAACTGCGCCACCTGCAAGCTGAGCCATTTTGCCGGTTTCAACAACAAAAGGTCTGCCTGCGATTTCTGTTTCAAATTTTCTGAATTCTTCGAACATAATTTTTACATCCTTTCAAATTTAAATCTATGAAAGCAAGCGTTCTTTTTAGCAATAAATCCATATTTCAAGTTTTTGAAATATCGATTTACCGCTAAAAAAAGCCTACGCCTGCGAATCACCTTTTTTGACTAAAGGCAGGCAAAATGTACACTTTGCCTGCCTTTTTGGGAATACTTATTTACGGATTCCAAGTCTTGCGATGATTGAACGATAACGTTCAATATCGTTTTTCTGAAGATATGCAAGAAGGTTTCTTCTGTGACCAACAAGTTTGAGGAGACCTCTTCTTGAATGGTGGTCCTTATGATGCACTTTGAAATGCTCATTAAGATCGTTGATTCTCTTTGTGAGAATAGCGATCTGAACTTCAGGAGAACCTGTGTCACCTTCGTGAGTTGCATACTCGGCCATTATTGCCTTTTTTTCTTCGTTTGTCATTGTTTTTCACCTCATTTAAATTTTTTGCAGTCACAGATCCCAGCAAGAGGCAGGTGAAATACCCTATGGGTTTACTCCTCATTCCGAGAAAAGGACCTAAGCTCAAGTATTATAACACATAAAATATTATTTGTAAAGAGTTTTTTATTCTTTTTTATCTGCCAGAAGCATTAATGCCATTGTCTGTTTCAGAGCATCTGTCTGGGACTGTCCGTCAATGATTTTCACCTTGAAATGAGGTCTCGGTGAAGTTGCAACTGTAATTCTTCCCCTCATAGCATTTGACAGAGCTGCAATCTTTTTCATATCAAGCACATCGCTGTAAATCAGAAGCCTGTCTTTTGTCTGGCCGATTTCGGTAATACCGTTTTCAACTGCAGCAGCTCTGAGAAGTGCAATATCTATAAGACCCATAACACTCTTTGGCGGATCGCCGAAGCGGTCTATAAGCTCATCAATAACATCATCAGCATCTTCCTGAGTTCTTATGTCTGCAATTCTTCTGTACATTGCAAGTCTGTGAGGCACATTCTCAATATATTTTTTCGGGATATTGGCATCAATATGCAAATCAATAAGACAATCTCTTGATGTATCTTTTACCTCTTCTCCCTTTTCTTCCCCTACTGCCTCTGCAAGAAGTTTAAGATACATATCATATCCTACTGCTTCCATATGACCGTGTTGCTGTGCACCGAGAACATTTCCGGCACCTCTCAACTCAAGGTCACGCATTGCAATTTTGAAACCTGAACCGAATTCTGTAAACTCGCGTATTGCCGAAAGTCTTCTGTCTGCAATTTCGGAAAGTTGTTTACCTCTTGTGAAAGTGAAATATGCACTTGCTCGTCTTGAGCTTCTGCCTACACGTCCTCTTATCTGGTGCAGCTGAGCAAGACCCATTTTGTCAGCATCCTCAATAATCAACGTGTTAGCATTAGGCACATCAACCCCTGTTTCGATAATAGTTGTACAAACAAGAATATCTGTTTCGCCTTCAATAAGAGATTTCCACACATCAGAAAGTTCTTCTTCTGTCATTTTTCCGTGACCTACTGCAACACGTGCATCCGGAATCAGATCTTTGATTTCAGCAGCTTTTCTGTCAATGGAATCAACTTTATTGTGCAGATAATAAACCTGTCCGCCTCGTCGTAATTCTTTTTCCATAGCCTGAACGAGAACTTCCATATTATGCTCAATAACATAAGTCTGAACAGGGTGTCTGTCCTGAGGAGCTTCTTCAATTATGCTCATATCCCTGATTCCCGTCATTGCCATATTAAGCGTTCTGGGAATAGGTGTTGCAGATAACGTAAGAACATCCACATTGGGGAAACGTTCTTTGAGTTTTTCTTTCTGACCTACACCGAAACGTTGCTCCTCATCAACAATAACAAGACCTAAATCCTTGAATTCAAGTTTTTTGGAAAGCAATTTGTGCGTTCCTACAACTATATCTATGCTTCCCCTTTTAAGGTTTTTAACAATTTCCGCCTGCTCTTTTGCTGTGCAGAAACGTGAAAGCATTGCACTTTCAATGGGAAAACCTTCAAATCTTTTTTGTATTGTCTGGTAATGCTGGAGTGCAAGAATTGTTGTGGGAACAAGAATTGCACACTGCTTACCGTCTGCAATACATTTGAAAACTCCTCTGAGTGCCACTTCTGTTTTGCCGAAACCCACATCACCGCAAAGAAGTCTGTCCATAGGATATGGCTTTTCCATATCATTTTTGATTTCATCAATGCACCTTAACTGGTCGTCCGTTTCGTCAAACTCAAAACGTCTTTCAAAATCACTCTGCATATCAATATCAGGTGAAAAAGCAAACCCTTTTATATTAAGACGTTTGGAATAAAGTTTAATCAGGTCATCTGCCATATTTTTAACAGCAGATTTAACCCTGTTTTTAGTTTTCAGCCATTTGTCGCTACCCAGCTTGTTCAGCTTAACAGAATTGGTTTCGCTCCTCGGGCCGATATATTTTGCCACATGGTCAAGCTGTGTTACGGGAATGTAAAGAATATCACCTTTATCATATCTTATTTTGATATAATCCTTTGTTGCACCGCTTGCCTCAAGCTGTGTTATTCCTTCAAAAATGCCGATACCGTGCATTGAATGCACAATATAATCGCCTCTGTGCATTTCCTCAAGGCTGTGGAAAGCATTTGAGGCTTTATAATTTTTGTGTTTTTTAATCTTTTTAGGTGCACTTCTTCTGCCGTAGGAAATAAGACGGAATTTATCCTGAGGATATTCCATACCTGCGCTCAAAGAACCTTCAATAACACTAATATACCCTTCAGGGAATTCTGATGGTAATTTATCAAAATAGATTGATTTAAAACCTTCTTTTTCAAGGTCTTCACAAAGTGCTTTTGCAGCCTTATCCGTACCTGCCATAACAACACAGGTTCTGTCTTTTTTGTTTTTGAAAGAACCGATATCATCAACAAGCACGCTTTGTGTACCATTCCACAAATTAAGCTGAAGTGCGGTGAAATTTATCAATTCTTTAACAGGTGTATCAAAGCTTCCTCTTGGCAGATTATCAAGATAAACTGTTTTATTTTTTCCGAACACGCCAAGAACTTCCGACCAGGAAAGAGAAAATTTATCAAGACCTTTGCAAAGAACACCTTCTTCAAAGCAAGCTGAAATTTCTTCATTGAGAAGTTTCAGGGAAGCTTCCCCTCTTTCTTTAACTCCTGCACTTTCGCAGACACACAAAACAGTATCTTTTACACAATAATCCATTACCGTTGCAAGGCAAGAATATGCAAGGGGCAGATATCTGTCAAGAGAAGAAACCCGTACCTCATTTGAAAGTTTTTCAACATCTGCATTAAGTGAAGCCTTTGCTTTCTGCGAACCTTTGCCTTTTACTGTCAGAATAAATTGGCTGATTTTATTTTTCAGTTCATCTGAACTGTCAAAAATTATTTCTGTTGCCGGTGTTATTTCAATTTCATCAAGATTATCCGTTCTTCGCTGACTTTCAGTTTCAAAAGAAGCAATAGAATCTACTGTATCACCCCAGAATTCAATTCTAACAGGATTTTCTCTGTCAGGCGGAAAAACATCAAGTATACCGCCTCTCACAGCAAACTGACCTGAGCCGTCAACCTGGGGACTTCTTACATAACCTGCTTTTATAAGAACATTAATTGCTTTATCAAGAGTAACATCTTCTCCGCTTATTATTTTAAATGTTCTTTCAGATAATTCTTCCGGTGGAATTGTAAACTGCATAAAAGCTTCAATGCTACACGTTACAACATCAAAATCATTCTGAAGAATTTTGGATAAAGTTCCGATTCTTACATGTTCATATTCTCTTGACTGACCTTCTGAAACACTGAACGAAAAATCTCTTGCAGGATATAAATATGCCCGGCTTCCCATAGAAACCAGATCATCTGCAAGCCTTCTTGCGGTAGCTTCGTCAGGGGTAAGTGCAATACATTTTTTGCCTGATTCTGCAAGGGTGTGTAAAATATGAGCCTTATTTATATGTGACAAACCTAAAGCACCCATGGGTACTCTGTTTTTAGACAAAGCAAGAGTCAGCTTTGAATATTCCTGATTGTTTTCCATTATTTTTGAAAAGCAAGACACGTTTCACACCTCCAACGCCAAAATCCGCAACACTCTTTTTATAGGGTGTTACGGTTTAAAACAAGTAATATTTTATCATCTGAAAATATCTTCGTCAAGCAGATTTTGTCAGATTTTTATACCTTTTTCTCTCAGTTCATCTTTTAATCTTTCAACATCTCCGTGGCTGTAACAAATGCCGTCCATACCCACATTTTTCGCACCGTCAATGTTTTCCTGCACATCATCAATAAACACACATTCCTCTGCTTTTAAAGAAAACTTTTCAAACAAGGCGAGGTATAAACCTTTTTCAGGTTTGATTATTTTATAATCACAGGAAGCAATAAATCCGTCAAATAAAGATAAAGCAGGAATATTGTCTTTTTCCGTGTAAAACTCATATCCTACATTTGAAAGAAGATAGATGCCATAGCCATTTGTTTTGAGAGTTCTGACAACCTCGTACATATCTTCAAAAGGAGGCATATACGGAAAAAAGTTCTGCACCATTTCATTCACTTTATCAAAAACATTTTCAGGAATGAGATGTTTTTTCTGTTCTATGATTTCATCAGAAGTCACAACACCTCTGTCTCTTTCTCTCCAGAGTTTGTTTCTGAAAATTTCATTGATAACAACATCCGCAACTTCCTTTTCAAAATGTGCATATAATACTTTTTCCGGATTATGGTCGATTAAAACACCGCCCATATCAAAAATAATATTTTTAATCATATCGCTTCTCCTTAAAATTATAACAGAATAATAACATTAATAAACAAGGCAGTCAAGAAAAAACAACTGCCCGACATTGCTCGAGCAGTTGTCTGATTTTAGGAAACAAAAAACTTATGCTTCTTCTTCCTTCATCTTTGCGAAACATTCGCTGCAATATACAGGACGTCCGTCTTTGGGCTGGAAAGGAACTTTAGCAGCACCGCCGCATGAAGCACATGTTGCATCAAAAAGTTCACGTTCGGGATTTCTTGCACGTTTACGTGCTGCACGGCATTCTTTGCAACGGAAGGGTTCGTTTTCAAAACCTTTTTCAGCATAGAATTCCTGCTCACCTGCTGAGAAGATGAATTCAGCTCCACATTCTTTACAGATGAGTGTTTTGTCTTCGTACATTTTACTAACCTCTCTTGATAAGTATTTAGTCCCGAGAAAGGACTTATCATAAACGGGGAACCCGCTTATTACAAAATTGATTTCAGCTTCTTTCTGACTCTCTGCAACGTATTGTCAACACCCTTTACGCTCTGACCTGTTTTTTCAGAAATTTCGGAATAACTCAACCCGTCAACAAAAAATCCAAATACTTTATATTCCGTTTCAGAAAGAACCTTTTTCAGGCTCTGACGCAGACTGTTATAATTCTCAGCAGAGATATATTCGTCCTCCGCCGTTAAGCCTGATATTGCATCTTCCTCAAAAGATACAAAATCCGAATCGCCTGAAAGAAGCACATTATTTTTCTTTTTGACAAAATTTTTAAGTGCATTGTTTATACAAACAGCTGCAAATGTCTTAAGTGAAGCACCCTTTGATTTATCATAACTGAGAATTGCCCTGAAACAGGCAACCAGCCCTTCCTGCATAAGGTCTTCGCTTTCAAAACGGCTGTCGGAAAAAGATTTAACACAATTGGCAACAACACTTTCCATTCTTCCGATAAGCACGTGAAGAGCTGTGTCATCACATTTTTTGCAAAGGTCTGATAATTCCTCATCCGACATATTATGGTAATTTATATCTTCCATCTATCCACCTCTTACCATATTACATAGTTAATACTAATACAAAAAAATTTGTTTGTCAAGAAAATTTCACAAATAAGTTGAATTTTTTCAACAATATAGTATATTTTTTGTAAAAAACAAACAAGATATGCATATTTATGCATTATAACACCGGTTCTTACATCATAATCTCTCTTTTCTTGACTTTTATTAAGAAAAATAGTAAAATTAAATGTAATAGTAAAAAGGCAGGTGAAGATATGGAAACAAGGTCATCAGGCTATAAAACCCGTCAACGCGATCTGATTCTGAACATCCTTGAAGATTTCGGTAACAATCATTTTACAGTTGAAGAAATAACAGAAATTCTTTCTGAAAAATCTACTTCTGTGGGCAAGACCACAGTTTATCGTTATCTTGAAAAATTGGCTCAGGAAGGCGTTGTAAAAAAATATACTGTTGATGGGGAAAGAAGCGTTTGTTACCAATATCTTCATTCCCACAAAACCTGTTCCAATCACTATCATCTGAAGTGCGAAAAATGTGGCAAACTCATTCATATGGAGTGCGACACTATAGACAAACTTGCCGAGCACGTTTTTGAACATCATAATTTCCGTCTCAACGGTACAAAATGTGTCTTTTACGGTATTTGCGAAAATTGTCATAAAGGAGAAAACTTATGAAAAATCTTACTAAAACATCAAAAGTAATTATAGCTCTTATTCTTGCAGCATTCCTTGTTGCATGTGGAAAAGCTCCTGAAGAAATGAATTTCGGCGAGACTATTGAAATTGAAATTGATGAGGAAAACCTCAACAAATTGGAAGTTTCTTTTGATTGCCCCTATTTGAGCGAAAACACCAAATTCAGCATTGACAAGAAAGACGGTTTCACACTGACTTACACTGTTAATGGCGAAGAAAAAGTTATTGAAGGCAAAATTACAGAATCAAAATATGAACGAAATAAATCTGATAAAATGAAATCAGGTACTAACACCCTTGAAATTGAGCTTGATGAAGAAATTCAGTATAATATTTCATACAACGCTGTTCTGGAAGCAGATTCAATAAGCCTCGCAAAAGAAGATTACAAGAACAAAAGAATGTCTAAAGAATTCAATCTCTCAACAGACGAATACGGCAATGTCGATTTTGAAGAAGATGATTATGCTGATGTAAAACTTGCTGTGCCTTCCAATGTAGAAGCCGGAATTATCAAAGAAAAAGGCAAATATTATTTTGTTTTCACAGCGACAATTGACGGTGTCACAAAATATGACGAAATCGGAGTAAACAACTACGATGTTTTACTTGGTTTCTCTGTAAAAACTTCAGAAGGAACTTTCGTAAGAATGGCAAACTCCTTTGATGCAGAATATACAATCGAAAACGGAAACGTAAAAGTAAAATATCCTGTTGACAAAGCTGATCTTTATCCGGGTAAGGATTATAAAGTTTCTATGACAAAAGGCTTCTTCACAAACGATGATAAAACACTTGTTTGCGATGGATATACAGGAACTTTCACTTATGTTGAAAAATAAATTCAGGAGATAAGTTATGTTTACGAGCATAAGCAGTATGGGACTTTTCGGCATGCATTCGTATATGGTATGCGTTGAAGTTGATGTAAGCGGTGGCCTGCCTCATTTTGATATTGTAGGACTTCCCAATACATCCGTCAGCGAAGCCAAAGAGCGTGTGCGTTCCGCAATTAAAAACAGTTCTTTTACATTCCCTGTGAGCAGAATAACAGTTAATCTTGCACCTGCTGACACTAAAAAAGAAGGTACTGTATATGACCTGCCTATACTTGTTGCTTTGCTTGTGGCATCAAGGCAGATAAACCCTGTTTCTGAAAACACTGCATTTATCGGCGAATTGTCTCTGGGTGGTGAAATACGAAAAGTCAACGGTGCTCTCCCCATGGTTATCGAAGCACGCAACAATGGTATATCACGCGTTTTTGTGCCAAAAGAAAATGCCTGCGAGTGTTCAGTTGTTTCAGATATTGATGTTTATCCCGTTGAAAATGTGAAAGAGCTTGTATCTTTCCTTGATGGTGAAATTGAGCTCGAACCTGTTAAATATGAACCTGTTGAAGATGAAACAGATTATCTTATAGATTTCTGTGACGTCAAAGGTCAGTTTGAAGCAAAGAGAGCAATAGAAATAGCTGCTGCAGGAGGTCATAACATTCTGCTTATCGGACCGCCCGGTTCAGGCAAAAGTATGCTGGCAAAAAGATTACCGTCTATCCTGCCTGATATGACCTTTGAAGAATCTCTGGAAACAACAAAGCTTTATTCCATTTCCGGCAAGATGCCGAAAAATTTATCACTTATAACTCAGCGTCCATTCCGCTCACCTCACCATACAGTTTCCCCTGTTGGTCTTTCAGGTGGCGGTGCAATACCTAAACCCGGTGAAATTTCTCTGGCACATAATGGTGTTTTGTTCCTTGATGAGCTTCCTGAATTTTCACGCACAACAATGGAAATTATGCGCCAGCCTATTGAAGACAGGGTAATTTCCATTTCAAGAGCTCAGGCAACTGTTACTTATCCTTGTTCTGTTATGCTTGTGTGTGCGATGAACCCTTGTCCTTGCGGGTTTTATAACCATCCTGCAAAAGAATGTACTTGTTCAAAAGGAAGTGCCGAACGATATCTTAACAAAATTTCAGGACCACTTCTGGACAGAATTGATATCCACATCGAAGTTCCGCCTGTTGATTTTGATATGCTCTCTGATTCTGAAAAAGGTGAAAAATCTGCAGACATCAAGAAGCGGGTAAATAAAGCAAGAAAAATTCAGCAGGAACGTTTTGTAGGAACAGGTATAACCTGCAATGCCCAGATGAATCCGGCACAGACAAAAGAATTATGCAAGTTAACGGATTCTGCTAAAGATATATTAAAAGTTGTTTTTGAAAGACTTTCTCTCTCCGCAAGAGCTTATGATAAAATTTTAAGAGTTGCAAGAACAATTGCTGACCTTGAGGGAAGCGAAGTTGTGAACGATGATCACATTGCAGAAGCTGTCCAGTACAGAAGTCTGGACAGAAAATTCTGGGGTAAATAAAAAAACACACGGTAAGTCAAATAATAACTTACCGTGATTTTTTATTTTCTCTTGTAAGTGCAGAATTTAAATTTAATTCCGTTTTCTTCCATAACTTCACTTTCTTCTGCAAGGAACCAATTTTCATCTTCATCAAGATCAGGATAGAATTTATCACTTTTTTCTGCTGATGAATCTATCCTGGTTACTATTGCTTTATCGCAAAAGGGAAGCATCTGTCTGTAAATTGATTCACCGCCGATAACACATATGTTATCGGTGTTTTCATTTTCCAGAAGTTTCACAGCTTCCTCAACGCTTCTGCAAACCTCTGCACCTTCAACAGTATAGCTTTCATCTCTTGACAAAATTACATTTCTTCTGTTTTTAAGAGGTGCACCTTTCGGGAAAGTTGCAAGAGTTTTTCTGCCGAGAATTACTGTTTTACCTTCAGTAAGTCTGCGAAAATTTTTCAGATCTTCTGAAATATGGAAGAGAAGATTCCCCTCATTTCCTATACCCCAGTTTTTATCAACTGCAACAACTTGAAACATCAGATAGCCACCTCGATTTTTTCGTTAAAATCATTTGACTGATAGTTTTCAAGGCTGAAACTGTCAACTGTAAAATCATAAAAATTTTTAATACTTGTGTCAATTTTAAACACAGGAGCATCGTACTGAGGATTTTCTATAAGCTTCTTAACCTGAGGAATATGTCTGTCGTAAATATGAGCATCGGCAACCACGTGAACAAATTCCCCTGCTTTAAGACCGCTTACCTGAGCAAACATATGAACAAGTACCGCATACTGACAAACATTCCAGTTATTTGCTGTGAGCATATCCTGTGAACGCTGGTTGAGAATTGCGTTCAACTTATCACCTGTCACATTAAGAATCAGACCATAAGCACAAGGAGCAAGTCCCATTTCGTTCAGATCGTGATGATTATATAAGTTTGTCATAATTCTGCGGCTTGCAGGATTATTCTTAAGGTCATAGAGCACTCTGTCTACCTGGTCAAATTCCCCTTCAGGATATTTATGTTTCACACCAAGCTGATAACCGTAAGCTTTACCGATTGTTCCGTTTTCATCTGCCCATGAATCCCAGATATGTGAATCAAGTTCAGAAATTTTATTTGATTTCTTCTGCCATATCCAGAGAAGTTCTTTAATACAGCTTTTGAAGAAAGTTTTTCTTACTGTGATAATAGGAAATTCTTTACTTAAATCATATCTGTTAACCATACAGAACTTTTTGATTGTGTGTGCAGGTGTACCGTCTTCCCATCTGGGACGAACAGAAAGTGCTTCGTCAGAATAACCGTTTTCAAGTATGTCTTTTATATTTTCGACAAAAACTCTGTCTGCGTAACTCATAGAGAATCTCCTTTATTTTACTATTTCAATTTCTGCTGTAACAGGAAAATGATCTGAAGGATACTCGCCATTTATCATTTCATTGACTACCGTGTATTTTTTTACTTTAAATTCAGGTGATACCATAATAAAATCAATAATACCACCATCATTCTCACCGAAGCCATTGTATGTAATACCATCATCTGAAATTTCAGCAACGAATTTTGAATCACAGAGTCTTCCAGATACAAGACCTTCATAAAAATCTGAACCCTGCTCAAAATTAAAATCGCCGGTTACGATAATGGGCACTGAAAAGCTTTCTGCCTTTTCAAAAATAAGTTTCATACCTTCTTTTCGTGCCTCAACTCCGATATGGTCAAGGTGAGTGTTAAGATGAATGAATTTTTCTTTGTTTTCTTTATTTTCAAGCAAAACCCATGAACATATTCTCACACAGGCAGCATCCCAGCCTTTGCCGGGTTTTTCCGGAGTTTCTGAAAGCCAGAAATTTCCGCTTTCTTTTGCTTCATATTTATCATTTTTATAGAAAACTGCAGAATACTCTCCTTTGTCAGCTCCGTCATCTCTGCCAACACCCACATAAGAATAACCGTCAAGGTTTTCCCTGAGATATTTCATCCATTCGGGAGTTGCTTCCTGAACACCTAAAGTGTCAGGATTGTTCTTTTTTATAATTTCAAGAACCATAGGTTCTCTTTTTTCTCTTTCGTGGCCTTCTTTGCCATAACAAAGAATGTTATAACTCATCGTTTTCATAATACAACCCCGCTTTTAAAAAACCATATCAGAATAAATAGGATAGTGGTCGGAAACAAATTGATCGTCCACTTTATCTCTTAAAATTTTATATGTTCTGACATCAGAAATTTTATTATTCACCATAATAAAATCGATGGGCAGACCATCTTCTCCGCCATTATAACCGTGATATGTTTTACCATACATTGTATCTTCTGCCATATCCTGAGTATCAGAAAAACCATTCTCAGCAAAACCTGAATAAAGTTCTGTGCCTTTTGAAAAATTGAAGTCACCGGTGATAACAACAGGCATATCAAAACTTTTTGCTTTTTCAAGAACAAGTTTAAGTCCGTTTATGCGGGCAAGTTCGCCTTTATTGTCAAGATGAGTGTTTACATGAGCATACTGTTCGCCTGTTTCCAAATTTTCAAGAATTGCCCATGTGCAGATTCTGTTTTTATCTGCGTCCCAACCTTTTGAGATTTTATCGGGAGTTTCAGAAAGCCAGAACGTATCGCTGTCTACAACCTTATATTTATCTTTTCTGTAAAGAATTGCAGACATTTCACCGCTGATTGTTCCCTGAATACCTGTAAGTCTGCCAACGCCAACAATTCCGTATTGGGGCAGATAGGCTTTTACGTGGGAAAACCAGAGTGATTCAAATTCCTGAACACCAACTGAATCAGGGTAGTAATCAGCAATAAGCTGAGGAACAATTTCTTCTCTGTCAAACTCACCGCAACGCACGTTAAATGACATAACTCGTATGATTTCTTCACTTTCGGGAGCCTTTGCACCGATTTCACATCTTCCTATTCCGAGAAAAGGAAGAATAAGCGAAAACAAAGCACAGATAATTTGTTTTGCCATAGTGAAAAAAGATTCAGCCGTCATAGCATGTTACCTCCCATCTGTCAAAAAAGAATCATATCAGAATAAATAGGATAGTGGTCAGAAGTGTGTTTCAACAAATACTTATCTCTTATGATTTTGTATGTTTTCACTTCTTTAACAAGGCTGTTTACACAGATGAAGTCGATAGGCTCACCGCTTTCTCCGCCGCTGTAACCGTGATATGTTTTACCTGACATTGTTTCCGGTGCCATGTCCTGAGTGTCTGAAAGACCGCCTGTAACAAGTGCATTATAAAGGTCTGTGCCCTTCTTGAAGTTAAAGTCACCTGTGACAACAGTGGGAATATCATAAGAAAGCGCTTTTTCTTTTACAAGCTCAACACCGTTTATACGTGCCTGAGGACCCATATGATCAAGGTGAGTGTTTACGTGAGCGTATCTTTCACCTGTTTCTTTATCTTCAAGCACAACCCATGTGCAGATTCTGTTGCAGGCACCGTCCCAACCACGTGAAACTTCATCAGGAGTTTCTGAAAGCCAGAATGTACCGCTGTCAATAAGGTTGAACTTAGTTTTCTTATAAATAACTGCAGAAATTTCTCCGCAATCTTCGCTTAAATCCCCTGTATCTCTGCCAACACCTACAAAAGCATAATCTTCAAGGCTTTCAGTAAGGTTTTCATACCACTGATATGTACATTCCTGAAGACCTGCTGAATCAGGTGAATATGCTTCAATGAGAGCAGGAACAAGGTCTTTTCTGCGATTATATTCAAGACAACGAATATTAAAAGACATAATTCTTGTTACTGAAGGAGCCACATTTGCAAAAGCATCCTTTTCGGGAATGGGTTCCATTGTGACACCAAAGAAACCTAAAAAAGATATAATAAATGATAAAAACGCTGCGGCTATTTTGTTGAAAAATTCAGTCATTTTTCGTCACCTTCCTTTTTGGTATTTCCGTCTGCAATGTCCTTACCAATAAGGACAACCCAGACTGTTTTGAACATTATTTTTATATCCATAATTATGGAATGTTTTTTTACGTACTCTTTATCGAGTTTTGCTTTTTGTTCATCTGTAATCAGATCACGTCCGTTTACCTGTGCCCAGCCTGTAATTCCGGGACGAACAGAATAAACATTATATTTTTTTCTGAGTTTTCTTATTTCAGCTTCCTGAGGAATAAGAGGACGGGGTCCTACAAAACTCATATCGCCTTTTAAAATATTTAAAAGCTGTGGTAATTCATCAAGACTTAACTTTCTGAGGATTTTGCCGACAAAAGTAATGTCGTTTTCCACTTCGTCATCTGTTAAATCTTCCGTTTTTGTCTGCCTCATTCCATCCTTCATAGTGCGGAATTTATAAATTGTAAAAAGTCTGTTGCTATACCCTACACGTTCTTGCCTGAATATTACAGGTCTGCCACTTGAAATCAGCACTAAAAACGAAATAACAAGCATAACAGGAGAAAGGAGAATTAAAGCAATAAGACTAAAGAAAAAATCAAGAAATCTTTTCATAAAAACTCTCCTTAATAAAAATCTCCTTTTATAAGTACAGCTCTCACGGGAGCCGCCTCCATACCTTCCAGTTTTAACGGTTGAGCCATCAGGAAATAGCTTCCTGTTTCAACACCCGTTAAATCCAATCCTTCGAGAATTGCAATTTCTCTGTTCAGAAAAGCCTTATGAGGTGCAATCTGATTACCTGATGTACCCACAGAAAGCGCATCAGTACCGATAAGCAACAGCCCTAAATCAGCAGCAGCCTGTGCTCCGTGGTCAAGAAAATATGCTTTGCCTTCTGATTTGAGCAAAAGTCTTCTGTGACCTTTAGGAAAAGAATTTTCAACATATTCCCCTGTGATAGGGCCTTCCGGAACATCAAGAACTCTGCAAGGTCCTATGAAAGGAATAAGGCTCATCTTGTCAATGGTTTTACCGCCATCAACAAAATGAAGGGGTGCATCAGCATGGGTTGCTGTATGACAACAGGCAAAAAAACCATTGAGATTACAGCCATCGCCTTTTTCGATACTCTGAAAACTCTGTTTTGTGGGTTCAGGGTCTCCCGGATAAATATCCGAAGAAAACATACCTTTAGTAATATCAATAATTTCCATTAATTACACCTCTCAGGATGCATACTTTTTAAATATTTTCAAGTGACTGTGCTTTAAGAAATGCATTTATGAAACCGTCAATATCGCCGTCCATCACAGCATTGATATTACCCATTTCATAGTTTGTACGATGGTCTTTTACCAATGTGTAGGGCATAAACACGTATGAACGAATCTGGCTGCCCCAACCGATTTCTTTCTGGTCGCCTTTGATATCTTCAATTTTATCAAGGTGCTCACGTTCTTTGATTTCTATGAGTTTTGATTTAAGCATTCTCATGGCAACTTCTCTGTTCTGGTGCTGGCTTCTTTCAACCTGACATGAAACAACAATACCTGTCGGAAGATGAGTAAGACGAACAGCAGAAGATGTTTTATTAACCTTTTGTCCGCCTGCACCGCTTGAACGGTAAACGTCCATTTTAATATCTTCGGGATTGATTTCAACCTGAATTGTATCATCGATTTCAGGCATAACTTCAAGAGAAGCAAATGAAGTGTGTCTTCTTCCGGAAGCATCAAAAGGCGAAACACGTACAAGTCTGTGAACGCCGGACTCACTCTTCATAAACCCATAAGCATTTTCGCCTTCAATAAGAAGTGTTGCAGATTTAAGACCTGCTTCATCCCCATCAAGGAAGTCAAGCATACTAACTTTGAATCCGTGAGCTTCGCCCCAATGCTGATACATACGTACAAGCATCTGTGCCCAGTCCTGAGCTTCTGTACCGCCTGCACCTGCGTGGAAAGTGAGAAGTGCATTCTTTGCATCATATTCACCTGTAAGAAGTGTACCTAAAGTCTGTTTTTCAAGTTCTTTTTCAACTGCTTTTACGCTTTCTGTACATTCATCAAGAAGTTCAAGGTCTTCAGCTTCATCAGCAAGCTCTATCATAACAAGTGCGTCTTCAAAATCACCTTTAAGCTTTGTATAAGCATTTACTTTATTTTTAAGACCACTTGTTCTCTGGAGAACTTTCTGAGAATTTTCAATATCATCCCAGAAGCCGTCCTGAGTCTGCTGTTCTTCCAATTTAGCAATTTCCTCGTTTATCTTTTCGACCCCGATAGCCTCATAAAGGCTATCGAGCTCGTCCTGATGTTCCAGGAGTTCCAATCTTAACTGTTCAAACTGAATCATAAATTATCTTGTCTCCAAATTATTCCTGCTCTGATTTTTTCTTTTTTCTGCTAAGCACTACTACTGCTGTTAATGCAATAGGAAGAACTATAATTGCAACATAAGGTACTACATCACCTGTTTCAACAAGTCCTGAATCACCTGTGTCAATATCTGCATTTACGTTCTTGTCGTCATCTTCATATTTGCCGGGAACTTCAACAAATTCCTCAAGTTCAGTTTTGACAATTGCGAAGTTATCTATTCTTACAGCTTTGTCGCCATCAACATTATATGCATCAAAGTAGAGTTTATCGCCTCTGATTTTGATTGATGCAAATGCGGGAAGTTCGCTTACTACAATTGCTTCTGCTCTGGGGAATAGTTCATCTGTAAGAGCGTTATCTTTGGGAAGATAATATTTTACACCTGCACAACCTGTGATTGTGTAAATTGTACCCTGCGGGTCAATTTTTGCGTTATAATCTCTGCCTTCAAATGTGATGTTTTCTGTTGTTGAAGGAACAACTTTGTTGCCTGCCATAGCATCTGTTCTGAGGTAAACGTGGTCATGTCCCTGGAATACCATATCAATATCAAGTTCAGGCATAAGTGTTGAAAGCTGTGCACGGATTGCAACAACGTCATCATCATCAAAGTGTGAACCGTTTGAATAAGGTGCTTTATGTAATGCAACAAATTTCCATTCAGCATCACTTGCGTTCATATCAGCTTTAAGCCATTCAATCTGTTCATCGCTTATTGCTTCATCTTCGCTGAGGTTATTTGTGTTGAGAACTGCAACATGGATGTTGTTGTAATCAAATGAATAGTAAACGCCTTCTGTTCTGTCCTGCTCGGGAGCTGTGGGAAGAACAAAGTTCTGATCAAGTGCAAATTCACTGCCTGACATACTTTCGTGGTTGCCTGCTGTGGGCATAAGAGGTGTGCTCATAAGTGTATCAGAAGCATTGTTAGCAAAGAATGTCCAGAGTTTAAGGTTTGAACCCATATCAACCTGGTCACCTGTTGAAAGAAGGAATTTCATATCGGGAACTTCTTTTTCAGCAACTCTGAGAAGATTTGCCCATACATCAAACTGACGTGAATTCTGTGCCTGTGTATCTGTTACGTGAAGGAATGTAACTTCTCTTGAATTATCTGCTGTTTCAAGAACACCAACATCACTCCACCAGCCTCTTTCAGCATCACCGATACGATAGCAGTATCTTGTGCCGGGTTCAAGGTCTGTAAGTTTTACGATATGTCTTGTCATTACTTTTTCAACTGAAACAATACCTATAAGACCGAAATCAATTGCAGGTGATTCTCTTACAACATTTTCTTCTGTTATACATTCAATTGAAGAAGATTTTGTGGGTTTGCCTGTGAATTTGGGATTTTTGCTGTAAGGAACAAGTTCAATATCTGTGCCTTTTACTGTATCTTTTGTATACCAGCTGATGTTGAAGCTTGATGAAGCATCGTCACCGTAAGTAACTGTGATGATTGAAGGAGCTCTGTAATTTGCCTGTGTAACTTCGGGTTCAACTTTACCGTTGTATGAGTAAGTTTCGTTTTTATCGCCCTGAGGCTTGGGATTCTTATCATCAATAAATGCACGGATAACTGTTGCTATTTCAATACCGATAGCTTCATACTGACTCTTTGTAAGATATTCGCTGAGAAGTTCTTCTTTTGTTGCTTCAAGTGATTCCCACGGAAGAACACCGAGAGAGAATACAAAGTCAACAATGTGTGTAAGAGATTTATCTCCACCGAGAATTACTGTGAGCAAAGCATCAACAATCTTACCGATAACAAAACCGAATTTACCCAAGGGGAAAGCTTCGTCAACGTTAAGTTCCATATTTGCAAGAAGCTCATCAAGAAGAAGGTCGTTGAGAACTATATCAATAAGTGAAAGGAACAATGTTTCTGCGAAAACTGTATCCTGTTCAAGCTGTTTGAAGCAATCCTGCATAAATGCATCGTCTTCAAGGTTTTCATCACCGCCGTACATATAAGCGAGGAATGAAAGTGCAAGGTCGCCCATATTACCGCCTCTTGATGCATCGCCGAAGCCGAGTGTATCAATAAACTTAGTACAGGGAACTTCTGAAATCTGGATGTTTACAACTTTATCGATAATTCTTTCCATAAGGTCATAAAGTTCGTCAACATCTGTAAGGTATGTATCATAAAGCTGATCGCAAAGATCATCTGCAAGATACATAATATTTTCTGCTGTGAAAATACCGATAGGTCCTACTGAAATGCCTGCGAAAGCATCTGAAAGAATTGTTTCAAGGTCAATACCTTCCTGTTCAAGATATTCAAGGATACCGCCTACTTCGCTGATGCCTGTGAAAACTGAACCGAGGTTATATTTGATGATGTTCATTGCAAGAGCAGTAACATCTCCTTCACCATAAGCTTTACCGAAAGCAATGTTTTTGAAAGGCTGAGGCTGTACTTCTCCGTAAAGAACAACAGGTGTTGCATCGTCTATATCATAGTAATTGAAAGTTGCTGTAACTTTACCGTTACCGTTTGCTTTGAATTCTGAAACATACATACCGCAAGGATATGTTCCTGAAGGAGGTGTTTCACATTCAATCATTGTTTCGCCACTGTCTGTAACGAAAGTTGCAATATCTGCAAGGTGCTGATGTCCGCAGAAGTTGAAGTGCATGCCTGCTTCTGCAAGCTGTGTAGCTATGTTTTCAAAATCTCTGTTGATGAAGTTATCAAGAAGTTTACCCTGATATGAACCGATGTGATCAACAAGGCTACCATGAGAAACACCAATGATTTCTTCACCGCATTTTTTTGCTTCTGCACATTCGTTAAGTGCCCATTTAAGAAGGTCATCGCTGATTTCCTGTGCTGTTTCATGTTCATCTGAGCCGTCTTTTGTGCTGTCAGATGAGTAGATGTTTGTATCAAGAAGGATAAATCTGTATCCCTTATATCTTACTGAGTATGAAAGACCACCCTGCTGTTTTCCTTCGGGAGGAGTGTATGTATTTGTTGCCAAATCATAGCCCAGGTTTTTATAAATTTCACGGAATTCTTCCTGGCTTGTTGTGGGACATTTTTCTTTCACATCATTTTCATATGTGTAAGCCTTAGCATTGTTGATATCGTGGTTACCGTTGATAACAAGAACATCAATTCCTGTTTCTTTTTCCCATTTTTCAAGTTTGCCTGCAAGCTCTACATTTGACTGATATTCACCCTGATATGTAAGGTCACCGGGAAGAACAAGAATGGGATTCTTAACTTTTTTAAGTTCTTTTGCCATTGTGATAAGAGCTGTATCAAGGCAAGCGGATGTTAAGTCTAAAGTTGTTGTTGAACCTTTAACTGTTGCCTGATAATCTTCAGTTCTGTTACCTTTGAGAGCATCAGCATAATAGTGAACGTCTGAAATTGTTGCAACATTAATATCGCCTTCAGTTGCAAATACAGTGAAGGGAATTGCTGCAATAACCATAACAACGGTCATCACAAGTGCCGCAATCTTCATTTTAGCTTTTCTCATTTTTTCTACCACCTTTTAAATATTTTCATCCTGAGAAAACTCTTCAATGCCAAGTATTTCATCTGAACTTCCGAAGTCCAGCATCTCAACATTTTTAAGTTTCCTTGAGATGATGTCATTTCTGTTTTGTGCATCACCAAGAACTTTGCCCGCTTCATCAACTTTTCTTCTTGCTTTATCAAGAAGAATGCCGAATTTGTCGTATTGGGTTCTTGCTGCTGCCAGCAGTTTTCTTACCTCTGCTGCTTTTTCATTTATCGCCACGGCTCTGAAGCCGACTGACAGGGAATTAAGAAGTGCTGTTATCGTTGAAGGACCTGCCACCATAATGTTGAAATCGCTGTGCAGTTTTTCCATAAGTCCTGTTTTTGAAGAAGCAACTTCTGCATACAGACCTTCCGTTGCAAGATACATTATCGCAAAAGGAGTGGTCTTGGGAACATTTATATATTTTGTTATTTCTTTTGCCCTTAAAGTAACACTCACTTCAAAAGCTTTTCTCGCCTGTGCAATCAGGGTGCTGTCTGCCGATTGAATTGCACTGGTAAGCCGAATATAACTTTCCACAGGGAATTTTGAATCTATCGGAAGCCATAAAGGCTCGTCCTTTGAATCAGATGAAGGAATTTTTACTGCAAATTCTACCTTTTCTGTATTTGATTTGGTAGAAACATTTTTCTCATACATATTGGGAATTGTTTCTTCAAGTATTCTTTCAAGCTGAACTTCTGCCCACGTACCTCTTGCTTTAACATTTGTAAGAACCTTGTTCAGGTCTGTAACACCTGCTGAAAGGGTCTTCATTTCACCAAGAGATTTATAAACATTCTCAAGCTGTACGGAAACTGTTTTGAAAGAGCTGTCAAGCCTTGTTGCAAGAGTTTTTGTTAATTTTTCATCAACAGTCTCCCTCATTTTTTCAAGCTTCAGCTCATTGCTTTTCCGCATATCCTCCATAGATTTACGGATAATGAGATTTTGTCTTTCCGTCTGTTCAGAATTTTCTTTTCTCATCAGACTCAGAGATTTTGATATCATCTCACTCATCTTAAGATGATATTCATATGTATCCTTATGCATTTTGAAAAGTTCATCATTCATTTTCTGCATAGATGAAGACATTTCATCTCTCAGCATTTTCTGGCTTGCAGCAAGTTCTGCACGATTTCGTTGTAATTCATCTGCCACATGCTTGCTGTCAAAAGAAAGTTCTGATAATTTTTCTTTTAAAACTTCAAGTTCTTTTTTTGTCTGCTCTGTTTTTCTTTTTTGCAATAATAAAACTATAAGCAAAACTACAGAAATTACAATGCTGACAATCAAAAGACCTGAAATCAGGTAATCTCCCATATCAGACCCCCATTCACCCATTTTAGAAACAAATATACTTATATAATATAACATATTTTTCTTTAAATGTATATAGCTTTTCAAAAAAACTGAAAAGTTTTTACAAAACAGTAGAAAGTAAAATAAAAATTTGTTATAATACCTTCATAATAATCTTTCTGGAGATAATATTTATGTTTAAGAAATTAACTTCCGTATTTTTAATACTGATGACAATAGTTTTTTCCTTTTCAGCCTGTTCAGGTGGCGAAAACAAAGATATTTACCATCCCCTATACAGCGACCCTGTAAGTTTTGACCCTCAGATTGCATCCGATAATGCTTCTAAAATTGTGGTTTTCAACTGTTTCGAAGGTCTTGTCAAGGCTGATCGCAACGGAAAAATTATACCCGGTGTTGCAAAAAGCTGGAGCATTTCTCCCGATGGTCTTGTTTACACTTTCCACCTGAGAACAGATTCAAAATGGTATATGAGCGAGTATGCAAAAAAACTCCTTGACGAGAAACAAGCTGAAAACTTCAATTATCACGTAATTGCCGAAGATTTTGTTTACGGACTCCAACGCGCCTTTGATGCTTCCATGGGTTCTGTTACAGATGCCCGCCTTTATTCCATAAAAAATGCTTATGAAGTTTTCAGCGGAGCAAAAGCTCCTCATGAACTTGGCGTTACTGCAATAAATGATTCTACACTTAAAATCGAACTTTCAGAACCTGACGGAGATTTTCTTTATGCCCTGACGCAAACAGCCGCTATGCCTTGCAGAAAAGAATTTTTCCTTGCAACAAAAGGCAGATATGGTCTTGACCCGGAAAAAGTTATTTATAACGGACCTTTCTATCTTTATTCCTGGAGTGCAGGTTCAAACCTCACCCTTTTCCGTAATGAAAACTATGTGGGTGAAGAAGCAGTAAAACCATCTGCTGTCTATCTTTATATAAACGACAACCTTCACACCAGAGTTGAAAAACTTGACGATGGCACGTATGATGCCTGTCCTTTTTCAATCAGACAAAAAAATATATCAGAAAACAACAAAAACACCTATATAAGCTATAACAATTCTACATGGGGATTCTTTTTCAATTGTTCAAGCAACATCATGAAAGATTACTATATGAGAACGGCTCTGACCTCTTCGATTGACATAACACAGCTACCTCTTCCTGAACATTGTGAAAAATATGCAGACGGTATTGTTCCCGAAATTTGTATGGCAAACGGAAAAACATACCGTAACATCGCAGGAAAAATCAAAACTTACAAACCGGATAAAGAAAAGGTTCAGACTAATCTGGAAAAAGCTTTTGAAAACCTTGAATTGAATCGTGTTGAAATTAAACTGATTTGTGACCAGAATTTTGAAAACACTGTTAAGTTAGCTGTTCAGAAATGGCAGAATATGCTTGGTGTTGATGTAAGTTTTGTAATTGAACCATTGGATGAAGTTGCACTTAAAAATCGTCTTACAACAAAAGATTACGATATTGCTTTTACAAAAATAACAGCAGAAAGTGAAAGTGTTTTGAGTTTTCTTGGTATGTTCACTTCCGCAAACGTAAATAATTTCATCTCATTTGAATCAGAAAAATATGATGATCTTATGGGAAAATCAGATTCTCCTCTGAATCAAAGTCAGGTTTTTTCAAATTGTATAAAGGCAGAACAGCATCTTGTTGATATGTCAGTTGTCATTCCCGTGTTTTACGAAGAAAGCTATCTGGCTATGGCAAAAAACGTTTCAGATGTTTATTCCGTCGAAGCCGGAACCATCCCTATTTTTATTAATGCAATCCGAAAATAATCCTAAAAAAGCAATTTAAAATATCTTTTTTGCAAAAAGTTATAAAATTTTCATAAAAAGTGTTGCAAATTTTCTTAAAATAGTGCATAATTAATGTTACATGGATACCAAGGCACACAGAACAACATTCTGCCTTGATATAACAGAACACGCACCGAAAGGAGATGGTGTCAAAAATGTCCCAAGACACAGAAGTAAAAACAGTACAAACAGACGGTGATTACATACCAAAAGCTGCCACTGAAAGCGTATACGGTAAAAGATACGTTGGTGCTAAGGAACTCATCACTCTGTTCGTTTCAGGTGAGGTTAATAAATTCAACCTTGAATCTTATTTGTCTTACTTTATGCTCAACGTTTTCGGCCTTGACGCAAGAATTATTTCAGCATTCGCTGTTGCAACTCTTGCATGGGACCTTATAAACGACTCAATTTTCGCATACGTTGTTGACAGAACAAGAACACGTTTCGGTAAATTCAAACCCTGGGCTTTTGCAACTATCGGTCCATATGCTATCGCTTGTATGGCTTTGTGGCTTACACCGTTGTTCATCGGCGACCAGAACTGGGGTCCTCTTTCCTGGCAGAAAATCGCAATCTATTGCGTAATTGCCGTACTTAAGGAAACAATCGGTACCCTTTACAATTGTGCCATCAATGGTCTTAACTCAACTTACACACCAAGTATCGACGACAAAGCTGCTCTTATCGCTTTGGATAACATCGGTGACTTTGAAAAAGTTCCCAGCTACTTTATGGTTATCCTCCTTGACCTTGCAGCAGCAGGTGCAATCGGTATCACAGTTGAAAACGTTTATATCTTTATGGGTGCAGGTACACTCCTTGTTTCATTCCTTGGTATGTTCGTCAGGTTGTGCGTCATTAAGGAACGTGTTGTTCAGGTTGAAGAAAAACCAAAACTTGTCGACGGTCTGCGAAACTTCTTCGGAAACAAGTTGCAGGTTCTTCTCACTCTTTCAAACATCCTGTCATCGTTCGGTAGCGTAAGTGGTCCGTTCTCAAATATGTTCTGGCTCGACGTTATGGGTTCAGCATCACTCAGAGTTATTGTTGGTATCCCCGCGTCACCCGTTACATACATTTCATATATGTACTTACCGAAGTTGAGAAAGAGATTCTCAATGAAAACTTTGTGGTACATTTCCCGTGCTGTTCCGGAAATCGGTTGGATCGTTGCATTCATCGTAGGCTTCAACAACCTTGATAATATGTGGATTATGATCCCCGCACTTATGTTCCATGAAATCTGTATTTCAGCTGTTTACTCAATCGGTAAAGTTATTCCTCAGCTTATGGAACAAGAAATTATCGACTATGGTGAATGGAAAACAGGTAAACGTACTGAGGCTATGACAAGCTTCATTTCAAGCCTTGCAACTAAGATTGTTTCTGAAATTCAGAACGCTGTTTCAACTGCAGTTGTTTCCTTTATCGGTTACGAAGCAGGTGTTGGTCAGGTTCAGTCAATGAGAACAAAGCAGGCTATCTTCGCAATGTATTCAATCGTTCCCATCATTCTTGGTGCTCTTGCTTACATCCCCATGTTGTTCTACAATCTGGATGATAAGACAAAGACAATTATGTACCACGAACTTACAGAACGTCGTAACAACATTATCAAGCAGTCTCAGGAAAGAGCAAAACTCGATGCTGCTTCAGCAGAAGCTACTGAAAACGCTTAATTAAAATATTAAACAACGGTAAGAAGATAATTCTTACCGTTGTTTTTTTGGCAAAAAAATTAACAAACCAACAATCGTTGGTCTGTTCAGACTGTCGATAAACCCGTATAAGCATATATGCGGATATTATTGATATAAAAAGTTATTAATGAAATCAAGAAAACGGCAATTGAAAAGTGGGTGATACATCGAATATCACCCACTTTTTGCATATATTTGCCATTTTTTCACCCTCTCGAGGTACCATTGTACATCTTCGGGGTTCAAAAATGTCATTCTGCAGATTTCTCGGCAGTCTGTTAGTTTTATTTATTTTTTTCTCTTTCCGAAGAATCCTTTTTTCTCTTCAGGTGATGTTGTTCCGAAGCCTGCAGTATTCTGACCTTTATCGCCAAATTCTGCCTGGAACTGTCTGATAAGTTCTTTCTGGCGTGATGTAAGGTTTTTAGGAACATCTATGTTCACACGTATCATCTGGTCACCTTTACCTCTGCCATTCAAAACCTGAATACCTCTGCCTTTGAGAACAAAAACTTTACCCGGCTGTGTACCGGCAGGTAAATCATATTTTACTTTTCCGTCAAGTGTCTGGATAAGAAGACTATCACCAAGAACAGCCTGAGCAAAAGAAACCGTTATGTTACACCAGACATTGAATCCTTCTCTTTCAAAGAAGTGATGGGGACTTACAAAAACTGCCACCTTCAGATCTCCGGCAGGTCCTCCGTTAACGCCTCTGTTACCCTCGCCTCTTATGTTAACAACCTGTCTGTCATCAATACCTGCAGGGATATTAACTTCAACAGAAATGCGTTTTGATACTCTGCCATTGCCATGACATTTTGTGCAAGGAGAAGTAATTATCTTTCCTTTACCACCGCAACGGGAACACTGTCTTGTTGTAGATATCACACCAAACGGTGTTCTCTGCTGAACATTAACCTGACCTCTGCCCTTACATTCAGGACAAGTTGTAGGACTTGTTCCTTTTTGTGCACCTGTGCCTGAACATTCTGAGCAAACCTCAATACGGTTTACCTCAACTTTTCGCTTACAGCCTTTGGCAGCATCTTCAAAAGGAATTGTAACTCTTGACTGAATATCTTCGCCTCTTCTTGGTGCATTGGGATTGGACTGTCTGCCACCACCAAAACCGCCTCCGAAGAAACTTCCGAAAATATCGCCTAAATCGAATTCCATACCATCGCCGAAACCGCCACCGAAGCCGCCGCCGGGTCCACCGCCTGCTCCGAAATTAGGGTCAACACCTGCGTGGCCGAACTGGTCGTAACGAGCTTTTTTTGTGCTGTCTGAAAGCACTTCATATGCCTCATTAACCTCTTTGAAATTCTCTTCCGCAGTTTTGTCACCCGGGTTAAGGTCAGGATGGTATTTTTTAGCCATCTTTCTGTATGCTTTTTTTATTTCATCATCCGAAGCGCCTTTCTGGACACCAAGGACTTCATAATAATCTCTTTTATCTGCCAAAATACATCGGCCCCTTTTTTAAATCTATACACAAGTAGCGAACCAAAAAGCAGGTTTTTGGTTCGTTACTTTAATCTTATCACTAATATATGAATAAGAAATTAAATAATTAAGACTTATTATTCAACATCAGTATAATTTGCTTCTGTGTATTCTTCTCCGGGGTTGGGTCCGCCTGCCTGAGCATTAGGATCAAAACCTTCTGCACCCTGAGGATTAGCAGCTTTATAAATCTTTTCTGAAATCTCGTAGAATTTAGCCTGAAGCTCATCCTGTCTTGATTTGATAAGGTTGATGTCTTCGCCTTTAAGTGCTTCTTTAAGAGCGTCTATTTTTTCTGTAAGAGCAGTTTTATCTTCTGCAGGGAATTTGTCGCCTTCTTCGTTGAGAAGTTTTTCGCACTGGTAAACCATCTGGTCTGCGCCGTTTCTCATGTCTACTTCTTCACGACGTTTCTTATCTTCTTCTGCGAACTGCTCTGCTTCACGAACTGCTTTTTCAATATCATCTTTTGACATATTTGTTGAAGATGTGATTGAAATTGACTGTTCTTTCTGTGTACCCAGGTCTTTTGCAGAAACGTGAACGATACCGTTAGCGTCAATATCAAATGTTACTTCAATCTGAGGAACACCTCTTCTTGCAGGCATAATACCGTCGAGATGGAACACACCGAGAGTTTTGTTGTCTTTTGCAAACTCACGTTCACCCTGAAGCACGTGAACTTCAACAGAAGGCTGATTATCAACAGCAGTTGAGAAAATCTGGCTCTTCTTTACAGGGATAGTTGTGTTTCTTTCAATAATTTTTGTGTTGATATTACCCATTGTTTCAATACCGAGTGACAAGGGAGTAACGTCAAGAAGAAGGAGTCCTTTAACTTCGCCACCAAGAACACCTGCCTGAGTTGCAGCACCCATTGCTACACATTCATCGGGGTTGATGCCTTTGAAAGGTTCTTTGCCGAGATATTTCTGAACAGCTTCCTGAACAGCAGGAATTCTTGAAGAACCACCAACCATAAGAATTTTGTCAATTTCTGTTGTTTTAAGACCTGAGTCTGAAATTGCCTGACGAACGGGACCCATTGTAGCTTCAACAAGAGAAGCTGTCATTTCATTGAATTTTGCTCTTGTAAGAGTCATTTCAAGATGTTTGGGGCCTGTTGCATCTGCTGTGATGAAAGGAAGGCTGATCTGTGATGTTGTAACACCTGAAAGCTCAATCTTTGCTTTTTCTGCAGCTTCCTTAAGTCTCTGCATAGCCATTTTGTCTCCACGGAGATCTACGCCCTGTTCTTTCTTGAACTCATCTGCAAGCCAATCAATAATCTTCTGGTCGAAATCGTCACCGCCAAGACGGTTATTACCTGCAGTTGCAAGAACTTCCTGAACACCATCGCCCATTTCAATGATTGAAACGTCAAATGTACCACCGCCAAGGTCATAAACCATAACTTTCTGGTCTGTTTCTTTATCGATACCGTAAGCAAGAGCTGCTGCTGTGGGTTCGTTGATAATTCTCTTAACTTCAAGACCTGCAATTCTGCCTGCGTCTTTTGTTGCCTGACGCTGTGAGTCTGTGAAGTAAGCGGGAACTGTAATAACTGCTTCTGTTACTTTTTCACCGATGTAGCTTTCAGCATCTGTTTTAAGTTTCTGAAGAATGATTGCTGAAATTTCCTGAGGTGTGTATTTTTTATCGTCAATTGATACTTTATAATCTGTACCCATCTGACGTTTGATTGAACTGATTGTTCTGTCAGGATTTGTGATTGCCTGTCTTTTTGCAACCTGGCCTACCATTCTTTCGCCGTTTTTACCGAAACCAACTACTGAGGGAGTTGTTCTTGCGCCTTCTGCATTTGCAATAACAACAGGTTCGCCGCCTTCAATAACGGAAACGCATGAGTTTGTTGTACCAAGGTCAATACCTATAACTTTTGACATAATATTTATTCCTCCTAAGGATTATTGTTTAGTTTGCAACTTGTACTACTGCGTGACGGATTATTCTGTCACCCATTCTGTATCCCTTGCTGAAAACTTGTGCTATTACGTTTTCACCAAGAGTTTCATCATCGACGTGCATTACGCCGCTGTGTATGTTCGGGTCAAATTCTTCGCCCTTCTCACCGAATTTTTCAACTGAATTTTTTGCAAGAATATCATCAAACTGTTTTGAAATCATTTCAAAACCTTTGCGAAGATCTTCTGCACTTGCATTATCGTTTGCCAATGCTCTTTCAAAATTATCTGCAACTGCAAGCAATTCACCGATAAGCTGAGCTTTCGTTTCGCCATAAACTGCATCTTTTTCACGCTGAGAACGTTTTCTGAAATTATCGTATTCAGCTGCAAGACGAAGCATCTGATTGTTTTTTTCTTCAAGCTCTTTCTCAAGCTTTTCGATTTTATCAGCTTTTTTTAATTTAGACTCTTTTTTAGATTCTTTCTTTTCAGTCTTTTCTTCTTTGATTTCTTCTTTAATTTCTTCTGACACTTTATTCATCCCTTTCTGCACTGATAATTTCGCCGACAAGTTTAGTTAAATACTTCACGCTTGGCACAAGCTTTGCATAGTCCATACGTGTAGGTCCTATTATTCCCAATGCACCACCGAACGAATCCGAAACCGTGTAAGTAGACACAATCATACTTGAATTATTAAGTGGTGTATACGGATTTTCCTTGCCGATATATACATTCAGTCCGTTATTTGTGCCGGAAAGAACATTCAAAAGTGCATCTCTTTTTGAAAGAAATTCCATTATACCAAAAACGTCCGAACTTATTTCACTGTTGTTGAAAAGATTCTGCTGACCGCCTAAAACAACGTCAGCTCTCATAGCATCATTAGCCAGGTCTGAAAGAGCAATAACAATAGGACTCATTACAAGAGCATATTCGCCTAAAGAAACCACAAGGCTCTGTAACATCATATCCCCCATACTGCTTAATGGTTTTCCGATAAACTTATCTGCTGCCATTTTGTAGAAAACCTGAACAATATCTTCCGTTATGTCTGTATCTGTTCTGCAGACTTTATTCTTCAATATTCCGGAAGAGGTGAGCAACACCACAATTGCTGTCCGGCGGCTTACGGGGACAAGTTCAACTTTTCTGATGTGAGCACCTGCATTTGTGGGTGTGGTTGTTATAACCGCACAGTTGGTGATATCTGCAAGAATTGCTGATGCTTCCGTTAAAAGTTTTTCCGGGTCACCAAAATGAGTGCCCAACATCATATCAATTCTTCTTCTGTGCTCTTCATCAAGAGCTCTTTCACACATTAATTCATCAACATAATATCTGTACCCTTTCTGGGTAGGTATTCTGCCTGACGATGTGTGAGGTTGCTCAAGATATCCCATTTCGGCTAATTCAGCCATTTCATTTCTTACTGTAGCTGAGGAAACAGAAATATCCAGACTTTCAAGCAACAACTTTGAACCTACCGGTTCACCTGTTTTTATATATCTTTCAATAACAGCTGCCAGAATGTGCTTTTTTCTTTCAGTCATTTCCATTTTCTCACCACCCTTTTGCGTTTAGCACTCTAAGTGTGAGAGTGCTAAACTATACATATAATATACA
The DNA here is from genome assembly GCA_045534165.1 of Acutalibacteraceae bacterium. Lineage (GTDB taxonomy): Bacteria > Bacillota > Clostridia > Oscillospirales > Acutalibacteraceae > SIG575. Next base: position 16,254 of record JAZSJD010000046.1, on the reverse strand, counting down.
ACTGATGGCAGATAATGTCAATATTTCAAATGTAAACCTTTTGTTAATTAAGTTCACGGAATATGAAATTTTCTTGCTCTACGGTACAAATATATTTATTTCCCGCTTTAACACTTCCATCTAACATAAGCTCTGACAAAGCATCTTCAATTTTTGACTGAATTGCTCGTCTTAATGGTCTTGCACCATAAACAGGGTCAAAACCTGCGTCAGCAATTTTTTTAATTGCGCTTTCATCAAAGTCAACTTCAATATCCAATTGAGACACTCGTTTTTTAAGATTCCCAAGCATTCTGCCTGCAATTTCTTCAATATCTCCTTCAGTTAACTGACGAAATACAATTACATCATCGATTCTGTTTAAAAATTCAGGTTTGAAACATTGTTTCAATTCACCTAAAACCGATTCTTTGATTTTTTCATGAGATAAATTTACTGAACTGTCTGCGGAAAAACCAAAGGATGATTTTTTATCAGTTATCAGTTTAGCACCCACGTTTGATGTCATAATTATAACACAGTTTTTGAAATCAACCTTTCTGCCCTGAGAATCTGTTAAAATTCCGTCTTCAAGAATCTGCAGAAGAATATTGAACACATCGGGATGTGCTTTTTCTATTTCGTCAAATAAAACGACAGAGTAGGGTTTTCTTCTGATTGCTTCGGTCAACTGTCCCCCTTCATCATAGCCAACATAACCGGGAGGCGAACCTACAAGACGTGAAACCGTGTGCTTTTCCATATATTCGGACATATCAAAGCGTATCATCGTGCTTTCAGAACCAAACATTGAATCTGCAAGGGTTTTGCAGAGCTCTGTTTTACCAACACCTGTCGGTCCTAAAAATATAAATGAACCTATGGGTCTTTTCGGGTCTTTTAGTCCTGCTCTGCCACGTCTGATAGCTTTCGAAACTGCCGTAACAGCTTCATCCTGCCCCACAATTCTTTTATGAAGAACTTCTTCCATGCGAAGCAGACGCCGGCTTTCTTCTTCCGTTAACTGTGTAACCGGAATTCCTGTCCAGTCAGCAACAATGCCTGCAATTTCTCCAGGAGTTACTTCTCCGCCGAAATCCTGCATTTTTTTATGCCATTCATCTCTTTTTTCATTAAGAGTTGCTGTTAATTTTTTTTCTTCATCACGAAGAACTGCTGCTCTTTCAAAATCTTGATTCGCTACTGCAGCTTCTTTTTCTCCCCTGACTGACTTTATTTCTGTTTCCATTTCCTTAAGTTCATCAGGAGTTGTATATGCACGAAGTCTGACTTTAGAGGCGGCTTCGTCTATTAAATCAATTGCTTTATCAGGCAGAAATCTGTCACCGATATATCTTGCAGAAAGTTTTACTGCTGCATCAATTGAATCCTCTGTGATTTTTATCTTATGATGGGCTTCGTATTTATCTTTAAGACCTTTTAAAATTTCTATCGCTTCATCTTCAGATGGCTCTCCCACCATAACAGGTTGAAAACGTCTTTCCAGAGCAGCATCTTTTTCTATATGCTTTCTGTATTCATCAATTGTTGTTGCACCTATAAGCTGAATATCGCCCCTTGCGAGAGATGGTTTGAGAATATTTGCCGCATCAACAGCACCTTCTGCTGAGCCTGCACCGATAAGAGTGTGTATTTCGTCTATAAAAAGAATCACATCGCCTGCTTTTTTCACTTCATCCATTGCCGCTTTGATTCTTTCCTCAAAATCACCTCTGTATTTTGTGCCTGCAACCATACCGGTCAGATCTAAAGTATAAAGCTTTTTATCTTTAAGAAGTTCAGGAACTTCGCCTGAAGAAATTTTCAGAGCCAACCCTTCAGCAATTGCTGTTTTACCAACACCAGGTTCACCGATAAGACAAGGATTGTTTTTTGTTCTTCTGGACAATATCTGAATTACCCTTTCGATTTCTTTCTGTCTTCCTATAACAGGGTCAATTTTATTTTCGAATGCTAACTCCGTAAGGTTTCTGCCGAATTTTTCAAGTGTAGGCACATTGGATTTTGATTTTGTATCGCCCTTTTTTGACTGTTGAGTTCCTGAATTTGAATTATCGAAAGCCCTGTTTATTTCCGAAGCTATTTCATTCACAGAAACACCAAGTTCTGAAATCACACTTACTGCAAGGCCTTCGTTTTCCTTTATAACTGCCAGCAGAATATGCTCTGTACCCACCAAAGCCTGACCTGAGGAAGATGCAAGTGCCACTGCATATTCAACAATGTGCTTTGACCTTGGTGTAAAATCTGCAGGTGTAAGGGAAGTGGGAGTTCCTACTCCCACACTGATTTTCAATATATCTTCTACTTTTTCCTTTGTTATTCCTTTTGATGAAAGAACACTTGATGCTACACCATCTACTGAAAGGAGTCCCATCAGAAGATGTTCACTCCCCACATAAGCATGACCTAAATCTTCGGCAGAAATCATTGCTGCATTCAGTGCACCATTTGCTCTTTCTGTAAATCCTGAAAATTTATACATAAATGTTTCCTCCATTTCTTTTTCGGTTTATTCGCCTAAAATATTTCTTACCTCACTTGCTCTTGTTTTATCCCTTTCAATCGCACTGAAATCTGATGAATTTCTTACATTCACTGTTGCCGGTTGCATATCAGGAATCATTGAATTGATTTTTTCAATATCTGCATCGATTATTTTTTCCGCCGCTGCCAGTCTTACAAGAGAAATAAGTTTCATAAATTCATTTGATGTGAGGCGTCTTGCATATTTAAGAATACCGTATGCACGGTAAATTGAATCAAGATAATCTTCATTTGAAAGAAGTTCTTTTCTTGCATTTCTCTCCTGAGAAATAATCTGTTTCACAATAGAATCAAGATTATATATAGCTTCGCTTTCGCTGATTCCCAAAGTAATCTGATTGCTTATCTGGTAAATATCACCACCGGGTTGACTTCCTTCACCGTAAGCACCTCTTATTACAAGTCCGAGCTTTGAAACAGTTGAAGAAAGACGTGAAATCAGACCTTGTTTTGTAAGCGCAGGCAGATGAAGCATTACAGATGCACGCATACCTGTGCCAAGGTTTGTCGGGCACTGTGTGAGGAAACCAATTCTCTCATCAAATGCATACTCAAGTTCATCACCTATAATTTTTTCTATTTCTTCTGCTTTTTTATAGGCCTTTTCTGTGTTCAATCCGGCTTCCATTGTCTGTATTCTTATATGGTCTTCTTCCTGAAGCATAATACTTATGCTTTCATCATCGGAAAGAAGAAGTGCTTTTCCCACAGACGGACCCGCAAATTCAGGGCTGATAAGATGCCTTTCAGCCAGAGATACAGTCTGCACTGCAGGAACATCGTTCATATCAATAAAACTTATATTTTTATTATTGGATAAAACTGCGTCCTTAATCTTGGAATTCAATTCTTTTTTTCCATCCTCATCGAGTCTGAACGGGAACGGATAATATTTGATATTTCTTGCAAATCTTATTCTTGTGCTGAGAACAACATCACCCTCAGGACCAAAATCTTTATACCATTTTCCCATTATTATTCAGCCTCCTTTGCTTTGATTTCATCTCTTATCTCTGCTGCTCTTTCAAAATTCTGCTCTTCAATTGCAGTTTTCATTTCTTCTTTTAACTCACTTATAATTTCTTCTTTTGTTTTTTCTTTCTTTACACTTTTTTCTTTTGATATGTCAACTGTTTTTCCGTTGTGCTGAGTTTTTCCGTGAATTCTCTGAATTGACGGAAGAAGCAAATCATAAAACTTCTCATAACATTCTGCGCAACCGATTTTTCCGCTCTTTACAATTTCCTCAAAAGACATTCCGCATTTTTCACAACGTTCTGCTTTATTTGGACCTAATGTTGCTTTTGGTTTTGAGAAAAAGTTGCCGAAGAAATCTCCTAAATCAAAACCGAAGCCTGAAAACACATCTCCGTAACCTAATTTACCTGCACAGGAAGTGCAAAGATGAAGCTGTGTATATTCTCCATTCACAACGCTCTTAATATGTGTTGTGGCTTCTTGTTTTCCGCAATTCTGACATAACATAAAAAATACCTCCCTATAAATCGTCTGTTACATTAACGCTAACAACATCTGTTTGAAAATTGCTGCCCTTATTTCATCTTTTGATTCTGCAGATGCTGAGCGCAGACAATTTTCTGATGTTGCTGCAAGTATAAGTTTTGTCGTTTTATCATCAAGTAAATCCTGATAATTCAGATTATACAAATGAGCCCTGCAGGTTTTATCATCAAGACGCAAACCTATTCCGTTCACAACGTGCATAAGAGCAGTGCCTTTATCACATTTTGCTCTGGTAATACGGATATATCCGCCACCGCCTCTGCGACTTTCAACTATATATCCATGTTCAGGTGTAAAACGTGAAGAGATAACATAGTTTATCTGACTTGGCACACATCCTAGGGTTTCTGCCATTTCATTTCGCTGAATTTCAGTATATCCGTCACGTTCAAGCATTTCTATAATCATTTGTGCAATAGCATTACTTAAATTCATATTAATCACTTCCTAAAAATATGATTTTGACTTTGACTTTCTTTGACCTTACATTCATTATTATAGCGTTTTTTTCGGTTTATGCAAAGGTCAAAAATGGTCAAAACCAAGTTTTTATCTTTTGATATTTGAGATTATCTGCGTTTTTTTCGTTTTTTCTTCAATTTTCTTTGTTTTTTGAAATTTAAAAATTAATTAAAATTTTAATAATAAAGGTCAGAATCTTGATTTTTGGTCAAAAAATGTATATACTTTTATTATAGTGATGTGTAAGGGGGCATTTTATGAATCTGACTTTTCTTGGTGCTGCACACGAAGTTACCGGCTCCTGTACAATGCTGACAATCAACGGTAAACACATTCTTGTTGATTGCGGTATGGAACAAGGGGCAGATACATATGAGAATTGTGAAATACCGGTTTCTCCTGCTCAGATTGACTGTATTTTGCTGACCCATGCACACATTGACCATTCAGGCAAAATTCCAATGCTTGTTGCCAACGGATATAAAGGGCCCATATACACAACAGAAGCAACAGTTAAACTGTGTTCAATAATGCTGATGGACTCTGCGCATATTCAGGAATTTGAAGCTTCCTGGAAAAACAGAAAAGCGGCACGTTCAGGCGGGGGTGAATACAAACCTCTTTATACTACACAGGATGTTCAGAAAACTATACCTCTTTTCAAAGGATGCTCCTATTCTGAAAAATATATTATAGATGATAACATTTCAGTCAGATTTATTGATGCCGGTCATCTGCTGGGCTCTGCTTCAATTGAAATAACAGTAACAGAAAATAATGAAGAAAAAGTTATCCTGTTTTCAGGCGATGTGGGAAATATTTCAAGGCCACTGATCCGTGACCCTCAAAAGCCTGAAAAAGCCGATTATGTTATTATTGAATCAACTTACGGCGACAGACTTCATGGTTCAAGACCTGATTATGTCCACCAGATGACACGTATAATTCAGGATACTTTTGACAACGGCGGAAACGTTGTTATCCCCTGTTTTGCAATTGGCAGAACACAGGAAATGTTATATCTCCTCAGGGAAATAAAAGAAAAAAATCTTGTTCACGGACACGGTAATTTCCCTGTCTGGGTTGACAGCCCCCTTGCTGTTGAAGCAACTGAAATTTACAGCAAAGATGAAGACCTTATCAATTATTATGATGATGAAACACTGAAGCTTCTTGAAGATAACATAGAACCTATTAAATTCAATGGTCTGCATTTATCAATTACTTCTGATGAATCAAAACAGATTAATTCCGACACAAAGCCGAAAGTTATTCTTTCAGCCAGTGGAATGTGTGAAGCCGGCAGAATACGTCACCACCTTAAACATAATCTGTGGCGAAAAGAAAGTACTGTTCTTTTTGTAGGTTATCAGTCTTACGGTACTCTCGGCAGAATGTTGACAGATGGTTCCCGCAACATCAAACTTTTCGGTGAGGATATCAATGTTCAGGCAAGAATTGAAAACTTAGATGGCATCAGCGGTCATGCAGACCGGAATATGCTTCTTGACTGGCTCAGAAATATAAATCCAAAGCCAATAAAAGTTTTTGTAAACCACGGGGAAAATTCATGTTGTGAAAATTTTGCAGAAACAATAAAAAATGATCTTAACATTTCTGCAGAAGCACCTTTCAACGCAGCTATATATGATTTGACAAACAATAGTTGCCTTGAAAAAGGCAACACTCAGAAATTGGAAAAGAAAGCAAAAAAACCTTCCAATGCCTACGAGCGTCTGCTTATGGCAGGCAAGCGATTGCTTGATGTTATTTCACATAATAAAGGCGGCACAAATAAAGATTTAGCAAAATTTACCGACCAGATTAATGAACTTTGTCGCAAATGGGACAGATAAATATCATAATTTTGTGACAAAAAGCTGAAACCTTTCATTATTTTTTCAAAAAAAGTACATACAAATTTGTAAAAATAAGGTATAATATACTTGAATCAAAAAAGGAGTGGTTTTTATGGCAACAGAAAAAATCCTTATAGTAGATGACGATACAAATATTTGTGAGCTTCTCAGACTTTATCTTGAAAAAGAAGGTTATTTAACCATCGTGGTTAATGACGGACAAAGTGCTGTTACAACTTTCCAGAATGAACAACCCGATATAACTCTTCTTGACATTATGCTTCCCGGACTTGACGGTTGGCAGGTATGCAGAGAAATAAGAAAAACTTCCAACAAACCAATTATTATGATAACTGCAAAAGGTGAAACTTTCGATAAAGTTCTCGGCCTTGAATTAGGCGCTGACGATTACATTGTTAAACCTTTTGATGCTAAAGAAGTAGTGGCACGTGTTAAAGCTGTTCTCAGAAGAACTTCTACTGCCACCTCTCCCGAAGCTGTGAAAGAAGTTAATTTTGAAAAACTTTCAATAAACCTTACAAACTACGAACTTAAAGTAAACGGAGAACAGATTGACACTCCTCCTAAAGAAATGGAACTTATATTCCACCTTGCATCTAACCCTAACCGTGTTTTCACACGTGACCAGCTTCTTGATGAAGTGTGGGGTTTTGATTACTACGGTGATTCACGAACAGTTGACGTTCACGTTAAACGTCTCAGAGAAAAACTTGAAGGTATTTCCGACAAATGGGAACTTAAAACTGTTTGGGGTGTAGGATATAAATTTGAAACTAAATAAAAGGAGCTCCCTGAATTGAAATTAAAAAATTTCCCTATAATGGGTTCAAGTACATTCAGAAAATACTTTGTCAGTATTTTCTTATCTATGTTTCTTGTTCTTACTGTTCTTGGTTTATCCCTTCTTGTTTTCATAACAGGTTATTGGCGGGAAACCAACGTTTCCGTTCTGAAAGAAAATGTTAAAACGCTTTCAGAATCTTCATCACGGTATTACGATATGGAAGAAGATGGTCAGTACATTAATAGTGCTAAAGTCGTTCTGGCATATTCCCTGTCTTTAGTTTCTTCATCCATCAATTCTGATATTTATGTATGCGACTTTGACGGCAATATTCAATGGTGTAAAGACACTTTAAGTACCATCAAAAAAAATCAACTTGAGTCTATCGATGAATCAAACCATTATTGCAAAGAACATGCTTCAATAAAAATACCTCAAAACGTTATAGATAATGCCAAAAAAGGTGATTTTGAATTTTCAGGAAAACTCGACGATTTGTATGGTGATGAATTTGTTCTGCTTGTTGGTGAACCCATAAAAAACACGCAGGGAGACGTCGTTGCTGTTATCATCGGTGCACAGCAGGGCATTGATAACATGTCAAAATTCGTCACCTCTATTTTAGATATGTTCCTTATATCTTCTTTATTGGCGTTTGTTGTTGCTTTTGTGTCAATTTACATTGTAACTTACTCAATTACCAAACCATTGAGAAAAATGTCAAAAATCACAAAAGAATATGCAATAGGAAAATTCAACAAACGAATTGAAATCAAAGGAAACAATGAAATCGCCGAACTTGGCCGAGGTCTTAATGCGATGGCTCAATCTCTTTCTGACCTTGAATATTCAAGACGAAGTTTTGTTGCCAATGTATCGCATGAACTTAAAACTCCCATGACCACCATCGGAGGATTTATTGACGGAATTCTTGATGGTACAATACCACCTGAAAAAGAGGAGCATTATTTAAAAATTGTTTCAAACGAGGTTAAGCGTCTTGCACGTCTTGTAACTTCTATGCTTAATCTTTCAAAAATTGAGGCCGGTGAAATGTCACTCAATCTTAAACAAATTGATATTTCCGCCTTGATTTTCAACACCATGCTCTCTTTTGAACAACTTATAAACAAAAAATCAATCGATATCAGAGGTCTTGACACAATTGAAAGTTTAACAGTAAACGTGGACAAAGGTCTTATTACTCAGGTTATTTATAACCTGGTTGATAATGCAGTCAAGTTCACCGAAGAAGGCGGTTATATTGATGTCAGGGCAACTCAGAACGATGAAACCACAACCATTATTTTAAGGAATAGTGGTGCAGGTGTTCCAACCAAAGAAATCGAAAGAATTTTCGAACGTTTCTATAAAATCGATAAATCAAGAGGTCTCGATTCCAAAAGTACAGGTTTAGGCCTTTATATTGTTAAATCAATTGTAGAAATGCATGGCGGTATAATTTCTGCTGACAGTAAAGTCGGAAAATATACAGAATTTACAATCACACTTCCGAATGTTTAAATTTATACATGATACAGCACAGCTATGAAAGGACGAAATATATGGATGATTTTAACAAAGAAAGCTTAACCCCTGAGGAGCAGAAAACTGTCTCTCAGGAGAAAGCTGAAACTAATCAGGAAGAAAAAAACAGCAATACTCCTGAAAATGCAAACATAAAAACTCCCAACACAGCAACGAGAATACCTGTGAGTAATATTAATTATTCTCAATCATATGAGAGTCATATCACAGAAACCCGATCTGATAATCAACAAAAAAGTAGCCAGCCCGGATATGCTTCACCTGTTTATCAGGCTCCCGGTTATTCTTACAATCCACAAAACAATAACAGACCTCCTGTGAATCAGACTGCATACAATCCTAATTACAACAATATGCAGCCTCCGTATCCCCCGGCAAACCAGCCAAAGAAAAAGAAAGGCTTGAAAATAGCTCTTTCAATTATTGCTGTAATTGTGGCAGTTGCAATAGTTGTAAGTTTTATTTCATTTTTCAATCCGGATAATAATTCCGATACAAATGAACCCGTAACCGGTGACGGAACAATAATCACAAACGAAGCAACACCTGATACCCCTGCACCAACAGGTGAAATTCTCTCATCAGTTGAAGTTGCAGAAATAGGCAGAGCTTCTTGCGTTGGCGTTCTCGTTTATTCTTCAAATTCATTGTTCCAATCTTCAGAAGCTGAAGCAGGCGAAGGAACAGGTATTGTTGCTAAAGTATCTAAAGACGGAAAATCAACTTACATTTTAACATGTGCTCACGTTATCAGCGACAGCGATGTTACTGTTAAAATTCTTCTTGAAGACGGAACAACTTATGATGCTACCATTATCGGTTTTGACCAGCAGACCGATGTAGGTGTTCTCAGAGTAAGAACTACTGACCTGACTTGTGCAACTTTCGGAGATTTCTCCAAACTTAAAGTGGGTTCACCCATTTATGCAGTTGGTAACCCCGGCGGTGCAGAATTCTTCGGTTCAGTAACAAATGGTATTGTTTCTGCTATCAGCCGTTCAATAAACAACGAAATCGGCTACACAATGGATTGTATCCAGCATAATGCTGCTATCAACCCGGGCAACTCAGGCGGTGCTCTTCTTAATGAATATGGTCAGGTTATCGGTATCAACTCATCAAAAATTGCAAGCACAGAATATGAAGGTATGAGCTTTGCTGTCCCCATTTCTACAGCTCTTGATGTTGCAAACAAGCTTATCGAAAAAGGCTATGTTCCCGACAGACCCAAATTAGGCATAACTTACAGCCTTGCTTCATCTCATCAGACATACGCTATGGCAGTTCAGATGAAAGGTCTTCCCGCAGGTTCTCTGGTTATCAGACAAATTTCTGTTGACAGTGACCTTAACAACAGCGATGTACAGATCGGAGATATGATTATTGCTGTCAACGGTAAAAACCTTGACACACCTGATGTGTTGCTTGATATTATTGACAAAGCTTCTGTTGATGATGAGCTTAAACTTAAAATATGCAGATTGAACACAGACTATTCAATCGAGGAATTTGAAGTAACAGCAAAACTTGTTGAAGATAAAGGCTCAACAGCAACAACACCGGAAGAACCTACAACCGATATGAATCGTTTTGATTATTTCAATCAGTTCGGTAACTGATAAAAAACAGGCTATGTGTTTTTCATAGCCTGTTTTTATTAATTGACAAAGTATCAAACAGATGATATACTCATCTTATCACTCTTAACCTAAAAGGAGGTTATATTATGTCCTTGATTCAAAGACTTTTATCTCTCGGACTTGCAATGATAATGTTCATCTTCCAGGGAAATTTCAGTTCTGCATTTTCTTTCTTGAAAATCCTTCCCGACACAGCAAAAATGGGATTATCCTATCTTGATTTTTCCAACACTGTTGACGGTGTTTCAGAAAAAGAAATGGCAAATTACATTAACGAATCAAAAAAAGATGTTCAGCATCCTTTTGTTTTAGCAGATAAAAATGATTTTGAAAAAGTTAAAACAAATTATTATGCTGAAGATGGTGACCAATACATAAAAGATATTTTCGGCTATTCAATGGAAAGAGCTGATGACCTTCTTGATAAAGAGGTGGTTGAATGTATTTATGATGGTGATGATGGCATTCTTGAAGTATCACGTCAGATATTAAGCAGAGTAATTACTCTTTCTGCTGCATGGCAGGTTACCGGTGAAGAAAAATATGCTGCACGTGCATATGCTGAACTTGAAGCTGCCTGCAATTATGAAGACTGGAACCCTGCTCATTTCCTTGATGTTGCAGAAATGGCTCTTGCAATGAGCGTAGGCTATGACTGGCTTTATGATTATCTTACAGATGCACAGAAAGAGCTTATTGCAACAAATGTTTATGAAAAAGCTGTTATCCCTGCAACAGAGGGCAATATCCTTTCACAGAACTGGTGGATCTGGTCCAACACAAACTGGAATACAGTTTGTTACAGCGGTATCGGTATTGCTTGTATGACTTTCTCAGAATATTTTGAAGATGAAGGAAAAGCTGCTGAAGTTCTTTCTTTGGCTACAAAATTCATGCCGATGACTTTTGCTCTTTTCACTCCCGACGGTGTTTATGTTGAAGGTACAGGTTATTGGGAATATTGTACTACTTACTTAGTATATTTCCTTTCAACATCACGTAACTATTTCGGTACAGACTTTGGGCTTTCTGAAATTGACGGTGTTGACAAGGTGGGCTATTATCCTGTTTACGTAACAGGCGCACAAGGTGTTTTCAACTATGGCGACAATAAGTCCGAACCTCTTTATGGTCCATCACTTCAATGGTTTGCTGAAGAATACGATTCTGCTTTACTTGCAGAATTCCAGAAAAATGCAAACCCGAGAATAAATGAAGACAGAGAAGCAACACTTTCTGCAATCTGGTACAACACAGAGTTTTCATCAAGTAATGCTGATTTCAGCAAAGAACCCCTTGCACTCTTCTGTGAATCAAGCGGTTTTGAAGATATGGCAATTATGAGAAGTGCATACCTTGACCCCAATGCTACTTTCGCTGCCATCAAATCAGGCTATAACTACACAAACCATGGTGACCTTGATATAGGTACTTTTGTGTTTGATGCTATGGGTGAAAGATGGGCTGAGGAATTAGGCCCCGGCGACTACGATGCACCTGAATATTTCGTAGGCCTTGCAGGTTTCGGCAGATGGCAGATTTATCGCAAACGTGCAGAAGGTCAGAACACACTTGTTATTAACCCCGATACATATTCTGAAGACCAGTATGCTTTGGCAGAGGTTGAAATTTCTTCTTTTGAAGAAACAGTTGGCGGAGGTAAAGCTGTTATTGATATGACAGATGCTTATTGCCTCAGTGGTGCAAACAATGTTGTACGTGAATTTGAAATGTTTGATAACTATTCAAAACTCAGAATCACAGATACAATCTCCTGCAAAAAAGAAGCTGAAATCTATTGGTTTATGCACACTAAAGCTGATATCGAAATCCTTGATAACGGTAAAACTGCAAAACTTACAATCAACGGAAAATCGATGAGAGCAACACTCAAAGATTGTGACGGAACATTCTCTGTTATGGACGCAGTCAGACTTGACGGCACCGTTTCAGAATACGACCGTGAGAACACAGGTATAAGAAAACTTACAGTTACTGTCGACGGCGTAAAAAATGCAAAAATCGATGTAATCCTTGAACCTTGGGTTGACTGATAAATTAAATTCAAATCCCCCTGCATCTCCTATGAAATGCAGGGGGATTTTATTGACAAAACACCGATAATATGGTACTATTTTTTTATATATTTACTTTTTGGAACAAATTACATTTGTTGCGGAAGAAATGTATTTATCTGAGGACAAAGAAGGTGCATATTTTATGGTAAAAAGTACGACCTCACTCTTTATGTCATTTATAATTTTTCTTTCTTCCTTTATTTCCCCTCTTTTCTTAAGCAATGAAAGTTTAAGAATTGTTGTGCCGGAAAATTGGGAAATGCAACCCGGGGATTCACGTACACTCGAGTGTGTCTTTTCAAACGACACTACTGACAGAGTAGTTACATGGTCTGTTTCTCCTGAAAACGTTGCTTCTGTTGATGAATGGGGCAGAGTTACTGCTTTAGAACCGGGACAGGCAACTGTTACTGCAAAATCAGGAAACCACACATACGATGTGGTTCTTAACGTAACTTCAGAGCCCACAAAATTCAAAACAGAGGTTATAAAAAAAGATTACGGAAAAGAAGCCTATGAACTTGTAGGAAACCTGCAAAAAATTGTAACACGTTTTCCTGCAGACAGTAAAGATGTACCTGATAATATAAAAGATAAAAATAATTATGCAAATCACCAGTCCGCAATAACTTCTGACGGTGCAAAGTGGTCCGTTACTGAATACGGTGTTTTGAGAATTGATGAAAATGCCCCCACAGAACGTGACCGTGAACAAAGATTTATGGGCGACAGATATTTTTATTCTTCTGATACAACTGACGGAAAAGTGCTTGCTGTTTTCCCTGATGGTGATAAAGGTATCTGGACAGTTATGGAATCAGGTTTCACCCACATTGCAATGACAGAAATATCAGGTGAAGACAAAGCAACAATATTAAGTGATGATACACAGCAAAATGTAGCAAGACACGGTCTTGTTTCCGATTCATATAAAAGTGGCGATTCATGGTGGCGAAATGCATCTGACAACGATGGTCTCTGGACTACAATGTATGGTGCAGGCGAATTGATGAGATATGCCACACTCAGAGAAGACCCTGATGCAACTGCCGAAGAAATTGAGGAAGCACGTAAGATAGCTGTTCAGTCCGCTGAAGCAATTCTTATGCTTCACTATATTTCAATGCGCCAAGGCACAACAGAAGCCTACGTAAGACATCAGGAAAACGGTAAACTTCCCGGAGATGCTGTTGACAGATGGCTTTCTGCTGAAGCTCTTGTAGAAGGCGGAAATTATTCTTTCCTTTCCCCCGCTGAAAGCCCGGCTGAACTTTTTGAAAAATCCTATTCATCTCTCCTTTTCACAGGAAATATGGATAAAATAATGAATAAAGGTATGAATACCATAACTGATCCTTCTTCCTGGGCAAGTACAAGAGATGAAAACAATGCAGATGTGAACTTTGCTAAAACCACACGTCTTGTTGAAGGCTTTGTTGCAAGAACATATTGGGTTGAAGGCGAAGAAAATTACCCCTTGTATGATAACATTTACTGGCAGGTAAATGACGATAATACAGCAACAGGTATTTCAACAAAATCTCCTGATTCTCAAGGCTATTATCTCAACAACGAAAACCTGAGAGGTGTTACAGTCGATGCTTCAGGCGAAGTTCCTGAAAGGCTCTGGAATAACCTTGTAGGTGCTGAATTTGATAAAGACGATATCATTTATAAAGGCGATACAAGTGCAGATGAACTTATCGGCCATGCATTTATACTCAAACTTATATATGATGTTCTTGGCAATGAAGACCCTGAACTTAAAGAACTTATGGTAACAGCAATTGATAACCTGGCTCAACACCTTGTTGATAACAGTTATATGTTGGTTGATGGTTCCGGTCAGCCTACCACTTGGTCAAATTTCAGCAGAACAACTTTTAATGTAAGTTCATCTCTTCCCATGTCTCCGTTACATGCAATGGTAATTCTGAGCATATTCAAAACAGCAGCATATATCACAGGCTATGAAAAATGGGAAAATGAATACAGAATGGCAGCTCTCGACCCGGCATATGAATATGCAGAAGTTGTTGCTCAGCAATCAGACAGAATGATAGCAACTGTTTCAAGCGTTGTTGGTGAAGCAGTTTCACCTCTCCTTTCACTTCCCTTAAGACTGCTTTCAGGTACATCACTTTATAATCTTGTTTTAAGAGTAATCAATAACGACTCTGACCTGGAAATGGCTATGCTTGGTTTCTATACTCTTTTCCAGATAGAAGATGATGAAGAAATCTTAAAGCATTACAAAAAAGGTCTTGAAGGTTGGTGGGATGTTGCGAGCTATACCGAAAACCCACTCTGGTATTATATTTATCAGTTAGCTTATCCCGATAAAAACATAAAAGACTCATATGGAAACAACATTATGGAAACAGCTTCCTGGTCTTTAAGCAGACACCCTATGTCTTTGCAGAAATATAAAGCTTCAAATGAAAAACGTGATGATATCGCACAGCTTGATTTATCAGCTTTAGGTCTTGAAAGCAGCGAAATGCCGTCTTATTCACTGAAGTCCAAACATCAACCTGCAGAAATGGGCGAAAATCCTGAAATTATGGATTATGTTAAACTTATTCTTTCATCTTTCAGCATTGAATGGGCAGTTGCTGCTCCTGATGAAAGAGCATTCCATAAGTATAATGTTAATTCATACATATTGAACGGACAATATTCGCCAACTTGTCTTGAAGCGTCTACCACATATACCCTTCCGTATTGGATGGCAAGGTATCACGGTATGCTTGATAAATAAAAAATGAAAGGAATATAAAATTATGAAAAAAACACTCTCTATTTTACTTGCAGTTTCTATTCTGGTTTCTGCTTTTGCAATCGGTGTTATAGCTGATGACGATACTGTTACATTCGCTGTTGCATCTGACTTGCACTACAATGTACCTGAAGAAGAACTCACAGCAACAAACGACCACCCTCTTTTCTGGTATGCTAACAGACGTGCCGCAATGGACAATGAAAGCGGATTTATCATCGACGAATTTTTAAGACAGGCAGCTGAAGCTGAATATGACTTTGTTCTTATCCCCGGTGATATGGCAGATGATGGCAGAATCGAAAGAGAAGAACACGAAGCTGTTTCTGCTAAATTCAAAAAATTCGAAGAAGAAACAGGTATTCCCGTTTATGTTGTTCCCGGCAACCATGATTATGGCAGAGGGGAAAACGATAACAAAATCGAAGATATGATTTCTTTCTATGGCGATTTTGGTTATAACGAAGCTTTTGAAAAACGTGAAAATGATTTTTCTTACGTTGTTGACCTCCCTGAAAATTATCGTCTTATCGCTTGCGATTCAAACGATCCCTCTAAATCAACAGAAGACGGTATGACTTCAGATAAAGTTAATTGGGTTGTTAAACAGGCTAAAAAAGCTGTTGAAGATGGCAAATATCCTATTCTTATGATGCATCACAACCTTCTTGATCATCTTCCTATGCAGAGAATTCTCAGCCGTAACTTTATCATCAGAAACCATACTATTGTAGCAAACAAATTTGCAAACGCAGGCATCAAGCTTGTTTTCACAGGTCACGAGCACTGTAGTGACGTAGCTGTTCACACAAGCCCCAAAGGCAACAAAATTTACGATTTCGCTAACACAGCCCTTTCAATGTATCCTCTCGCTTACAGAGAAATCACTATGACTGATGAAGAAATCACATACGAATCAAAAACAATCGAAAAAATCGATACAGAAACTCTCCGCAGTCAGGTTAACGGCTACACAGATGAAATGATTGCTGAAATGGATAAAGGTCTTAAT
>JAZSJD010000094.1:0-10281 GCA_045534165.1 Acutalibacteraceae bacterium | reverse complement strand
AACGTCCCTCAATGCTGTCAAAGTTCAAGGGGAAAGCATTGAGTTTGCTTTCCATTATTGCAAAGTCGTAAGGCTCGTCACGGCTTCCTTTTGAATAGTAAACTGTTGTTTCTTCTGTTTGAAAAGTTGTGTCAAGTGCGTAGAAATTATTTATTACCTTTGAGTTTTCATCTGCCTCATTCTTAATGAAAACAGTCCATTCGCAAGTTGCGTTTTCTTCATAAATTGTGGCTTCGACAGTTACTTTAAGTCCGTCAGTTTTGCTTTTGAATGTTGTGTAAGATGTTTTACCGCCGGAATAAACTTCACTTTCTTCAGAAACATCAATGTCCCACTCATCTAAACTTTTGTTAAGTGAAGTTGTACCGACTTTAAAGTTAAAAGGTAATTCTTTAACACCATTTTTCAGAAGAATGTTTTCATCAAACCATTCACGGCAGGACTCTTTTTCTTCTTCTGAAAGCGGAATTTCGTCAGCAGAAATGTTTTCAAAATTAACAGCTCTGTTATAAGGTATTGCAGGGATGCTGTCAATATCAGTTACAAGCAATGTAAAAAAACTTGAAATGAAATAAAGTATGGTAACAAGAATTTCTTTCATTTTCATCTGCTCCTTTTGGAAAGTATGCAGATATTATATCATAAATCATTTGTTTTTTCAATCAGAAAAGCCATTGGTTTCCCAATGGCTTTTAATTTACCAGAGCATATCTGTTTTCTTAACATGTTTGAGTATACGCGTGTAATCAACAATTGAAATTTTTTCGTCACCGTTTACATCTGCACAATCAAATTCATAACCGTTGAGCATAGCTGTTTTCTTAACGTGTTTTAAAGTGTTTGTATAATCAATAACAGAAATACTGCCATCACCGTTGACATCACCGATAAGATTAAGTTTAAAATTCAAATCAGGATTGTCTTCTCCTATTGTTATATCATACTTTCGTGTAACGTGGTCTGGTTTTGAAAGTTTAGCAGTGTAATCACCCTTGTTGATGCCGTGAACAGAATATATTCCTGAATTATTTGAAGCTACCGTTGAATATGAATCACCGCTTTTGTCTTTGTTTTCAAAAACTATTTTCACATCATCATCAGAATAACTTGAAATATTTATTTCAACAGTATTTTCTTCAGAAACAGGTGTTTCGTAACTGTCATCGCATTGAGTGCATTGTGCTGCTATTTTATCTCCCTCTTGTAAAATCTCATATGAATGTCCTATTAGTTCAGTTTCAGAACCTTTTTGTATAATTGCTTCACATTCATTGCAGTACCAGTCGCCTGAATAACCTTTTTCTGTGCAGGTTGCTTTCACTTCGTTTTTAAGGAAGAAATCATCAGCCGAAACCCGGTAATGAATTATTGTGTTTTCAGGAGCTTGTCCTTCTATATTTTCGATAGAATTCCATTCTTCTTCCGTACCCTCATACATTATATGAGAAAAATTATCAGTCCACAGAATTGCTTCAATACCAAAACTCGTAACTGATTTTGGAATATAAATCGCTTCGAGATTTTCAGCCATAGTGAAAAGTCGGTGACCCAAATATTCAACAGTATCAGAAAAAACAATATATCTCAGGTTGTTTGCCATTATAAATGAACCATATTCAACTCTCTCAACACCTGAAGGTATAACGTATGAAGTATCTTCGTTTCCGCAAGGATATTGGATAAGAATAGTTTTATCTTTGTTGTAAAGAACACCGTTTTCATCTGAACAGTAATTTTTATTATCTTTATGTACAGTTATCTTTTTTAGCTTCGGACAACCTGCAAAAGGAGTCAGTTCAATTGTTTCAACACTTGCAGGAATTGTAACACTTTCAAGGTTAGGACATTGCAAAAAAGCACCGATTCCGATTCTTTTCATATTTTCAGAAATAATAACATTTTTGATACGTTCTACTTTCCAAAAAATATCGTCTTCTATTTCAACAAGGGGGATACCCTCAACTGTTTCAGGTATTATAAAATCAATAAGTTCTTTGTGGGAAAAACTTGCTTTGTCCCAATCGCAAAGGCGGGCTTCATCTTTGTAAATGTAGCATATTACTTCTTCCGGCATACCACAGTCAGTGCAAATTCCGTCAACAGCTGTGTGTTCATGAGGATAACCTTTTGCGGCTGAAACATGAACCGGCAAAAGAGTGAAGCTTAAAACAACTGATATTACAACTAAAACAGTAATGATTTTTCTTGAAAATTTTCCTTTCATTTTTCATTCCTCCCTAAAAAATAGTGTAAATTATGTTTTCGAAAAATGCAATTACTTTTATCACAAAAGTTTTAATCCAAGATATTATTTTTGTGAAGAAACTTTCAGAATCACTCATGTTTACAATCTGAAATTCAGCAGAAATGCTTCCCGAATAATTACCTTTTCCTGTAACGGTAACTGTTGCTGTGCCTTCATTTTTGTTGTTTGAATAGGAAAGAGTGTAATCTTTATCTTTGCAGAGGATTACAGAAGAATCTTTAACAACAATTTCGGGAGTAATTTCATTTCCGGTAAAAGCCTGGTTTTCAATGGAAACAATGGTGGCAGAAGAAATATCTTTTGTTACAATTGTGAATTTTGTTTTGTTTGAAAAGTTTCTGTAATCTCCCTTTCCTTTAACGGTAACTTCAGCTTCACCCACATTAATGTTGTTTGCGTAAGTTACACCGAAATCGATATATCTGTCAAGTGTATTGCCTGAGAAAGTAACTGAAACTTCAGGTGTAATCTTTTCGCCGGTATAAGTCTGGTTAGGGATAGGAGAAACAAGGAACGTGCTTACAGCAATTCCCTTGTTTTGTGCATATTTATGGATATATGAGTTTTCAAAACAAACAATTGTCAGTTTTTCGCAACCCTCAAAGGCATCGTCTGAAACAGATGTTACGCTGTCTGAAATTATGGCAGTTTCAAGTGAAGTGCAGTTTTTGAAAGATGCATTACCAATTTCAGAAACAGTATCGGGAATAATAATGCTTTCAAGTTCTGTACAGTTTTCAAAAGAACCGTAAGCATCTGTTGTACCACCTATTGAGGTAATGCCTTCGCCCAGATGAATTTCTTTTATGTTGCAACCATAAAAGGGAGAACTGTTTATAAGATTTTCAAGGTCAAGTTCTGTTGCAAAACCTAAATAATTGTCAATGGTACAGTTCTTTGCGTTGAAATATAAAACTTCAAGCATCTTGCAGTCACCAAAAGCACTATATCCTAAAACAGAAAGGTTTTCGGGTATTGTAAGTGTTGATATTGAAGTGAATTGAAAAGCAAAATTTCCGATTTTTTCAATACAGTCAGGCAACTTTATTTCCCTAAGATTTTTGCAGTTTTCAAAAGAGAGTGCACCTATAACTTTCAGCTTATCGCCGAAAATGGCAGTTTCTATTTTTGTACTTCTGAAACAATAGTCACCGATATATTCAAGCTGTGACGGTATGTTTATTTCCTTAAGTTCTGTGCAGAATTGGAATGTACCTGTTTCAAGCCTTGTCATGCTGTCGTTCAGTATAACTGTTGTGATTTTACAGCTGGAAAAAGCATCTGCACCTAATTCTTCAACTGCTGATAAATCAATTGTTCCGCCAATACCGCAACCGCTGAAAGTACATGAACCGATGACTTTCAGTTTTTCTGAAAATTTAATTTCATCAAGTTTTCTGCAAGAATAAAAAGCATATTTGCCTGTTTCCTCAATGTGGCTCATATCAACACTTTTCAGATTTTTACAGTTTTTAAATGCGCATAAGCCGATTTTTTTAAGACTTTCAGGGAAAGACAGATTTGTTATGGTTTCGCAGTTATAGAACGAATAATCACCAAGTAATTGCAAGTTTTTGGGAAAACTGAAATTTTCCAGAGCTTCACAATCCATAAAAGCCATGTTATGTATTTCTGTTATGTTTTCAGGAAATTCAATTTTTTCCAAGGCTTTGCAATTGACAAAACATTCAGCAGGGATTATTTCAAGTTCTGATGGTAACTTAATCTTTTTAAGGCTTGTGTTGTAAGCAAATGCGTAAGTGCCTATTTTTTCAACAGTATCAGGAATTGTTACAGAATTTCTGTTTATTGCATTGTGATTTCTGACTTTTGAAAAGGAGAGGGGAGCAAGCTTTGTTACTGTGTGACCATCAAGTTGTGATGGAATCTTAACATCTTCCTCTGTGCCTGTATATTCTGTTATAACCGCCTCTGATTTTTCATTAAGGTAATATTTGTAATCGCCTGATTGGTAAATGTTTTCTGTTTCTTCCTGTGTGGATGTAAAAACTTTGTTGTTTCCGTCAGAATCGCAGTTGAAATAAAATCCGTCACTTGCCATAGAAGCAATCACAGAATAAACTACATCACCGTTACATACAATTCTTTTAATATTATTGTCTGAAAAATCACCACCTGCAAAACTACCGTTGCAGACAATTTCTTCAAGGACGGAAAATGAATTTAACTGTACTTTACCTAAATCAAGAATGTCTGCATTAAAAACAAGTCTTTTTATAGAAGATTTCTGAAAATCTCTCATTTCAGGATTTTTAACATTTGGTCCGAGAACAATTTCTTCAATTGAGGTTTCTTCAAAAGCATAAAGCGTGAAATTCTTAAGGCTGTCAGGTAATTTTACTTCTTTCAGGTCATAGCAACGTGCAAAAGCGTGTTTTCCTATTTCTTCAAGACCTTCGCTGAAAGTAATATCAACAAGTAATTCAGCTTCATAAAAAGCACAATCACCAATTGTTTTAACAGAAGATGGTATAGTAACTTTTGTAATTCTCTTTGTTGTCCTTATGTTAGGGTGGTTTCTTGTGTCGGTAAAGCTTGAATCAGTATAAGCAATTGAACTGAAACAATAATTGTTTATTTTTGTAACGGGTATACCGTCTATTTCAGACGGAACTGTAACTTCAAAGCTTTTTCCAAGGTAAGAGGTAAGAACAACTGTGTTATCATGGCTGATGAAATATTCATAGTCGCCCCATCTGTGTATTTCTACTGCATTAGCAGTAATGGATGTTATATCAATCCCTGAAAATAAAGACAGAACAAGGCTGATAACAAGCATACAGGATAATATTTTCTTTTTCATAAAATCACCATCCATTTATTTTTTTGAAATGGGAAATGAGCATGTGCAGTTTTCATATTCTACTGTTACAGTTAAAATCTCTTTGAAAAACGTTTTTTCATATTCATATTTAACAGTATATTCGTCTTTTCCCAATTCTCTTTCACTGCCATCACTGTAAAGTGCATAAACCTGCATGGCATCGCACTGATAGTTTTCTAAGTTTTCGGCAGTGAAATCAAAACTGTCAGGGAAAACAGCATAAATTGAACTGAGCTTTTTGGTGGATAAGCTTTCAATAATTCTTACTGTTAATGTTTCTGTAAAATCGCCTGATTTGATTGTAACTGTTTCATATCCGGCCTTCTGACCGAAAGTTTCAGGAACTTTCACAATATACCCTTTGGCCTGAACAAGTTTTCTTTCTCCGTTTGTATATTCTGCAAAAACCTTAATTCCTTTATTGTTGAATTTTTCACCCACAAAATATTCTTTTTTGAAATCTTTTGTTGTTTCAATTGTTATGTTTTTTATTTCAATTTTTTCTTCAGTAATATCGTTGGTTATCAATTCATTTTCAGTTATTGTAGTTTCTTCTTTTACTGTTGTTACTTCGGTTTTTTGTTCACCTTTAAAGAAATCAGAAACAATACCTGAAAGTGACTGTATAACAGAAATGTTTTCTTCAACTTTAATTTGTGTTCCTGCAAAAAAAATCAATGCAATTGCTGCAACTGACGAAGCTGCAATAATGAATTTATTGTTTGATTTTATGTTCAGCTTTTCAAAAAATTCCTTACGTGAGATAACGGGAAGAATCTGTGCAGTATTACCTGAACGTATTGCGTTGATTACTTCTGCACATTCGTCAATAAAATCAAAATCTATTTCTTCGTCACTTTCAAAAATTTCGTCCATAAGAAGTTCCAGATTTTCGCAAAGTGTTTCAGCAAGATTTTCAATAAAATCAGGGTGGGAGAGTATCTCTTTGCTAATTGTAATCACTTCATTTGCCTCCTTCATTTTCAATATCGAATGAATAAACCATATCTTTAATTTTGTTTCGTAGTCTTAAAAGCCTCATTGATGTGGCAGGTCTTGATTTTCCTGTTTTTTCTGCAATTTCTTCAACACTTGTTTTTTGAATATACCGTAAAGTGTAAAGCTTTTTTTCTTCATCTGTTAAAAAATCAATCAATATTTTCGCCAACGTCTCATAATCAATCCGGTCAAGCTTTGCATCATATTTTTCATCAGTAATACTGATGTTTTCTGCACTCTCAAGAGGTATCTGATGTTTCAGGTCTTTTGCGTCACTTTGTTTCTGACGTTTGACAAAGTTGTTTGCTGTACGGTACAGGAATGTTCTCGGGTCTTCAAATTGGTTTCCGTCAAGCAGCTTGTTGTAAAAAACAATGAAAGTTTCCTGAACACAATCGTCAGCCTTCTCACGTGAACCATCAAGACGTGAAAGACAATAATTAAAAAGCTTCAGCCGATATTTGTCATAGCTTTCCTGCAGTTGTATATTAATTTGTTTCTTTTTGTTTATTGTCCTCACCCCTCTCATATTATAATCAACAAAAATTCAGAATGTAACAAAAAAATTAAATAAAAAAACACCATAAAACCATATTTTTTTCTGGCAGGGGAGAAGGGCTTGAAGTTGCTTATCGGCTCGGAGTACCGAGCAATTTTGACTGCTACGCCATTCCCGCCTCGTTTTAGTGTCCACCAAAATGCATCAACGGTAATGAGAAAAGTAAAAACACCACTCTTAAAGGGGCTTGAAATATTGTTGAAATTTTAGTATAATTTACTTGGTCACAATATACAGGATAGTGAATACAGGAGAATGTTTATGAATAAGAAAAATAAAGGTAGTTTAGTGTTTTCTTTGGATTTTGAACTGTTTTGGGGTGTTACTGATTCAAGAACAGTTGAAAACTATGGTTCAGATATAATTAAAGGAAGAGAAACTATTCCTCGCTTGTTAGCACTGTTTGATAAATATGACATACACACAACATGGGGAACTGTAGGTATGTTGTTTGCTGAAAACAAAGAACAAATTGCTGAATATATTCCTGAAATAAAACCTGATTACGAGAATGTAAATTTATCTGCATACAGGCATTTTGAGTCCATTGGATCATGTGAGAGCGAGGATATTTTACATTATGCTCATTCTTTGATAAAAGAGATTGTCAAACATAAACATCAGGAAATTGGTTCACATACTTTTTCTCATTACTATTGTCGGGAAAAAGGACAAACAATCCGGGCGTTCGAAGCCGATATAATGGCAGCCAGACAAATTGCAAAAGAACTTTTTGATATAGACATTAAGAGTTTTATTTTTCCGAGAAATTATTTTAATGCGGATTATTTAAAAGTTTTAAAAGAGAACAATATATTGGCAGTAAGAGGAAATCAAAATCACTTTGCATACGATAAGAATACCAAACTTTCTCGTGCTTTTCGCTTGATCGATATGTATATACCGATTTGTGGTAATAAAAGTTACTATAAGCATGAATGTTATCAGGATGAAATAGTAAATGTCAAATCAAGTGTCTTTTTCAGAAAGTATGATAAAAGATTATTCTTTTTAGAACCATTGAAGATGCTCAATGTAAAACGTTTGATGAAAATTGCTGCTAAAAAAGGAAAAGTAATACATATCTGGTGGCACCCTCATAATATGGGCGCGGATCCTGACAAGTTTTTAGAACAAATTGAGGAGCTTCTGATATGCTTCAAAAAGTTAAAAACGAAGTATGGCTTTGAAAGTGTGAATATGGGTGAGCTTGCGGAGGAATGCATGTATGAAAAAAATAGTAATGTTATGTAGTCGCGGTGAGTCTTCAAATATTGTATATAATAAACTGAGCGAAGTTTTTGATATAGAAAAAGTGATTATAGAAGATCATGTTTCTACCGTAAGTATGATAAAAAGACGAATAAAAAAGATGGGTTTATTTAAAGTTCTCGGGCAAATCCTGTTTATTGTTTTAATAACCCCGTTTTTAAAGAAAACATCGTCAAAAAGAAAAAAGGAGATTTTAAATACGTACAACGCATCTGTTGCTGATGAAAAGATGCTAAAATCAGATCCTGTTTATGTAAGCTCTGTGAATGATAAAAAATGTATTGAAGTGTTAAAGGAAATACAACCTGATATAGTGGTGGTAAACGGAACACGCATAATTTCTGAAGAAGTTTTAAACTGTACAGATGCAAAATTTATAAATTTACATGCAGGTATTACTCCAAAATATCGTGGTAGCCATGGTGCTTATTGGGCACTATATAATAATGATGCAGAAAATGCAGGGGTAACAGTGCATTTTGTTGATAGTGGAATTGATACCGGTGGTATTATATATCAATCAGTAATACCCATAACTACAAATGATAACTTTATTACTTACCCCACTTTGCAAAGTTGTGTAGGTGTTGAAGATGAAATAAAAGCAATTCAGGATATTATAGCTGACAGAATTGTGTGTAAAAATAATAATCTGCCATCAGGATTATACTCTCATCCAACAATTTTTCAATATGTTTGCAAAAGAATTTTTAAAAAAGTAAAGTAAATCCGGATGATATCTGATTTAACAATTACGGTGAAAACGGACAACAGACCAAGCTCCCACTGTAGAATGATACTACAGTGGGAGCTTTTTATAAGTGATTCTGATTTTTTATATTATCTTCGCAATAAAAAACGGATACCTTCCGGTCTCCGTTTTTTATTGGAGTGGTTTGCCATTTTGTCTGCCGTTAATCTACCATATAAATATGCTCTGCATAGGCCGCACCGTCGGAGCCGATTGAAATTACTGTTCCGCCCATAATGCCGTCCGTATAATAAGCTCCGTATCCTGTTTTTAGGGTATACGTAAGCATGATTCCTTCATAATAGATCTGGAAATTGTTTGCATGATCGTGACCTGCAAATATATTTTTTGTGCTTCCGAGATCCTTGCAGATATCAAAAAAGCCGTTGTTTACAGGCGGACAGCTCACTCCTTCACCCAAAAGTCCGAGAGCATCGGGGGCAAGTTCGGGAGCGAGAACTCCGATCTCATCACTGCCGTTGGCAGATATCCACGCGTCCTTGTACTCATAAACGGGAATGTGCATAAAAACTGAGCTTTCAACCGTGTGGCCTTCAATTTCTGAAATTCCCTTAACAGCCCACTTGTACCACTCAATCTGATTATCCCAGAGATGATCATAACCGCCTACGGTTGAACCGTCCTCAAGGGTATATTCAGTATTGTTATGAGTATCAACCATAAAGAGAGTATGTATAATGTGTCCGTTTTCAGTAATGTTTATGATATAGTTGCCGTATCCCATATCCTCAGGACCGAACTCAAACAGGCAGTTTTCAGCCTTGAAGAGAAGATGTGCAGCCCAGAATTCATTGATACAGCACTGTCCGTCGTGATTACCCATAATTGGTGCCCACGGGATACCGTAAGCATCAATCTGCTTGACAAGGTTGATATATGCGACCGTTCCCCACGCGTTGTCACCGGTCAGAGTGATGAGGTCGGGCTCGGTTTCTCTGACGAGGTTATCAATCATTTCGACTGTCTTTTCGCCTTCTTCTTCAAAAAGGAGATCATCCTTAAGCTGAATATCGGCAAGATTGAGAATGATAAAATCTTCATCGGGATTCTTTTCAATTTCTGCACAGTAGTCCGCCGTGAATTCATCTGTTACCGACCATTCGGTGAAGAAATTGCTCTCACCGAAATTTACAATAAGTGCTCCTACGGGAGCAAGAACATGGAAAAAGGAAAGAAAAAAAGCTAAAATAAGTTTTAAAGTTGCCATATCGCACCTCCGAACAATTCTCTGTTATCAATTATAAATCTAAAACAAAAAACTGTCAACTAGGATAAAATGCAAAAAGAAAACGACCACCTATTGGTGATCGTTTATTTTTGGCAGAAGTACCCCTCGGCACGCGGTTTTGGAGAAAAAACGGAAAAACATACGAAACTGAGCTGTTTCAACAAACGTGGAACATCTTCACGCGAAGTTGCCGACGACTCGACGACGAACCGAAAAAGTAAACTTTGCGGAACATCAATCAATACCATAGAGATTGAACATATGCAGGCGCATACACTGACGTGGCTGCGCTACAATTCTGTGACGCCGAAAACTCGGCGACAAGAAGACGGCGAGAGAT
>JAZSJD010000110.1:0-29527 GCA_045534165.1 Acutalibacteraceae bacterium | reverse complement strand
CAACGCTGAGGAAAAACGTGTAGAACTTCATCTTCATACAAATATGTCCTCAATGGATGGTCTTACACCTGCAGGCAAGCTTGTTGAGAGAGCCATAAAGTGGGGACATAAGGCAATTGCCATTACTGACCACGGTATTGTTCAGGCTTTCCCTGATGCTATGAATGCTGTTGGTAAAAGCGGTATAAAAATAATTTATGGTATGGAAGGTTATTTTGTTGATGACCTGAAACTTGATGACCGTAAGTTGACAAGCGAAGAAATAAAAGCAGAAAAAACCTACCATATTATCATTCTTGCAAAAAATACAGTAGGTCTTAAAAATTTATATCAGTTAATAACAAAATCAAACCTTGAATATTTCCACAAGCGTCCGAGAATCCCCAAATCAGAGCTGATTAAGCATCGTGAAGGACTTATTGTGGGCAGTGCTTGTGAAGCGGGTGAGTTATACAGAGCAATTCTTGACGGAGCAGACAGAGACCGCCAGCTTGAAATTGCATCTTTTTATGATTACCTTGAAATTCAGCCTAACGGAAACAATATGTTCCTTGTCCGTGACGGAAAGCTTAAAGATGTTACTGCAATTGAAAATATCAACCGTTCAATAATCGCATTGGCAGACAGCCTCGGCAAACCTGTTGTAGCAACAGGCGACGTGCATTTTATTGACGAATCTGATAGTGTTTACCGTTCAATTCTTATGGCGGGACAAGGCTTCAAAGATGCAGATGAACAAGCACCATTGTATTTCAGAACAACAGAAGAAATGCTCAAGGAATTCAGTTATCTTGGCGAAGAAACAGCATATGAAGTTGTTGTTAAAAACACTAACCTCATTGCCGATACAGTTGAGTACATAAGACCAATACCCCAGGGTAACTATCCGCCATATATCGAAGGTGCGGAAGAAGAACTCAAACGTATTTGCTGGGAGAGAACAAAGAAAATGTTCGGTGATCCTGTTCCCGAATATGTTGCAAACCGCCTTGATAAAGAACTGAAATCTATCATAAAGAATGGTTTCGCAGTTTTGTATGTTATTGCACAGAAACTTGTGTGGAACTCAGTTGACCACGGTTATCTTGTCGGTTCACGAGGTTCGGTTGGTTCTTCCTTTGTTGCCAATGCAGCGGGTATTTCAGAGGTTAACCCTCTTGCACCACACTATGTTTGTCCCAAGTGTCAGTATAGTGAGTTTTTCCTTAAAGGTGAATACGGTTCAGGCTACGACCTGCCAAGGAAAGATTGTCCCAACTGCGGACACCAACTCAACCGTGACGGACACGATATTCCTTTTGAAACTTTCCTTGGTTTCAAAGGTGATAAACAGCCTGATATTGACCTTAACTTCTCAGGCGAATATCAATTCTGGGCACACAGATATACAGAAGAACTTTTCGGTAAAGACCATTGCTTCAAAGCAGGTACAATCGGCACACTTGCAGATAAAACTGCTTATGGTTTTGTTAAAAAATATCTTGATGAAAGAGGAAAAGTTGTTTCCCGTGCAGAGGAAGACAGGTTAACAATCGGTTGCACAGGTGTTAAAAGAACAACAGGTCAGCACCCCGGCGGTATGGTTATTATCCCAAATGACTATGTTGCAGAAGATTTTACACCTATTCAGCATCCGGCAGATAAAGTTGATAAAGATATTTTAACAACTCATTTCGATTTCCACTCTTTGCACGATACAATTCTTAAACTTGATAATCTGGGTCATGATGTTCCCACATTCTATAAACATCTTGAGGATTCAACAGGTGTTGCAGCAATGGATGTAGATATCTGCGACCCCAAGATTTACGAGATGATTAACTGTCCTGACCCGTTAGGCGTTACAGCAGAAGATATTGAATGTGAAACAGGTACTTTGTCTATTCCTGAAATGGGCACACCATTTGTACGTCAGATGATTCTTGATGCGCAACCTAAAAACTTCACAGACTTGCTTCAGATTTCAGGTCTTTCACACGGTACAGACGTTTGGTTAGGTAATGCTCAGGATTTAATCAAGGATGGCACCTGCACAATTTCTGATGTTATCGGAACTCGTGACAGTATTATGGTTTACCTTATGCACAAAGGCCTTGAGCCTGATATGGCATTTAAAATCATGGAAATTGTCCGTAAAGGTAAAGCGACAAAACTTCTGACAGAAGACCATATAAATGCTATGAAGGAGCATAATGTTCCCGGGTGGTATATTGATTCCTGTATGAAAATCAAATATATGTTCCCCAAAGCTCATGCGGCAGCTTATGTCAGTGCGGCACTCAGACTCGGTTGGTATAAAATTTACAAGCCGGTTGAATATTATGCAGTTTATATGACAGTGCGTGGTGAAGATGTTGATACTGTTGCTATTATGCAGGGACGTTCTGCTGTTAAGAAGAAAATGGCAGATATTTCAGCAAAAATGAAAGTCAAAGAAGCAACAGCAAAAGAAGAAGGTACATACACAGCCTTGCAGGTTATCAATGAAATGATGGCAAGGGGAGTAGAACTTCTTCCTGTTGATATCTATAAATCACATGCAACAGTTTATCAAATTGAAGATGGAAAAATCAGGCTTGCTTTTTCGGCACTTAACGGAGTTGGCGAAAATGCTGCAAAACAGTTGCAAGCGGCACGAGAAGACGGAAAAGGTGAATTTATTTCAGCAGAAGATCTGCAACTTCGCTCAGGTGTATCTTCAAGTGTTATTACAGCCTTGCAGGAGGCAGGAGCACTTGCGGGACTTCCTGAATCCAATCAAATAAGTTTATTTTAAAGAAGAGGATGATAAAAATGAAAGATTTTAAAGGCATTTACCCGGCACTTCTTACTCCATTTGATGAAAATGACAGAATCAACGAAAAAGCTCTGGAACAGCTCATTGAAATGAACATTGCAAAAGGTGTAAATGGTTTTTATGTTGGTGGCAGCACAGGTGAAGCATTCCTTCTTTCGGCAGATGAAAGAAAATATGTTTATAAACTTGTTTCTGATATTGTAAAAGGCAGAGTAAACCTTATTGCACACGTTGGCAGTATCGGCACAAAGCTTACTCTTGATTTGGCACAGTATGCAGAAAGTGTTGGTTTTGATGCTGTTTCATCAGTTGCACCTTTCTATTATGGCTTCAGCTATGATGAAATCAAAGATTTCTATTTTGACATTGCAAACGGAACATCAGTTCCAATGCTTCTTTACTATGTTCCCGTTCTTGTAAATTCAAAACTTGGTGTTGACGGTTTGTCAGAATTCCTTGAAAGCGACCGTTTTATGGGTGTTAAATATACATCTAACGATTTCTTCGGTCTTGAAAGACTCAAAGCAAAATATCCTGATAAAGTTGTTTTCAACGGTTTTGATGAAATACTCCTTTCAGGTCTTACAATGGGTGCTGATGGTGGTATCGGCAGTACATATAACTGCTTTGCAGAAAAATATGTTGAAATGTATAAATGCTTTAAAGAAGGAAATCTTGCAAGATGTCAGGAACTTCAGAAAGAAGCAAATGATATTATTGATGCACTTTGCAAAGTTGGTGTTTTCGCAGGTGAAAAAGAAATTCTCAGTATGATGGGAATGGATTTCGGTACACCCAGAAAACCATTCAGAGGTCTTAATGACGAACAGAAAGCATTCCTCAGAAGTAAAGTTGAATATCTTCTTTGATAAAAACGAATCTCTCATTCATTTCTGAATGAGAGATTTTAGTTTAAAAAGAAAAATCCTCGTAAACTTTTGTTTACGAGGATTTGATTTCTTCACTCAATTTAAGAACATTGAAGTGCCTTAAAATCACACAGCACGTGTAACCTTACCGGAGCGTAAGCAACGAGAGCATACATTAACTCTTTTAGGAGTACCGTTAACAACAGCTTTAACACGCATGATGTTGGGTTTCCATGTTCTGTTTGATCTTCTGTGTGAATGGGAAACTTTGATACCGAAAGAAACACTCTTTCCGCAGTATTCACATTTTGCCATTTGTCGCACCTCCCTTTTTTAATAACTGAATTACAACGTTTAATATTATATATGTTATTTACAAAAAAAGCAAGTGTTTTTTGTTAATTTTTTAAATTTATAAAAAATAATCACATTTTGCCTGTTTAAAACACAATATTTTGTCCATTTAATTGACAAAAACCCCACTCAGTGGTAGATTTAAGTGTAAAACATTGAAAAAGAGATGAAAAAATGGATAGTTATTTCTGGGTTTTATTGGTTGCGGTTTACGGAATATGTAAAGGCACACGTGAAATTTTCAAAAAAATAGCACTTCGCAAAAACACAGTAATGGAAGTTTTGTTTTTATATGTGTGTTTATCTTTTGTAATGGCTCTTCCGAATACAGGGGAAGCTTTCAGGTTGGAAAACTGGAATTATATGTACCTTATAGTTGTCAAATCATTTGTGATTTTTATTGCGTGGATCTGTTCATTCAAAGCACTTTACAAAATGCCTGTAAGCCTTTACGGTGTGCTTGATTTGTCGCGAATTTTATTTTCAACACTTTATGGAATTCTGCTTATAGGTGAAACAATAGGATTATGGCATTCATTCGGTCTGATTCTTGTGTGTTCAGGATTGTTGTTGCTTAAATTCAAACCGTTTTCCAAAAAGAAAAACAGCAATGAAAAAATTGATATCAAAACTGTTATAGTTGCTTTTGTCGGCTGTGCTCTGACTGCGCTTTCAGGTGCATTGGATAAAATTCTGATGCGAAAAGGTGATTTGTCATCAGGTCAGCTTCAGTTCTGGTATATGCTTTTTCTTGTTGTGTTTTATGCTTTGTATGTTATTTTTTCGCATACGGAAATCAACTTTAAATCAGCACTTAAAAACAAATGGGTATATCTTATGAGTTTAACCCTTGTTATTGGAGATAAAGCTTTATTTGTAGCCAACAATAACCCTGATTGTACAGTATCACTTATGACACTCATCAAGCAGTTAAGCTGTGTTGTGGTTATTCTCGGCGGTAAATTTGTGTTTAAAGAAAAACGTATTTTATATAAATTATTCTGTGCAGCAATCATGATCAGCGGAATAATAATTGCAGTTGTAAACTGATTTGAAAAACGCATAAAAACCTTGAAAAAAATATAAAAAAATGTTATTATATATTGTAATGCATTTTCATTTTGACTTACGGAAATAATATGGTGAGGAGAGATGAAAATGTTAAAAAATTCATATATAAACCAGGAAGAAACAGAAGAAAACGAAAAAGATGAAGATGGTTTTTTTGATAATGCAGTCAAACAGGTTTTTGATACAGGTTCAATAACTGTAAGAAAAAATGGCAGACTTATCCACTGCATAACAATTATCGGACAGATTGAGGGCCATTATTTAGCTTCACAGCAGACAAAGACAACAAAGTATGAGCATATCATACCTCAGCTGATTGCAGTTGAGGAAAGTGATGAAATTGAAGGTTTGCTTCTTATTCTCAACACTGTCGGTGGAGATATAGAAGCAGGACTTGCTATTTCTGAATTGATTTCAGGAATGAAAACCCCGAGTGTATCACTTGTGCTTGGTGGCGGTCATTCCATAGGAGTGCCTTTAGCTGTTGCAGCTGATAAATCATTTATTGTCCCTTCTGCCACAATGACTATCCATCCTGTCAGGATGAACGGTCTTGTGATAGGTGTTCCCCAGACTCTTGAATATTTTTTGCAGATGCAGGAAAGAATAGTAAGTTTTGTCTGCTCAAATTCCCGTATTGATGATGTAAGTTTCCGTAAACTTATGTTGGAAACAGGGGAGCTGGTTACAGATGTGGGAACAATCCTTGGTGGTAATGATGCTGTTAAATGTGGTCTTATTGATGATATAGGAACACTTTCATATGCACTTGATGAATTAGATAAATTGATAACTGAAAGAAGGAAAAAGAAAAATGGCAAATGCAAAAGGAAAAAAGCAAACTGCCAAAAAGACTACAAAAAAGAAACCGGTGACAAAGAAACAAACTGAGTCATCACCAAAGGTTGAGCAGTCAAAAGGTGGCAAGGCAGTAATCTCTAATCAGATAGTATCAATAATTTTATTTTGTGGTGCATTGCTGTTGTTGGCATTGTGCATTATTCCCGGTGCGTCAGTATGGGAATTTATGCGACAGCATGTAGTTTTCGGCATATTCGGATTAAATGCGTTCCTTGTGCCGTTTTTAATGGGGTATATTGCAATCCTCTGCTCAAAAGATGAACTGCTTGAAAAGAAAAACATAGGCCGTGTTATAGGTGTGGGAATTTTTATGATTTTCTTTTCAGGTCTTGTACATATAATCGGACATAATGGTGATTATTTTGCAGGAAACAATCTCTGGATTCAGATTTGTGATGCATTCAAAAACGGACTTCATATTACAAATGGTGGTCTTGTCGGTGTGCTGACAGGTGGTCTTCTTGTTCTTATCTGCGGAACAAAAACACCTGCACTTATTCTTGTGCTTATCGTCTGCTTCGGTACACTTATGATTCTTACAGGCACATCTTTGATTAAACTTATTAATGCTGTAAAAAAACCTGTTTCCAAAGCCGGAGATAAAATTTCAGAGCATAAAGAAAAAAGAAAAACTGCAAGCGAAGATTTTGCCCAGAAAGCAACTGATGAAATTTTCGATTCCCACGGTGTGGACTTCACCCCTGAAATGCCTCAGGAAGATTTTTCAGCCACAGAAACACCTGATGTACCTTTCAAACCCATTGAAGTTGACAACAGTGACGATTATGTTTTGGCACCTGATGAAATTATTATGCCTCCTGTTATAAACAGACCCAAGAGTGGAAGCACAGGTTATTCAGTAAAACGTAATCAGATCAGAGCTCTGGATATTGATTTTGTTGATGAAGATAATTCACTGCAGGTAAATGAACCTGAAGAAGTTATTCCTATGCAGGAAGAACCTGTTGCGGAAGAACCGCCTGTTATCAGACAGGCTGCAAGAAAGACTGCTGAAAAGCCTGCAAAGCAGGAAAATGTTTTTGAAGTTTCAGAAACAGCATTTGTTTCAAGTCGTTCAGGCAAAAGCAAGCCTTATAAATATCCGCCTATGTCTTGCCTCTCAACACCTGATGCTTCAAAAAATATTGACTATACAGCAGAACTTCAGTCAAACGGACAGCATCTTGTTGATGTTCTCAAAAGCTTTGGTGTTGAAGCAAAAATCTGTGAAATCTGCAGAGGTCCTTCTGTTACACGTTATGAAATTCAGCCGGCTCCCGGTGTTAAAATCAGTAAAATCACAGGCCTTTCAAACGATATCGCAATGAATATGGCAGCTTCAGGTGTAAGAATTGAAGCTCCTATCCCGAATAAATCTGCTGTTGGTATTGAAATTCCCAACAGACAGCGCACAATGGTTCTTCTGAAAGAAATCATTGATACACCTACATACAGAAAATCAGATTCAAAACTCAACGTTGCATTAGGTAAAGATATTACAGGTAACATTATCTGTGCAGATATTGCAAAAATGCCACATCTTCTTATTGCAGGTACAACAGGTTCAGGTAAATCTGTTTGCATCAACTCGATGATAGTAAGTCTGCTTTATAATGCAACTCCCGATGAAGTTAAACTTCTTATGATTGACCCGAAACAAGTTGAGTTTACTGTTTATAACGGTATTCCGCATCTTCTTGTTCCCGTTGTTTCAGACCCCAGAAAAGCCGCAGGTGCTCTTGCTTGGGCAGTTACGGAAATGCTTAACAGATATAAGCTTTTCTCAGAAAGAAACGTAAGAAATATCAAAGGCTATAACAAATTCTGTGAAGAACATCCTGAAATTCCCAAAATGCCACAGATTGTTATATTCATTGATGAATTGTCAGACCTTATGATGGCAGCGCCAAACGAAGTTGAAGATTCAATCTGCCGTCTTGCACAGATGGCTCGTGCTGCAGGTATGCATCTTGTTATTGCAACACAGCGTCCTTCAGTTAACGTTATCACAGGTGTTATCAAGGCTAATATCCCAAGCCGAATTTCACTTTCTGTTTCTTCACAGATTGACTCACGTACAATCATTGACACAGCAGGCGCAGAAAAACTTCTCGGTAACGGTGATATGCTCTTCAATCCTGTCGGCATGTCAAAACCATTGCGTGTTCAGGGTGCATTTCTGTCAGATGCAGAAGTTGAAAATGTTGTTGAATTCATAAAGAGCCAGAAAGAAGGTTCTTATGATGAAGATATCATTGAAGAAATTGAAAAACATTCTGTCAATGAAAAGAAACGTGCAGGCTATGATGTTGAAGATGAGGGCGATGATGATGCGGATGAAATGTTGCCCGATGCAATCAGAGTTGTTGTTGATATGCAGGCGGCATCAACAACAATGCTTCAGAAAAAGCTGAAACTTGGTTATGCACGTGCTTCAAGAATTATTGATGACCTTGAAGAAAGGGGAATTATCGGACCTTCAGAAGGTGCAAAACCGAGAAAAGTTCTTCTTTCCAAGCAGGAATATATGGAAATGAACGCTCTTTCTTCTGACGGAAAGATTAATATAAACAAAACAAGTTCAGAACAGAATGAAGATTTTGATGAAGAGGATTTTTAAAATATGAGTAACTTTTTACCTATTACAGCACAGGAAGCAAAAGACAGAGGATGGGAAAACGTAGATTTTGTCTACGTTACAGGTGATGCTTACGTTGACCATCCCAGCTTTGGTGTGTCTATAATCTCCAGAGTTCTGGAAGCAAAAGGGTATAAAGTGGGAATTATAAGTCAGCCTGATTGGAAAAACAATCAGGCTTTCAAAGTTTTCGGAAAACCGAAATTAGGTTTCCTTGTCACCTCAGGAAATATAGACAGTATGGTGGCTCACTATACTGCTGCAAAGAAAAAAAGAAGTGATGATGCATACACACCGGGTGGAAAAGCAGGCAAAAGACCTGACAGAGCAGTTGTTGTCTATTGTAAAAAAATCCGTGAAATATATCCTGATTCTCCTATAATTATCGGTGGTCTTGAAGCATCCTTGCGAAGATTTGCTCATTATGATTATTGGGACGATTGTGTCAAACCATCTATCCTTGTTGAATCAGGTGCAGACCTTCTCAGCTTTGGTATGGGTGAAAACCAGACAATTGAAATAGCACAAAGGCTTGCATCAGGCGAGAGCATAAAAACAATGACAGATATCAAAGGCACTTGTTGCCTTATTGATACAAAAGATACACCCTACACAGGTGTTGAATGCCCGTCATATAAAAATGTTGTGAATTCAAAACGTGAATATGCAATTGCAACAAGAATACAGCTTGACGAACAAGACCACATCCGTGGTAAAATGATAAAGCAACGTCACGGTTCACAAATGCTCATTCAGAACGAACCAATGCCACCACTTACAACAGAGGAATTGGATTGGGTGTATTCTTTGCCATACGAAAGAAATTATCATCCGTCTTACGAAGCTATGGGTGGCGTACCGGGAATCGCAGAAGTTAAATTTTCCATAACTCATAACAGAGGTTGTTTCGGTGCTTGTAATTTCTGTTCTCTTGCTTTCCATCAGGGCAGATTTATAACAACAAGAAGCAAAGAATCTCTTATTGAAGAGGCTGAGAAATTAACTGAACTTGAAGATTTCAAAGGTTATATTCACGATGTTGGCGGTCCTACTGCAAATTTCCGCAGACCTTCTTGCGATAAACAGCTTGAACACGGTCTTTGCAAAGGTAAAAAATGTTTAGCTCCAAAACCATGTTCCCAGCTTGTTTCAAACCACGAAGAGTATCTTGATATTCTGAGAACTCTCAGAAGTTTACCTAAAGTGAAAAAAGTATTTATCCGTTCAGGTATAAGATTTGATTATCTCCTTGAAGATAAGGATAAAACATTCTTCCGTGAATTAGTGGAGCATCACACAAGCGGTCAGCTTAAAGTTGCTCCTGAACATTGCAGTGCAAGTGTTCTTGATTATATGGGTAAACCTCATATTGAAGCATATATTAAATTTTCACGTGAATATTTTGCGATAAATAAAAAAATCGGAAAAGAACAGTATCTTGTGCCTTACTTAATGTCATCTCATCCGGGCAGTACACTTGATGATGCAATTGAACTGGCACAGTTCCTTAAAAAGGAACGTATCAAACCTGAGCAGGTGCAGGATTTCTATCCCACACCGGGTACGGTTTCAACCTGTATGTTCTACACAGGCCTTGACCCATATACATTAAAAGAAGTTTATGTTGCCAAAACACCTCACGATAAAGCTTTGCAAAGGGCACTTCTGCAAAGTTATAATCCTAAAAACAGAAGTCTTGTTGAAGAAGCTCTGAAAAAAGCAAGAAGAACAGATCTGATAGGTAACGGAGAAAAGTGCCTGATTAAAGGCAATGTGCAGAATTTCAAAAACAACAAAACCGATAATAGAAACAGGACGGTAAAGAATAATGGAAAGAAAAAGAAAAAATAAAATAATAATCATTGTTGCAGCTGTTCTGGTTGTAATTTCTTTGGTTATCGGGTTTTTCTGTTTTGGTGGTAATAAATCTGATAAGGAAAATACTTCGGTAAATTGGGCTGAAGATTTAGCTAATGCAGGAATAATAAACAGTCCTACAACTTCTGTGTCTTCTTCAGGTCTTAACGTTGATTTTATTAATGTAGGTCAGGGTGATTGTGCATTAATAAGTTGCAACGGTAAAAATATGCTTATAGACGGAGGAGAAGGCGAGTATTATTCAGTAGTTAAAGAGTATCTCGTTTCAAAAGGTGTAAGATATCTTGATATTGTAATTGCAACTCATCCTCATTCTGACCATATAGGTGGTCTTGAAAAACTTGCAGAAGAATTTTATATCGGACGTTTTATTATGCCCGAAATTACCAGAGGGGAAAAGGATGAACTGAAAGCTTATAATGAGTTCAAAGCAAAACTTGAAGATTGTTCAATTGAGCCGATTTATCCTTCAGCAGGTGATAAGTTTTATATGTCATCGTCTTTGGAAATAGAAATTTTAGGCCCTGTTGAAAATTCTGATGATATTAACGATATGTCTTTGGTTGCAATGCTTAAGTATGGAAAAACAAAGTTCCTTTTCACAGGTGATGCAAGTGCCCAATCTGAAGATGCAATAATCAAAAGCGGAGCGGATCTGGATTGTGATGTTCTCAAAGTTTCACATCACGGAAGTAAAGATTCCACAAGTGATGAATTTTTAAAGAAAGCTTCTCCTGAATTCGCTGTGATAAGTGTTGCAAAAAAAAATGAATATAATCATCCTCACAAAGATGTTCTGAAACGATTACTTAAAAACGATGTTAATATTTACAGAACTGATGAAGACGGAAATGTGAGATTTTATGTTCAGTCAGAAACATCCGATTTAGTATGTTTATAATTATAAGGATTTGTTTATATGTTGAATGAAAATAAAGTAATAATTGCAATGAGTGGCGGAGTTGACAGTTCAGTTGCGGCTTGTCTGCTCAAAGAAAAAGGTTATATTTGTCACGGTGTAACTTTGAAATTATATGACGAAACTGACGATGACACAGGCAAAGCTTGCTGTACTGATAAAGATATTGAAGATGCACGTGCTGTTGCAAAAAGTCTTGAAATGCCTTTTGATGTTTACGATTTCAAAGATGATTTCAAAGGCGAAGTAATAGATCGTTTTGTAAACGGTTATCTTCGTGGTGAAACACCTAATCCGTGTATCGATTGCAACAGATATATAAAATTTAAACATATCCTGAAAGCGGCTGATAAATTTTCTGCACGCTATATTTCAACAGGTCATTATGCCTGTGTTGAATTTGATGTTGGCAGCGGCAGATACCTTCTCAAAAAAGGTAAATATGATATGAAGGACCAGAGTTATGTTCTTTACAGTCTGTCACAAGAAAGATTATCACGTCTTTTGTTGCCGGTGGGTGAATTGAAAAAGGAAGATGTAAGACAAATTGCAGAAGATTACGGTTTTATAAATTCTTCAAAACCCGATAGCCAGGATATCTGTTTTGTTAAGAATAACGATTATGTTTCTTTTATAGAGAACTACTGTGGCAAGAAATTTCCGGAAGGTAACTTTGTTGAAAGAAACGGAAAAATTATTGCACGTCATAAGGGCATAATCGGTTATACTGTTGGCCAGAGGAAAGGTTTGGGTATTGCATCAACAGAACCATATTTTGTTCTTGAAAAAAATGTTGAAAGAAACGAAATAATAATCGGCAGGGCAGAGGAGCAATATCATAAAAGCATTATGGCAGATGATGTGAATTGGATAGCATTTGAAAAGCTTTCTTCACCCATCAGACTTACTGCCAAAATCCGTTACAGACACAAGGAGGTGCCCGTAACAGTAACACCTTATGATGATGAAAAAATAATAGTGGAATTTGATGAACCGCAGAGAGCCCCTGCAAAAGGTCAGGCTGTTGTTTTCTATGATGGTGAATATGTAGTCGGTGGCGGTAAAATTCTTTAATATTTTATATATTGATTTAAAAAATGCAATGATGTATAATAACATTGATATGGAGGGATTTCCTATGAAACGTTATTATAAATCATTGCTTTCTCTTTTAATGTCGGTGTTACTTGTCTTTTTAGTATGCACACCGGCTTTAGCGTCATATACTCCGGACAAATTGGATTATCAGATATATACACTTGTTCCTGATGGTGAAGTGTCTGAATCAGGTTATCAGGCACAGAAAATAGTTGACGAAAATGGTGAAGAAGTAGTTTTTGAATCTTCAACTTCAACCAAAAAACCTATATCAAATAAAGCACCTTCCATTCCGGCTCAATATTCTTCAAAAGATTTGGGATATTGTTCTGATGTCAAAAACCAGGGAGGCACGAATTCCTGCTGGGCATTTTCTGCAATAGCATCTGCCGAATCAACTCTTTTGAGGAAAGGACTTGCAAAGCAAGGTGATGATGCTGCTGATTTATCAGAAGCTCATCTTGTGTGGTTTGCTCATAAAAGTTTAACTACTGATGTTAATGACCCTACTTTTGGTGATGGTACTAATATAGGAAGTCCTTATTCTGCCGGTGGTGACTGGCACCGTTCAACATATACTCTTGCACGTGGTGCAGGTTTTGCTCTTGAAAAAGATTATCCTTTTTATCCGTATAATTCTTCTTATATGGGTAATTATGATGAATCAAAAAGATATGATAAAAAAGTATCTCTTGATGAAGCTTTTTTGATTCCTGATGACGACAGGGAAGCAATAAAAAAAGCAGTTATGGAATATGGCTCGGTTTCCTTTGCAGGTTTAATTACGATGGATAATTTGTATGGCGTGTCATATTATCAGAATAAATATGTAGGCACAAACCATCAGATGATAATTGTGGGTTGGGATGATAGTTATTCTGTTGATAATTTCAATCCCGAATGTAAACCTGAAAATCCCGGTGCATGGCTTGTAAAAAACAGTTATGATACTACATGGGGCGATAAAGGATATTTCTGGATTTCATACGAAGAACCATCTTTGGATACTTTTTTAGTTCAGGATGTATCTTTCGCAAATGAAGATGAAAATGTTTATCAATATGACGGTTTTGGTTATTATTCCATGATCGGTGTTCAGGGTTATTATGACGGTAAAATAGCAAACGTGTTTACTGCCCAAAAGAATGAAGCAGTAAGTTCAGTTGCTTTTTATACTGCTCAGGATAATGTTACATATGAAATTTCAGTTTATAAGAATGTAACTAAAGGTGCAAAGAATCCAATTCAGGATGGTGAAAAATTTGCTGTTGTAACTGAAGGATATGCCAAATATCAAGGTTACCATAAAGTTTCTCTTGATAAGGTTGTTCCAATTAGTGAGGGTGAAACATTCTCAATAGTTGTTAAATTGTCAGTTCCTGAAAGTGGGGGGCAACCGATAATAATTCCTGTTGAGGGTACAGATGAAACAACACCTGACGGAATCAATTCTCTTTTTTATTCAAGTGAATCCGGTCAGAGTTTTTTCACTCTTTCAGATTTAGGTTGGAGTGAACCGATAATTACAGACAAAGATGGGAAAAATCCCGTTAACTACAACAATGTTTGTGTAAAAGCTTTCACAGTTCCTGATAATGCTCTTGAAATCAGAACAGCAGAAGAATTCAATTCTTTTGCTGAAATGGTAGCAAATGGAGAAAGCTTTGATGGCAGAAACGTTAACCTTATGGCTGATATCGATTTTGCAGGCGGTGAAATAATCCCTGTCGGCACAGAAAAAAATCCATTCAAAGGTTTCTTCCTTGGCAATGGTTATGTTATTAAAAACGGTGTAATTAATTCCGATTCAGATTATGTAGGTGTATTTTCTGTTCTTCCCCAAAACGCAGAAATCAGCAAATTAGGTGTGGAAGATATTACTGTGGGTGGCGTCTACGGTGTAGGTGCTGTCTGCGGATATAACGAAGGTAAAATTATTTACTGCTATTCTTCAGGCTCAGTTTCAGGTGAGGAATCTGTAGGTGGTCTTGTGGGTATTAATGCGGGTACAATATCACATTCATATTCAATTTGTGATGTAACAGGTGAATATGATGCAGGCTCATTTATTGGTGAGAATGATAATGGTGAAGTGATAAACAGTTATGTTATCAATTCGTCACTTGATCCTATATATAATGATTACAGCGATGGTATAACCCCGTTAGATGGTAAATTTTTTTCAAATGGTCTTGTTGCTTTCTATCTTGATGAGGGTAAAACAAATTTCCGAAAAAATGTCTGGACAAAACGTGACGGTAAAACAACTTTCCTGAAATCGGAAAATGAAACAATTTATCAGATTGATCTTTATGATACTTCTGATTTGTCAAGTGTTTATGTTTATGCAAATTCAAAAGATAGCATCAAAGAGCTTGCAGAAAACGAAAGAGAGGGAATGACTGTCGAAATTTACGCAGATTCAAAACATAAAGTGCCTTATGATTCTGTGCCAAAAGGAAATGCAATACTTTATGTTGTATGGTCAGTTGACCATGTCTGTGCTGATTTCCTTGAATTTGTTCCCGGCGTTGAGGCAACTTGTTACACTGATGGTAACATTCCTTATTATAAATGCGAGTGCGAAAAACTCTATACAGATGAAAATGCAGAAAACCTTACAACAGAACTTGATGTTGCAATTTTTGCTTTCTGGCATCCACTTGAAAGTGTGATAAAAACTGAAAGAGTTGAACCTACTCACACAGAAGATGGTAACATCGAATATTACACTTGTTCTCTTTGTGAAGATGTGTTTGAAGAAGAAACATGTGAAAATGAAGTTGAAACAACAGTTATTCCTGCTTCAGGTCATAATCATTCAGATTGGGTGATAGAAAAAGAACCTGATTGTGAAACTGATGGTCTTAAAGTGAGAATCTGTTCTTGCGGTGACAGAATTGAAGAAACAATTCCCGCAACAGATCACACAGAAGGTGAAGCAACAGAAGAAAACAGAGTTGAACCTGATTGTGTAAACAATGGCTCATACGATTTAGTTGTTTACTGTACTGTTTGCAGCGAAGAGCTTTCAAGAGAAACAGTTGAAATTGATGCACCCGGTCACACAGAAGGTGAAGAAACAGAAGAAAACAGAGTTGAACCTGATTGTGTAAATGATGGCTCATATGATTTAGTTGTTTACTGTACCGTTTGCAGTGAAGAGCTTTCAAGAGAAACAGTTGAAATTGATGCACTCGGTCACACAGAAATCGAAGCAACAGAAGAAAACAGAGTTGAACCTGATTGTGTAAATGATGGCTCATATGATTTAGTTGTTTACTGTATTGTTTGCAGCGAAGAGCTTTCAAGAGAAACAAAAGTAATTGATGCATTTGGTCACATATCAGGCGAAACAGTCATAGAAAACAGAAAAGAACCTGATTGTACAAATGACGGATCATATGATGAAGTAATTTATTGTTCAGTATGTGGTGAAGAACTTTCTCGCACAACAAACACAATTTCTGCAAAAGGACATACATCGGGTGATGTTAAAAATGAAAACGTAATCCCACCTGATTATGAAAACAAAGGTTCAT
Organism: Acutalibacteraceae bacterium; assembly: GCA_045534165.1. GTDB lineage: Bacteria > Bacillota > Clostridia > Oscillospirales > Acutalibacteraceae > SIG575. The sequence continues at coordinate 13,500 of JAZSJD010000110.1, read as the reverse complement.
ATGATGAAGTAGTGCATTGTTCAGTGTGTGGTGAAGAGCTTTCACGAGAAACAAAGACTATTGATGTGGCAAAAAAAGTTTCAATTTCCATTAATATTACAAGCTATCTTTCCGAAACTGATGAGATTACAATTGAGTTCATAAAATATGGTGAAACAGAACCATTAGAAACATTTACTGTTACAGGCAATAATGCTACATATAATATAGAACGCATTTTATCAGGTGTTTATACAGTTCGTGTTTCCAAAAATAATCACGTAACACGTGAATATGAAAATATTGTAATCGAAGCAGGGGAGTGTGATTTCAAAATCTGCCCCATAGGTGATGTAAACGGTGATGGTAAAATAATGGTTATTGATTACACACTGGTTTTACGTCATGTCAAGAAAACTTCAATTATAGTTGATGATTATGCACTGAAGTGTGCTGATGTTGATGGAAATGGTCGTGTAATTGTTAATGATTACGCAAAAATTCTCCGTCACGTGAAAAAAACAGAAAATTTATGGTAAGAAAAAGGCAGTTTAACTGCCTTTTTCTTTTTTATATCTATGGTGTTTACACAAAATTCAGCGCAATATATTGTGTATTTTGGACGAAAAACAGATAAGTTTTTGATTAATTTAAGCATTTGTTGTTGACATTAACTTTTCGTTATGGTATAGTTTTAGTGGATAACTATATCTTAGTTTGAATACAAGTGGAGGTATCAACTATGAAAAAAAGCAAAAAAGTCATTAGTTTGCTTCTTTCAGTAGTAATGCTTGTGTCTGTTTTTCAGACCGGTTTGATAGCATTTGCTGCTGATAGTCTTGCATCTGTTCTCAGTGCAGAAGAAGCAAAAATTTTACCTGATGCAGGTGCTGTGGCAGAAAGCACACAGGTTATCAGAGTTGCTTCAGGTCTCTATTCTTATCTTCCGGGTACAACTATCGTTCCGGCAACACCCTCAGGTTTGCCTGCTATGAACGGTGGTTATGAAGCTAATTCTCTTGCTAATGTTGGTAACATTAAGGAAGAAGCTTCTTATCCCTCAGTTACAATCAAGTTCAAGGATCTTCCTTCAGAAGTTCCTCAGATTACTTGCATCAACACAAAGTCAGCGGCATCTAATGTTGTTATGAGTGTTGCAACACAAAATAAAGATGAAAAATCATACACATGGCTTGTAGCAAGTGGTACTGCTAATGCTGGTGATACACTTAAGTTCAAAATCACATATAACTATAATGGTAAACAGTACACAAGCTATGCTTATTCTTATGTTGAAGGCATTGCTCAGCCTGCAGGTAGCTATGTAACAACTGAATCAAGATACGAATCAGGTTTGTTCGGTTGGGGTACAAAATATTATGCAGGTGTGTCAGCAGCTACCCGTGTTATCGGTATCAACACATACGGTAGCCTTGAATCTTTCACAACAAGCAGTGCAGATAACCGTGGTTATTTTAATGCAAGTGCTAACATGTTTGTTTTGAGAGCTTCAAACGACCATGCTACATACAGTGTAAACAGAAGTTCAAGTACAAGAAATGAAGACGAGACACTTACATATGCAATCAACGACAGACGTGCTTATGCAGATGTTTATGTTGATACTAGTGTTACTGATTCATTCTCCGATCTGAATCTCCGTTATGCAGTTGCTAAAGTAGAAAAAATCGGTGATAATGAAACACAGCATCTTAAAGGTGTTGTTGCAGCCCAAGGTAACGTTCCGGCAAGTTCATCCCTTGTTGGTACAGGTAACGAGGCGCTCGGTGTCGTTCCGCAGATAGGCGGTATGTCTATAGCTACACAGTATGTAACTGCGTTTACTGGCACTGACATTATTGACGGTGCAGAATACACTATCATTACAGCTATTGAATCGTCACAACAGGGTGCAGTAAACCATACATACTTCCCTGTAGGCCTTAGAATTCATACTGCAGATAAAGGTAATCTGCGTACATTAATCAATGATATTCTCCACAATAATACACCGGAATCACCCCTTACAACAGCAGCAAATAAAGGCGTGAATCCTCAGTCATGGTACTATTCAGCAGGCTTCTCAGCTTATGAAACAGCAATGACTAATGCTCAGACTGTTCTTCAGAACCCCAGATCATCGCAGGATCAGATTAACGCAGCTATCACTAATCTTACAAATGCGTATAATGGTCTTGTTCTCGCGGAAGCAGATTATGATGGCATTGAAGCGGCTACTGAAGAAGCACTTAAATATGCAGCAGATAAAGATCTTTATTCAGATGAAAGCTATGCAAACCTTATGCAGGCAATTTCAGAAGACAAAATCCAGACAGGTTACAGCGTTCTCTTCCAGCCCCAGGTTGATGAATGGGAACAGGAAATCTATGATGCAATCGAAGCTCTTGATTACAGACTTGCTGATTATACTGAATTAGATAAAGCATACGCTGAAGCTCTTGAAGCAGAAAAGAATATGGATAAATATCTTGACTTCTCTGCAGTAAGAGCAGCTATGAATGCAATTGATTGGAATGTTCAGATTACAGATCAGGAAGTTGTCGATGAAATGGCAGCTAACCTCAGAGAAGCTCTTGAAAATCTTAAATTCAGACCTGCCGATTATTCAAAAGTTAACGATGCAGTTACAAATGCACAGAAATATCCTGCATCAAACTACACAGATGAATCTTATGCAAATCTCCGTGAAATTCTCAGAAATATTGACTATACTCTTAATGTAAGCAAACAGGATGTAGTTGATGGCTATGTTACACAGATTAATCAGGCTATCGCAGACCTTGAAGAACTTCCTGCAGATTACTCAGAACTTGAAGCTCTTCTTCAGTTTGTTGACAATCTCGTAGAAGAATATTATTCACCTGAAACATATCAGGCAGCAAAAGATGTAGCAGCAGAATGTGTAGGATATGAAAATCTCGGTATCACTCGCCAGGACGAAGTTGACGCTATGAAAGACAGACTTCAGGCGGCAGTTGATGCTCTTGATATGCATCCCGCTGATTATTCAGTAATCGAATCATATCTTGAAGAATATAATGCTATGGACCTCAGCCAGATCACTGCTGAATCAATTAAACTTGTTGACGATGCATTTGGCGCAGTAGTTTATGGTCTTAAAATAGATAAACAGAACGAAGTTAATGACTATGCGAATGCAATCAGAATCGCTTTGGCTTCTCTTGAATACCAGCCCGCTGATTATACACAGGTAACAATCGCAGTTTCAAGAGCTGAAACAGTTAACAGAGAATACTGGTCTAAAGAAACTATTGCAATTCTTGATGAAGCACTTGAAGCTATCGAATATGGTCTTGGCGTAAACCGTCAGACAGATGTTGACAATATGGCAGCAGCAATCAACGATGCTATCACCGGACTTAAACCGGGTCCTGCAGATTATACTCGTGTAAATGATGCAATCGCCAGATTCAAAGCACTTGATCCCAACCACTACACAGCAACAACAGTAAACGCTGTTCAGAGTGTTATTGATGGCATTAACTGGGATCTTACAAGAGAACAGCAGGATATCGTAAATGGTTATGCATTCGATATTACAACTGCTATGCTTGACCTTGTTGAAGCTGAAGCAGACTATAAAGAATTGTTAGCGCTTGTTGAGACAGTTCCTTCACAGGAAACTCTTCGTGCTCAGTATACTGAAAAATCAATTTCAGAGCTCAACTATGTGCTCAGTTCGATTGACTGGAATTTGAAAGCAAAAGACCAGCCCACAGTTATCGGATATCAGAATTCACTTCTTGAAGCTCTCGCAGGTCTTACATACCTTACAGGTGACTATTCAGACGTTGATAAGGCAATCGAAGAGGGTCGCGCAATTATCAAACGTAATGACCCGCCGATTTCACAAGAAAGTATTGATGAATTTGAAGCACTTGTAGCTTCTCTTAACCGTACATACACAATCAAACAGGAAGCTGAAATTGCTGCATTAGCAGTTCAGGTAAGAGCAGCTTATGCACAGTTCTCATATGCAGAAGCAATTAACAAGGCTTCAATTGAAATTACAGCAGACAGAAGCGTATCTTTCCCCGGCGACATAGTAACAATTTCTGTGTTTGTTGGAACAGATTATTACACAGCATCATCTTCAATTCCTGTTCTCTACGACTCAAACTTCTATCAGCTTGTTGGTACTTCAGTTAAAGATGCATATAAGTTCGAAGGTTCTTATGCAAATGCATCAACTCAGGGCGGTAACATTAACAGCCCCGCAAAAGGTTATCCCTCAAGCTATACAGATGAAGATATAGATCAGTGGAAATATGCACTTATCACTCTTGCTCCTGATTCAAAAATCAGTGGCGATGCACAGATTCTTGACCCTGCACAGAAAGTAGTTGAACTTCAGTTCCTCGTTAAACAGAGCTACACAGTTGGTAACTATAAAGCAAGAATCTGGGTTGATGAAGCATTCCTTAAAACTAATTCAAATAAGACAGGTAAACTCTTTATCGGTCGTTATGAAACAGCAGAAGTAAGCAATAATGTTATTACAACAGGTCAGGCAATTGATCTTTCAAAAGCAACAGTAAGTCTTGAAGTTAAAGATCCGAATGCACCTGCAAGCTTTACTGAACTTAAAGCTGCACTTCTTCTGACACCTGCTTATGAAGCAGATTTCTACACAGACATTACTTATCAGGCATATGCAGATGCAGTTGCAGTTGCTAATGAAGTTGTAACACACGAAGGTGAGTATACAATCAAAGAGCAGAACATCATTGATGAAGCTACTAAAGCTCTTAATGATGCATATAAAGCACTTGAGCTCTTACCTGCAACAACAACACCTCTTGAGGAAGCACTTGCACTTATTCCTGAAAATCCCTCAAGCTACTATACTGCAGCAACTTACGAAGCATATGCAAGTGCAGTAGCACGTGGTCAGGCAATCCTCAATGAAGGCAATCTTACAATTGCTGATAACTTCAGAATCAACGCAGCAGCTGATGCTATTAACAAAGCTTATGATGCGTTGACACTCAGACCTTTCTCATACAAAGTTCAGATGGAAGCAGCTCTTTCAACTACACCTAAGTATGATGAAAGCTTCTATACAGAAGATTCCTATAAAGCATATGCAGATGCTTACGAAGCTCTTGTAGCATTCAGAGACAGCGATCCTACATTCCTCAACGATGCTGAAGGTATGGACCTCATCTTTGCTCTCAACCAGGTTCGTAATGCACTTGTTCTCAAAGATGCAGATATAACACCAATCGTAAATGCACTTGGTACTGAACTTGAATATGATTCAAGCTTCTACACAGACGAAACATATGCTGAATATCAGGCAGCTGTTGATGCAGCTAATGCAATCCTCGCTGAAGATAATCTTACAATCGTTGATAACGATAGAATTATCGAAGCAGCAGATGCAATTTATGCAGCTATTGAACTTCTTGAATTCAAACCTTTCTCATATTATGAATTAGCTGATGAAGCACTTAACACATGGTTCTATGAAGGTGCCGATGATGAATACACAATTGAATCAATCGAAAACTTCTGGATTGCATATGACGAACTTTTGAATTTCTATTATTCAGGTCTGGAACTCGATATCAGAGATGACGAAGAAGCATTAAGACTTATCAATAATCTCAGATACGCTCTCGATAATATGCAGTATGTTCCTGCTGATTTAACACTTCTTGAAGAAGCACTTTCACTTGAAACTCTCGACGAAGAGTATTATGATGAAACAACATATCAGGCATATAAAGATGCTCTCGCAGAACTTGAGGCTTATGGCGAAGATTATTACTGGACACTTGCAGAACAGGAAATAGTTGATGGCATTGCACAGGCTATCATTGATGCACATACAGCACTCCAGTTCAAACCCTTCACAATGCTTGATGAACTTAATGATGCAATTGCTGTAACTCCTGAATATGATTCAACATATTATATTCCTGAAGTTTATGCTGAATACGAAGAAGCTCTTGCAGTGATTGAAGATATGATTGCAAATGCTGATAGTCTTACAATCCTTGATGATTCTGCAGCAGTTGAAGCAATTGATAACTACAATGCAGCACTTGAAGCTCTCAAATCAGCTTGGGCAGATGCAAATTATGCAGACGTTGAAGCTGCAATCGGCGAAGCAAATGCTCTTAACAGAGATATCTACACTAACTTTGAAATTGTTGATGAAGCAATTGGAAATGTAGTATACGGTCTCAATATTCTTGAACAGGATACAGTTGATGGTTATGCAGCGGCAATCCGTGAAGCTATCAAGAATCTTGAAACTAAAGCTGCTGATTACACAGCAGTTGAAGATGCAAAAAATGCAGCAAATGAAAAACTTGCAGAAATGCAGGCAACAGGTGTTGAACTTGACCAGGAAAAATTAGATGCTCTCAATGCAGCAATCAATAATGTTGTTTATGGTCTTGACATTACAAAACAGGATGATGTTCAGTCTTATGCTGATGCAATCATCGAAGCTACAGAAGCACTTGATTTTGTATCAACAATTGTCCTCAAAGCAGATTCAGTAGCAACAATCAACGATAAAGCTTATATCAGAGGTCTTACAGATATCTGGTCTGAAGATGAAATTCTCGCACAGTTCGATGTTTATGGTAAAGATACAAGAATTGTTGTAACTCCCACAGAGAATGGTTACGGTACAGGTACTCTTGTACAGCACTTTGATGGTGAAAAACTTGTTAAAGAATATGTAGTTATCGTAGATGCTGATGCTAACGGTGACGCATTCGTGGATGCTATTGACGTAACAATCGTTGCAGCACTTATCAACGAGTTTTTAGAACCGGAAACAGAATACATTATGGCAGCTATTGACCTTTGTGAAGACGGTTGGCTTGATGCTATCGACCTTACAGTAATCATCAATATTGCAAATATGGCATTCTGATTATAAAATTAACCCTCGCGAAGATAAACTCTTTGCGAGGGTATTTTTTCAATAAAAAGTTCCGGATGTTTAATTACATCCGGAATTTTGATTTTTCTATGTATTATTTCCAATAATCAACATTATGTGGTAATCTGATTTTTCTTTCTTTGAAGACAGGTGATTTACCAATTCGTCTTTGTGTTTCGTAGTCTTTCAAAGCTCGTACTGCATATTTGCTGAGAATAAATATAGCTGGAATATTTATAATTGTCATAGCACCCATGGCTATATCTGCAATTCCCCAAAGCAAATCTGCACTGAGTCCTGCACCAACAAAAATAATAATTGAGGCAATAATATAATAAATGGTCATAAACTTTTTGCCGGGTTGTTTTTTTAATAAGAAAATAAGGCAGTTATCAACATAATATAAGTTGCCGATCAGTGTTGTGAAAGCAAAGAGAAGCATTGCAATTGTTATAAAGACAGGACCGAATGAACCTAAATTTTTGCTGAGTGCCAATTGGACATATTCAGCACCTGCAATACTTTCAGAGGGTTTAACACCTGAACACATACACATGAAAGCAGTTGCGCTGCAAACAAGTAACGTATCTATAAACACTGAAAGAACCTGAACAAGACCTTGCTTTGCGGGATGGTCAACATCTGCAGAAGCAGAAGCGTTAGGTGCTGAGCCAACACCGGCTTCATTGCTGAATAATCCTCTTTTAATTCCGTACATTACACATGAACCGCTGAAACCACCAAAAATTGATTGTAAATCAAAAGCTTCAACAAAGATTCTTTTGAAAACAGCAGGAAGTACTTCAATGTTGAGAACAACTATTACAAGTGCAACAAGTATGTAAGCTGCACCCATAAACGGTACAAGAAAACTTGTAGTTTTAAGAATTCTTTTTCCGCCACCTAAAAGACAATAACCAACAATTGCTGCAGCTATAAGACCTATAATCCAAGGAGTTGAATTTTCATTGTAAAAACTATATGAAGAAAAAGTTGATTGCAGATTGTAAGATGCAAGCATATTAAATCCAAATGCGTATGTTATAATCAGTAGTATTGCAAAAATCACAGCCAAAGGTCGATTTTTTAATCCTATCTGGATGTAATGTGCAGGGCCGCCATAGCTACCATTATGTCCTTTTCTTTTATAAATCTGTGCAAGTGTGCTTTCGATAAAGGCAGTAGATCCGCCTATAACAGCAATAACCCACATCCAGAAAACCGAACCGAAACCACCGATACAAAGAGCAGTAGAAACACCAATAATGTTTCCTGTTCCCACTCGTGAGGCTGTCGATACCATCAATGCCTGGAATGAAGAAACGCCTTTGCCATCTTTTGGCTTTTCCATAACTGCACGGAACTGTTCTTTTAACAATCTGAACTGGACAAATCGCGTTCTGATTGTAAAATACAATCCGGCAACCAACAGAAGAATTATCAGTATATAACTGTATAATGCATCGTTGGCTGTTCCTATTAACTTTTCAATTAACTCCAACACACTCTCTCCTTGTTAATAAAATAGGCCTTGCAAAAAACAAGGCCATCAATGGAGCTGGTGACGGGAATCGAACCTGCAACCTGCTCATTACGAATGAGCTGCTCTGCCATTGAGCCACACCAGCAAGACTAAAATATTATACAGAAAAATTAATATATTTGCAATACTTTTTTTGAAAAATCTTCGCAATGTTATGATATAACTATATATGTAAGAGTAAGCTACATCTTTAGGGCAGATATTGTGCTTTGGAAAATTGATGTAAATTCAAACTTGCTCTTGATTTATTGTCAGATTTAGTGTAATCTATTATATTGAAAGGAATGATACATAAGTATGAAAATTAAAAGATTTATTGCTATCACATTATGTCTTGCTACTGTTCTTGTAATAACAGCAGCTTGCGGAAAGAAAATTGATGTTGACGATGTAACTGTTTATGAAACAGATATGTGGGGTGAAACAGTTACAAATACAGCAGGTGAGGCTGTTACTTTGCCTGTTGAAGATGTATCCGCTGAATATGTAACTGATGAAGAAGGACGAAAAGTTCTTGATGAGAATGGTGAAAGAGTTACAATTCTCCACTATTATGTAGGTGAACTTGATGATAAAGGTAATGTAGTTACAAATGCCCATAAAAAACCTGTAACACAAGAGTTTGTTTCTGCTCCTGAAAATGTAACAGCCGGTTCTTTGGACGACATATTTGGTGAAACAGTACCTGTAGTTACAATGCCCGAAGGTACAACAGTTCAGACTACACAGCGTCTTTTTGATAAAAATTTCCGTGAAGTTATTATCTCCGGTAACTTCTATATGGAAACAACAATGTCCGGTAATGTTGACGGAATGGGTATGAAAACAAACGTTGCTTTCGCTGTAAGCGGAGATAAGATGTATACCAAAATGAATGTTAATGCAGGTCTTATTAATATGACTTTTGAAAATATCCTCAAGGATGGAAAAGCATACACAGTTTACCCCAAAAAGAAGGTTTATATGGAAGCTGCAAGCGATATGATAAGCGGCGATGAAATCAAAGAATCATTAGGCAGCTCACAGGCAAAATATCAGCAGACATCAATTGTTACTTCAAAAGGCGTAAAATATATTTGCGAAGAATATCTTGTTGATGATATGACCTATAAATATTATTTTGATCAGAAAACAGAAGCTCTTAAACGTATTGAATACAGTGCAGGCGATGGCTCAACAGTTATAATGGATATCAAAAAACTTTCAAAGAATCCCGCAGCTTCATATTTCGAAGTTCCCGCAGGATACAAGAAGGTTACTGAAGAAGAATTTGCAAATATTCTTACCGGTGGTATAGCATCTATGGCAGGCGTACCAACAACAAAAGCAAATGGATAAGAATAAAACAGTTGTAGTTACAGGTGCATCCGGTGGTATAGGTCACCGGATTGCACTTACGTTTGCAAAAGAGGGCTGGAATGTTGCAATAATGTATTGTAATTCTTCAGAGGAAGCTGAAAACCTTAACCGTGAAATCTCATTGATGGGATGTAATTCATACTGTGCTAAATGTGATGTTTCATCTGTGGAAGATGTTAAAAGATTTTTTGCAGAAACAGAAAAAGAATTAGGTCAGATTGATGCACTTGTGAATAATGCGGGTATTGCTTTGCAGAAATTGTTCTGTGACGTTACTGAAGAAGAGTCAGACAGAATTTTTGATGTGAACGTAAAAGGTGCTTTTAATTGCTGCAAAGCTGTTTTGCCTTCTATGATAAGAAGGAAAAACGGTAAAATAGTCAATATTTCATCAATGTGGGGTATTACAGGCGCTTCTTGTGAGGTACACTATTCTGCTTCAAAAGCGGCTGTAATCGGCTTTACAAAGGCTTTGGCAAAAGAATTAGGCCCATCCTCGATTAATGTTAATTGTGTTGCTCCCGGTGTTATAGATACAAAAATGAACAAAAACCTTGATGAGCAGTCAATTAATGCACTTCGTGAAGAAATACCTCTTATGAAAATAGGGAATCCTTCCGATGTCGCAGAAACAGTATATTTTCTCTGTTCTGAGAAATCAGATTATATTACAGGGCAGGTAATATCAGTTGATGGTGGTATGATTATATAATATTTTCAACAAAATTATCATAAATATTGAAAATCACTTGATTTTTTTGAATAAATATGGTAAATTTATAGGGATATATAATTACTTCCGAATTGGAGGAATGAAAAATGGCAAATTGTCCTAATTGTGGTGTTCATCTCAAAAAAACTTATTGGAAACCCAATTGTCCTAATTGTAACGTAAATATTTTCTACAATGGTATGCAGGATCGTCTTGAAAAAGACGTTATCACAGCAGAAATCTCTCTTAACAAGATGTATGGTGTGCTCGATAGGGCAAAGGCTTCATATGTTGGTTCAAAACTTGCAATTGCAAGAATCGTTTTAAGCCTTCTTCCTATTTTAGCGTTGGCACTCACTCTTTTAGATAAAGTATTTCCTCTTGCAAAGGTTGTAGTTGATATTCCTTTTGTAAGTGATACTTATAATGTCAGTGCAATGACCATATACAACATAGTTTCAACTTTGGATTTCGGTGCATTGTTGTCATTGTTCTCATCAGATATAGTCGGCGCACCTTTGATTTTCTATGCACTTTCAGTTGTATTTATTCTTCTTGGTGCAGTAGCTTCATTGGTAGGATTTATTCTTATCTTCCTTTCATGCGCACCAAAAGGAATTCAGCGTAATCTTGGCTTTGGCTTCGGTGCTTTAGCTTGTTATGCACTTGGTGGTATTTTCTTCGCAATTTTTGGTTCACAGATGTCAGGTGTTATCGAAGGCTTCTCAGCAAGCATCGGTTTAGGTTTCCCTGTTGTTCTTGTTGCAGCAATAGCACCTATTATTATCAACTTCCTTATCAAGAAGAATCCCATCGTTGTTAAATCTTCTGCAGAAAAGAGAAAGAGAGAAATTGCAGAAAAAGCTGCTCAGATGGCTGCTGATCTTGCTGAAGCACAGCAGAAACAGGAAGAACAGAGAATGATCGAAGAAGCTTATGCTAAAGAGCAGGCAGAAAAAAATAAAAAATAAAAATAATTTAGCGGTGTCAGCATATGACACCGCTTTTTATTTTTTTCTTTGCAATATTTAAAAGCTTTTACAAATAATATATTGCAATTAAAGTTTCAAAAGTGTATAATTAAATAAGTGTATAAATAAAATAAAAAGCCTTATAACCAAACGTTATAAGACTTTAAAATTGGTGCGGATAACAGGACTTGACGACGTTCGCTTCGCTTTGCCGTCGCACGGCAACGATTATAATCGGCTTCGCCGATAGGCAGGTTCCAAAGTCCTGCTAAGTTTTATACAAAAAATAAAAAGCCCTATAACCAAACGTTATAAGACTTTAAGATTGGTGCGGATAACAGGACTTGAACCTGCACGGGGTTTACCATCAGATCCTAAATCTGACGCGTCTGCCAATTCCGCCATATCCGCAGGACTCATACATTATATCAAATTTATTTCATTTAATCAATAATAATTTGAAAAAACGGAGGATTTTTATGGAAACGAGATGGACTCAGACTGTTGACAAAGATGCCCCGCTTCCGGAGTATCCGAGACCACAGCTTAAAAGAAATATATGGACAAATCTTAACGGTCAGTTTGAATATGCAGTAACAGACTCTATGGAAGTAATCCCTGCACAGTATGAAGGGAATATTACTGTCCCGTTTGCAATTGAGGCACCGCTTTCAGGTGTTGAAAAAAGGCTTAAACCAACTGACATTCTCTGGTACAAAAAAACATTCACTTTAAGTGAAGAATATGATTCAAAACACGTAATTCTTCATTTTGGTGCAGTTGACTGGGAATGCAGAGTTTATATCAATGAACAGTTTGTAGGCGGTCATACAGGCGGATATTGTCCTTTCAGCTTTGATATAACTGACTACCTTGTGGAAGGCGAAAATGTGCTTAATGTTTCTGTTTTTGACCCCACAGATGCCGGCTGGCAACAAAGAGGTAAACAGGCTATAAAACAAAAAGGTTTCTGGTATACACCAACAACAGGTATATGGCAGACTGTATGGCTTGAAGCTGTTGATGAGAAGCATATTATCAATGTTAAATTAACACCTGATATTGATGAATATTGTGTTCACATTGATATCGATACAACTGCAGAATCCGATTACGAAATTGTTGCAACAGTTTTTGACGAGGACGAAGAAGTCGTTGTTTCACAGAATGTGGGATGTGTAGATGTAATCCCGATGAAACGCTTCAAGTTATGGTCACCTGAAAAGCCTAATCTTTACAACGTAATGTTTGAACTTTATCATAATGGCTTGCTTGTTGATACGGTAGTAAGCTACTTTGGTATGAGAAAGTTTTCAATGGAAAAGGATGAAAACGGTATTCCTCGTCTCTTCCTTAACAATAAACCCTATTTTCAGATTGGTCTTCTTGACCAGGGATATTGGCCTGATGGTGTTCTCACACCTCCCACAGACGAAGCAATGATTTTTGATATTAAAGTTATGAAATCACTTGGCTTCAACATGTTGAGAAAGCATATTAAAGTTGAGCCTTTACGTTGGTATTATCATTGCGATAAAATAGGAATGATTGTATGGCAGGATATGGTCAGCGGTGCAAAACATCCCGGCAATTTCCTTGTTGGTGCAGTTCCGATTTTACAGATAAAAGTTAAAGATGATGCATACAGCCTTTTTAACAGAGATGAAAAGGAATGGAGAGACCAGTTTGAAGAAGAACTTGAGCAGATGATGGATACACTTCATAACTGTGTGTCAATCGGTTGTTGGGTTCCTTTCAATGAAGGCTGGGGACAATTTGACGCGAGAAAAGCAACAGAATTGATTCGAAGCATAGATTCTACTAGATTGATCAATGAAGCTTGTGGATGGTTTGACCAACACGGCGGCGATATGTTTAGTATTCACAATTATATAAAGAAACTGAAAGTAAAGCCGCAGAAAGACAGAGTAGTTGCACTCACTGAATTTGGAGGCTACGCATTCCCAATACCAGGACATCTAAGTCGGAT
>JAZSJD010000054.1:0-9188 GCA_045534165.1 Acutalibacteraceae bacterium | reverse complement strand
CCGAATTTCACAGTCAGTTTGTACGATAAATTATAAATTTATATAATATCTGATTTTAACATCGTAGGGTTTGGCGCTTGTCGACAAACCGTTAAAATATATATTACTTACGGAACGTCGGAAACCGCCGTTCCCTACAATGCAACATTGAACAAACAGATGAACTATAATTTAACTGTAACATTTCCAAACGTGTCAAAAAAAACACCGCCGTGTCATTCTTGAGCGTCAGCGAAGAATCCCGGCGGTGTTGCAGTTTGTTGTTTTTCCTTTTTCAGATCCTTCGCTTACGCTCGAGGATGACGAAAAAGGAAATGTTACGTTTTGCTATTTTAAGGCACTTATTTATCTGAAAAATAAAAGGCGAACTCAGTTCGTCTTTACGATGATAAATAAAGCACATCATTTATGGTATTTACTTGAATTTGAAATCATAAATCCTCTGTAAATCTGCTCAAGCAACATCACTCTTGCAAGCTGATGAGGGAAGGTCATCTGTGACATTGAAAGGCTCAGAGATGCTTTCTTCTTCACTTCTTCGGACAGACCGTATGAACTGCCGATTATAAACACAATTTCACCACAGCCTGAAACTGCTGTTTCTTCAAAAAAACTGCTTAATTTTTCCGAAGGCATCTGCTTACCTTCAATGCACATTGCAACAACTTTTGCATTTGAAGGGATTTTTGATAAAATCTCTTTAGCCTCTCTGTCAAGAGCCTTTTCAATTTCAACTGCTGATGGGTTATCGGGAAGCTTAACAGGCTCAAGCTCTGCAACTTTCAGTTTACAAAGGGTTGATAACCTTTTCTTATATTCATCGCAGGCATCTCTCAGATATTTTTCCTTAAGTTTGCCTAAAGCAATTATTGTAACACCTAACATATTTTACATCCTTATCATTTTGTTTATATCCCCTGCCACAGTCAGGGTATAATCAACACCTATCCTTGCACCGCACATATCAAGCCTTTCAAAAGTTTCTGCATACGCTTTATCAGGGGTGTTATTCTCGTGGCTGAGATGACCTAAAACAAACCTTGTTGTGCCTGCATCCAACAATTTCTGTGCTGTTTCGGCACAAGCCTCGTTTGACAGATGACCATGCTCTGATAAGATTCTCTGCTTAAGATTATAGGGATAACAACCGCATTTCAGCATATTTACATCGTGGTTTGATTCAATAAGCACAAGGTCGCTTTTTATAATGGAAGTCAGCACTTCTTCGCTGACATATCCTAAATCTGTACAGACTGATATCTTCCTTTCATCAGGCAGATAAAAACTGTAACCTAAACTTACGGGAGTGTCATGGGAAGTGTGAAAAGATTTTACTTTCATGTTCCCTATCTCTGCTTCACCATCTATTTCAACACATTCAGTTGATGGCGGTACACAACCCTCATTAATAAGGTAAGATAACGTTTCTTTTGAAGCATAAAGAGGAACATTAAATTTTGAAAGGAAGGGTTTGAGTCCTTTCACGTGGTCAGAATGTTCGTGAGTGACCAGAACAGCCTTTACCGTTTCAAGGTTGATTTCCCTGGAATCGCAAGCTTCTTTTAACTTTTTGAGAGAAACACCTATATCAACAAGCACGCCTTCTTCTGCCATACCTATATATGTACTGTTGCCGCTGCTTGATGAATATAACGAACAAAATCTTGCCACAATTCTTCCTCCAAAAAAATCCCACTTAAATTTAAGTGGGATTCAGTGATTAACCTGCATTAACTGCTGTCTGAGGTTCTTTGACTTCAACTCTTTTAATATCTGCGCCCACATTGCTGAGCTTTCTTACTACGTCTTCGTAACCTCTGTCAATATATTTGATATCTTCAATTTCAGTCTGACCTTCAGCACACAAGCCTGCAATTATCATTGCAGCACCGGCTCTTAAGTCAACTGCTTTAACAGGTGCGCCTTTAAGCTGTTCAACACCTTCAATGATTGCCACACTTCCGTTTACCTGCACTTTTGCACCAAAGCGGAGAAGCTGGTCGATATAACGGAAACGGCTGTCCCACACGCTTTCGGAAATAATGCTTGTCCCGTTAGCTAAAGTTAAAAGAACTGCCATCTGGGGCTGCATATCTGTGGGGAAACCTGGATGAGGCATTGTTTTAACATTGCACTTTTTAGGTCTGCCGTTGCTGATGATTCTGACTGCTTCGTCGTATTCTTCAACAATAACTCCGCATTCCTCAAGCTTTGAAGTTATAGATTCAAGGTGTTTGGGGATTACGTGGTTGATAAGCACGTTACCGCCTGCTGCTGCGGCTGCAACCATATAAGTTCCTGCTTCAATCTGGTCAGGGACAACAGAATATGTGCAACCGTGGAGTTCTTCAACACCTCTGATTTTGATAACGTCTGTACCTGCACCTCTTACATCAGCACCCATAGTGTTAAGGAAGTTTGCAAGGTCAACGATGTGAGGTTCTTTTGCTGCATTTTCGATTATTGTAAGACCTCTTGCCTTAACTGCAGCCAACATAATATTCATTGTTGCACCAACAGAAACAACGTCCATATAAATTGAACTGCCATACATATTTCCGTCAACTGATGCATCAACAATTGCATTTTCAATGTTTACTGTGCAACCCAATGCTTCAAAGCCTTTGATGTGCTGGTCAATAGGACGCACACCGAAGAAGCATCCGCCGGGCATTGCAACTCTTGCATTTGAAAAACGTCCCAACAAAGCACCGATGAAATAATATGAAGCTCTCATCTGCTTTGCATATTCATAGGGCACTTCGCTTCTGTTCACAAATCTTGTGTCAATTTCAAGAGTGCTTCTGTTAATATACTTAATCTGAGCACCTAAAAGTGAAAGAATATCCACCATAAGCTTTACGTCGCTGATGTCGGGTAAATTTTCAATTCTGCAAATATCCTGAGCCAGAACAGTTGCAGGCAAAATAGCCAGAGCAGCATTTTTAGCACCATTTATATCAATCTCGCCATAGAGTTCATTTCCGCCATTAATTACGATTTTTTCCAAGCCTTTACACTCTCCTTTATGTCTGCTTGCACACATTCAGTATGTACTGCTTTGCAGTGGTTTTAAAAATCGCCAATCTATATGTTGTATTCAAAAATACGGTAAATGTTACATTTGTAAAAATTTTTACAGGCGCAAAAACACCTGTATAGTTATGCTAAAATATTATAACACTATATCTCGTAAAAATAAAGGGTTTTTAATAAAATATTTTGCCAATCTTAATAATTGTAATTTCTCTGTAATTATTTGCCAATGAATGTAACTGTTTTGTTTAAATTCAATATTTAGTGTTCGCAAAATTTGTTGTTTTCACAAATTTTTTCATATATTTTTTGCATATCTTCCCATAAAGGGGCGCTGACTTCTATCTTTTCATATGTAACGGGGTGTGTGAAAATCATTTTTGCACAATGCAGAGCCTGTCTTGCAATTTCCTCACTTGGACTTCCATACATACTGTCCCCCGTAAGTGGTGTACCCATTGAGGCAAAGTGAACTCTTATCTGATGTGTTCTTCCTGTTTCAAGACGGATGCGTAAAAAAGTTCTTTCTCCGTCAGTAACCTCAGCTTTGTAATGAGTTACTGCTCTGTCACCATCCTCACCTGTTGCACGGATTGTTTTCATAGGGTCGGGACGGTAAATAGGCTTATCAATTGTGCCTTCACCTGTATATTCTCCCTCTGCAATGGCGACATATTCTTTTTCAACACCAAAATCTGAAAGACGTGATGCCACATAACCGTTAAGTGCAACTATCATAAGACCTGATGTGCCTTTATCAAGCCTGCCCACAGCTCTGAAAACTGCGGGTCTGCCTTTCTTTTCAAGGTAGGATGCAACCACATTTGCAAGTGTATCGCCCTGATGGTTGTGGGTTGGGTGAACAGCAATAAAAGGACTTTTGTTTACAATAAGGATATCCTCATCTTCATAAACCACATCAAGTTCACCATCAATAGGCTCGGCAGAATTTTCACCCTGGGGAATATTGACTGTCAGCACATCACCTGTGTGGATTCTGTCAATTGTTCTGATGTGTTCACCGTTTAAAAGTATGCCCTCGGGAAAGGTTTTCAGGCTTGCAACAAGCCTTGCGGAAAGCTTTGCTTTACCTCGCAGATACCACAAAACTTTGTTGCCGTCATATTCACTTTCTATTATATAATCAATTTTTCTCATTTCTGTCACCTTTCATATTATAACACACCCTGCTCAGTGTAACAACAAAATACAAAAAATTGGTACAAATTATCAAAAACTACTTGAAAAATCAGCTCATTGTGGTATCATTATTACAAATAAAACCTTTGGAGGTATTTTATTATGGAAAAGAAATTAAAAGTCGGTATTATTGGTTGCGGTGGTATCGGTAACGGCAAACATATGCCCGCTTTGCAGAAACTCAGCGATAAAGTTGAAATGGTTGCTTTCTGCGATATCATTGAAGAAAAAGCAATTAATTCTGCAAAAAAATTCGGCACTCCCGATGCTAAAGTTTATACAGACTACAAAGAACTTCTTAAGGATGAAACAATTGATTTGGTTCACGTTTGTACTCCTAACCGTTCACACAGCTTCATCACAGTTGATTCTCTTGAAGCAGGCAAACACGTAATGTGTGAAAAACCTATGGCTAAAACTTATGCTGAAGCTCAGAAAATGCTTGAAGCTTCACAGAGAACAGGCAAAAAGCTTACAATCGGCTATCAGTGCCGTAACACAGATGAAGCTATTTACCTTAAAGAATGCTGTAAAAACGGTGAACTTGGTGAAATATATTTCGCAAAAGCTCAGGCCCTCAGACGTCGTGCAGTTCCCACATGGGGCGTATTCCTCAACGAATATGAACAGGGTGGCGGTCCCCTTATCGACATCGGCACACATGCACTTGACCTTACACTTTGGATGATGGACAACTACAAACCCAAGATGGTTGTTGGTACAACATACAAAAAACTTGGCCAGCAGAAAGGCACAGCAAATGCATGGGGCGATTGGGACCCTGAAAAATTCACAGTTGAAGATTCTGCTTTCGGTTTTGTTGTTATGGAAAACGGTGCAACAATCGTTCTTGAATCAAGCTGGGCACTTAACATAAGAAATCCCATTGAAGCATCAACAACTCTTTGCGGTACAAAGGGTGGCGCTGATATGCTTGACGGTCTTCACATCAACTACGTTAAAAACAACCGTCAGGTTGTTGAAGAACCTAACTTTGATGCAGGCGGTGTAGCATTCTTTGACGGTCAGGAAATGGATTGTTCAGAAATTGAAGCACGTCTCTGGATTGATGCTATCCTCAACGATACAGAAGTTAACACAAAACCTGAACAGGCAATTGTTGTTACACAGATTCTTGAAGCTATTTATGAATCAGCAAAAACAGGCAAACCTGTTTATCTTGCATAAGGAGAAATCAAAATGAAACTTGCAGTACAACTCTATTCACTCAGACATGATTATACAGATGGTGAAGGATTCCTTAAAATTCTTGAAAAAGTAAAAGAAATCGGTTTTGACGGTGTTGAATTTGCAGGCTTTGCAGGTGTTGAACCTGAAGTTATCAAAGCAAAGCTTGATGAACTTGGTCTTACAGCTGTTGGTTGCCATATGGGACTTGACGACCTTAAAGCAGACAAGCTTGAAGAAACAGTTAAAATCGCAAAAGCTCTCGGTATGAAAAACATCGGCATCGGCGGTGCTCCCCACAGCACTGAAGAAGAAGTTAAAATTCTTACAGATGTTTATTCTTACGCTAACGAAAAATATGCTGATGAAGGCTTAAAATTCTATTATCACAACCATACAGAAGAATTTGAAATCAAATTCGGCGACAGATATTGTATGGACGTTATCGCTGACAAAGCTTACCTTGAAGTTGATACTTACTGGAGCTTCTGCGGTGGTGCTGATAACTACAAATATATTACAGAAAACAAAGACAGAATCGTACTTCTTCACATCAAAGACGGTATTGACAGAAAGCCCACAGCTTTAGGCGAAGGCAACAACGACCTTCTTTCAGTTTTCAAAGCTGCAAAAGAAACAGGCATTGAATGGCTTGTTCTTGAAAATGACGACCCTGTTCCCACAGGTGTTGAAGATATCACAAGAAGTATGGCTTATTTCAAAGCTAATCTTTAATTCCAGAGGTGCAGACAAATGAAACTTGGTGTTTTCACAACTCTTCTCAGCGATAAACCGCTTGATGAAGCATTATCATATTTTAAATCAAAAGGCATTGAAATGGTTGAAATCGGTTGTGGCGGATATCCAGGCAATGCACACGCAAACCCTGAAATTCTCCTTAACGATGAAAATGCTTTCAACGAATTCAAAGCAACTCTTGACAAATACGGTCTTGAGATCAGTGCTTTGAGCTGCCACGGTAACCCTGTTCACCCCAACAAGGAAATTGCAGCAGAATTTGATGCAGTAATCCGCAACACAATTCTCCTTGCTGAAAAATTAGGCATCCATCAGATTAACACATTCTCAGGTTGCCCCGGTGACTGGGAAGGTGCAAAATATCCCAACTGGGTAACTTGTCCCTGGCCTAACGATTTCGGCGAAATTCTTGAATATCAGTGGAATGATGTTCTTATCCCCTATTGGAAAAAGACTGTTGCATTTGCAAAAGAACACGGTGTTGATAAAATTGCTCTTGAGCTTCACCCCGGTTTCTGTGTATATAACACAGATTCACTTCTTAAGCTCCGTGAAGCAGTAGGTCCTGAAATCGGTGCAAACTTTGACCCCAGCCACCTTATCTGGCAGGGCATTGAACCTGTTGCTGCAATCAGAAAATTAGGCGACGCAATTTTCCATTTCCACGCAAAAGATACAAAAATCGACAAATACAACACAGCTGTAAACGGTGTTCTCGACACTAAACCTTATGGCGATGAAATTAATCGTTCCTGGATTTTCCGTAGCGTTGGTTATGGTAACGATGCTTCTTATTGGAAAGATATTATCAGCAACTTAAGACTTGTTGGTTATGATTATGCAATCAGCATTGAACATGAAGACAGTCTTATGAGTCAGGACGAAGGTCTTTCAAAAGCAGTTGAACTCCTTAAAGGTGTTCTTATCACACAGAAAACAGGCGAAATGTGGTGGGTTTGATTGAAAAATAAATTTGGTTGGGGTCTTATCGGCTATGGCGGAATGGGAAACTACCATTTTGAAAAATTAAGCCAGCGTGACGATGTTGAAATTATCGGCACTTACGATATTAACCCCGAAAGATGTAAAATTGCAGAAAGCAAAGGTCTTCATGCTTTTGCAAGTGCAGATGAACTTTTAAATGATGAAAGAATTGATTTCATCACAATTGCCACTCCCAATGAATTTCATAAAGATTATGCAATACGTGCAATGGAAGCAGGCAAAGGCGTTGTTTCAGAAAAACCTGTTACAATGTCAAGTGAAGAACTTGATGAAATGATAAAATGTTCAGAAAGAACAGGCAAACTTTTCACAGTTCATCAGAACAGACGTTGGGACCCTTGTTACCTTACGGTCAAGAAAATCTATGATGAAAATAAACTTGGCAGAATTTTCCGTTTTGAACACAGAGTTCACGGTTCACGTGGTGTTCCCGGAGATTGGCGTAACAGACAGCCCGGTGGCGGTATGGTTTATGATTGGGGCGTTCACCTCCTTGACCAGATGCTCACAATGATGGCAGGACACAAAATTATTTCAGTTTATTCCACACTTACTCACATTACCAACGATGAGGTTGACGATGGTTTCACAGCACTCATTAAATTTGACAATGATGTTGAGTGGATTATCGAAGTTTCCACAAACAACTTCATAAGCCTCCCCTATTGGTATGTTTTAGGCGAAAACGGTTCTGCACAGATTGACGATTGGGACGGTAACGGTAAAATCAGTATGGTTACTGATTGGGAAAACAAAGATGCTGTTCCCGTTGTTGCAGGAGTTGGTCTTACAAAGACTATGGCTCCCAGAACTGACGACAGTATTGACGAATATCTCACAGAACCCGTTAAAGGCGATTGGGCTGAATATTACAATAACATTCTTGAAGTTCTTCAGGGAAAAGCAACACAGATTGTTACACACGCTCAGCAAAGACGTTTGATAAAACTTATTGAACATATTTTCAAATCAGCAGAATCAAACGAAACAATCAAAGAAACATTTTAAAGCAAAACCTCTGCAACTGACTTTACGTTGGTTGCAGAGGTTAATTTTTATAATTTAATTTCCATTTCTCTTTTTTGTGTGGTGAAACCGCATTTTTCATAAAATCTTATTGCGCTTTCATTAAACTCCCACACATTAAGTTGGATTGAAGAAATTTCCATTTTCCTCGTTTCTTCAAAAACAGCATCCATAAGCATTCTGCCTATGTGCTGTTTACGATAATTTTTATTAACACAAAAATCATCAATATACATATATTTTCTGTCAACAAGAGCTTTATTACTTTCAACGGTTTTTATCTGACAGAAAACATATCCAAGAACAGTTTCCTCATTTACAGCAACATAAATCGGTGTATTTTTATCTTTCAGAATTTTTTTAATATCTTCTTCATTATATTTCTGCAAATTATCTTTATAAATATCAGGTCTGCCGTTATGATGCAAAGCTCCTATATCAATGAGCATTTCTGCAATCTGAACAGCATCTTTTGCCTCAGCTTTTCTTATTTTTATATCCATAAACTTCACCTTCTGCCAATATGATATCACAAAAGGTAAAAAAACACAAACAAAAAAACACCGTGACTTCAAATGAAATCACGGTGCATTTTGTGTTTAAAGAATCAACTATCAGCAGTTAATTATTCAGCGATTGCTGTAACAACGCCTGAACCAACTGTACGGCCACCTTCACGGATAGCGAAACGAAGGCCTTCTTCGATAGCGATAGGAGTGATAAGTTCAACTTCCATTGTTACGTTATCGCCGGGCATGCACATTTCTGTGCCTTCGGGAAGCTTAATTACGCCTGTAACGTCAGTTGTTCTGAAGAAGAACTGAGGTCTGTAGTTGTTGAAGAAAGGAGTATGTCTACCACCTTCATCTTTGGTAAGAACGTAAACTTCGCCCTTGAAGTGTGTGTGGGGGTTGATGGAACCGATCTTAGCGAGATCCTGTCCTCTTTCGATTTCGTTTCTCTGAACACCTCTT
>JAZSJD010000043.1:0-35730 GCA_045534165.1 Acutalibacteraceae bacterium | reverse complement strand
GACGTTAAACCCGGCGGTGTATTCCTTATCAACTGCCAGTGGTCAGCAGAAGAACTTGATGCTCATATGCCTGCAGAAGCAAAACGTTACATTGCTAAGAACAACATTCAGCTCTACACAGTTAACGCTATTGACCTTGCTGCAAAAATCGGTATGGGCAAACGTACAAACACAATTCTTCAGGCTGCATTCTTTGCTCTTGCAAAAGTTATGCCCATCGAAGAAGCTGTTCAGTATATGAAAGATGCTGCAACAAGATCTTACCTCAAAAAAGGTCAGGATGTTGTTGATATGAACCACAACGCTATCGACGCTGGTGTTTCAGCATTTGCTAAAATTGATGTTCCTGCTGCTTGGGCAGACGCAACAGATGATTCTGCTGCAATCGCATCAGAAGGCGAAACTAAACTCGTTAAGATGGTTGACAACATCATGAAACCCGTTGCACTTATGGACGGTGATTCACTTCCCGTTTCTGCATTTATGGATCATGCTGACGGTACATTTGAACACGGTGCAGCTGCTTACGAAAAACGTGGCGTTGCAGTTCTTGTTCCTGAATGGGATCCTGCAAAATGTGCAAAATGTAATAAATGTTCTTATGTTTGTCCTCATGCTACAATCCGTCCCTTCGCTCTCAGTGAAGAAGAAGTTGCAGCAGCTCCCGCAAACATGAAGAAAGCTGAAAAACCCATCGTTAAAACAAACTACACATATACTCTCGCAGTATCTCCTATGGACTGTATGGGTTGTGGCGTTTGCGTAGGCGTATGTCCCACAGCTTCACTTAAAATGGTTGCTCGTGAATCACAGGAAGCAGAACAGCAGGTATTCGATTACTGTGTTGCTAACGTTACAGAAAAAGCAGAAACAGTTGCTAATATGAACGTTGTAGCTAGCCAGTATAAGAAACCTCTCCTTGAGTTCTCAGGTTCTTGTGCAGGTTGTGCTGAAACAGCTTATGCTCGTCTTGTAACTCAGCTCTTCGGTGACAGAATGTATATTTCTAACGCAACAGGTTGTTCTTCAATCTGGGGTGGTCCCGCAGCAACATCTCCCTACACAACAAATGCTAAGGGTCAGGGTCCTGCATGGGCTAACTCACTCTTCGAAGATAACGCAGAACATGGTTACGGTATGTTCCTTGGTCAGAAAGCAATTCGTGACAGCCTTATCGCTAAGGTTGAAGAAATCGTTGCATCTGACAAAGCTTCTGCTGAACTCAAAGCTGCTGCAGAAGGTTACCTTGCGACAGTTAACGATGGTGAAAAGAACGGTGCAGCAACAGATGCTCTTGTAGCAGAACTTGAAAAAGTTGAAGGTTGCGACCTCTGCTCTTCAATTCTCGAAAACAAAGACTTCCTTTCTAAGAAATCAGTTTGGATCTTCGGTGGCGACGGTTGGGCTTATGACATCGGCTTCGGCGGTGTTGACCACGTTCTTGCTGCTCACGAAGATGTAAACATCATGGTATTCGATACAGAAGTTTACTCAAATACAGGCGGTCAGGCTTCTAAAGCATCTAACATCGGTCAGGTTGCACAGTTCGCATTCTCCGGTAAAGAAGTTGCTAAGAAGAGCCTTTCAGAAATCGCTAGGAGCTACGGTTATGTATACGTTGCACAGATCGCTATGGGTGCTGATAACAACCAGACACTTAAAGCAATCCGTGAAGCTGAAGCATACAACGGACCTTCAATCATCATCTGCTATGCACCTTGCGAAATGCACGGTATCAAAGGCGGCGGTATGGCTAACTGCCAGTCAGAAATGAAGAAAGCTGTTGACTGCGGCTACTGGAACCTCTTCAGATACAACCCCGCACTCAAAGCAGAAGGCAAGAATCCCTTCATCCTTGACAGCAAAGCTCCCGCAGCAGGTTATCAGGATTTCATTAAGTCAGAAAGCCGTTACGCTTCTCTTCTTAATGCATTCCCGGATAGAGCAGCTAAACTCTTCTCACTTGCAGAAGAAACAGCAATGAAGAGATACGATCACCTCGTTCGTCTTCAGGCTCTCTATGCTCCCGATGCTGAATAATTTATAAACTGATATAATCAGCATAATAAAAGTGCCTTACAGAGAAATCTGTAAGGCACTTAGTTTTTTATAATTCTTTTTCCATTATTGCATTACCGTGAATTTCTTCTACAATTTCGTAGCCGTCCTTAAGATACATAGGATACGAAATTTTATTATGAAGAAAAACATTAAGTCCCATCTTTTTGTAGCCTTTTGCTCTTGCATCCTCAGCAACTTTTTTCAACGCACTTTTGCCATAACCTTTATTTCTATATTCTTCATTTATCACAAATTCCGTAATAAAAGCGACATCTTTTTTCTCATAGTGTGTCTGATAAAAAATTTTTCCTACATCTTCATTTTTATTGTTCTGAATTATATAAAAATAATTTTCAGGTGTATTATATCCCTGAGGAAAAGTTTCTTCATATTCTTTTCTTGATGCTTTCATCGCAGTAATTTTAAGTTTTTTGTAACCCGATTTTATAAGTTCTTCTGCATAACTTCTGATTTCTTCTTTTGAAAAATCATTAAACTCTTTCTCCGTCATATTACGAAAATGTACATCTGCAAAATCACTCATTTTAGCCACCTCACTGCCAGTCTTTCCACACATCAGGCTGATAACCTATTGTTGCTTGTTTTCCATTTCTGACGATTGGTGTTTTGAAAATTGCCTGATTTTCAAAAACTTTTTCTTCCTTGTCACTTTCATTTGCAAGATATTTAATGAAAAGGCTTTCATAAAGCTTTGACTTTTCATCTATCATTTCATCAAGACTCATTTTAAGAGCAGTTTTAATATTTCTGAATTCCCCTGCACTCATGGGATATTTTGAAATATCAATCATCTGCACTTTTATTCTTCTCTCTTTAAAATATCTTTCTGCTTTTTTAGTGTCAAAACATTTAGGCTTTCCGTAAATCTGTATATTCATATCGTTTTCACCTCTGAAAATATTATTCTTGATAATTATAACTGTTGGTGGTAAAATTGTAAAGAGAAAATATTTTTATGCAGGTGGAAAAATGAACTGTGAAATCAAAATTCCTGAATATGCACAGACAGCAATGAAAGCTCTTAACAAAAACGGTTTTGAAGCTTTCGTTGTGGGCGGTTGCGTCCGTGACAGTATTATGGGAAAACACGCTCACGATTGGGATATGACCACTTCCGCAGAACCTGCTGAAACGCTTGAAGTTTTTAAAGATTTCAGAACGATTCCCACAGGAATAAAACACGGTACAATTACAGTTTTGATTGATTCTCAACCATTGGAAATCACAACTTTCAGAATTGACGGTGATTATAAAGATAACCGCCGACCTGACAGTGTTGAATTCACCCGCAACATTGAAAAAGATTTATCACGTCGTGATTTCACAATAAATGCTTTAGCTTATAATGAAAAAGATGGTGTGGTGGATTTATTCGGCGGAGTAAAAGATATTGAAAATAAAATCATCCGTGCAGTGGGCGACCCTGATAAAAGGTTCACCGAAGATGCTCTGAGAATTATGAGAGCAATAAGATTTTCTTCAACACTCGGTTTTGAAATAGAAAAAAACACTGCTGAAAGTATAAAAAGAAACAAACATCTTCTCAAAAACATTGCAGCAGAAAGAATAAGAATTGAGCTTGAAAAACTTTTGATGGGAAAAGATGCCGAAAAAATTCTTCTCCGATTTTCTGATGTGATTTTTGAAATAATTCCTGAACTTGAAAAAACAGTAAATACAAAACAAAACTGTCCTTACCACATTTATGATGTGTGGCATCATATTGTAAAAAGTGTTGCAGTAAGCCAGAACAATAAATATGTGCGTCTTACAATGCTTTTGCACGATATTGCAAAGCCACTCTGCAAAACCACTGACGAAAAAGGTCAGAACCACTTCAAGGGTCACGCAAAAGCAAGCGCAGACATTGCTTTTGACATCCTTAAAAGATTGAAATATGATAACAAAACTATTTCTACTGTCACCAATCTTATTTTACATCATGATGACAGACTTTATAACGCACCACAAAACATTAAAAAACACGCCTCCAAATATGGTTTTGAATTTTTGTATCTTTTAGATGAAGTTTCACGTGCAGATATTCTGGCTCAGACACCTGAATTAGTTGACAGAATTTCTTTGTGTGATAATTATCTGAATTTGTTGAAAGAACTTGAAGAAGAAAAACCTTGCCTTAAAATTTCTGACCTGGCTATAAACGGAAACGATTTGGTATCCTTAGGCTATGAAGGAAAAGAAATAGGAAAAGCTCTTGAAAATGCACTTGAAAAAGTTATTAAGAATGAACTGAAAAACAATAAAGAAGATTTATTGACTTTTTTAGATAAAGGAGAAAAACAATGAAATATCAGATAACATCTTTCTTCAAAAAAATTATAGCAGTTGTTGTTTCTTTTATAACTTCACTTTTCGTTGCACAGACTCCTGATCTGCCTGAAAAACCTGAAAGCAATTCTGTCACTGCTTACGATTCTTTGCAGGCAGATTATACTCTGGACATAGATGCTTCTGAGAAAGTAAGACAGATAAGTGACTTGCTTTTCGGCATTTTCTTTGAGGATATCAACTTTGCTGCAGACGGTGGCCTTTATGCAGAAAAAGTTGTAAACCGTTCTTTTGAATATACTGAGCTTGCACGTGACGACCAGCTTTATGGTTGGAATAAAGTAGGTAACCCTGAAATTGATGTTAAAATCGGCGACAAAGAAAACGGACTCAATTTAAACAACACAAACTACATAATAATTTCAAACACAACTAATCAGCCTGCAGGTGTGGAAAACAGAGGTTTTCTTGACGGAATGAGCCTTGAAAAAGGTGAGAAATACGATTTCTCCGTCTATGCAAAAGGCAATGGCAAAATTACAGTTAATCTTTGCCAAAACGGTAAAATTATTTCAAGCGAAAAAATCGAAAAAATCACAGACGAATGGAAAAAATATGAACTTGTTCTTTCCTCTGATGTTGATGCTTTTTCAGGCGTAACTCTGCAGGTGCTTACAGATAATTATGCTTGCATTGATATGGTCTCCCTTTTCCCGCAGAACACTTTCAAAAACCGTAAAAACGGTATGAGAAATGACCTTGGAAAAATGCTGGAAGAACTTGAGCCCAGATTTTTACGTTTCCCCGGTGGTTGTGTAATTGAAGGATATGATGAAGAAACTGCATATAATTGGAAAGACTCAATCGGTGTTGATGAAAACGGCGAGCCTTTGGAATGGGAAGGAAAATACGGTGACGTTGCTGCAAGAAAACAAGGAATAAATCTGTGGACAAATATTTCCGCAACTGATGACCCGCTTCCCTGTTTTATGAGTTACGGACTTGGTTTTTATGAATATTTCCAGCTTGCCGAAGATATCGGAGCTTTGCCTGTGCCCGTTATTAACTGTGGTCTTTATTGTCAGATGAGGGGAAAAGGCGGAATCGATATGGATTCTGATCTTTTCAGACAATATGTTCAGGATATGTTTGATCTGGTAGAATTCTGCCGTGGTGATGAAACCACAAAGTGGGGAAAAGTAAGAGTTTCTCTTGGTCATGAAGAACCTTTTGAATTGAAATATATCTGTATCGGCAACGAAAATGAAGACGAAATTTATTTTGAAAGATACACAGCTTTCCTTGACGCTTTCAACAAAGCAAAAGCAGAAAATCCCCAGCTTTACGGTGATATAGAACTTATATATTCTGCAGGTGCTTTTGATGCAACTCACGGTGCAAACTATCTTAAATCCTATGAATATGCAAAAGAATGGTTAGAATTAAACCCTGACAAAACAATTAACGATTTTGCAGGTGCAACCGACCAACACTATTATAATGAACCTGAATGGTTTCTCAGAAATACAGATTATTATGATGAAGAAAATTATAAAAGAAACACAGAGGAAATGACCGACACCATCTATGGTGGTGCAATTCAGGTATTCTTGGGAGAATATGCTGCAAGGTCCAACACTCTGCGTGCGGCACTTGCAGAAGCAGCATATATGACAGGTTTGGAAAGAAATGGTGACATTGTAAGAATGGCAGCATATGCACCTCTTTTCGGCAATCTTACTGCAACTCATTGGTCACCTGACCTTATATGGTTCAATAATCATCAGACCACCGGTTCTATAAATTACTACGTTCAGAAAATCTTTTCACTCAATCAGGGGTCTCATCTCTATAATTCCACACTTAAAGGTGCAGAAGTTGAACAAAAAGATTTATCAGGCAGAGTTGGTGTAGGAACCTGGTACACTGCTGCAGAATTTGATAATGTGAAAATTGTCAATAATGAAACCGGCGAAGTTTTAGGCGAAGATGCTTTCGCTGTACCAAATTTCTGGTGGAATTGGGAAAATGTAAATGGCGGTGATTATAAAGTAAAAAACGGAAAACTTGTTCACACCACAACTGATATGAAATATTCAAACGTGGGAAATGCTGCTTATTTCGGCAAAGATGAATGGTCAAACTACACCTACACATTAGAAGCAACAAAGACAGATGGTAGTGAAGGCTTTATAATCCCATTTGCAGTTCAGGATAAGGATAACAATTATTTCTGGAATCTCGGTGGTTGGGACAATACTGTTTCTTGCCTTCAGCAGGTGGAAAACGGAATTAAAACAGGTCAGATTATAGGCACTGTAAAACCCTTTACTGCTGAAATTGGTAAAACTTATCAGCTGAAAGTTGTTGTTGACGGAAGAAACGTAAAATGTTATGTTGACGGTGAACTTTATATTGATTTTACAACCGGCTCTGATTCAGAAGCTGAAGCATATCAGGTTGTAAGCACAGACGAAACAGGCGATATTATTATCAAACTTGTTAACGTTACCGAATCAAAGAAAACTTTTGCAATTGACATTAAAGGTGCAGAAAACATTAACAGCACAGCAACTGTTTTCCAGGTTGCAGGTGACAGTCTTGGAAATGATAACATTTTAGGTGCAAAAGAAGATTGTATCATGGAAGAATTTACAGCAAGTGGTTTTGATAAACAATTCAATTTCACAACACCTCAATATTCAGTAACGGTCATAAGGCTTGAAACCAAATGAAAAAAAACACCGAGGATTTTTTCCTCGGTGTTTTTTTTGAAATTTTTATTTCTTCACAGCATTTAAAAATTCTCTTATGTTTTCAAATTGATATGTGGGTTTAAATTCTGTGTTTTCGATATCTTCTGCCTTAGCTTCTCCTGTAAACACAACAGCAGTTTCAACACCTGCATTAATTCCGCAGGCAATATCAGTATAAAGTCTGTCGCCCACAACAATTGTTTCTTTTTCACTGAATCCTGTCATTTGTCTGCAAATATCAACAATTTCTCTGCTTGGTTTCCCGACATAATAGGGTTGTTTTTTTACTGCACATTCAAGCAAATTACAGATTGCTCCGCAATCAGGAATACTTCCGAAAGATGTAGGGCAACATAAATCAGGGTTTGTCGCAAGGTAAGTGACATCCTTTGTAAGCAGAATCTCGCAAGTCAAAGCACCTTTCTGATAGGTAAACTCATTATCAAAACCTACCATCACGCACTTGATATCATCTTCATTTTCTTCAGTAACATTAAGTCCGTAATCACGAAGCTCTTTTACAAAAGATTTTGTTCCGCAAACAAAAATTTTATCATCTGCGTGATTTTCTTTCAGATATTTACATGCTGCAAATGATGCTGTGATAAAGTTGCTTTCATCTGTTTCTATATTCCATTTTCTGAATTTTTCAATGTAATCTTTTCGGCTTTTGGTGGAGTTGTTTGTAATATAAACTGCCTTTCCGCCGATTGAGTTTATATATTCAATCAGTTCAAAAGTTCCATCATAAATTGTGTTATCAACAGCAATTGTACCATCAATATCAAATAAAAATAATTTCTTTTCTTTCAGCATTTTTTCTGCCCCATTTTCAAAAAAATCCTTGCTTTAGATTGTAGCATAAAAGCAAGGATTTTTCAATCTTTTTATCACAAGCCGAAGCATTTAATGACAACAGCACAAACAGTTGCACCTATTGCCGCCCAGATAACCGGTGCAAAAACTGAATATACTCTTTTTCTTCTTTTTCTCATTTTTGGCGGACTCCCTGTGGACATTGCTATACTGTTTACCTTTTCATTTATCTTACTCTGGCTCACTTCTGAATATTCAGGTTTGACAAAAAACAATACTTTTTCAAAATATTCACACCCCGGTCGGTTTACTTCCACAACCTGATGATTAACACCTTTTATCATAAAAACACTCTCTTTCTTTTTATTCAAAGATATTTTTAACATAAAAATCAAAAATATACCGATGTGGAAAACTATGTGGAAAATGTTAAAAAGTATGTTGAAAATATTTCCAGATCCCCTATTTTACTTTGTTTTACTTGTGGAAGAACCCTTGTGGATAACTTTTTCTGACAAATTTTCCTTTATTTTTTTATAATTTTACACTTGACATTTCAGAACAAATGTTCTATTATATAAGAACAAATGTTCGTTATTGAGGTGGTTTTTTTGTCCGGAAGAGTGATTCTGCATTGCGATTTAAATAACTTTTTTGCATCTGTGGAGTGTCTTCTCAATCCCGCTTTGCAAGGCTTGAATGTTGCGGTCTGCGGAAGTGTTGAAGAACGCCACGGAATTGTACTTGCTAAAAATGAAAGTGCAAAAAAATTTGGCGTTAAAACAGGAGAAGCCATATGGGAAGCAAAACAAAAATGCCCTGACCTTACAATTGTTCCTCCCCACTATGATAAATACGTATATTTTTCCGGAAAAGTAAAAAAAATTTACGAAGAATATACAGATATGGTTGAACCCTTCGGTATGGACGAGTGTTGGCTTGATATCACAGGCAGCAGACAACTTTTTGGTGACGAACAAAAAATTGCAGATGAAATACGCAACCGTATAAAAAAAGAAATCGGTCTGACTATTTCTGTGGGAGTAAGTTTCAATAAAATTTTTGCTAAGCTTGCAAGTGATTTCAAAAAACCTGATGCTGTAACCACTCTTACCGAAAAAGACATCAAAACAAAAATCTGGCCACTCCCCTGCAGTGATTTACTTGGCGTAGGAAAAAATACTGCAAAAACTTTTTACCGTTTCGGCATAAAAACAATCGGGGATATTGCCAACACTCCCGAAAATATTATGCAAAAAAATTTTGGAAAAACGGGAATTACCTTAAGAAACTATGCAAACGGATTTGATTTTTCTCCTGTACTGCGTGAAAGTGAAACTCCGCCTGTCAAAAGTGTAAGCCGAGGAATAACCTGCAAACGTGATTTATATTCTTTGGCTGATGTTTCTCCTGTGGTCTTTTCGCTGAGCGAAAAAGTTTCACATAATTTAAGAAAATATGGTTTTTTTGCAACAACTGTTCGTGTAAGCATAAAAGACAATCATCTTGTAACACGTGATTTTCAGCAAAAATTAAGAACGCCTGTGAGAGCCTCAGACGTTCTTGCAAAAAAATCAATTGAACTTATAGAAAAAAATTATCCTTTTTCTATCCCCGCAAGAGCAGTAACAGTTTGTGCTGCAAACCTTGTGGAAGATAAATTTATATATCAGCTTTGCCTTGATGAAGACTATGAATATCTTGAAAAAATAGAAAAGCTCGATTCATCTGTGGATTCTATCAGAGAAAAATTCGGCTCCGACAGTATTGTCAGAGCCTCATCACTTAAATTATGTGAATTTGAAAGAATACAATCTGCTTTTCCAAGCTTTAAACCATCAATTGTCTGATTATGTTTTCACAATCTTTTTCATCCATAATTTTCGGAACGGGATAAAGTGGATTTCCTTCTCTGAGAGCACGTTCAACAAGAGTGGGAATATCTTCTTCTTTAATCTGCTCAAATTTTTCAGGAATTTCCATTCTTCTTTCCATCTTTTTAATTTCATCAATAAAAGCTTTTGCTTTTTCTTCACTTGTTTTTAAACTTTTACCGATACCTGCACAATCCGCAAGTTTTGCAAGAGGCTTATATGCACTCTTTCCATAATATTCAAGAACATATGGTAAAATAACGGCATTTGCAAGACCATGAGGAATTCCGTAAAGACCGCCAAGCTGGTGAGCAATGCAATGCACATAACCGACGTATGCTCTTGTGAATGCAACACCTGCACAGAAAGAAGCTTCAAGCATATTTTTTCTCGCTTGCATATTCTTTCCGTCTTCATATGCTGTTTCGAGATTTTCAAAAACAAGCTTTGTTGCAATTTCTGCATTTTTTCTTGTTTTTCTTGTATTGCTTCCACCTATGTATGCTTCAATTGCATGGGTCAATGCATCAAGACCTGTTGTTGATGTGATTTTCTGCGGAAGACCTGTTGTAAGCGCAGGGTCAAGGAAAGCATAAAGGGGACGGATTTTAGTTGAGTTTACAGCATATTTTTCATGAGTTTTTGAATCTGTAATAACTGCAGCAATTGTAGTTTCTGAACCTGTTCCTGCTGTTGTGGGAACTGCAAGCAAAAGGGGAGGTCTTTCTTTAACATGGAACAAACCTCTCATTGAAGAAATTGTTCTTTCAGGGTTAGAAATTCTGGCACCTGCACCCTTTGCACAATCCATAGGTGAACCGCCGCCGAAAGCAATAATTGCTTCACATTTATTTTCAAAATAAAAATCTTTTGTACTTTCAACATTATCAATTGTAGGATTAGGCTGAACATCACTGAAAACAAAAGCTTTGATTCCGTCTTTTTCAAGTTTTTCCAGAAGACCATCAAGCAAACCAAGACTTCTGAGCATATTATCTGTAACTATAAGAACCCTTTTTATATTTTTATCCTTAAGCACATCGGAAATTTTAAGCACACTATTCTCACCTGAAGTTATTTCCGGTTGAGACCAATCAAGAAAAAGACTTCCTATTCTCATGCAGAATTGATAAACTCTGCAAAAAAGTTTGTTGTTTCTATCCATAGTAAAGCACCTCCGTGTTTATATAATATTATGTCATATTTATCCATTTTTTTCAATAAAATATTAAAATTTATTCATTGAATATTTTATCGGGTTATATTATAATAGGTGTGAGGTGGTCTGATGTCTAAAAAAATTAAATTTTCGCCAAAAGGTTTTCTCGATTTTTTCGGAAAAACTGTTTTTGATGTTGCAACAAACCAGAACCATACACTTGACCTGAACGGTTACAAATATAAATCAGCAAAAATTCCTGATGAATTTGTAGGCTTCCGTATTATACATCTTTCAGATTTACACAATTGTGTTTACGGAAATGAAGCTGACGATTTAATCAGAATTATAAAGAGGAACAAACCTGATATTATTGTTATTACAGGTGATGCTTTTGATTCAAGGAGAAGACAGTATTTTGATTCACTTGATATTTTTAAAAAACTTCCCTCAATTGCACCTGTTTATTATGTAACAGGCAACCACGAAGAACTTTCCCCTGACCTGAGAAAAATCTTTTTAACTGAAGTTGAAAAATACGGCATTATTCTTCTTGACACCGATACAATTGAAATAAAAAGAAATAATTCTTCCGTTTTCATAAACGGAATCTGCGATTACACTTCTTTCGCAACCAAGTATGATCTTCTCCAGAAGGCTATTGATAAAAACCTTGATTGTGGTGAACTTAAGCTTTTAAAAGACAGTTTCAAAGAAAAGCTGAATGATTTCGCCAAAAACAAGCCTGACGGATTTAACATTCTTTTATCTCACAGACCTGAAATGTTTGAATGCTATGCAGAAAACAACTATGATCTTGTTTTCTGCGGTCATGCTCATGGCGGTCAGTTCAGAATTCCTCCCTTTGGCGGAATTTATTCTCCGGGACAAGGTTTTTTACCAAAATACAGCGAAGGCGCTCACAAAATAAAAGATACAACAATGATTGTAAGCCGTGGCCTGGGCAACAGTTCTTTCCCCATAAGAATTAATAACCGTCCCCAGGTTATTGTTACAGAACTTCATAAGTAATACATTACCCCGTTTTAAAATATACTTTAAAACGGGGTGTTTTTATGAAAAAAGTTTTGTGTTTACTTACTGCATTTTCTTTAATTTTTCTTTGCGGATGTATGCAAAAAGATCTGATTGACATTTATGTTTTTTCAGGCAGATTTTCTCGCATCAGTTCAAATTTTAAAATCGATACAACAAACCTTATTGCATCGGAAGAAAATGGACAGCTTTCTTTTCCCATTATCTTTGAAGATAAAATTCTTCTGACAATATACGTTAATGATGAAACTTCTTTGATAAAATCTGTTTCAATAACTTATCTTTTTGAAAAAAACAAATCAGTCTCACAAAAAGACTTTTCTGCCTTTTGTGAAATAGCTGATTGCTCAATAAAAGCATTTACAAACATTGAAAACACAGATGAAATTTTCGCCCGACTTTTGCCTGATAAAAAAGAAAACACAGCAAAAACCAATCATATTTCTTTCCGGAAAGATTTTTATGACTATTCCTTTGTTTCTACTGATGTTGGATTTTATTTGTCTGCCACTTCCCGAAGATAACAAAAAGCTCCGTAAGAAACTTACGGAGCTTTTAAAGTTTTAATCAGCTATTATAATTACCAACCGAATTTTGAGTAAGTAACTGTTGTTGTTGCTTTTACGATTTCACCATCACCAAGGTTTGTATCGATATCAGCACTTGCATCCCAAGAAATAACAAGTTTTGAAATTTCGCCTGTTGCAGCATCGATTGTTGCAACAACTTTACCATTAAATGTTTTTTCGTAGATAGATGTCTTTTCGAGAGTACCACCAATTGCTGCATAGCAAAGAGGAGCAGATTTATGGTCAAAACCACTTCTGTCTGTTGTACCTATGCAGATACCTGTTTTATCGATAGGAGAATTGTTCTTTGAGTTTTTACCTTCTTCTATCTGGCTTGAACCTGATTTTACGTTAATTGTGATAACATAGTTTGAACCACTCTTAACAGCTTTTGCAGATGTTACATCACCTGCTGCAAGTGTGCTCTTTTTGAGGTAATCACCACATTTATCATCGTTTGTGTTTTGTCCCTTAGGAACAACTTCTTTAAATTCATTTTCAGCCCCTACACCAAGGAAACCGAACACAACGCTCTTGAATGCGCTGAGAGCAAGACCTGCTTTATAATCATCTTTTTTAATGTCTGTTGAACGAGACTTTGCATAGCCGGGTTTCTTTGAAACAACTTTAGCTGTTGCATCCTGATAATATTTAAGAACTTCTGCTGTTGACCATTTTGAGGGATCTTCAGCTGCTGCAGGAGTATCCTGAGCCTGACCTTCTGTGGGTTTATCAGCTTCTGTTTCTTCTTCAACTGTTACAATTTCAGTAACGATTTCTGTTTCGCCTTCGTCGTTTGTAACGATTTCAGTAACAACTTCTGTTTCCTGTTCTACTTCGCGACCTACAACATCTTCAACTGTTGTTTCTTCAATTGTTGTTTCTTCTTCCTCTTTGCCACCGCAAGCTGCAAATGAAAGAACAATAACGCCTGCCATAAGAAGAGCTAATAATTTCTTCATAATAAATTATCTCCTTTTTCGGATATTTTTGTTGGGCAAAATCACCTTGCCCGCAATTTATACTTTACTACAATAAAGCCTTTTTGTCAATAGATATTATATTAAATCAAACGTTTTCTTCTCTGAAATCAATAATCAATTCTTTTCTTTCAGTTTCAAGTTTATGGTATAAAACTCCGGCTGCTTCAAGCATTCTTCTTGATGCCCTTGTACCAACAGTATCGTGATATTTATCAGATATGTAAATAACTTCCTTTATTCCGCTCTGAATAATTGCTTTTGCACATTCATTGCAGGGGAAAAGAGGTACATAAACTTTGCAACCTTCAAGGCTTGAACCTCTGTGGTTAAGAATAGCGTTCAATTCAGCGTGGCATACATAAGGATATTTAGTTTCATATGTATCTCCCTCTCTTGCCCAAGGAAATTCATCGTCATTGCATCCGATAGGGAAACCATTGTAGCCTACTGATACAATTTTATTATTTTTATCTACAATACATGCGCCAACCTGTGTGTTAGGGTCTTTACTTCTCTGTGATGCCAACTGAGCAACGCCCATAAAGTATTCATCCCAGGATATATAGTCTTTTCTTTTTTCCATGTTGCCCTCCTATAAAGTTTATTTTAGTTCATTGTATCATCAAAAATAAATTATTGCAATATGAATTGCAAAATCAATTGACAACTCGGATTCTTTAATGTATAATATACGAGCAGTTGAAAATTGAATGTTCTTTCCGAGGTGTCGCCCAGTTGGTAGGGCGCTTGGTTTGGGTGAGGTTGCGACCGCCGCCGGTGGCGGTTGAAGGGAGCATAACGAAGCGTAGTGGTCAAAATTTCTGCGAGCAATGCGATGCAGAGAAATTTTGGGCACCACAAGCTGGGTAGGTCCCAAACGAACCTTTATTTTATTTACTGCAAAAATTTAATATTTATTTCGAGGTGTCGCCCAGTTGGTAGGGCGCTTGGTTTGGGACCAAGATGCCGCAGGTTCGAGTCCTGTCACCTCGACCATAGTAAAACTCAAGTATTAATACAATACTTGAGTTTTTTGTTTAGTCGGTTGCTTTTTCTTCGAAAATGTTGCTTAATTAAATAAAAAAATCAACCACTATTACTTAAAAAATAGTGGTTTTTTCCCCACTCAACCAACGGTATGTATACTTTTAAAGAAAAAATCCTTATACTGAAAGTGAAAGGAGGCACCGACATGGACCAGATTAAAATTGGTAAATTTATTGCTGAATGCAGAAAGAAAAATAATTTAACACAAATGCAGTTGGCTGAAAAGCTCAACATAACTGACAGAGCTATATCAAAATGGGAAACCGGGAAATCTATGCCGGATTCCTCAATTATGATTGCGTTGTGTAATGAGCTTAAAATAAGCGTAACCGATTTACTAAGTGGGGAGATTGTTATGAAAGAAAATCGCAATGAAAATTTAGAAAAAAATTTATTGGAAATGATAAGGCAAAAAGAAGAATCAGACAGAAGACTTTTATCTTTTGAAGTTCTTATGGGTGTATTGTGTGCGATTATATTTTTTGCCTTAACCATGATTGCATCATTAGTACAAATGGAAGAGTGGCTCAGAATAACACTTATAGTGATCGGTTTTATTCCTTTGCTTGTTGCTTGTCCTTTTATGCTTAAAATCGAACAGGTTGCCGGTTACTATGAATGTGCGAAATGCGGTCATAGATATGTGCCCACATATAAAGCTGTTAATTTAGCACCTCATATAGGCAGAACACGAAAAATGAGATGTCCCAAATGCAACAAGAAATCCTGGCAGAAAAAAGTTTTGACTAAAGAATAAAGATAAGCGTTCAACATCAAATGTTGAACGCTTCTTTATTTATTGATTTTACCACCAGATAAACTTTTACTACACTATAAAAATTTACTGACAAAATTTCTTGCCGTCAGAAAAGGCTTTGCCCACTTTTTCGCCCAACTTAATGTAAGTATCATGAACCGGGTCAAAAGTGATTGCTTCAAGTTTTTCAGGTGCTATTTCTCCATCTTCTCCAAGAACGGATTCATCTGCACTGACATTGATAATTTCACCTATACAAATACCGTCTTCATTAAATTTTAAAAGGTTACATTCAATTGTCATAGGCAATTCATTAATAATAGGTGCGTTTACAAATTTAGATTTTACTGTTGTAAAACCTGCTTTTTCCATTTTATCCGGATTTTTATTTCCGGAAACAACCCCCACATAATCTGCCTGGATAACGTGTTTTGCATCAGCAATGCTGACGGTAAAAGCTTTACTTTCCAAAATATTTTTAGTTGTCTTATGACCTTCTGCAAGACAAATCATAATTTGGTTTGTTTCATAAATTCCGCCCCAGGCTGCATTCATACAATTAGGCTTACCGTTTGCGTCATAAGCCGCCACAATAAAAACAGGCATAGGATATACTTGAGTTTGTGCCCCAAAATCTTTACGCATAATAATTACCACCTTGAAAAATTATAGCATAATTATATCATATTCACAAAAAAATGTCACCTTGAAGTGCAATTATTTTTGTGTTATAATGAGCAATAAATGTTTTTAAGAATGGAGAAAAGGTATGTCCGACAAATTAACACAGAAATTTATGAAGAAATCCGAAATTATAACTTTCGGTATCGGTCTTTTCGGTGTAGCTCTGCTTACAGGTTGGATGCCTGACTATACAGCTACATACTTTGCCGATTTTGCCTTTAAGGGCAAAGGTTTTGACCCTGATACAATGTCAAATGTTATTTCAATTGTTTTCTTTGTTGCAGGTATTGTGGGTGCTGTGTGTGAGCTTGTTATTGGTTATCTTGTAGATAACACAAGAACAAAATTCGGTAAAGTTAAGCCCTGGGTTGGGTTTGGAATGATACCTCTTGCTCTTATTTCAATGTTAGTTTTCGTTGCACCTAACACAGATAATCAAATGGTTGCAATTATCTGGATGTTCATTATCTACTCTCTTTATACTGCTTTTTGCTGTGCTGTTGAAAGCCCTGCTAACTGTTTTGGTTCCCTTTGTTCTCCCAATCCATCAGAACGTTCAAGTGCTATTTCAATTGCTTCATTTTTGCGTTCAGTAGGTCAATCCGGCGGTATGGTTGTAATTCTCGTTGTAGGTCTGATAATGAAAGCTGTTATGGGACAGCAACAATTTAAAAATGCTGAAGGTCAAGGTCTTGACCTTGTAATTGCAACAGCAGTGTGTGCCCTTGGTCTTATTCTTTTCGCTATGATATTCTTTGTAAACAATAAAGAAAGAGTTCCTTTCACTCAAGAAAAAGTAAGCCTTAAAGATGCAGTTAAAGTTGTTTTTGCACATAAAAATCTTCTTATGGTTTCTCTTACAAAGCTGGCAGGTTTTGGCAGAGGGGTATATGGTACAGTTTCTCTTTACATAGCAATTTATCTTCTCGGCTCAAAAGACTTGAAGCTTGGCCTGCTTCTTCCTATGGGCATTGGTACAGCCGTAGGTACATTGCTTGTTAATTTTGTTCTTAAGAAATTTTCCACAAAAAAGACTTTTATTATTTTCTGTCTTTACGGAGCTTCCTCACTTTCAATTCTTTTCCTCGTTTCAAAAGGAATCGGCTTCAATAGTGGTTTAATCATTCCTTTCCTCATTCTCAATTTCTTCTGTGGTCTTCAGCATGGTAATACAAACGTTACTCCAAACATTATGATTGCAGACTGCGTTGACGAAATTGAATATAAAACGGGTAAACGTCAGGAAGGCCTCGCTTATGCAGGTTACGGACTTTTCTCAAAAATTGCTTCTGCCTTCACAAAAGCTCTTGGCCCATGGCTTCTTTACACCTGGTCAGGCTATATGGTTTCAACAGATGCAAATGTTGCTTATGCTACACAGACAGATGCAACACTTGACAAACTTCTTATGATTTACACCATTATTCCTGCTGTTTTCGTTGTTTTGCAAGCTGTTCCCATTTTCTTTTATGATATGGTTGGTGAAAAGAAAGAAACAATCACCAAAGAACTTATCGCTCGCCGTGAAGCTAACGGAACTTTAAAGAAAGAAGACTAAGGAGGAAAATACAATGGCTAAAAAACAAAAAGAATTTAATTTCAAATTATATGCAGTTATTGTATTTTTCGCTATGGTAGCTGCACTTATTCTTATAACTTACACAACTTACACTTCAAGATATACTGCTTTTCATCCTGATGAGGTGGCAAAAACTTATGTTGATACCATTGTTCAGACAGGCGATGGTTACAATGCATACAAAAACACAGTCGTAAGCAAAAACTGCAAATACGGTGATTATATCCGCAAATATTATATGTACCCTATCATTTACAGAGAATCAGGATATACTGTTGAAAAAGGAACCGATAATCTTAAAGGTTTCAATGATGATTCCTTCAAAGGACAAAAGACATTAAATGATGACGGCTCTCTTGCAGGGAAAGTTATTGATGATATGTACCCAATCTATGAACAGCTCATAAAAGAATATGGTTGGGATAATTATGACGATATTTTTACAAGTTACTTTAATAAACTTGTAGAAGTCAGAAAAAGTGTTTTTGGCGACGATTATATGACTGATGAAATAATGTTCACTGCTCTGGAATCAAATGTGAAAACTTTCGGGGAAAAGCTTACAGGAACAGAAGATATTTTTGATGAAAACACAGGTCTTCAAACATCCTTTAAAGCAGAGGGCATTTACGAAAAAACTTTTGGTGAAGATTATAAATTCACAATAATTGTTGAAAACGAACAAGATATTGACACAGCTTCTCATATGAAAACAATCGATTCTGCCACTCTTGAGACATATGGTGTCGCCCAAGAAGATATCGGTGCAGTAAAAAGCTTTGATGTTATAGTTTCTCTTGGAGAAAAACAGCTTAGTAAAGTTACTGTTTTCGTTTTGCAGATAGGGAAATCATGGTATGTTGATAATATAAACACTGATACTTCAACTCTTTATGACTTTTATTCAGCATCATAAAAAATGAACGGAAAGCTCAAAGCTTTCCGTTCATTTTTTGGCTTGTCGATTTTACTACGAAATAAACTATTCCCCATATTATAAAATATGAAACAACAAAAATTGCAGTATAAATAAGAACAACGTTTATTTTAAAAGGTATCCACGTGTTCAATAAATAACAAGTTGTGTATGCCACATACAAAGTTACAAAATGACAAAGCAATGCTTTTGGAAGAGACCATTCTTCAATCTGATTAAAAACAGATGCCCCTGCCTGTAAAAAAGCAAGAATATATGTGGAAACAATTCCAAGACAGACCTGAGTACCTGTAACATAAAAACCATCAACTGTTTTTTCTAAAATTGCATAGACTATTGCAAGTATAACCGGACCGAACCCTGCAAAAATCAAACCTCTTAATAAAAAGTTTTTCAGATATTTATTCATAATTAAAAACCTAACCTTTCTTTAATATTTTTCACATTTCTTCTTGATACACAATCTTTATAACCATTTTTGAAAACAACTATCATTGAGCCGGAAAAAGATACATCAAATTTTTTGATTTTTTTAATGTTAGCAATACAGGATTGATTTATCTTAACAAAATTTTCAGGCAATTTTTCTTCCAACTGATAAAGTCTTTTTTTAAGTTGCAACTTTTCTTTTTCCGTTAAAGCATAAACCT
The DNA here is from genome assembly GCA_045534165.1 of Acutalibacteraceae bacterium. Taxonomy (GTDB): domain Bacteria; phylum Bacillota; class Clostridia; order Oscillospirales; family Acutalibacteraceae; genus SIG575. Next base: position 16,492 of record JAZSJD010000043.1, on the reverse strand, counting down.
TATTTTCTTCAACAACAAAACAATATATTTCATTGAAATCAAGACAAACAGCTTCTTTGTCTTTAAAGCCGATTAATGTATCATTATCGTCATTAACCAATTTTTCAATCGATTTTACCAACTCATTTTTTTCGTGAGCAAAAAGAAGAATTTCTTCCTCGTGATTTTTATCGATAAAAATTTTTAATTTCACTTCATTCCCTCCCTGCAAATTCATAGTACAACATTAAATATATTTTTTCAATAAAACTAAAGTCTTCGGTTATTTTTTCTGTTTAAATGGTACTTTAATAAATATTTTATAAAAAACTGCAAATAAAAGATATTGTATTTATCCTTAAATTAATTTATAATTAAATGGTAATAAATATTAACGGAGTTGATTTTATGAGAAAAATACAAAACTTCAACAACGATTGGTTATTCTCTAAAACACAAAAAACTGTACCTGCCAACATTGAGGGTAATTGGGAAAAAGTTAACCTCCCTCACACTTATAACGGATCAGATGGTCAGGACGGTGGCAACGACTATTACAGAGGTACTTGTTTCTATGCAAAAGAAATTTCAAAAAATGATTTTGATGAAAACGACTTGGTTTTCCTGGAAATAAACGGAGCCAATTCTTCATCAGAAGTTTTTGTTGACGGAGAAAAACTTGCAATTCACCACGGTGGATATTCTACTTTCAGAGTAAATATCACCGATGCTTTGAAAGAAAAAAGTATTCTCACCATATCAACAGACAACTCCCCTAACGATACTGTTTATCCCCAATTAGCAGACTTTACTTTTTATGGCGGTCTTTACAGGGATGTTAATATAATTACCGTTGCAAAAACTCACTTTGAACTTGAATATTACGGAACTCCCGGTATTAAAATCACACCGGTTGTGACCGGCAAAAACTCAAAAGTTGACGTTAAAGCCTACGTTACCGGCAAAGACAGATGCGACGTTAAATTCACAATCAAAGATGGTGACAGCGTTATTGCTGAAAAAGTTGTTTCCTCTGCGGAAGCTGAAGAAACTTTTGTGATTGAAAATGTTCATTTGTGGAACGGAACATCAGACCCCTTCCTTTATACAATGGAAGCAGAGCTTATTTCTGAAGGAAAAGTGCTTGATAATATTTCAGCCCGCTTTGGTTGCAGAAGTTTTGAAGTTGACCCCGACAAAGGATTTATTCTTAACGGAAAAGAATATCCTTTAAGAGGTGTTTCTCGTCATCAGGACAGACCTGTAATCGGCAACGCTCTTACCGAAAAAGAACACAGAGAAGATATTGAACTTATCTGTGAACTTGGAGTAAATACAGTAAGGCTTGCTCATTACCAACATTCACAGACTTTCTATGACCTTTGTGATGAAAAAGGTCTTGTTATCTGGGCTGAAATCCCCTATATTTCAAAACATATGCCCACAGGAAAAGAAAACACAATTTCTCAGATGAAAGAACTTGTTGTTCAGAACTATAACCATCCTTCCATTTGTTTCTGGGGACTTTCAAATGAAATTACAATGGGCGGAGCTAATGATGAAAGTCTTTTAGAAAACCATAAAGAACTCAATGACCTTGTTCATTCACTTGATAAAACACGTCTTACAACAATTGCAGCTGTTACAATGTGCTCAATTGATGAAAAATATATTCATCTTACCGATGTGGTTTCTTATAACCACTATTTCGGTTGGTACGGTGGCAATGTTGCAATGAACGGAAAATGGTTTGATGATTTCCATAAAAAATATCCCAACAGAGCAATCGGCTTAAGTGAATACGGAGCTGAAGCTCTTAACTGGCACACATCAAATCCGGAGCAAGGCGACTATACTGAAGAATACCAGTCATATTATCATGAAGAAATGATAAAACAGATAATGGACAGACCTTATCTCTGGGCAACACACGTGTGGAATATGTTTGATTTTGCCGCCGATGCACGTTCTGAAGGTGGCGAAAACGGAATGAACCACAAAGGTCTTGTAAGTTTTGACCGCAAATATAAAAAAGACTCTTTCTTTGCTTACAAAGCCTGGTTGTCAAAAGAACCTTTCGTACACATCTGCTCAAAAAGATATATTGACAGAGTTGAAGAAACAACAAAAATTACTGTTTATTCAAACTGCGATTGTGTTGAACTTTTTGCAAACGGTAAAAGTGTCGGCAAACAAGAAAAAGGTAAATATCCTTTCTTCTATTTTGATGTTAAAAATGAAGGTGAAACAGCTTTACGTGCTGTTTCCGGAGAATATTCTGATGAAAGCACAATCAGAAAAGTCGATACTTTCAATGAAGATTACCGTATGAAAGATGAGGGCGGAGTAATTAACTGGTTTGAAATCGACACTCCTGCAGGATATCTTTCAATCAACGATACCTTAGGCGATATTATGAAACCCCTTAAAGGAAAAATTGTTCTTTTGAAAACACTCCTTAAAATAAAAAAAGCTTTTGGCGGAAATGATAAGAAACCGAAAGAAAAGAAAAAGAAGAAATCAAAAGGTAAGCCCAACATTATGGGGTTTGAAATCAACAAAACAATGATTGAAATGGCAAAAGGATTTACGGTTAAGAGAATTCTTATGATGATTGGCGGAAAATTCACCAAAGAAGATATTCTTGAAATCAACAAATCACTTAACAAAATCAAGAAGAAATAATAAAAATGGTATTCCTCACGGAATACCATTTTTTCTTAACTAACATAATCTCCATTTCTGCTGGAAAATCTCACAATGTCTGTCTTCTGCTGCAGGTGCATAGAATGTAGTAAGCAGAGTACCGTCGCGAAGTTCAATTGTTGTAGGATAACCTAAATCATCCTCATCAAGTGTGCTTTCATAAAGCCTTATATCTTTTTCCCATGTCTTGCCAGAATCATAACTTATCATCGCCATAATACCGTACGGGTATTTTCTTCTTCCGTAAGTTGAAATTAGCGCACCTGATGAATGAAGAATCAGATGAGGTGGTGCACCTCCTGTTTCATCAAGAATCATTTCAGGATAGGACCATGTTTTTCCTCTGTCTTCTGAAACACTCTGATAAACAGTAAATAAATTTTCCCCCTCACCTCTTATGTGACAGATAAGTTTTCCGTCAGGAAGTTCAATCATATGCGGTTCATTAAGAAAAACTTTTTTATCATCAATTGTGATTTTTCCTATGTATTCTGTTTCTCCGTTTTCTGTATTAAGACTCACCACTTCAAGTCCTGCTTCACAATTATTGAAATTGTTTCCTACCCATAAAACAGTACCATTGCGAAGTTCTGTCGGTCCATGGGGAGAAGTAACCGGTGACGGAATAAGTTTTCCGAAAGTAACGCCACAATCGTAACTGATACGGAAATTTGAACCAAGATATTTTTCTTCATCTTCCTCAGTAATCGTATCCAAATATCTCTGAACATATTCATTTTCTTTGTTGTAATCTCTCTGCATCTGAGCAGTATTGTTAAATGAAGTGAAAATAACTCCTTTTTCTCCAAAAGTGCTGATGCCCGCATCTCTGTCGTCAAGAGGAGTATCAATTACCGGAGCCGGTAAAGTATATGTTTCACCCTGGTCATAGCTGTAAGCAATTACTGCTTTTCCGAAAGGGCACACGTGTTCAAGTCTGAATCCTGATGCTCCCACTGCAATTTTTCCATCCTGCAAAAGAGCAACAGTAGGCCAGCCGAAATAATTATGTTTGCTCATCGGATTTGACATAATAACCTTAGGAGTTCCTATAAGTCTGATATTCATAAAATCACTTCCTTCTTTTTAAATATACTACGTTTTTTTGTTTTTGTCATTATAAAGTTGTAAAAAAAGTTTTTTTGTGATAGAATAAGTTATATCATTTCCGCCCGTAGCACAGCAGGATAGTGCAGCAGATTCCGATTCTGAAGGTCGGGGGTTCGAATCCTCTCGGGCGGGCCAACATAATGAGGTGATTTTATGAAAACTTCAACGGAAATTGGTTCTGCTTCAAAAATCGTAGGAGAAGAAAAATCAATTGAAATTCTTGCAAAAGCAGGTTTTGACGCCTGGGATTTTTCAATGTTTTCAATGTGCAGATATGATTGGGACAATAAAAGACTTTTTGAAAACAACCACCCTCTTGCAGGAAATGATTATCTGAAATTTGCAAGAAAGCTTAAAAAAATCGGTCTCGATAACGGAATTGTATGTAACCAATCCCACGCACCATTTCCCTCAGCCTGTGCTGAAATCCGCGCATATTTCAAAAGGGCAATTGAATGTACTGCAGAAGCAGGAGGACAGATTTGCATTATACATCCCGATAACAACAAATCTGCTGAAGAAAATGCTGAAATGTATTTTGAGCTTTTACCTTTTGCAAAAGAATGCGGTGTTAAAATCGCCACAGAAAATATGTGGAACTGGGATGATGAAAAAGGTCATTCTTCTTTTGCGGCTTGTGCAACACCTGAAAGCTTCTGCAAACATATTGACGTTGTGAACGACGATTATCTGGTTGCTTGTCTTGATATCGGCCATGCAGAAATGAAAGGCTCTGACACTTCTGCTGTTGAAATGATAAAGGCTTTGGGACCTCGTTTGCAGGCACTTCATATTCACGATAACGATAAATTGCATGATTCACACCAGATGCCTTTTTCAATGGACATTGATTTTCCGCCAATTGTGAAAGCTTTAAAAGAAATTAATTACACCGGTTATTTCACTTTGGAAGCTGACAGATTTCTGGAAAAATATACAGAAGAAAATATTTTTGACGGAGCAAAAACACTCTATAACTCAGTTAAAAAACTTGCAGATATGTTTGAAGAATTCTAAAAGCCAAAACATCAGACTTTTTATTCAGAAGTCTGATGTTTTTTGTTTTTCTGCATAATAAAAATTTTTCCTCGTATATTATTTATGAGGTGATAAATAGTGACCATAAAATTAAAACCTTTGTTGATAAATCTTTTTATTCCACTCGCTGTGGGCGGACTTTCTGCTTTGTTCACAATGAACAGTATGGAAATTTTTGAACAACTTAATCAGCCTCCTCTTTCTCCTCCAGGTTGGCTTTTCCCCGTTGTGTGGTCTGTTCTTTTTCTTCTTATGGGAATAGGTGCTTATCTGGTTTTCACTTCTTCTGCACCAAAAAAAGAAATCAGAACAGCTCTCACAATTTATGGTATTCAACTTATTTTTAATTTTTTCTGGTCTGTTATTTTCTTTAATTTTGAAGCATATCTTTTCGCTTTTATATGGCTCGTTTTCCTTTGGGTTCTGATTTTAGCAAACATTCTTTTATTTTACAGAATTTCAAAACCTGCAGGATTACTTTTAATACCTTATCTTTTATGGGTAACATTTGCAGGATATTTAAACTTTGCAATTTTTCTTCTTAACTAACAAAAAACTCTCTGATAAAGTCAGAGAGTTTTCTTTCTTTATTTTGTTGCTTCTTTATATTTTTCAAAGTTTGCAGACCATACTTCTGCATCCTGAGGAATGTAAGTAACAACATTTTCACTTGAAGCAATAATTTCTCTTGCTTCTTTTATATCTTTGATTTCGCCATGAGAAATAAGCTGAACAGCAAGATTTCCAAGCACTGTTGCTTCGATAGGACCTGCCTTAACTTCACATCCGCAGGAATTTGCAGTCAACTGACAAAGAAGTGTATCCTTTGTACCTCCGCCGATAACATGAATTACAGGATAATCTTTTCCCGTACATTCTTTGATTTTATCGAAAGTTTCTCTGTATTTCATTGCAAGGCTTTCATAAATACAACGCATAATTTCTCCCACTGTTTCGGGGACATACTGGTTTGTTTTTCTGCAGTATTCACGAACTCTTTCGGGAAGATTTCCGTGAGGAACAAACTCCGGAGCATCAGGGTCAATAAAGCATTTGAAAGGCTCTGCTTCAAGAGCTAATTTTTCAAGTTCAGCATAAGAATAACTTACACCCTCTCTTGCCCATTGACGTCTGCTTTCCTGAATGAGCCACAAGCCGATTATATTTTTAAGGAAACCTGTTGAAAAATCATAGCCACCTTCATTTGTAACGTTGATTTCATAAGTTGTATCGTTTACAACAGGTTTGTCAAGCTCTGTGCCGAAAAGTGACCACGTGCCGCTACTAATAAACGCAAAATCACCTTCAGGGCAAGGAACAGCACTTATTGCTGACTGAGTATCGTGTTCGCAAACTGCAATAACAGGTACACTTTCAACACCACATTCTTCGCAGATTTCTTTGCTTAAAAAACCAACTTTTGTTCCGCTTTTTACAATGGGAGCAAAAATATCTTTTCTGATACCTAAATCATCAAGAAGTTTTTCTGACCATGAATTTGTCTTTAAGTCGATCATCTGTGATGTTGTTGCAATTGAATATTCAGTATTTTTTTCGCCTGTGAGCATATAGGCAAAAAGGTCAGGCATAAACAGCATTTTATCTGTTCTTTCAAGCATATGCGGACGCTCTTTTTTAAGAGCAAGCAACTGGAAAACAGTGTTCAATTCCATAAACTGAATGCCTGTTATATCATACATTTCTCTTTTGGAAATATATTTTTCAGCTTCTTCAATCATACCTACCGTTCTTGTATCACGATAGTGAATAGGATTTTCAAGAAGGCAACCGAATTCATCAAGCAAACCAAAATCAACGCCCCAGGTGTCAATACCGATACTGTCAAAACCACCAGCCTGTTTTGCTTTGATAATACCCTGTTTTATTTCATAAAAAAGTCTGAGAACATCCCAATAGGTCGTACCGCCAACACTTACGGGGTCATTTGAAAAACGATGAACTTCTTCAAGTTCAATTTTACCATTTTCAAATTTTCCGAGAATTGCTCTTCCGCTTGATGCACCAAAGTCAAAAGCAAGAACTCTTTTCAAATTATATCACTCCAATTATTCAATAACTACGCCTTTTTTAATAATAACGTTCGCATAAATTGCTGTTTCACCTGTTGAAACAATTGCATAAGCTTTTTTGGCTCTGTCATAGAAAGCAAAACGTTCAACAAGTTCAAATTCTTTTTTACCTTCATTCTTTTCAACAATTTCTTCGTATTCTGCCCATATGGGAGGACGATTTTCTGCATCACCGTTATCCATAAGTGCAACGGGAGCATCAACATATGTATCAAGAGGGAAAAGTTTTAAAATTGCATCAAGAACATCAGGAACTGAATGTCCGTCGCAACGAACAAGTCTCTGTGCACAAGCTGCTGCAGGAAAGTTTCCGTCACCGATTACAAGTTCGTCACCGTGACCCATTTCCATAAGAATTTTAAGAAGTTCGGGAGATAAAATTGAGGGAATATTTTTAAGCATAATATTTAATCCTTTCTGTTTTTTTATTTTATTATTTCACCGTACATATTGTACATGTTACTATAAATTCCGTCTTTTTCAATAAGCTCCTTATGAGAACCTTGTTCTGCAATTCCGTTCTCGGTAAGAACAATAATTTCATCTGCATTTTTTATAGTTGTAAGACGGTGTGCGATTGTAAGAGTTGTTCTGCCCTTTGCAAGACGTTCAAGTGATTCCTGAACAACTCTTTCACTTTCGTTATCAAGAGCAGATGTTGCTTCATCAAGCAGGAGAATAGGTGGATTTTTAAGGAAAACTCTTGCAATAGAAATTCTTTGTTTCTGTCCGCCTGAGAGTTTAACGCCTCTTTCGCCGATATATGTATCATATCCGTCAGGTAAAGCAGAAATAAAATCATGTGCGCCTGCCTGCTTTGTTGCTGCAATCAATTCCTCTTCTGTTGCATCATTTTTACCGTAAATCAGGTTGTCACGGATTGTTCCGCTGAAGAGATAAACATCCTGAGCAACTACACCGATATTTGAACGTAAAGATTTAAGCGTAACATCCTTTATATTCTTTCCGTCAATTAAAATTTCACCGCTCTCTGCTTCATAAAATCTCGGAATAAGATTACATAAAGTTGTTTTACCGCCACCGCTCGGACCTACGAGAGCTAAATTCTCACCTTTTCTGAGGTGGAGATTCAGGTTATTCAGAATCTGTTTTTCACCTTTAACATAGCTGAATGACACATTTTTAAATTCAATTTCGCCTTCAACATTCTCTATATCAACTGCATTTTCACTATCAATTATTTCAGGAATTTCATCCATAATTTCAGCAAATCTTTCAACACCTGTTACACCTCTGCTGAACTGTTCGCTGAAATCAACAATGCTTCTTACTGAATTGAGAAGTGTTGAAACAAGAAGCAAACTTGCTGTAAAATCACCAGCTGCAATTTTTCCTTCTTTCATTAACCATGCGCCCATTGCAATAACTGCAATATACATTGTTCCGTTAATAAGTCCCACCATGGAGTGGAAAGATGCCATATATTTATAGCCTCTTATTTTGATTTTTATATATTCGTTGCAACCTGCAAGGAATTTTTTCTTTTCTATTTCTTCATTTGTGAATGAACGGACAACTTTTACACCTAAAAGACTATCTTCAAGACGTGCATTGATTTCACCGACCTGATGTCTGTTTTCTTTAAAGGTATCACGCATTTTTCCTCTTGTTTTTTTGGTAAGCAACACCATAAACGGGAAGAGAACAAAAACTGCAACAGCAAAAAGTATATTCATTTCTGCAAAAATATAAAAACTTGCAATGAATTTTACAACTGTTATCAGAACCATTTCGGGGAAATGATGTGACCATTCTGCAACATCAAAAAGATCTGAAGTCATTCTTGACATAAGCTGACCTACTTTTGTGTTATCAAAAAACGAGAAAGAAAGTTTCTGAAGATGGTCAAACATATCTTCTCTCATTGAATTTTCAATTTTCGTTCCCATTTTGTGGCCAAAATAAGCCTGGCAATAACTTGCAACACTTTCCACAGCTTTAATTCCCACATACGAAATACATATCCAGAACAAAAAATCGTAGGTTATTCCTGACCCTCTGTCTGTTATCTCACGGACAATAACAGGAAGAATTATTTCACTTGAAGCAGCAATAACTGCACACAAAAGAACACACATTTCTGTTTTATAGTGCCTTTTCAGATAAGGAAAAAATCTTTTAATAAGTGAAAAATTCTGTATCAGTGTTTTTTCTTTTTTTTCTTTCAAAAAAATCCCTCCTCTGTGTGAGATTTTTTATTTACTAATTTTTTCAAGCAGTTTCTTTGACTGTTTTCTTACATTTTCAGGACACGGACTTCCCAAAGGTGTACGCATTGAAACACATCTTTCAAGAGAAATTGCTTCATAAACGCCTTCATCAAACAAATCACAGACATTCTTATATTCTTCAATCGGAAGAACATCAAGTGTTGTTCCTTTTTCAATGCAGAGTGCCACAAGTTCACCTGTTGCCTTATAAGCATCACGGAAAGGAAGACCTTTTGAAACAAGGAAATCAGCACAGTCCGTTGCGTTAATGAAGCCACCAAGAGCTGCTTTCTTCATATTATGGGGAAGAACTGTCATTGTTTCTATCATAGGAATAAATGCTGTAAGACAAAGTTTAACTGTATCTACTGCATCGAAAATTGCATCTTTATCTTCCTGCATATCTTTGTTATATGCAAGGGGAAGACCTTTCATAAATGCAAGTAAAGTCATAAGGTCACCATAAACTCTACCTGCTTTACCACGTACCAATTCTGCAATATCAGGATTCTTTTTCTGAGGCATAATACTTGAACCAGTTGAAAAAGCATCGTCAAGTTCTATAAATTTGAATTCCCATGAACACCACATTATAATTTCTTCACTCATTCTTGAAAGGTGCATCATAAGAATGGAAATTGCACTTGCAAGTTCGATACAGAAGTCTCTGTCCGAAACACCGTCAAGTGAGTTTTCTGTTGCACCTGCAAAACCAAGAAGTTCTGCTGTTCTTTCGCGGTTGAGAGGATATGTCGTACCTGCAAGAGCACCACTGCCCAAAGGACAATAGTCCATTCTCTTAAAGCAATCTTCAAGTCTGCCTATATCTCTTAAGAACATTTCACCATAAGCCAAAAGATGATGTCCGAAAGTGATAGGCTGTGCTCTCTGCAAATGAGTATAACCGGGCATTACAACATCTGCATATTTTTCTGCCTGCAAAGCAATAACTTTTTCAAGTTCTTTAACCTGTGAAATAAGAGCTGTGCATTCTTTTTTAAGATATAATTTTATATCAACTGCCACCTGGTCATTACGGCTTCTTGCTGTATGAAGTCGTTTGCCGGCAGAACCTATTCTTTTTGTTAATTCGCCTTCAATAAAAGTATGTATATCTTCAGCATCGGGATCAATTGCCAATGCCCCTTCGATAATTTCTTCCTTTATCTTTTTAAGTTCTGTTACTATCTTTTCTTTATCTTCTACGGAAATAATTTCCTGTTCTGAAAGCATTGTTGCGTGTGCTATGCTTCCGTCAATATCTTCCTTGAACATTCTGCTGTCAAAAGAAATTGATGAGTTAAAATCATTTGTTTTTTTGTCTGCTTCCTTAGAAAAACGACCTGCCCAAAGTTTCATATTTTAATTCCTTTCAAAAAAATTAAGGGTGAAAAATACTTCACCCTTAATTTTAAAAGTTTTCATTATAATTGTCAAGCAATTATACTATTATTTATTTGCTTCTCTTTCCTGGTCAAGGATAGCCTTAACTTTGATGGGAAGACCAAAGAGATTGATAAATCCTGCTGAATCGTTCTGGTCATAAACTTCATCTTCATCAAATGTTGCAAAAGCTTCGCTGTAAAGTGAATAGGGTGAAGTTGTACCTGCATTGATGATGTTACCTTTGTAAAGTTTAAGTTTTACATCGCCTGTAACAGTTTCCTGTGTTTTGTCAACGAAAGCTGAAAGTGCTTCACGAAGAGGTGTGAACCATTTGCCGAAGTAAACAAGATCTGCAAACTGCTGTGCAATAAGTGCTTTATAATGTTGTGTATCTCTGTCAAGGCAAAGTGTTTCAAGAACCTGGTGTGCTCTGTAAAGAATTGTTCCGCCGGGAGTTTCATAAACACCTCTTGATTTCATACCAACAAGACGGTTTTCAACCATATCCATAAGACCGATACCGTTTCTTCCGCCGATTTCGTTGAGTTTATAGATAAGATCAACAGGTTCCATTTTTTCACCGTTAAGAGCAACAGCTTCACCTTTTTCAAATGAAAGTGTTACATATTCTGCCTTATCAGGAGCCTGTTCGGGAGAAACGCCTAATTCAAGGAAGCCGGGTTTATCATACTGAGGTTCGTTTGCAGGATCTTCAAGGTCGAGACCTTCATGTGAAAGATGCCACAAGTTCTTATCTTTTGAATAGTTTGTTTCTCTGTTAATTTTAAGGGGGATACCCATTTTTTCTGCATATTCAATTTCGTCTTCACGAGATTTGAATTCCCATGTTCTCCAGGGAGCAATGATTTCCATTTCAGGAGCAAAAGCTTTGATTGCAAGTTCAAAGCGAACCTGGTCATTACCCTTACCTGTACAACCGTGACAAATTGCATCTGCACCTTCTGCTTTTGCAATTTCAACTATTCTTTTTGCAATGATGGGACGTGCAAAAGCTGTGCCGAGAAGGTATTCACCTTCATAAATTGCACCGGCCTTGATTGTGGGATAAATATAATCTTCAACAAAAACTTTTTTCAAGTCTTCGATGTAAAGTTTTGAAGCACCTGTTTTGATTGCTTTTTCTTCAAGACCATCAAGCTCTGTTCCCTGACCTACGTCACCTGATACTGCAACAACTTCACAGTTATTATAGTTTTCTTTAAGCCACGGAATAATAATTGATGTGTCAAGACCGCCTGAATAAGCAAGAACAACTTTTTTGATTTCTTTTTTCATTCTGATTTTCCTCCAAATTTATATTTTTTTATGTATTTTTCACTCGATATACATTATTATACACTTTTTATGCATAAAATCAAGAGAAAATTCATATTTATGCAATTTTTATACATATTTGACATTTGTATAAAAAAATAATAAAATAATTGTACACTATTACAACATTTTTTGCAAGGGGATGAGCTGATGAAAACAAAGAAAAATTTAAGACCAATACTTTTCGGCGTGCTTGTCGGCATTACCTTTATAAGTATTGTACTTTTTTCAATTGCAAAATTAACAGACAGAAAAATTGAACACATTTCAATCAATGAAAATAATATAATTTCTAAATTAGAATTTTGGGAAGATGCACATGGTACTGTTGCAAAAGATATTGTTTATGAAGAAGACCAGAACATTTACAAAAGTTCATTTTTAGGTGAATATAAGGACTATTCTTTAAATCCGAAAGTTGCAAAAATCAGCAAAAACGGTTGGAATTTAATTCTGCTGAACAAAAATAATATTTTGCCTGACAATTATGAGCTGAATCTTACTGAAGTAGCCGGCAGTAAAATAAAATTAGATACTGATGTTGCATCTTTTTATAATAAAATGTATATTGAAGCTTCAAAGAAGGGAATTATTTTAACTCCTTTTTCAGGATACAGAACTGTTTCCTTCCAGAGAAAGCTTTTTGAAAATAAACTTGCAGAAATAGTAAATGAAAATTATATTGATGAAAAAGAAGCTGCTGAAGAAGCAGTAAAAAGTGTAAATATTCCTGCTACAAGTGAACACAATGCAGGACTTTCCGTTGATATAATAAACCGTAATGCAGATTTTGCAAACACAAAAGAATATAAGTGGCTTTGTTCAAATGCTCACAAATATGGCTTTATCTTACGTTATCCTGAAGGTAAAGAAAAAATAACAGGTGTTGAATTCAAGCCTTATCACTGGAGATTTGTTGGTATAAATGCTGCAAATGAAATGAAAAAAAGCGGTCAGTGTCTTGAAGAATATTTAAAGGTTAAAAAATAAGAGGTATTTTTATGCAATATTTCGCAAAACATTATGATGTTGTTGTTATCGGAGCAGGCCATGCAGGAATTGAAGCAGGGCTTGCTTCTGCACGTCTGGGCTGTCAGACATGTGTTTTCACTATAAACCTTGACTGGGTAGGAAATATGGCATGTAATCCCTCAATAGGCGGTACATCAAAAGGTCATCTTGTAAGAGAAATTGATGCTTTAGGCGGAGAAATGGGTATTGCAGCCGATTTACACACTCTCCAGAACAGAATGTTGAATTTAGGCAAGGGCCCTGCTGTGCATAGCCTCAGAGCTCAGATTGACAGACGCCTTTATTCACAATATATGAAACACGCCCTTGAAAAACAGGATAATCTTGAGCTTCGTCAGGCTGAAATTACTGATTTGAAGAAAAATGATGACGGTTTGTGGGAAATGACTACTAACCTTGAAGCAATTTATACTGCACAATGCGTTATCCTTGCAACAGGAACTTTCCTTGGCGGTAAAATTTATGTGGGTGACGTTTCTTTTTCAAGCGGTCCTGACGGAATGTTCCCTGCAAATAAGCTCTCTGAGGCTCTTGTACGCCTTGGTATTGAAACAAGAAGGTTCAAGACAGGCACACCATCAAGAGTCAACAGAAGAAGCGTTAATACGGAAATTCTGGAACTTCAGACAGGTGACGAAGAAACAACACCATTTTCTTTTAATTATAATTCTAAAATAGAAAATACAGAACCTTGTTACGTAACTTACACAAACGCAGAAACAAAAAGAATTATTCTTGAAAATTTACACCGTTCACCTCTTTACGGTGGAAAAATTGACGGTGTAGGTCCAAGATATTGCCCGAGTATTGAAGATAAGATTGTAAGGTTTGCAGAAAAAGAAAGACATCAGATTTTTATTGAGCCCTGCGGAAGCAGTGAAAATACAGAAGAAATGTATATTCAGGGACTTTCATCTTCTTTGCCTGAAGATGTACAGTTGGCTTTTATAAGAACCATTCCCGGCCTTGAAAATGCTCAGGTTATGAGAACAGCTTATGCAATTGAATATGATTGTGTTGATCCTTTAACACTTAAAGCAAGCCTTGAATTTGAAAACTTTGAAGGACTTTACGGTGCGGGACAATTCAACGGTTCAAGCGGATATGAAGAAGCTGCCGCACAAGGACTTATTGCAGGTATAAATGCTGCAAGAAAAGTTCAGGGAAAAGATGAGTTTATTCTTGACAGAGCAAGTTCCTACATCGGAACTCTTATTGATGACCTTGTTACAAAAGGTTGTTCAGATCCTTACAGAATGATGACTTCACGTTCAGAATACAGACTTATATTAAGACAAGATAATGCTGACTTACGTCTTACTGAATACGGTTATGAAATCGGTCTTATAAGCGAAGAGCGTTATCAGAAATTTTTAGAGAAAAAAGAGCTTATAAAAAAAGAAGATGAACGTGTTAAAAAGGTAGTAATATCACCTTCTGAAAAACTTAATGAAATACTTGTTTCACGTGGAACAGCACCATTAAAAACAGGAATAAGACTTTCCGAACTCATTAAAAGACCTCAGCTTGACTATAAAGTCTTAGCTGAATTTGATATAGAAAGACCGGATTTGCCTAAAGAAATTTTTGAACAGGTAGAAATTGAAATTAAATATGAAGGTTACATAAAACGTCAGCTTTCACAGATTAATGAAATGAGACGTCTTGAAAATAAAAAAATAGATTTCATTAAAGATTTCAAAGATATTGTAGGTTTACGTCTTGAAGCACAAGAAAAATTAAACAAAGTAAAACCTGCCAATATAGGTCAGGCTTCACGTATTTCAGGTGTCAGCCCTGCAGATATTTCAGTTCTTCTTATTTATCTTTCAACTATCGGAAAGGATAATAAACAATGATGATTTCAAAGGAATTATTCGTTAATTCACTTAAACAATTCAATATTTCTCTTTCTGACGAGAAAATTGACATGTTTGATAAATATGCGTCACTTCTTGTAGAATGGAATGCAAAATTCAATTTAACTGCAATAAAAGATCCTGACGGAATAGTTGTTAAACATTTTACAGACAGTCTCGCTGTTCTTTCAGATAACAAGATTGAAGGAACTTTAATTGATGTAGGCACAGGAGCAGGTTTTCCTGGACTTCCCCTTTTAATTGCAAGTGATAATCTGGATGTAACGTTTTTAGACAGTACAGGCAAAAAAATAAAGTTTATTGAAACTGTTCTTGATGAATTGGGATTATTTGCAGATACAATTAATTCAAGAGCTGAAGAAGCTGCAAAAAGTGAATTTTTACGTGAAAACTTCGATTTTGCTACTGCAAGAGCTGTTTCAAATTTAAGAGATTTATCTGAATATTGTTTACCGTTTGTTAAAGTCGGCGGTAAATTTATATCAATGAAAAGTGCTAAAACTGAAGAAGAAATAACCGAAGCAAAAGCTGCCATTAAAGTTCTTGGTGGCGAAATTGAAAAAGTTAATTCATTTGAACTTGCTGATTGCGGTGAAAGAACACTTATTTTTATAAAAAAAGTTCGTCAGACACCGACAAAATATCCGAGAAATTATTCGCAGATTATAAAAAATCCTATTGTTTCACGTGAAACAAAGTAAAAAAACGTACTTTTTTGTCTGAAATTTATGCTGGACAAACATCCCTCAAAGATGTATTCTTGATTTGTCAAGAAACACTTCTGGGGGATTTTTTAATGCAAGATGAATATGCAGGAAAAATCATATTTATTAAATGCAGTAAAATTATCTCTGCAAAAGAAAATGATAAAAAAATTAATACAAACATAGTTAAACTTTCCAATAATATCAAGAAAAACGGTATAATTCAGCCTTTGAATGTAAGACCTTTGAATTATGGTATATATGAGATTATAAGTGGTGAAAAACGTTTTATAGCGGCAAAACTTGCAGGTCTGACATCAGTTCCATGCATTGTAACAAACATTGATGAACGAACAGCTTTTATTTTCAGTTTTATTGAAAATTCTTTTAAAACGTCACTCAGTATATTTGATGAATCAGAAGTAATAAAAAAACTTATAATTGATTATAAATTTTCAATAGATGACATCTGTTCATCATTAAGCCTTGATAATTTTGAAGTTATAGATAAATTAAAATTACTCCACTTTTCAAAAGAAAACAGAATAAAGGCAGAAAAAGCTGATCTTTCTTTCAAGCAATGTGTTTCACTTTTAAAACTTGAAGACACAGAATTATTTGACAAAGCAATAGATTCAGTAATAAACAATCATTTAAGTGACTTTCAGACAGAGGAATTCATAAATAAATTACTTTTTGAAAAAAGAAACACAATGATTGTCAAAGATATAAAAATATTTACAAATACAATTTCAAATGCAATAGAAAAAATGAAATCTGCCGGAATAAATGTGCATGTTACTAAAAATGAAAATGACGAAAAAATCAAATATTCAATCGTTATTTTCAAAAAGAATAATGTTGTTATAAAGTCACATAAAAAGTGATTTTATATAGGGTATTTTTACCCACCCATATCTTTCTCTTTCACACCCCACATCCACAAACAGCGAGGGAGCAGTCTTAACGGACTGCTCCTTTGCTGTTTCACGTGAAACATT
>JAZSJD010000086.1:0-12900 GCA_045534165.1 Acutalibacteraceae bacterium | reverse complement strand
TTTCACATAATTTATAATTTGCCACTATACCGACCTTGCCATTTTGAGATCCTTCGCTTCATCCTCGCCGTAGTCATTCTTGAGCGTCAGCGAAGAATCTCGGCGAGGATTCGCTCAAGGATGACGACAAAATGGCAAGGTCGGTGTAGTGGCAAATTATAAATTATGTGAAAAAAACTCCGTAATTCTCGCAAGAAAATTACGGAGTTTTATTTATCTCATCAGAACAAACTGTGCGATTGCGAAATAGATTGAAAGTGTGGCAGCATCCACAATTGTGGACAATAAGGGTCCTGCCATAAGTGCCGGGTCAAGTTTTATAAGCCTTGCAAGAATCGGCAGAGTACAGCCGATTATGTTTGCAATCAGAACCGTTACAAACATTGCCAGGCTTACAACAAGGTATTGGAGATAATCTCCCCCGCCTACAATCATCATCCTTAAATAGTTCAAAACTGCAAGGACTGTTGCACAGCAAAGTGCAACACGAAGCTCTTTGAAAACAACTCTGAAATAATCCTTGATTCTGATTTCGCCAAGGGCAAGACCACGGATGATAAGTGTTGAAACCTGACTGCCTGCATTACCGCCTGTACCCATAAGCATAGGCATTGCTGCAATGAGGAATGCAAAATCAGAAAGCAGAGCTTCTTTCTGGCTGATGATTTTACTTGTAAGTGTGGCAGAAACCATAAGAATGACAAGCCAGATGATTCTGTTCTTTGACATTTTGAAAACGCCTGTTTTAAGGTAAGTATCGTCAGAGGGATTAAGAAGAGCCATCTTTTCAAAGTCTTCTGTGTTTTCATCTTCGATGATATCAACGATATCGTCGATGGTGATGATACCCACAAGGCGGTTTTCATTATCAGTTACGGGCACGCTCAACAAGTCATATTTCCTTGCTAAATCCGCAACTTCTTCCTGGTCCTCGGAAGTGGTAACTGAAATTATCAGCTTTTCACCATCCATTATCTGAGTAAGCGGTGTGGACGGGTCGCACAGAAGCAGATCTTTCAAATCGAGAATACCAACGAGATGACGTTTTTCATCAATACAATAGCAGGTGTAGATAGTTTCTTTATCTATACCTGTTTTTCTTATCTGGTCAATTGCCTGCTGGGCATTGAGATAAGTGTGAAGCTGAACCATCTCCGTAGTCATAATACTGCCGGCAGTATCTTCAGCATAATTTAAAAACTTGTTGATTGTTTCCCTTGTTTTTGCATCTGTTGCTTTAAGCACTCTTGTAACAACATTTGCAGGCACATCTTCAAGGAAATCAACAGTATCGTCAATATACATATCATCAACAAGTCTTACAAGCTCGCTGTCAGTAATTGAACGGACAATATTTTCCTGACTGTCTGTATCCATATAAGAAAAAACTTCTGCCGAAACATCTTTTGGCAATATACGGAAAGCCACAACAAGATATCTGTCGTCAATCTCATCAAGGAATTCAGCAATGTCAACTGAATTCATTTCTTTAAGCTTTGAATGAAGAACTGTGAAATTATTTTTTTCCAACAATTCCTGCAATTCTTCAAAATCTTTTTCTTCCATTAAAAAACTCCTTTCCTGACGGAAAGAAGTGCTCATACCCATTATTAAATACCAGAATGGCACTTAATAATAAGCACGAAACTTTTTCCCGTCTTTTTTGTTCATACTACACCCTTCCGGTTCCATAATATTACCTCCTTCTTAAAATTATTTGTAATTCAATTTTACCCCTATTCAACTTTCGGTTTGTGAACTTTTTGTGAACATTTTCATTTTCCTTAAAAAATTCCACCACTTTCGGTGGAAAAAACGCCTTGTTTTCACTATTAGTGAGAGGACAAATCACTTCTCAAAAAAACAAGAAAGGAAAAACGATGAAACAAAAGAAACTTACAAAAAAGGAACAGCTTTTCTGCCACAACTTCGCATTATGCTCCAACCTGCGTGAAGCAGCAGCAAGAAGCGGATATGTAAGCCCCGAAAGAGCGGGGATGAGGTTGATGGGAAGAAAAGAAATAAGAGAAGAAATTGCCAAACTCCAAAGCAGAAAAACAAGTCAGGAAGAAGTAATCTGCGGGCTTAAAAGGTTGGCTTTCGGCTCAGTTGCCGATTGTCTTAAACTTATCCTTGCAGACGGGGAAGAAACTTTCGACACGGAAAATATGGATTTTTTCAACATTGCCGAAATCAAGAAACCTAAAGGCGGAGGAATTGAAATTAAATTTTTCGACCGTCTTAAAGCTCTTGAAAAGCTCTCTGTACTTTGTGAAAGAGATGATGAAGATTCATCAATGCCATTTTATGAAGCCATAAGAAAATCTGCAAAGGCACTGGAAGGTAAAACCAATGAGTAAGCTTAAATTTTCTCCTTTCTCCAAAAAACAGCTTACCGTACTTTCCTGGTGGCACCCCGAATCTGCTTACAGCACTTATGACGCATTAATCTGTGACGGTGCTGTGAGAAGCGGTAAAACCCTTTGCATGTCAATATCCTTTGTTGCCTGGTCTTTCTTTGCGTTTGAAGACACAAGCTTTGCAATCTGCGGAAAAACCGTTGCTTCAATCAGGCGTAACATAGTAACGCCCATTATCCCCCTTTTAAGGCAACTTGGTTTTATCTGCGAAGAAAAGCTTTCACGAAACGAAATCACAATAACCTATGGCAAAAGGACAAACAGATTTTTCCTTTTCGGCGGTAAAGATGAGGCTTCGGCTTCCCTCATACAAGGTATGACTTTAGGCGGTGTTCTTTTTGATGAAGTTGCACTTATGCCACGTTCATTTGTTGAGCAGGCTCTTGCACGTTGCTCACTTGAAGGTGCTAAATTCTGGTTTAACTGCAACCCTGAAAACCCTCAGCACTGGTTTAAAAAAGAATGGATTGAAAAAGCCCCGTCAAAAAATGCTCTCCATCTTCATTTTCTGATGCAGGACAATCCTTCCCTTTCAAAAAAAGTTATTGAACGGTATCACTCTCTTTACTCAGGTGCTTTCTATGAAAGGTTTGTTGAGGGAAAATGGGTGGCGGCAGAAGGTGTTGTTTATCCCCAATTCAGCGAAAAGGAACACGTTCTTCTACCCCCTGAAGAACCCTTTGAAAAATATTATATTTCCTGCGACTACGGTACAGTCAACCCTGCATCTTTCGGACTGTGGGGAAGAAAAAAAGGCGTCTGGTACAGAATAAAGGAATATTACCACGATTCACGCCGTGAGGGTTTCCAGAAAACTGACGAAGAACACTATAATTCACTAAAAGAACTTGCCTCAGACAGAAAAATAGAAGGTGTTATCGTCGACCCCTCTGCGGCCAGCTTTATTCAATGCATCAACCGCCATGGAGTTTACCGTGCAATCCCTGCCGAAAACCGTGTTATTGACGGAATAAGGGCTGTTTCTGACTGTCTGCAAAGTAAAAAAATTCTCTTCTCCCCTTTATGTAAAGATACATTGCGTGAGTTTTCACTTTATCGGTGGGATTCTGATTCTGCCAAAGACACTGTAAGGAAAGAAAACGACCATGCAATGGACGATATAAGATATTTTGTTTCAACCATTCTTGTTAAACCTGAAAGTGATTTCTTTGTTCTCTCAAGTAAACGATAGGAGGAAAACTTTGGGCATTAAAGATTTTTTTGCAAAGAAAAAATATACATCTCCCGTTGCTTGTGTGCAGACTTCGCACAACACAGGATTTTCAGCAAATTTTGAAAGTTTTTCGCCAATGTCTTCAGCACAGATAAGACTTTACAGGGAATTGAGAAATTCCGTTCCCATTATTGATGCTGCAATTGACAAATTAGTACGTCTTGTATGTTCATTCAACGTTACCTGCACAGACGAAAGCCTCCAAAGTGAAATGCAGGATTTTTTCAGAAACATTCCCGTTGGGGGTAACACAAAAGGTCTTGATTCTTTCATCAGCATATTTTTTGATGAACTGCTCACCTGCGGTACTGCTGTTGGTGAAATTATTCCCACAACAAGCGGATATTTAGGTGCTTTATATAACACTGACTTAAACGATATTCAGCTTAAAAGGAATGAAAACGGTTTTGACGTTGACATCTGCCTGAACGGCGTGGGGAACGAAAAACCTGAACATCCCGAACTGCTTGTGATGAGCGTTTTAAACCCTACACCGGGACATCTTGAGGGGAATTCACTTTTAAAAGGGCTCCCCTTTGTAAGCTCTGTTTTAATGAAAATTTACAACACTTTAGGTGTGAACTTTGAGCGTGTGGGCAATGTGAGATATGCAGTTACATACAAGCCACAGAACGATGCCCTTGACAAAGCTTATGCAAAAGACAGAGCTTTGCAGATTGCAGAAGAATGGAGCAAGGCAATGTCTTCAACAAACTCCGTTCACGATTTTGTGGCTGTAGGCGATGTGCAGATTAAGGCTATCGGTGCTGATAACCAGATTCTTGACAGCGAAATTCCTGCAAGGCTGATGCTTGAGCAGATTGTTTCCAAAACAGGTCTGCCTCCTTTTATGTTAGGTCTTACATGGTGTTCAACGGAAAGAATGTCTGCACAGCAGGCTGATATCCTCACAAGCGAGCTTGAACATTACAGACGTGTTTTAGAGCCTGTTATTCTTAAAATCTGCAACACTTATTTAAGAATGAACGGTTACACAGCAGAGGCTCAGGTTGAATGGGACGATATCTGTCTTCAGGATGCTGTTGAAACTGCAAAAGCACGTCTTTACACAGCTCAGGCGGAAAAAATTGAAAAGGAAATATTAAATGAAGAAAAACTTTGATAACGCTATTTCGCTTTGCGAATTAAACGAAGAAGAACTTGAACTTATTAACAAGTATTCTCTTAAAGAACTTAAGGCAGAGGATATTTTTGCTTTTTCCGTAGTCCTCTGCGATAACGAAATTGACAGAGATTTTGAGTGCTTTGATTTATCTGCACTTAAAACTTTATCACAGCTTTTTGTTGGTAAAACAGGTATTCTCAACCACGAGATGAAAGCTGAAAACCAGGTTGCAAGAATTTATCAGACTGAAGTTGAAGTCATTGACACAAAGAAAACTTCAAAGGGTGAAAACTACACCTGCCTTAAAGCCAGAGCATATATGCTGAAAAATGAAAAAAATCAGCCTCTTATTGACGAGATATGCGCCGGCATTAAAAAGGAAGTGAGCATTAACTGTTCAGTTGGTGAAGTTGTTTGCAGTGTGTGCCTTAAAAATGTGAAAAAAGGCAGATGCGAACATACAAAAGGCAAAAACTGTTACCATATTCTGAAAAATCCCACAGATGCTTATGAATGGTCCTTTGTGGCTGTACCGGCACAGAAAAATGCAGGCACGGTAAAAAAATCAGCAGAGGAAACAGAATTTGATAAGGAAAAATACATAAACATTGCTGAAAAATACAGAAATTTCCTCAAAAGAGAAATTGTGAAATCAGCATCTGCCACTTCACCCCACATCAGCACAGAGAGCATTGAAAACATCTGCACAAGCCTTGATATTGATGCTCTTGAAAAGCTTCAGAAAGATTTTATGAAAGCTGATAAAGAAAGAAACAAACCTCAGCTTTCCCCAAAAGAAAAGAACATCTGCAACGATGGTTTTAAAATTTAAAAGAAAGGAAAATTTTTTATGAAAGTATCATTTAAAGGTTTTAACGAAAACGCACTTACATTTGAAGCATTGGAAGAAATCCCTGTTGGTTACCCTGTTATTGTAAGCAGTAACCACACAGTTGCAAAAGCAAACGCAGACGATGCTTTTGCAGGCATCTGCCTTTCATCTGACAGCGAAAACGCTGTTGTGCAGATGTCAGGTTATGTGAAAATGAACTATTCTTCCACTCCCCCCGCACTTGGCAGAAACAACCTTGTTTGTGCTGCTGACGGTACAGTAGAAGAAAATGCAGGCGGTACGCCTTGCATTGTTCTCGGCATTGACGATACAGAAACTTCTGTTGAGTTTATATTTTAAGGAGGTAATTTAATGGCTACATTTGACACTTTAAGACTTGAAAAAGGTCTTTACAACACATCTTCATCTTTTACTGCTGAGCTTGAAAAACTTGACCCCTCTGAAAACTACAAAGGCACTCACCTTGAGGGTCTTGATGCTTTCCAGCGTCAGCTCAAACGTTTCAACATCAAAGTAAGCGGTCCTGAAAGCGACACTATTGAAAAATTCTTCAGCACTTCTGATTCTTCTGCACTTTTCCCTGAATATGTTTCACGTGCAGTAAGACAGGGCATGCAGGAAGCTGACGTGCTTCCCTCAATTGTTGCTTCAACAACAAACATCAATTCACTTGATTACCGTGCAATCACATCTTCTCTTACAGACGATGACAAAGAGCTTGTACGTGTGGGCGAAGGTGCTTACATTCCCGAAACTACAATCAAAACTCAGGATAACCTTGTTACACTCAGAAAACGAGGCAGAATGCTTGTTGCTTCTTATGAGGCAATCCGTTTCCAGCACCTTGATGTTTTCACAGTAACACTTAGGCAGATTGGTGCTTACATTGCACGTGCACAGCTTAAAGACGCCATTGCAACACTCATCGGCGGTGACGGCAACGACAATGCAGCAACTGTTTTAAACACATCAGCTGAAGGCACACTTACATATTCAGACCTTGTTGATTTCTGGAACAGTTTTTCACCCTATGAACTCAACACAATCATTTCAAGCGGTGATGTTACTGCACAGATGCTGAAACTCCCTGAATTCAGAGACGCAACAGCTTCTCTTGACTTCCACGCAACAGGCAAAATGATTACACCTATCGGTGCAAATCTTATCAAATCAAACGCAGTTGATTCAGGACTTCTTATCGGCCTTGATAAAACCTGCGCACTTGAAATGGTAACTGCAGGCGATGTTCTCACAGAATATGACAAGCTTATTGACAGACAGCTTGAACGTGCTGCAATCACTTCAATTGCAGGTTTCTCAAAAATCTTCACAGATGCATCAAAAGTTCTTGAGGTTTAATTTATGATAAGTCAATGGAATGTTCTGGCAAGGTTCAGACAGCTTACCACAATTGACGACACAGAGGCAGAAAACATTCTGCCTTTGTGTGTTGTGAATCTGCAACGTGTTATGGCTGTTATAAATGAAAAAGCTGATAAAAATGATATCAGAATAGCAAACGCTGCAGCAGCACTTACTTTTTATGATTACACTTTAAAACAGACTGCGCAGACTGATAATGTAACAAGCTTCAAAGCCGGTGACGTTACTGTGAGCAAAACTACTGCCAACATGATGGATACTGCCGAAACCTTGAAAAAAGATGCTCTTTTTGAGCTGACACCTATTATGAAAGATACTGATTTTATTTTTATGAATATATAAGGTGGTTTTATGAGTTTAGATAAATTATTTTCTTCCTATGGCAGAGAAGCTCAGATTTACAAAGAAACAGGTTGGAAAAGCGGTATTTTCCACTGCTTTATCCAACCTTTAAGATATAAAAACAAGATGTATCTGGACGGTATCAACACTCCCATCGGTTACAACAGTCAGGGACACTACCTTTATATCGGACCTGCAAAACACGACCTGACAGGTGTTACCGATTCAAGCACATGGATAGAAGCTGACGGGATTAAATATAAAGTTGACAGAGCTGAAAAAGTTTATTTCGGAAACCAGGTTCTTTACATCTGGGCAATTATAAAAACTATTGTGGAGGTTTAAAAAATGAGCAGTACAATAAGCGGTATGCCTCAATCCATTGTTAATTGGCTGAAAAAAATTTCTGACCTGAAAAACATTACTTTTATGACAGAATATCCGCCCCAGGCAAAGGCTGTTCCCTTGAAAAACTCCATTGTTTCGGTAGGTCTCAAGGAAGTTAAGATTACTGACCTTTTCCGCGAAAATGAAAACGGTGAACTTATACGTGATGAATACTGCAGAAAAGCTGACATACATATTGTTTTAGGTATTCACGTGCCGGATGCACTTGGCGGCAGCACCTGCCACGAAGTTTTTTCAACAGTTGTGGATTACCTTACCTTTTCTTCTGACCTTAATATTGTTTCTTCTGTGTGCGACCACGTAACATCTGACAGAAACACGGAAAGCCTTGTTATGAATGCAGATATACACATTGCTGCCGAATTCTGCCCTGCTGACGAAACAGGTCTTAACTTCAATTCCTTTATGGACAAAACCCTTTTCTGCAAAAGTCATATGGAAGATAAAAAAATTCACATCACAGATGATGAAAGAAGCAAATGGAACTCCCCCGTAATTACAGGCACATATTTCGGCAACGGTTCTTCTTCCCGCAGACTGAGCCTTGGTTTCAAACCCAAATTCGTTATTGTATGCGGTCTCGGTTGTTCACCTTTCGGGGTTGATTTTAAAGAACAACTCGGCATTGCATTTATCGGTTGTTCCGTTGATGATGAATTGGGCTCAAACGGTGTTGTCTGCACATCAACAGGCATTGAAGTGCATAACGGTAAAAGTTATGAAGCAGATAATGTTTATCCCATGCTCAACGAAACAGGTATTACTTATTTCTATTATGCAGTAAAATAAAAGCACTTGACCTTTGTTCCCTGATATATTATAATTGTAGGGATGAGCGAAGAATTTTGTCGAATACACTCGCATTAAGGAGCGGTTATGGAAAAAGCAAAGAAACCACCTATGTCAAAGGTACGTAAAAAATATTTTGTGAAATTAACACTCAGGATAATAATTATGGCTGCCACCATTGTTGCTTATATTTTAAAGCCTGAGTGGTTTGAGGTTTTAAAGGGAATGAATTTCTTCAAACAGTTTACTCCCTTACATATCCTCTGGGGTGTGTGGATTTTTGATATGTCAGTGCAGATTCTGCCCATCAGAAAACATATCCGTCCCCTGGGTTCCCAGAAAAATTTCAGCGGTCGTTTCAGACCCGGCAAAGACAAAATAAACTATCAGGCATTACGTGAACACGTTATCACAACAACAAAATCAGCCTACAAAGTTTTCCTTATATGGGCTGCGGTGATTGTGGCTTTGGGTCTTCTTTATAAATTCAGAGTGCTGAAAGAAGCTGACCTTTTCTTAGCAAGTGTTTTCTTCTATATGTGCGACCTGATTTGTGTGCTCATATGGTGTCCTTTCAGGCTTATTATGAAAAACCGTTGTTGCACCACTTGCCGTATTTTCAACTGGGACCATCTGATGATGTTCTCTCCTCTGTTGCTTATCAACAGTTTCTTCTCCGTTACATTGCTCGCTTTTGCTTTTTCAGCATGGGCAATATGGGAACTTTGCGTAATGATGTTCCCTGAACGTTTCTGGACAAAAACCAACGAAGCATTGAAATGTTCACAGTGTACAGACAAACTTTGCACACAATATTGTCAGAAATTGAAAAAATAAATCTTAACTGTGAAGTCTTCTGCTTCACGGTTTTTTTATTTGACATATAAGATTTATGCCATTATAATATAGATAAAGAAAGGATGATGAATATGGCTTTTTTATTTGAAAGAATAACAGCATTTTTTATTTCCCTTGTTATTGCAATAACAAACCTTTTCGGAATATCCGAAAGTCCCTTTACGGAAAAAGTTGAAGATTTCAGAGTTACTTCCTACATTGTTGCAAAATATGTGCAATCAGAAGAAAATCTCCACCCTGAGGACTTTGACATTATAACTGATGCAATTGTTTTCGGCTGTGCAACCTTCAATGCAGAGGGCGAAGTTGTTGTGGAAGAAGACACAATCGAAGTTGCACTCAGAAATATCCGCAAGGCAATCGGCGACAGAGATGTGCACCTTACACTCAACCTGCTGGGTCCTTCAGGAACCACAGATTCCACAGTCTGGGAAGAACAGATGGAAGTTATGAGCGAAGAACACAACAAAGCATTCACAAGCGGTGTGCTTGAAGATAACATTATTGCTGTTCTTGATAAATACAATTTTGACGGTGTTCATTTTGACTATGAATATCCTCTTTCACAGAAAGCATGGAATTATTATAACGATTTCCTTGTTTCCCTTGATGAAAAATTAGGCGACTACACATTGGGCGTTGCCGCAAGCGACTGGAACCTTAAATTTTCACACAAAGCAGTTGAAGCTGTTGATACTTTTGAAATAATGCTTTATGACTTTTTAGATGACGAGGGCAGACATTCAACATACGAAGGTATGGCAGAGCTCCTCCCAAAAGCAGGACTTTACGGAATCCCTCTTGAAAAAATCAACGCAGGTCTTCCTTTCTATGCACGTCCCTCTGATTTAGATGCTTATTGGTACGATTATATCGGTTATCATTCAGCAATCGGTGAAGATGGTTGGTACCATTGCCCCGATATCAACAAGGATTTCTGGTTCAACACACCTGATGTTACTGAACAGAAAACAGACTTCACAATCCGTAACGGTTTCGGCGGTGTTATGATATGGCATTACACCTGCGATTTACCATCATCCAACCCCAAATCACTCCTGGGTGCTGTGGGCAGAGCAGTTGATAATAACTATTAAAAAAACAGTAAATTATAATTTGTTATCACAAATTATAGTTGAAGTAAGAAGTAAGAGTGAAGAAGTGTGGGTGGACTCCGTCCACACCTGAATATATGTTGTACCGTGAATTTTGTGTATTTTTACGGAACGTCGGAAACCGCCGTTCCCTACAATGCAATATTAAACAACCTATAGAAATTATAGTTTAACTGTAACATTTCCAAACGTGTCAAAAAACACCGCCGTGTCATTCTCGAGTGTAACGAAGAATCTCGGCGGTGTTATAGTTTGCTGTTTTCCTTTTTCAGATCCTTCGCTTCGCTCGAGGATGACGAAAAAGGAAATGTTAGTTCACAGTTAAATTATAATTTATCGCTCTGAAACCAATTGTGAGCGTTGGCTCCACTTGTCAGGGGAGCTGTCAAAAAACTTTGTTTTTTGACTGAGGGGTAGTCATTGTGTTTTTCTCTCCCTCCGTCTTTTGCTTCGCAAAATCCACCTCCCTCATCAGATGGAGGCAACACTCACCATAAATTCACAGACAAATTATAATCCAGCAGTGAGTCAAAAGCCCTCCTTGTGTAAAGGAGGGTGTCAGGCGTAAACCTGACGGGAGGATTGTAAAAAACTTTATATCAACAATCCCTCAGTCAAAATCACAGATTTTGACAGCTCCCTTTACACAAGGGAGCCGAATTTCGCAGTCAGTTTGTACGATAAATTATAATTTAACTGTAACATTTCCAAACGCATCAAAAAAACACCGCCGTGTCATTCTCGAGTGTAACGAAGAATCCCGGCGGTGTTATAGTTTGCTGTTTTCCTTTTTCAGATCCTTGAAAAAATTTTACAACACACTTTGACAAAAGTCAATAAAAAAACCACACAGATTTTTGTCTGTGTGGTTAATTCTTTACGGATAAACAATAAAGTTGGCTTTTACACTTCCATAATCATCAAGATTCATTTTGATATTAGCGATATTCGCATTGCCATCAACTGTGAAATACACTCTTCCTGTGCATGTATCACCGGCTGAAAGAGCCTGGAAAGATAATGCTTCACTGCCGAATGAGAATGTTTCACCTACATCACAAACGAAATCATCAGTTGAAATGTATATAAGATCAGAACCGGTATTTTCAATAAAAAGTTCAAGGTAAATAACAACCTTTCCGTTTTCAGGAGCTAAATAACCATAGTCAGTATAATCAATGCCGGCATCAAGATATGTAACTTCTATATCGTCTGTATAAACGTATTCACCTCGGTATACGTCCAATACCTGATCGCTATAACCGTCATAATCTTCATTATAATTATCATCATAATTATAATCATCATAACTGTCATCATAATCTTCAACATAATCGTCCTCATATCCCTCAGTAGGATCAACAGGCTCCGGTTGTTTTTCACCACTACCAACTGCAAAGAAACAGAAAGTGAACACCATTGCAATCGCAAGAAGTACTGCTAATAATTTTTTCATATTTTTCTCTCCTTTTTCATTTCCTTGAGAAAATTTTACAACACACTTTGACAAAAGTCAACAAAAACCACACATATTTAGTTTATTCATAAACAAACAATGCCTGATTTGCTCCTGAAGAATTGGGATTGAATACGGTGGTCACTATTTCAGAATCTTCGGGAACTTCAAAATATACTCTTACTGACCTTGTTTTTTGTGCTTTAACTCTGACTGAAGAATAATCATCATCAGTAAGGCTATACACAGGAACATTACCGTCATCTACAAGGCATACAAAATCATAGGCTGTTACAACAAGATCCATATTACTGTTGTTTTCAATAAACAGTTCAATGTATATAATCTCTTTGCCTGCAGAGGGTTGGTGGATTGTGCTGGGTCCGCAGTCCAGATATGTAACCCTGTAATCACCTATAAAGTAGTATTGACCTATTTCTACCTGTATATCTTCAGGGATGAACTCATCATCTTCCGGATAATTTTCATCTCCGTAATAGTGGATTTCTTCAGCAGCTACTTCAGTAGTTACTTCCTCTTCACCCTCTATGGGCACATTATCGGCATCTGTCTTACCACTGCCTGCTGCGAAGAAAACAAATGCAAACACTGACACAATTGCCAATAAAACTGCTGATAATTTTCTCATACTTCTCTCTCCTTTTGTTTCCTTGAAAAAATTCTACATCACAAACCGACAAAAGTCAACAAAAAAACCACGCCGAGCGTTGATAAGGAAGTATTTCTTTAAAATGTGAACTTACGGCACAATAATGCGTTAAAAATCACCGATACGCGACAGCGTTATCGGTGATTTTTGCCTTTTCTTGCACACGCAATTTCGCATTTTAAAGTGCTACGCAGTTTCGTAGAAAAGCAAAATTGCTTGAATTGAAGCCAAAAATGCAGCAAGGCT
>JAZSJD010000030.1:0-19320 GCA_045534165.1 Acutalibacteraceae bacterium | reverse complement strand
CACGTTTTACAACGTGGGTATACAGAATTGTAGCTGTATGTATAGGTGCTTATGTATATGGCACATTCCTTGCAATGCTGACTTCATATGACTCAGTGGTTGTTAATGTGTTGTGTATATCAGCTATAGCCATACTGTCATCTTTTATCTTTGTCTTTTTATGCAAATTTACATTGTTATTTGTGTTGATTATGATTAAAAAGTTTTTGGATAAAATAAATAATAAGTCACGTAAGTAACAACACCCGAATTGCCTGAACGCATTATCGCTCGTCGCAAGGCGAATATAACTAAAAAAGCACTTGCTATTGCAAGTGCTTTTTCTGGCGGTTACGAACTATTTAGATGCCACTATATTTTTGAAAATTTGTGTTTGATAAATTATTTTTTTTGCCTTAACTTTTTATCCTGTTATAATAGACTGCACTACTTTATAAAAATCACCATGTGTAATATTCTCTGCTTTTACTCTATAATTAACACCGTTGTGTTCAAAGTCAGCAACCAAAAAATCTTTATTGACTTGGTGTTCTGCCGTAGTTCCAACTGTTCCGGCAAACACAACAGGGATACCTTGAACATATGTTGATATTTTCTCGTCATCAAGCGCGTAAATGCTATCATACGGATAACTGATTTTACTTGTTGACACGATAACTTTTGTATCTTGGAATGAATACTCAAACGACATAATATCTCTTGCTAATTCTCCGTTATTCTTATATGTCACTTTATGTTTTCCGTCACCTTGATAATTGAGTCCGTTATGACGAATATTGTTAAGATACATGCCAAGATAATGAGCCGTCTTGTCTGCATCCCATATTTCTTCGTAATGCTCGGAAGGATCAAGATATTTTAGAGCAGCACTTACAGTGCTTTTAATTTCATTTATAAAAAATACTTGTTTATTCACATCTTCTGTTGTGCCATTGCTTTCTGATGTCGCAGAGTTGGTCGAATCATTCGGTGGAGCTTCCTGATCGTTTGGAGACCAATGACCGTCAATATCATCGTTACCACTTGAGCCATCATTATCATAAATCATGTCTTTTTCATCGTTACCACCTAAGCCATCATTATCATCGATCGTGTCTTTTTCGCCGATAATAGTTGAATCGTCTAATGTTACTGGCAGTTTACTATTGAAAAAATCGCCTTGCCATAAACCTATACCGAGAAGCGCCACAAGGCAGAAACAACAAATCGGCGTTATAACTCTTTTCATAACTTTTCTTTTGTTTCTCTGTTCAGTAATATACTGATCTCTGCGTTCAAGTAAATCATTTGTCAATTCATCATAATTCTTCATACACAAAGCCCTCCTTGTCAAGTTCTGATTTCAAACTGCTTTTTGCACGGTAAACGAGATTTTTCATTTGACGGGCATTCTTTTTCATAATAACTGCTACCTCCGTATTTGATAACCCTTCGAAATAGAGAAGCCAAAGAACCTGTCTATACTCGGCATTCAGTTTTTTTAAAGCTCTATGTACGACAATTTTGCGTTCTTCGATAATATAGAGCTTTTCCAAATTGTACTCGTCTTCAATATAATTCTCTAAATCATCAAAAGAAGTATCTGACAGTTTGGAATTGTGTCTGATATAATCAATCGCTACATTTCGCCCGATGGAATAAAGCCAGGTTTTAAATGAATATTTTTCTTTAAATTTCGGCTTTTTAGTTATGAGCTTATAAAGGGTTTCTTCCATTAAATCTTCTGCAACAGAGATGTTGTTCACGATACCATTAAGATAAAGAATAAGACCGTCACTGTAATTTCTTACGATTTCCGCTAAGCCTTTGTCATCACCATCAAGGAAACGGCGGTAGCTACTTGCACCGTTATCCATTGATTTTCTCCTTTCCGAAAGGTACGATTCTATTGCCCTTTCACTTATTAAACGTATGAAACTGCAAAAGGTCTCACTAAATTTTCAAAATAATTATACCATATTGAAAAAGTGACACAATATTTAACAATTATAAAAACTAAAAAAAGACAGACTTAGCGATAATAAATCACTAAATCTGCCCGAATAATCGACTTCGGTGGTTCGAATCCACGGATAGTCTGATTGTAAAAATAAAAAACAAAAGCACCGCTATTGCAGAGCTTTTGTTGGTATGAATGGCAAAAAGGATTTAACTTTAATCCGTCGCAGACGGAGATTTTAGTGATGTATTTTGCTTCGCAAAAAGTGATATTACACCTATGGGTGTAATGATGTTGCTCACTTTGTTCGCAGTGATGTGATGTTTGCCACTGTGCCGTAAGGCACAACATCACTGTCCAAAGGACTGCATCATTAGCGTAGGCGACAACATTTGCCCAAAAGGGCAAACATCGTTGAAAAAAGACCTTGTCTTTCGACAAGGTCTTTTTTCTGGTGGGTGAGGGTGGATTCGAACCACCGAAGTCAGTGACGACAGATTTACAGTCTGTTCCCTTTGGCCGCTCGGGAACTCACCCACATGTTAAATTTTAGGCATAAAAGTGGAGCTGGTGGACGGACTCGAACCCCCGACCTGCTGATTACAAATCAGCTGCTCTACCAACTGAGCTACACCAGCAACTTCAACGCTCGATTAATATAACATATTTTTTTACACTTGTCAACACTTTTTTTGAATTTTTTTTGATTTTTTTCAAAAAAGTTTTATTCTGCAAAATATGCAATTTCATCAAAGTTTTTTCTGACTTTTTTTCTTAAAGTGTCTTTTGCTGAATATCCGACAGCAATAACAAGTTTTATCTTTTTGTTTTTTGGCATTGAAAGGGCATCTTTGATTTTCTTATCATCAAACATACCTAAAATGCAGGTGGAAAGACCTTGTGCAGTTGCCTCATAACAGATGTGTGATGTGGCAATACCCACATCGATATCCTGAAAAGAAGTTTCCTGAAGAACAGAACCGACTTTTGCTGTGAAGTTTGCTTTTTCCTGACAAACAACAATAAATGCACCTGCGTTATCTGTAAACTTGTTCATACCAATTTTCTGTGTAGCCTTCGCAACAGGTTCTAAAAGTTCTTCCTTGTTGACAACAACAAAACTCCATGGCTGTGAATTACAGGCAGATGGTGCAAGACGTGCAGCCTCAATACACTTAACAAGCTTTTCTTTTTCTACTTCTCTTTTTTCAAAACTGCGACAGCTTTCTCTTTTGTTAACCAAATCAAGAAACATAAAAATCACCTCTGTATAAGAGTATATATATATCAGACAATTCTGTCAATAATTAAAAGGAGGTGATTTTTATAAAAAGGAAAATAATTGTGCTTGTTATTGTTATGCTTTTTTTCTTTTCAGTTTCGTTAAGAACATTGAGTGTTGCACTTGAGAAAAACAAAGTGCCTTTGATTTCCAATTCTACAAAGAATATTGTTCTGTCAGAGCTTCGCGGAGAAATTTACGATTGCAATATGGAAAAATTAGTAAACAGATATGAAAAAGATTTTATTGTTGTTCAACCGCAAAAGGAAACAGCAGAGCTTCTTGAAAATTATCTTGAAAAAGATGAATATAAGGAGCTTCTGGAATGTATTGAAAAATCAGTACCCTTTGTTGCAGATTGCGAATATTACGGTAAAAACAAATTTATTCTCAAAGGCAAAAAATTCGAAAGATACACCTCTGACGGCTTTTGTTGCCACGTTTTAGGTTATATAAATAAAAGCGATAACAAAGGTGTTTACGGAATTGAAAAAAGTTTTGATGCTTTCCTGAAAGATAAGAAAAACCTTTTATATCAGTTCAACACAACTGCATATAATAAGGTGCTGGCAGGGGGAGAAAACAGAATTGTTTCGGAAAATTATTATTCCCCTGAAGGTGTACGTCTTACAATTGATAAGGATATTCAGCTTGTTGCAGAAAATGCATTAAGGCTTTATTCGGTTGAAAGGGGAGGCGCAGTTGTGCTTGATGCAGAAACAGGGCAGATAAAGGCAATGGCAAGCACACCTTATTTTGACTGCAACAATGTTTCAAAAAGCCTTAATGATGAAAATTCCCCATTTTTAAACAGAGTAACAAGTGCATACAGCGTAGGCTCAGTTTTCAAAATTGTTGTTGCAATGGCAGCAGTAAAAGAGGGGAAAGATGATTTTCAGAGCTTTTGTTCAGGCAGTCTTACCATCAGCGGAAAAAGGTTTGCCTGCTCAGACCATCACGCACACGGTTTTGTGAATCTTCAAAAAGCGTTTGCATATTCCTGCAACACTTATTTTATCCGTCTTGCCCTTGAATTGGGCAAAGAAAAAATCATACAGGTTGCAGAAAACACAGGCTTCGGCAAAAACTTTTCTTTGGCTGAGGGAATTTTTTCTTCAGGGGGCAACCTGCCTTCAACGGAAGATATTGTAACAGACGGTGACCTGGCAAATTTATCTTTCGGTCAGGGACAACTTCTTGCAACACCTTTGCAGGTTGCACTTTGCTATTCTGTTTCGGTAAACGGTGGAAAATATATTTCACCAAGGCTTGTGTTATCTCTGGTGAATGATGATGGCTCAGAAACAGAAATCAACGAAAACCAATATGTTTACAGAGCTCTTTCAGAAGAACAATCAGAGAAAGTGAAGAAGCTTCTTGAAAATAATTTTAATGAAGGTACATGCATTTCTGCAAAGCCTGAAAATATCAGGTCAGGGGGGAAAACATCCACTGCACAGACAGGTCGCAAAGACGAAAACGGTAAAGAAATACTCAACTGTTGGTTTGCAGGTTTTGCAGAAAAAGGAGATGCGGTTTACACAATTGTGGTCTTTAAAGAAAAAGGAAAAAGCGGTGCAGGTGATTGCGGACCGGTCTTCCGTGAGATAGCCCGGAGAATTGAAAATTATTAGTTAATCTTTCTTTAATACTGTTGACTTTTTGCTATAATATGTTAGAATATACAGTAATAATTTATTTTCGAAAGGTTTGATGATTTTAAAATGGACCCGCTAATATGGCAGATTCTTTTACAAATTGTTCTTATTTTCCTAAATGCAGTTTTTGCAAGTGCTGAAATTGCTGTAATTTCACTCAATTCAAACAAGCTGGCTCTTATGGCTAAAGAGGGAAACAAAAGAGCCAAAAGATTAATGAAAATTACTGACCAGCCCGCAAAATTCCTTTCAACAATTCAGGTTGCAATCACACTTGCAGGTTTCCTGGGAAGTGCTTTTGCTGCCGATACTTTTTCAGAAAAACTGGTACGTGCAATCAGTAAATTTAATTTAGGCATTGATGATAAAGTGCTTGATACAATTTCAGTTATCATCATCACAGTCATTCTGTCTTATTTCACCCTTGTGTTCGGCGAACTTGTTCCCAAACGTCTTGCTATGAAAAAGACTGAAAAAATGGCACTTGGTGTTTCAGGACTTATGCTTGTGTGCTCAAAACTTTTTGCACCCCTTGTATGGGTTTTAACAAAGTCAACAAATGTTATTCTCAGACTTTTCGGTATAGACCCCAACTCTCAGGATAATGAAGTTACTGAAGAAGAAATCCGTCTTATGGTTGATGCAGGTACAGAAAGCGGAACAATCGACCTTGATGAACAGCAGATTATTACAAATGTTTTTGAGTTTGACGATATAACAGCCGGTGATGTGGCAACCCACAGAACTGAAGTTTCATTCCTCTGGAAAGAAGAAACTGATGAAGAATGGGAAGAAACAATTTTCTCAAGCCGTCATTCACTTTACCCTGTTTGTGACGAAAGCTTTGATGATGTTATCGGCGTTCTTAACACAAAAGATTATTTCCGTCTCAGAGATAAATCACGTGAAAATGTTATGAAAGAAGCAGTACGTCCTGCATATTTCGTTCCCGAAAGTGTAAGAGCTGACGTTCTTTTTGAAAGAATGAAACATTCAAGAGACCACTTTGCAGTTGTTCTTGATGAATATGGCGGAATGACAGGCGTTGTTACAATCAACGATTTGCTTGAAGAATTAGTCGGCGATATTGACGATGAATTTGAAGCAAAGCCGGAAGAAGAAATCAAAAAAATCGATTCTGACACATGGTTAATCGGCGGTAACGTTGAAATTGAAGATGTTGAAAAAGAATTGAACATTGATATTGATGACGAATATGATTCCGATACATTCGGTGGTTTCATTTTCGGTGTTCTCGGCTCAATTCCCGAAGACGGAACACAGGTTGAACTTCAGGCAGACGGACTTAACATTAAAGTTACTGAAATTGCCGACCACCGTGTTGTGAAAGCAATTGTTTGCTTTATCGACCAACCTGAAGAAGAAAAAGAAGAAGAGTAATAAAATCAGGCACTCGGCGTATGCTGAGTGCCTTTTCTTAATAATTTTTAATTGATAAAAGAATTTAAAATGTTGCTTTTCGGCGGTTTTATGTTATAATTGAAATATAAATTAACAGAGGAGATGTAGATATGAAAAAAGTTATTTCTGTTTTTCTTGCAGTTTTAATGGCAATGAATTTTGCTTGCCTCGCAGTAAATGCTGAAGAAGTTGAATGTGAGCACGAATTCGGCAAATGGATTATTTCTCAGGATGAAACTTGTGCAGAGCCCGGCATAAAATACAGACAATGTTCTCTCTGTGGTGCTGTCGAAACAGGTCTTGTTCCTGCACTCGGTCACTCATACGGTGAAAAAACAGTTGTTGAACCCACTTGTGCAAGCGAAGGCTACACAAGCTCTGTATGTGCAAACTGCAGTAACGTGAAAAAGGAAAATTTTGTTGCAAAACTTTCACATACATATAGTGAATGGGTTGTTGAAAAAGAAGCAACATGTGAAGAAGACGGCCTTAAAACAAGAAGCTGTTCTGCTTGCAATATGGCAGCAGAAGGTCATACACAGGCAGAAACAATCCCTGCACTTGACCATGATATGAAAGCAGGGGAAGTAGTTGCTCCCGGTTACACAGATGGTGGCTACACAGTTTACGATTGCACACGTTGCGACAAAACTGAAAAAAGAGATTTCACACCTGTTCTCAAAGGCAGAGTTGAAAGTGTTGATTTAGGCGAAAAGATTGTTGTAAATTACGAGCAGGTTGCAAAAATCGATCCTCAGGTTCGTTTCGCCGAAAACAAAGAAGTTAATTACACTACAGTTTTCAAATCAGGTGCAGAAAACGTTGCAACAGTTGACGAAAACGGTAATGTTATCGGCAAGGGTATGGGTAAAACAACAATCACCTGCACAGTAACAGACGAATACGGTAATGTTGCAACAGGTGAGGTTGAAGTTCAGGTTAAATTCACAATTGCCAACTGGTTCACACTTATCGGTCAGGTTCTCAAAGCAGCTTTTGATATTGTTATTAAGGGCCTTTTTGGTAGCTTAATGTAATACTTAAAAAAGAGAAACACCGTCAGGTTAATTCCTGACGGTGTTTTTGGTTATGTAGAAAAAATTATTCAGCAATGATTTCGCCCTGGAGACCGGGTGTAGCAAAAGCAGCATTTGATTCGTCTGTATCAATGTGCATTGCAAGAGCATAAGAGGGGCTTACTCTGCAGATAACATCGCTGAAAGTAAGTGTTCTGCCTTCTGATTCGATTTTAACAGAAACAACCTGTTTGTCCTGAAGACCATAGTTTTCAGCATCTTCGGGAGTGCAGTGGATGTGACGTTTTGCAACGATAACACCTTCAGTGAGTTCAACTTCACCTTTGGGGCCAACAAGTTTGCAAGCACCTGAAGAAACTGTGTCGCCTGATTCACGGCAGGGAGCAGCAACGCCGATTGAACGGGCATCAGAAGCTGAAAGTTCAACCTGAGTAGCAGGACGTGTGGGTCCGAGGATAGAAACAGCAGGGAAAGAACCTTTAGGTCCGATAACCTGAACTCTTTCTTCACAAGCGAACTGACCGGGCTGTGAAAGGTCTTTTTTCTTTGTAAGTTCGTAACCTTCACCGAAAAGTGTTGCAAGGTCTTCAGCACTGACGTGAACGTGACGAGCAGATGTTTCAACTAAAACTAACTTTTTCATAATTAAATCCTCCTGAAAAAATATTACCAATATATTATACTACTATCAAAAATTTTTTTCAACAATAATGATGAAATTTGTAATAATATGTGGTATAATTCTGAATAGAGAAAAGAAAAATGTGCAACAAACTATAATTTGTTATCACAAATTATAGTTGAAGTAATAGGTAAGAAGTAACAGTGAAGAAGTGTGGGTGGACTCCGTCCACACCTGAATGTATGTTACTTACGGAATGTCGGAAACCGCCATTCCCTACAATGCAACATTAAACAAACAGATAAAAATTATAATTCATCGCACCAACCTTGCCATTTTGCTGTCATCCTTGAGCGAATCCTCGCCGAGATTCTTCGCTGACGCTCAAGAATGACTACGGCGAGGATGAAGCGAAGGATCTCAAAATGGCAAACACCTCATTTCCGTTTTCGTCATCCTCGAGTGAAACGAAGGATCTGAAAAAGGAAAATAATAAATATTTCCAAACGGGATTCGTCACTTCGTTCAAGAACGACACGTTTGGAAATGTTACAGCTGAATTATAGATAAAAGAAAGGACACACATCTTATGTATACAAATTGGGAAGATCTGAAAAATGAATGTATGCTTTGCAATAAATGTGAACTTGCAAAAACAAGAACAAACCTTGTTTTCGGCAAGGGTAATGAAAATGCAGAAGTTCTGTTTGTTGGCGAAGGACCGGGGGAAAATGAAGATTTGCAGGGTGAACCTTTTGTCGGCAGAAGCGGAAAGCTTCTCGATTCAATGCTTGCCTGCATTGATTTATCAAGGGATAAAAATATCTACATTGCAAATATGGTAAAGTGCAGACCGCCCAAAAACCGTGATCCGTTGCCGGCAGAACAGGATGTGTGCATTGAATGGCTCAGGGAACAGGTAAAGCTGATGAAACCGAAAATTGTTGTGTGCCTTGGCAGAATTTCAGCACAGAGATTAATCTCACCTGATTTTAAAGTTACACAACAGCATGGTCAGTTTATTGATAAAAAAGGCATTCTTTTTATGGGTACATTCCACCCTGCAGCACTGCTTCGTAACCCTAACAACAAACCTCTTGCGTTTGATGATTTTATGGCTTTGCGTGATAAAATCAATGAAATCTGCGAAAACACATATAATTAAGAATTATTATATAATATTGACTTTATTTTTAAAAAAGGTATAATTAAAGTAAGATAAAAAACGAAAGGGGTTTTGGTTAATGGATATTAATGCAATTCTTACAATGGTAACAGATTTCTTTAAAAGCATACCCTGGGAAAACGTAATTGGTTCTTTCATAGGAAGCATCCAAGGTATTGATTGGGATTCACTTGTAGGCGTTTTTGACTTTTTAGATTTCTCAAGCGGTCCTATTCAGGATTTCATCGACGCAGCAATTGCGTTCTTTTCATCACTTTTCGGTACAGTAGCATAATTTAAAGAAATAAAAAGCCGAGGGAATTTCCCTCGGCCTTTTTGTTTGCTCAGAAATCAAAATTATCTCTTTTCTTGTTTTCTTTGTTCTGGTCATTTTTCTTGTTCTGACCATTTCTGTTCTGATTCTGATTCTGATTCTGGTTCTGGTTCTGATTCTGATTTTTGTTGTTTCTGTTCTGATCGTTCATTTTAAAAACTCCTTCCGGACATAGATAGTGTCCGAAATTAGTTTTTGTCTGCAAAAGAGTTTTATTCAAACATCTCTTTGAAATCATAAATGAATTTATGGGAAATTTCTTTTATTTTTTGGATATCCTTTTCGGAACTTTCGTCATACATACCAACGCAGTAAAAACCAACACTTTTTGCAGAGGTGATTCCTGTGAGAATATCTTCAAAAACAATACATTCCTCAGGTTTAAGTGATAATTTTTCAGCAGTGCGTAAATAAATATCAGGGAAAGATTTTCCTCTGCCCACTTCGTTGACAAAAGTGTATTCATCAAACAAATCAAAAATTCCGTTCTTTTTAAGGCATGGAGAAAACAATTCCATATCAGAAGCTGTTGCAACTGCAAGACGGAAACCTTTTTCTTTTAAAGAAATTATATATTCTTTTGCATTTGGTTTTAATTTTACGTTCTGCGAATATTCCTGCTTTGCAAGAACACCCCATTCAGCAATAATTTCTTCAACAGATTCTTTTATATTATATGTTTCTTTTGTGTAAACAGCAGCGTTATAAGTTCCCAGAGGAGAAATTGCCTGAATGTAACCGTCAGGAATGGGCATATTCCTTGAATTGAAAAAGGCTATGTCCACCTTGTGCCACAGAGCCATAGAATCAAGCACTGTACCGTCTAAATCAAAAATTGCACCTTTAAAATTATTCATTATCCACCTCATACCTTTAATGGAAAATATTATATCACAAAATAAACGAAATTTAAAGATTTATTTGTTGCCAAAAGGAAGATTTGTTGGTATAATGTAAAACAGAAAGTTGGTGTGGAGTTTGTTTGGAAAAAAGACAGATTTTATAAAATTTGCAAATATGGTTGTTCCTGAAAAAAGACAATTGCAATGGCAGGAAACGGAATTTGCTGCCCACGTTTTTTTCGGTCTTAACACTTTTGTTGCCATGCAGGAAGGTACGGGCAAAACAGAGGCAAACGCATTTTATCCCACAAATATTGATGTTTCTTCCTGGACGGAACTTTTTAAAAGTGCAGGGATGAATGGTGTTATAATCACAGCAAAACACAGCGAGGGTTTCTGTTTGTGGCCCAGCAAAACAACTGAATATACAGTTGCAAATTCTCCTTACCTTGATGGAAAAGGGGATATTATAAAGGAATTGAGTGAAGCCTGCCGAAAAGAAAACCTTAAATTCGGTTTCAGCTTTTCTCTTGTGGACAGAAACACCAAAAAAACAGGCAAAGAATATGATGATTTAATATGCAGTCAGCTTGAAGAACTGCTCACTTCATACGGTGATATTTATGAAGTGAAATTCCTTTACACAGCAGAAATGCCCGAAAGTTGCGATTTTGCACGTTACTGTTCAGTTGTGCGTAAATTCCAGCCTGACGCAGTTATTGTAAACGGTCCTGATGTAAGGCACGTAGGCAACAAAAAGGTGGTTTTACGTCCTGAAGAATGGAGTGTAATTGAACCTGTCAACGATTTGCAGAAAATTACAAAAATCGACAAAAACAAAGAAAACACTTACAGAACACCTGACGGTCAGAGCAGAATGAACCTTGATTTAGGCAGCAGAAAAGCTCTTAAAAAAGCAAATTCTCTTGTGTGGCAGCCTGTTATGGTTGATGTTTCAATGAGGGATGATTGGTTTTACAACAAAGAGCAGGATGAAGTTGCAATGTTCCTGCAAAGAATGAAAGATATTTATTTTTCAACAGTAGGAGCAAATGCCTGCCTTGAATTGGGTATTCCCATTGACCAGCGCGGACGTGTTCACGAGGCAGAAACATTGACTCTCAGGAGCTTTGCAAGCGATATGGATATGCTCAGAGCCAAACCATTGCTTCGCAATTCAAAGGTAACTTCCAACTGCGGTAATGCAGAAAACCTTAAAAAAGAAAATTCTTATTTTGATTCAGGTAAAACCGATTCAAAAATTGAAATAACAGTAGATTTCGGTGAAGAAAAAATCATCAAGCTTATTGAGCTTGGGGAAAATATTGCAACCGGTCAGCAAGTGGAAAAATTTTCAATTTATACCCTTGAGGGCAAAAAGTTCAAAAAGGCAGAAACACATTCAATAATAGGCTATAAAAAATATATTCTGCCCAAAAAACCAATGGTAACAAGTGCAATGAAAATTGTTATTGAAGAAACAAGAGAATTTGCAACACTTAAAAAACTTGAAATATATTCAGCATAGGAGAAATTAAGATGGTAACAGAAAGCATTAAATACGTTGGCGTAAACGACAGAAATATAGATTTGTTTGAAGGACAGTATATTGTGCCTGAAGGAATGGCTTATAATTCATATGTTATTCTGGATGAAAAAATTGCAGTTATGGACACAGTAGACAAAGCATTCAGGGATGAATGGCTTTGTAACATTGAAAAAGTGCTTGATGGCAGAAAACCTGATTACCTTATTGTTCAGCATATGGAACCTGACCATTCAGCAAATATCCTTGAATTTGCAAATAAGTATCCTGAAGCACAGATTGTTTCTTCAATGCAGGCTTTCAAAATGATGAAGAATTTCTTCTTCACAGATTTTGAAGGCAGAAAAATTGTTGTAGGTGGCGGAGATACACTCTCTTTAGGTTCAAGGGAACTTACTTTCGTTACAGCTCCTATGGTTCATTGGCCTGAAGTTATTGTAACTTACGATAATAAGGATAAAGTTCTTTTCTCTGCTGACGGTTTCGGCAAATTCGGTGCTCTTGATGTAGATGAAGACTGGGCTTGCGAAGCAAGACGTTATTATATCGGAATTGTTGGTAAATACGGTGCACAGGTTCAGCTCCTTCTGGGGAAAGCAAAAGACCTTGATATTCAGATTATCTGTCCTCTTCATGGTCCTGTTCTCAAAGAAAATTTAGGTTATTACATTAACCTTTATGATATATGGTCAGGCTATAAAGTGGAAGAAGAAGGCGTTGTGATTGCTTACACATCAGTTTACGGTAACACAAGGGAAGCTGCAATTCTCCTTAAAGAAAAATTAGAAGAAAAAGGCAAAAAAGTTCATCTTAACGACCTTGCAAGATGCGATATGGCAGAAGCTGTGGAAGATGCTTTCCGTTTCAGCAAACTTGTGCTTGCAACAACAACCTATAACGGTGAAATTTTCCCCTTTATGAGGGAGTTTATCAACCATCTCACAGAACGCAATTTCCAGAACAGAACAGTAGCTTTTATGGAAAACGGAAGCTGGGCACCTCTTGCAAAAAAGGTTATGCAGGAAATGCTTGCAGACAGCAAAGATTTAACATTTGCTGAAAATTCAGTAAAAATTATGTCAGCAGTAAGCGAGAAGAACAAGGAAGAAATTCAACTTCTTGCAGAAGAACTTTGTTAAAAACCTTGACAACAAAAAAACAGGGTGATATAATTTTTTCATTAAGAAACAGGTGGCAATGTTTATGAAATCAATTCTTACAGCTTATTATTATTACTTTAGCTTTATCAGTTTTGGTAGGGCTTGGTAAGTTTTGCTGTAAGAGATGAATTTTTAGTTTTCAAATCCCGCAGTAAAATTTACTGTGGGATATTTTATTTTAAGGGTGATTGAGATGAGAGTTTGCGTTGTAGGTATGGGTCTTATAGGCGGTTCATTTGCAAAGGCGATGAAAGAATATACCTGGCATGAGGTTGTTGCCCACGATATCAGCAAGGCAGTTTTGAATGTTGCAAAAAAAGAAGATGCTTTTGACAAAGTGTGTACCCCCGCAATGCTTAAAAAGAGCGATATTGTACTGCTTTGTCTTCATCCTGATAATGCAATTGAATTCATCAATGAAAACAAGGGTAATATCAGAAAAAGTGCAGTTGTAATTGACTGTTGCGGTGTTAAAAGAACAATCTGCGAAGAAATGAAACCTATTGCACAAAAGCAGGGTTTCACTTTCATAGGCGGTCACCCTATGGCAGGCACACAGCAATGGGGCTATGGTGCTGCACGTGCAACGCTCTTCAAAGGTGCATCAATGATTCTCACACCTTACGATACAATCCCTGATGAACTGATGGAAAAGCTTG
Source organism: Acutalibacteraceae bacterium (assembly GCA_045534165.1). Taxonomy (GTDB): domain Bacteria; phylum Bacillota; class Clostridia; order Oscillospirales; family Acutalibacteraceae; genus SIG575. The sequence goes on along the minus strand of JAZSJD010000030.1, from coordinate 5,654 downwards.
ACAGATTTTTCCGTGAAATAGGTTTTGGCGATATTGTTATAACAACACCTGAAGACCACGACAGAATCATTGCTTTCACCTCACAGCTTCCTCACATCATTTCAAGTGCATATATAAAAAGCCCTGCTGCACAGGAGCACAAAGGCTTTTCGGCAGGCAGTTATAAGGATATGACAAGGGTTGCAAAAGTTAATTCAAAGTTGTGGACACAGTTGTTCCTTGAAAATAAAGATAATATTGTAAATGAACTTGATTTGCTTATAAAACATCTCTGGCAATACAGATGTGTAATAAAGTGTGATGAGGGCGAACTGTTATATTCTCTCCTTGAAGATGCAAACGAAATAAAAGACGAAATGAAACCGGGTTATAAAAATGACAAAGATTGAAATTAATGTATCAAAAAAATATGATGTTATAATAGGCAAAGGTGTAACAGAAAAACTTGGTGAGGAAATCACAAAACTTTTTCCCTCATCAAAGGTTATGATTGTAACTGATTCAAAAGTTGCATCTCTGCACCTTGAAAAAGTTAAGAAAGTGTTTGAAAAACAAGGAATTGTCTGCGACACATTTATTTTCCCTGAAGGTGAAAAATCAAAGTCACCGCAAGTGCTTTTTCAGTTGCTTGAATATCTTGCAGAAAAGCATTTCACAAAAAGCGATGTGCTTTTAGCTTTAGGTGGCGGTGTAACAGGTGACCTGACAGGTCTTGCGGCTGCCTTGTTTTTAAGGGGTATACACATTGTGCAGATGCCCACAACACTTCTGTCAGCAGTTGATTCTTCCGTTGGCGGAAAAACTGCTGTAAACCTTGAAGCGGGCAAAAACCTTGCAGGTGTTTTCAATCAGCCTGAGCTTGTTCTGTGCGATATTGAATTGCTTGATACTCTTGAAGATAAAGTTTTTGCAGACGGTATGGCAGAAGTAATCAAATACGGTGTGCTTGCAGATAAAGACCTTTTTGATAAAGTAAAGAACGGTAACGTAAAAGAAAACCTTGAAGAAATTATTGCAAGGTGCGTCCAAATAAAAAGAGATATTGTTATTGAAGATGAATTTGATTCTGCAAAAAGACAGCTTCTCAATTTTGGTCACACTCTTGGCCATGCAATTGAAGCCCAAAGTAATTTCCTCATTTCCCACGGTACTGCAGTTGCAATGGGTATGGTTCTGGCTTGTGAGATTTCATTTGAAAATAACCTTACAGAAGTTGACCTGACAGAGGAAGTTGAAACTGCCTGCAGAAACAATAATCTTGAAACAGAATGTCCTTATGATACAAAAATTCTGTCACACTTTGCTTCAAGTGATAAAAAAATAAGCGGTAAAAATATCTCTTTCATTGTGCCGGTTGAAATGGGAAAATGTGAGAGAGTAAAATTATCGGTTGAAGAATTTGCAAAAATGCTTGGTGAATAAAATGAACGTATCAATAACACCCACTTCCTTAAAAGGTGAATTAAAAGCCATTTCTTCAAAATCTGTTGCCCACAGAATGTTGATTTGCGCTGCACTTTCAGACGGAGAATCTTTGATTGAAATTGATAATTCTTCAGAAGACATTGAAGCTACAATTTCAGCTCTTCAGAATTTAGGTGCAGCAATTGAAAAAAATGAAAACATATATAAAGTGAAGCCTGTGCAGAAAGTTTCTTCAGCAATTCTGGATTGCGGTGAAAGTGGCTCCACACTCCGTTTCCTTGTGCCTGTGTGTGCTTCTTTAGGTGTTAAAACTGTTTTCACCGGCAGAGGCAGACTACCTGAGAGACCAATGGACACTTTGACTGATGTGCTTCAAAAACACAATGTTAAAGTAAATAAAGGTTTCCCTTTGGAAATTGAGGGTAAACTCCCAAAAGGCAGATACACAATTGACGGTTCGGTTTCTTCACAGTTTATAACAGGACTTCTACTTGCTCTGCCTTTGGCGGGCGGAGGGGAAATTGAAATTTCAGGCAGTTTCCAATCAAAGTCCTATGTTGACATAACAGTTTCCGTTATGGAAAAATTCGGTGTGAAAGTTGAAGAAAAAGGAAACACATATATTGTGCCTGATAAAAAATATGTTTCTGCAAACCTTGTGGCAGAAGGGGATTGGTCAAACAGTGCGTTTTTCCTCACAGCAGGCATTTGTGTGACAAACCTTGATGCAAACTCAAAACAAGGGGACAGAAAAATTCTTGAAGTTTTAAAAGAACTTGAAAAAGAAGATGAAGAAATTTTTATTGATGTTTCGGATATTCCTGATTTAGTTCCCATAATTTCCGTTAAAGCATCAGTAAGAAAAGGCAAAACAAATATTATCAATGCAGAACGTCTGAAACTTAAGGAAAGCGACAGAATTTTTTCCACCGTTTCAATGATAAATTCTTTAGGCGGTCAGGCAGAAGGCACAGATAATTCAATTATAATTTACGGTAAAGAAAAATTAAAAGGCGGTACTGTCAATTCTTTTAACGACCACAGAATTGCCATGGCGTCTGCAATAGCATCTGTTTTTGCAGAGAATGAAATAATAATCACAGATGCAGATGCAGTGAAAAAATCTTACCCTGATTTCTTTGAAGATTTCAGGAAGGCAGGAGGAATTGTAAATGTCTTGTAGTTTCGGCGAAAAAGTAAAAATCACAATTTTCGGTCAATCCCATTCATCTGCAATAGGTGTTGTGATTGACGGACTTGAAGCCGGAAAAAAACTTGATCTGGAAGAAATAAATTCCTTTATGGCAAGGCGTTCTCCCGGCAGAGATAAAATTTCAACTGCACGTAAGGAAGCAGACCTGCCACAGATTCTTTCAGGGCTTGTTGATGGTGTCACTTGCGGAGCACCCATTTGTGCAATAATCAACAACACAGACCATCACTCAAAAGATTATGAAAATTTAAAGAAAGTTCCTCGTCCCGGTCATGCTGATTTCACAGCATTTTTCAAACACAACGGTTTTAACGATATAAGAGGCGGAGGCAATTTCTCAGGCAGACTCACAGCACCTCTTTGCTTTGCAGGAAATGTGTGTATGCAGTTTTTAAGAGATAAAAATATTGAAATCGGTGCTCACATAGAAAATATCGCAGGTGTTAAAGATGAAAGATTCGACCCTGTAAATATTGATTTTTCAATTGTAAGGGGCAAAAGTTTCCCTGTTATTTCAGATGTTCAGGGCGAAAAAATGGTTGAAAAAATTCTTGAAGCCAAAGAAAACGCAGATTCTGTGGGCGGTGTTATTGAATGTGCAATAACAGGTCTTCCCGTAGGTCTTGGAGAGCCTATGTTCGGTGGAATGGAAAATGTTATTTCCTCTGCAATTTTTGCAATTCCTGCTGTTAAAGGAATTGAATTCGGTGCAGGTTTTGATTGTGCAGAAATGTTGGGTTCAGAGAATAACGATGAATTCTGCGAAAATAACGGTGTGTTTGCCACAAAAACAAACAACCACGGTGGCATTTTAGGCGGTATTTCTTCTTCAATGCCTGTTGTTTTCCGTGTTGCGATGAAACCAACACCCTCCATCGGCAAAGAGCAGAAATCAGTAAACCTTCTTGACAGAAAAGAAGAAAATCTTGTAATTCACGGCAGACACGACCCTTGCGTTGTTGCAAGAGCTGTGCCTTGTGTTGAATCAGCTGCTGCAATTGCAATTATGAATCTGTTATAAGGTGATAAGAATGAATATTGATGAACTCCGTCAGAAAATTGACGAAACAGACAAAGAAATCACACGTCTTTTTGAAGAAAGAATGAAGTGTGCCTCACTTATTGCAGACTATAAAAAAGAAAACGGTCTGCCTGTTTTTGATGAAGAACGTGAAAAAGAAGTTACAAAAAAAGTAACTGCAAATGTAAGCGAAGAGTTTATTCCGTATACTGAAAAGCTCTATAACACAATTTTCACATTAAGTCGTTCATATCAGGTAGAACGTATGGGGGATTAAAATATGTTCGGTTTGCTTGGCAGAAAATTAGGCCACAGCCTTTCTCCGCAGATTCATGCAAAGTTAGGAGATTATCAATACGACCTTTTTTGCAAAGAACCTGAAGAACTGGAAAATTTCTTTAATGATAAATCCTTGAAAGGCTATAATGTTACAATTCCATATAAAGTAGATGCTTTCAGAGCTTGTGATGAATTATCAGAAACTGCAAAGAAAATCGGAAGTGTAAACACTTGCATCAGAAGAAGTGACGGTACACTTTTTGGTGATAATACTGATTATTTCGGCTTTTCTTATATGGCAAAGAAAGCAGGCTCATCTTTCAAAGATAAAAAGGTACTTGTACTTGGCAGTGGCGGAGCATCTCTCACTGTGCAGATTGTATCACGTGACGAGGGTGCAAGGGAAATTGTTGTTGTTTCAAGAACAGGGGAGAATAATTATCAGAACATCTCACGCCACTATGATGCAGATATTATTGTGAACACAACTCCTGTGGGAATGTTCCCCAAAAACGGAGAAAAGCTTATTGATTTGTCTGCCTTTAAAAATTGTACAACTGTTCTTGACCTGATTTATAATCCTTTGAAAACAAATTTGCTTCTTCAGGCAGAAGATTTAAAAATAAACTGTTCAAACGGACTTGTTATGCTTGTGGCTCAGGCTGTGAAATCTGCAGAACAGTTTCTTGAAACGGAAATTGAAGAAAGTGTAATTGACAGAATTTATGAAGAACTCATAAATGACAGAAAAAACATTGTTTTTGTAGGTATGCCCGGTAGCGGAAAATCTACTATCGGCAGAATGTTGGCAGAAAAACTTGGCAGAAAATTCCTTGATACTGATTTGATGATTGAGGAAAAAGAAAACAAAAAAATCCCTGAAATTTTCTCACAACAAGGGGAAAGTTATTTCAGAGATGTTGAAACAGAATGTGTAAAGACTGCGGGCATGCAGATGGGTATTGTGATTTCCACAGGTGGAGGTGCAATTCTCAGGGAAGAAAACAGAAATGCTCTCAGGGAAAATTCCACAATCATTTACCTTGACCGGAATCTTGAAAAACTTGAAACTGCAGGCAGACCTCTTTCTTCAGATGAAGAAAAGCTTAAGAAGTTAGCAGAAGAAAGAATTCCCATCTATAAATCACTTGCAGATTTTCAGGTTTTAACAGATGATGATGCACAAATAACTTTTTCAGAGGTGTTAAAATGCGTATTTTAGTTATCAACGGACCTAACCTTAATATGTTAGGCATAAGAGAGCCTGATATTTACGGTAAAAAAACATATAAAGATTTGTGCGATTATATTACATCTCAGGCAGAAAAGCTCGGGGTTGAAACTGAACTTTATCAGTCAAATTATGAGGGTGATATTGTAACAAAAATTCAGCAGGCTTACGGAAACTTTGATGGCATTGTCATTAACCCGGGTGCATATACCCACACTTCCGTTGCAATTCTCGATGCCCTGAAAGCTGTCGGTATCAGAACCTGCGAAGTCCACATTTCCGATGTGAACGAAAGAGAACCTTTCCGTCAGATTTCCTATGTATCCTATTTCGCAGAAAAATCTTTTATAGGTCTTGGCTTTGACGGTTATATCGAAGCTGTAAAATACCTTGCAGAATGATGATTATAATTTGTTATCACAAATTATAATTGAAGTAATAGGTAAGAAGTAATAGTGAAGAAGTGAGGGTGGACTGCGTCCACA
>JAZSJD010000003.1:0-5414 GCA_045534165.1 Acutalibacteraceae bacterium | reverse complement strand
CACGTTTTACAACGTGGGTATACAGAATTGTAGCTGTATGTATAGGTGCTTATGTATATGGCACATTCCTTGCAATGCTGACTTCATATGACTCAGTGGTTGTTAATGTGTTGTGTATATCAGCTATAGCCATACTGTCATGTTTTATCTTTGTCTTTTTATGCAAATTTACATTGTTATTTGTGTTGATTATGATTAAAAAGTTTTTGGATAAAATAAATAATAAGTCACGTAAGTAACAACACCGAAATTTGTTTTTTTAGTCCGTTTTTCTGTACAGTCATACGATTTCTGATTGAAATTTCTGATAATGAGATTTATACTGTATGCAGGAGGTGAAACTGATGGCATACACAGAGCTTATAAAAAACTTTGAGCGAATCCGTGACTATATGAAAGAGTTTTATGTTTACGGTTTTAAAAGCAGGGAGGAGTACCATAAAAAAAGTGCCCGTTCCTATGATAACGAGCGTCGCAGAATTGAAAGCTATCTCGGTGAATATATGGGCTTTCGCCAGAGTGAAAATGGCAAGAATGTTTTCATTTCAATAGACAGCCGTTCAGTTTCACATAATCCGCTTTACAGTGTGCTTAAATCAAAAAGCTTTACAGATGGCGATATAACCTTGCATTTTATTTTGTTTGACATTTTATCTTCGCCTGAAATTGCACTTTCTCTTTCTGAAATAACAGATAAAATTGACAGCGGATATCTTTCTTGTTTCAGCCAACCAATGGTGTTTGATGAATCAACCGTCCGCAAAAAGCTTAAGGAATATGCAGAGCTGGGACTTGTTCTCTGCCACAAGGAAGGAAAGAAAGTTTTATATTCAAGAAATTCTGATTCTGATATATCAGAGCTTTGTGATGTTATCGCCTTTTTCAGCGAGGCAGGGCTTTGCGGTGTTGCAGGCAGTTTTCTTCTTGATAAATTTTCATCAGTTGAAGATTATTTTTCTTTTAAACATCATTACATAACCCACGCCCTTGAAAGCGAAATTCTTTGTAAGGTTTTTGATGCAATTTCCCGAAAAAAAACACTTATCGTAACAAATACTTCACGTCGCACACAGAACAACAGCAGAGAAGAAATAGTACCGCTTAAGGTGCTTGTAAGTGTTCAGAACGGAAGAAGATACCTTGCAGCTTATTCTGTAAAATATAGAATTTATAAAGTTTACCGTCTTGATTATCTCAGCGATGCAGAAACAGGCAACATTTACAGCTCCTTCAATGAAAAAAGAGAAAAATTTTCTTTGATGCAGAAAAATATGTGGGGCGTTGTGTGTGAGGAAAACAGACCTCTTGAACATATTGAATTTACTGTGCATATCGGCAGAAATGAAGAATTCATCTATCGCAGACTTTTAAGAGAAAAACGATGCGGTACAGTAGAAAAACTTGATGAACATACCTGCCGGTTTTCTGCCGATGTTTACGATTCAGGGGAGCTTATTCCCTGGATTCGCACCTTCACAGGCAGAATTGAAAATATTGAGTGTTCCAATAAAATTTACGAAAACCGATTCCGTATGGATTTGCAGAGTATGTATCGCCTTTACGGTTTGGGAGGTGAGGAATAATGCTCTTTCACGAAATTTACGGTTGCTACTATAACGCTGTGGCAGAAATTCTCCGTCAGGCTGTTAAAGGTGACCTGACAGAAAAGGAAATGCTGAAAATTATAAATGATAAAGCTTTTTCAGAAAGTTTTCTTACTGTAATACCGTCATTGAAAGAAGAAAAATGGCAGTTAATCAAAAAAGATTTATCCACACCAATAAAAAATGAACCGTCTATGCCTTTGACGGATTTGCAGAAACGATGGCTCAAAGCAATAAGCCTTGACCCGAGAGTAAACCTTTTTGACGCAGATTTCACTTTCCTTGATGGGACAGAGCCTCTTTTTACACCTGAAGACTATGTTGTGTTTGATAAATACAGCGATGGTGATGATTTTGAAAACAAAACATATATCAAAAATTTCAGGGTAATTTTTAATGCCATAAAAAACAGAGAACGTCTTAAGGTGCGTTATCATGCGAGCAAGGGAGCTTTCCACGTTATTGAGTGCGACCCATATAAGCTTGAATATTCCGAAAAAGATGATAAATTCCGTGTGCATGTCCGTTCTCAATACGGTGCAGCTATGATAAATCTTGCAGGCATAGAGCGTTGTACCTTTGTGGGCAAAGTGAAAGAAGAAATAAAGATTTCAGCAGTAAATCACGAAAAAAGCTTTGTAATGGAGCTTCTTGACCACAGGAATGCCCTTGAAAGAGTAATGCTCCATTTTGCGCATTTCAAAAAGGAAGCTGAAAAAATTGATGAAGAAAGATACCGTGTAAAAATTTTCTATGACGGTTCTGACGAAACGGAGCTTGTTATCAGAGTTTTATCTTTCGGACCATTTGTTGAGGTAACAGAGCCACAGAATTTCAGAAATCTGATTATAGAACGGTTGAAAAAACAAAAAAATATAGAAAATACAGAGTTGCGGACTTGATTTTTCACAAGTTCGCAACTTTTTTTCCGTGATTTTCCAATTATAAAGAGATAGAATGAATACAACAAAAGCACAGACAGCAAATTTCAGGATGTCTCGTTTGAAAGGCAGTATCTGTGCTTTGTAAAGATGCTGACAGCAAATGGTATTGAAAAGGCTCAGTTAATTCGGGAGCCACCAAGGGTGAAAGCCCTTAAATGCACAGCATCTTGTTAAGACGCTAACAGCAAAAAAATGTGAACAACATTTGTTTCACCGGGAGACAACCGATTCATACTCGGATAGTTTGCAGGGTTCGAATCCCTGTATGTAGTTACAACAGCGTCTTGTTCAAGAGAATAATCACAACGAAAACTTGCCGAAGCTCGTTGCTCGGGGCTTTGCCCTGAAATCCGATTTGTTCTCTTCTTGCAATCCTGAAGACACCAACAGCAACACTTAACGACTTTATATTTTTGACGTACTGACAACAAGGTGTCTTGTTCTAACAAAAGGTGCTTACAGCAAATTATGTCGTCACAAGGCGGAATCCTGAAAAACTATGTCCGGTGAGGCGCCCGGCAAGCACCTTGTTTTTGTGACCCGTAGCTCAGCGGTTGAGTGGGGATGTAGAAATCCTCGTGGCGGTGGGTTCAACTCCCACCCGGGTCTGAACGAAAGGCACGCACAGCAATTAAATCAGCTGATTAACTTTCCGTTAAATGCAAAGGCCTGAAAACCTTGGTTCAGAATTTTGTGCCTTGATTATTTTATTTATCAGTTAAGAAAAGGAGTGAGTTTCATGTTACAATATCTGAAACAGGAATCAAACAAAACATTTACCGAAAACGGTGCAGTAACACTTAAAACAACTCTGTCCGATTGCCTTGATCTGTTTGCAACAGTCGGTGCAATCCGACGTGAAAGTGATGAAGAAATCATCGCTCGTTTTATGCGTGCTTTCACAGAAGATAAGGATATTGCCATGAAGCTTCTGTTTTTTGCACGTGATATACGAGGTGGTCTGGGTGAGCGTAAGGTGTTCAGAGTTTGTCTGGGCTGGCTGGCAGCTAATGCACCTGAAACTGTCCGTAAGAATCTTTCATACATAGCAGAATACGGTCGCTTTGATGACCTGTTTGTGTTGTTCGGTACACAGCTTGAAAAAGATATGCTTGCTTTTATCCGTGAACAGCTTAGCAAGGATATTCATTCTATGAATAATAATGAAGAAGTGTCTTTGCTTGGCAAATGGTTGCCCTCTGTGAATGCATCTAATGCTGATACTATTAAAACTGCAAAGAAAATTGCACGTTTTCTTGGAATGGACGACAGAACATATCGCAGAATGTTAAGCAGACTCCGTGCATACATCCGTATTATTGAAAACAACCTTCGTAAAAAGGACTATACTTTCGATTATGAAAAACAGCCATCCAGGGCGATGCTCAAATACCGCAATGCTTTTGTCCGCAATGATGGTGAACGTTACAATGAATTCCTCAATAAAGTATCGTCAGGCGAAGCAAAGCTGAACACAGCCACACTTGCACCTTATGAGATTGTGGAGAAGTATCTTAATGTTGATTGGTATAGAGAGAGTTCCTCGTTTATGAAAAAAATAACAGAGGAAGAGAAAAAAATTCTCAATGCCACATGGGATGCTTTGCCTGATTTCGCCTGTGACACAAATGCACTTGCAGTTGTTGATACTTCAGGTTCTATGTATATGGATGGAAAGCCTGTTCCCGCAGCAGTTGCTTTGTCTTTGGGAATTTATTTTGCAGAACATAATAAAGGTGCGTTCAGAAACCATTTTATTGAGTTTTCAAGTATGCCACTGCTTATTGAAATCAAGGGTGATACCTTTGCTGAAAAACTGCAATACATCTGCTCTTTCAATAAAGTTGCAGATACCAACCTTGAAGCAGTGTTCGACCTTGTTCTGAATTCTGCAGTCAATAATAATGTGCCACAATCAGAACTGCCTGAAAGGCTTATCATTATTTCTGATATGGAATTTAATTTCTGTGTTGAAAATGCAGGGGAAACAAATTTTAAAAATGCAAAAACAAAATTTGAAAACGCAGGCTATAAGCTTCCCCAGGTTGTGTTCTGGAATGTGGCAAGCCGAAACAGACAACAGCCTGTAACAGAAAACGAGCAGGGTGTGGCACTTGTTTCCGGTTGCACACCAAGACTTTTTTCAATGATAGCAGAAGGTGTACCCTCACCTTATGAATTTATGATGAATGTAATTGAAAGCGACAGATATAAAAACATAGCGGCATAAAATATAACTACGAAGCGGGGTGTGATTACATTGGTTGATATTAATTCAATCAGGTTTTACGGTTGGTGGTACAGGCATTGCGAAAACAAGTATGAGCATAATTGGTGGTATTCATCTTTTGATGAGCAGATATACAGTGTTGAAGAATTGTTTGAAAAATTTTCTTTTGAAAGCTATGATGATATAGTAAATTCAAGTGAATATATACCCTTGTGAAAAACCGATGAATATGCGGTAATTGAAAGCTTTTTAAGAGAGTTGAAGAACAAAGAAGCCGATAAATATCTGGAAAACAAAAAGGATGCTGACAGATTTTCGGAATTTGAATATTATATAGAAAGCCATAACGATTATATCTGTACCTGGTGGAAAGAATATTCGGACAAAAAAGTTGTATCCGATGCAATAAAATGGTGCAGGGAAAATGGTGTTGCATATTTTTTGTAAAAGCAAATGTATATATAAATTATAATTTATCAGTTTGTTTAGTGCTGTATTGTAGGGAACGGCGGTTTCCGACGTTCCGTAAGTAATATATATTTTAACGGTTTGTCGACAAGCGCCAAACCCTACGATGTTAAAATCAGATATTATATAAATTTATAATTTATCGTACAAACTGACTGTGAAATTCGG
>JAZSJD010000108.1:0-3885 GCA_045534165.1 Acutalibacteraceae bacterium | reverse complement strand
TTCTTTCCTGTTTCCTTTTTGACACCTGTTACTTTAAGTTCAACACAGCCCGTTGTGTTAATGCGAAGTTCCTTGCCTGCCTGAATTGCATAAGCCGTTGAAGATTTACTATCTTCGCCATTATCCCAACTGATTGCCTCAATAGTTAATGATGCATTGTTTAAAACTTCCACCTGAGTAGGTGTATAAATTCCAATTGCAACGCTATTTTGCTTAAAGCCGTTGCCTTGGTTTGTTACACAAATATTTACTTTTACATTGCCTTGTAAAGAAACTTTGCTTCCAAATCCGTTAGGTGCTTTGCTGGTGCAAATGCCATAAACTTCACCCGAATAAGGATTAATTCCATTTACACGAATTGTTAAAGTTGCACCATTTGTTGATGAAATAATAACATCACCACCAACCGAGCAACCCCAGATTGCACCTGTGCCATTGGTTGTAATTACAGAATCTTTGTCAACAATAATGTGCAAATTGCAAGGGAGACCTTCACCCTGCGCCTGCTCAAAAGATGTTACTTCAAGTGGTCCGCCACGATATCCGTTAAGATGAACGGTCATTGTGCGTTCGCCCCTGTCTTCTCCTTCATAATAAATAACCCAACCAAACTGTTTTTCTTCTATGGATTCAACCCAAACTACGCTATCTTCTTTAGATACTCCTGTTTCTTCTGGATTGTAATTTGTTGCAACAGTATCTCCTTCACCAAGAAAGTAACGGTCACTTTTATCGCCGTTTGGATAAACTACTAACTCATTTTCATATCTGTAACAAACAGCTTTAAGATGATATACAATTTTATAAGATTCTTCCCATTGATGAACAAGTCTGAATGCTATTGTTTCATCATATATGGTTGTGTAAATAAATTCGGATTTTGTGCTTCCGTCTGACAATGTTCTTGTTTGCCAATATCCCCAACTGAAATCAAACAAGTCTTCGGCAGTGTATCCTTCCGGACACACAACTTCCCAATGGTCAAAATAATAACCTTCAGGTGGTTTTGCCGTGGCTGTATGAACAGGAAAATCTCCTTCAAAATTGTCAACAGATTGCGCTCTTATGTTACCATTTGTAACCACAAGCGCTTTAAATCCTGATTTTATTTCTTTGGTTTCTGAATATCCACATATTTTACAAGTTCTCCATACTAAACGATTTGTTTCGTTTTCAACATTGTAAGGAATATCTTTTATGTACCAGTTATCAAACTGATGTTCTTCCTTATATGCTTCAGCATGACAATCCGGATAAATACAATATGCCCAGTGATATTTGTTATTATATCCTGTTAAAGATGTTATTCCTGTCGGGCTTTCATCTATATCAAAACAGTAAAAATGGTCATGAGTTTGCCTTTTTATTGTTACCGTTTCACGATAATTACAAACCGCACAATCGTGATATTTTGAACCAGTGTGTTGTTCATCGGCAAATTTTGTAATTACCCACGCACTCCACACATGTTCTTCTTTAACACTTCCTTTTTGTCCGCAAAGACATGTTTTTTCGTGATAATGAGAAACCATATTCCCATTTTCGCCTGCTACATAAACAGGTTGATATATGTATGTGTGATATGGGTGTTCGCCAAGTGGCTCTGTTGTTTTTGATTCAGCAATGCCACCACAAACACGACATTCACGAATAATTAACGCACCTTGAGTTGCTGTTGCATACTGAGAATATTTCCAAGGTCCTATATCATGTGCTTTTTCAGACTGTTCATCAATTTCACCACAACCAATACAACCATGTGAATGGCTATTTAAACTTGTCCACACATAGCCATAATTATGTCTTCCATACAAAAATGCAGATTCAGATTGGAAAGTTTCATACGTTGCTGATGTAACAACACAATAATATGAATAACTTACCGAACAAGCATTTGCAGGAACAGCAACTGTAAGTTTGTTTGTTGTTGCACCACTCACAATAATAAGAACGTCATCTGTTGACACAATATATTCAGTATCGTCAATTAATCTTCGTGGTGCTTTGTCACCTTCAACTTCATACCATTGATAAGTAACATTGTGGTCAGGGTCATAAGCACTAATATAGAATGTTACAAGGTTTTCTGACCTGTCCACCCTTGTATTTTTGGTAACTGTTCTTGTTTTGTCAGTTGGTTGTTTAATTATTGAACCAATAGGAACAAAAGTGCCATGTGTTCCGCTTGCTTCTCCACCAGGATTTGCGCAACACTCTTGTCCGCAGGAACAATCTTCTTTACATTTATCACATATATCGCAAAAGTGTTCTTCCCAATCACCACTCAAAACGCAAATACCGTGACTGCAACCTGCAAGCTCTGACTCTCTTTCACAACACTCTAAACATAATCCACAAGAATCGCAAAAGTCAATATCGCATGAGAAATTATTTTCACAATCTTCGCACAAGTGTTCAGAACTATTAAAATCATCACTTTCAACGCACAATCCGCAGCTACAACCACGAGATGATGATTCATCTAAACAACATTCCAGACAATATCCGCAGTCATTACAAGGTTCGCCCTGTGCACAGAACGGCAAACCACATCTTTCACAAAGGTGGTCTTCAAACTCTGAACTGTTTACGCATATACCACACATGCAACCTTGGTCTTCGGAATTGAGCAAACAACATTCAATGCACAAACCGCAATCTTCACAAAAACCAACTGCGCACGAAAAGTTTACGCCACAAACACTGCAAAGGTGGTCAACATCATCAAAACTTCCATCTTCAACACAGTATTCACCGCATACACAGCCTTGAAGTTCGGCATTTATGTGACAACAATCTTCACAATAGTCACATGTTTCACACCACTGAAAATCATCGCACACTTCACAGCGCATACAACTTGTGCAAATCCAGTCTTCGTCATCAGCGCAAAGGAAGCAGTGTCCGCAACCTTGTCCGCCACGACACCATTCTCCATCATCGCCAATATGTTCATTACATATATTGCAATGGTTTCCAATGTCAATGCAACAGCCAAGACATACGCCCTCAAGTCCTTCACAACCTCCAACGTCCATAATGCAACCTGCACAATGTGGACAATGTAATCCGGTAGTTATTGCACAGTCAATGCACATTTCACATTCACTGCAAAATTTGTCATGATAGTTAAAGAAACATTCTCCACATTCATTACATATCCATTCTTCATCACAATAAATGCAGTGTGGTGTGCCATAGTCCTCACAAACTGCACCATAATTATGCAATGGATACAAACAAGTGCTACAGCCGGGACATTGAGATGCCTCTGTGTGACAACCTAAACAAACATGCCAGCCCTCTGCTTCAAGACAATCCTGACAAAGGTCCTCTGAACACGAACCGCATTGGTGACAATGTATGCTATCGTCCCAACATTCCCAGCATAAATTGCATTGATAGCAAGCAATGTCATCAGACAAGTCATTATGGCAATTTTCGCATAGATGTCCATGATAACAATATCTGCAATAATCTGACACTAATTCCCAGTCTTCCAATCCTATTCTTGCCCATGCATCTGTATAGTCATCAGGATTATCTGTAAAGTCAAAATATTCGTGACCACATTCACAACAGGTAAAAAACTGATACCATAATCCATCATCAAGATTGTATATTGCATACTCGTATTCAATGGCAGCATAAGCATTGATACATAAAAGCACGCTTAGTAACGTAATAAAAACCACTCCAATTAGAATCGACAAGAGCTTTGACTTAAATTTTGTTTTCATTGTCTTTTTCTCCTTTTTCATTCAACTTCCACTTTTTCTATGCGATGTCCGCATTGAGGACAAAACCGAGATTCTTTTGCCAAAACGGTATCGCAGTTTTTACAGTATACATGCCTTCCTTTATATTCATCATACAAAGTTTTAT
>JAZSJD010000058.1:0-13583 GCA_045534165.1 Acutalibacteraceae bacterium | reverse complement strand
ATTTTTTTTAAATAAAATGCTCTCTCCTTTTTAAAGAGCCGAGAGCGTCGTTATTAAATTATTTTGAAAGCTTTGAAGCTGCTGCTTTGTCAATGAAGATTGTAACATCATCATGCTGCTGAAGGATTGATGCGGGGCACTTGGGTGTTACTTCGCCTTCGATCATGCCTTTAACTGCATCTGCCTTGCCTTCGCCTGTTGCAACGAAAACAATTTTCTTTGCTCTCATGATGCTGCCGATACCCATTGTCATAGCATATCTGGGCATTGCCTGTTCGCCGAAATATTTCTGATTGCTGTCGATTGTGCTCTGTGTAAGAGTAACTTTAAAAGCTTCATCTGTGAATTCATCAGCAGGTTCATTGAAACCGATGTGACCGTTTGTACCGATGCCGAGGATCTGAACTTTGATTCCGCCTGCAGCTTTGATAGCTTCTGCATATCTTGCACTTTCTGCATCATAATCTTCTGCATTACCATCAAGGAAATTAATGTTTTCAGCATTAACATCAATTTTGTCGAAAAGGTTCTCGTGCATAAATGTGTGGTAGCTGTTTTTGTCCTCAACAGGAAGGTCGCAATATTCATCAAGATTGAATGTTTTCATATCTTTGAAAGAAATGTTTCCTTTGTTGAATTCGCTTACTATGTATTCATATGTGGGAACAGGTGAAGCACCTGTTGCAAAACCGATTGCACAAGAAGGCTCATCGGCAACTCTTTTGATGATAATTCTGCCTACTGCTTCTGCAATTTCTTCTGCTGTTTTATAAACCATTACTTTCATTTTACATTCCTCCGGAATTTTTGATGAAAAAATTATACCACATTTTATATATTTTTTCTACATAATGTAAAAAATAAAGGAAAAAATTCAAAAAAATATAAAAAAGCAAGAGCAAAGTACGATTATATGTACTTATCCGAACATAAAAACGAACATTTGTGTTGACAAATCGATTTTTTGTGTTATAATAGTGACATAAAGAACAAACGTTCATCATATAAATGAACGATGAAAGGAAGTAATAAATATGTCAGTAGCTTTAACACTTGCAATTATTTTCGGAATGATTTTTGCCATAGCAATTTTTGTAGGATTCCTTTATGAAAAGGAGATAGCAGAGTTTGAAAGAATAGTTTTTAAATATATCAAACTCAGAATGCAGGCACGCAAAGCGGGTCTCAGTATTGAAGAATATATGAAAACAAAAAGAAAAGCAAAATCTTCATCTGAAAAAATTTATTCAAATATAATCAGTTTTGATAGTTATGTAGCGTAAGGATGACGGAGATTATGATTAAGAAAATGCCGACCCATTGTGGAGATGATACTTGTTCTTCTTGCGTCGTTGCTGGTGATTATATTTTTCTCGCACATCATGCAGGTGGACAAGATGTATATGATATTGTAAATCAAACAAGGGCAGTTATTGAAAATATGGCGGAAACGCTTTCAACTGTGGGTGCAACACTTGATGATTTGGTGCAGATAAATTTCTACATAAAAGACGTTGAGGACTTTCGCAGAGGGGCAGATGTTTTCAGAGAATATTTTAAAAACGGAGCACCTGCCAGAATGACAATAGTTACAGAATTTGTCAATGATAGATGTCTTTGTCAAATGGATGGTATTGCTTACAAGCCTAAATATGAAGAATAATTTAAAACGGACGGGATAAACCGTCCGTTTTTATACGCAAATTCGATTACCGTTTTTGTTGAAATGTTTCCGTTTGTGTGGTAATATATGTTTGTCGGAGCCGATTATATATTTTTGCGGAGGTAAAATATGTTTATAGAAGAAAGGCAGAAGGAAATATTAGAAAAAATAAACAAAGACGGAAAAATAACAATAAATTTTATAACAGAAAAATATGAGATTTCTGATGAGTCTGCAAGGCGTGATTTAAGAATGCTTGACCAAAAAGGGTTGTGCAAACGCACTTATGGTGGAGCAATAAAACTTCAACAAGTAAGCGTGTGGCCACCCATGAATCGTGATTTCGAAAAAATGACTATTTTTCCGAATTACAGGGAAATTGCAAAAAACGCAATAAAAAATATAAAAGAAAATGATATTGTGTATATAACAAGTGGTTCTTTTGGTTATATTATGGTTTCAATGCTTCCCAGAGATTTCCATTTTACAGTTGTAGTAAATGCTGTTGACCTTGGGAAAGAATTGAGAAGCTTTGAAAACATTGATGTATATGTTGTGGGTGGAAAAATGCGTCGTAGTGGTTCATTGGTGGATAGTATCGCAATTGATTTTGTCAGCAAAATGCATTTTGATATCTGCTTTATAACAGGGTCGGGGTTAACTGCTGATTTTGGTTTGTCAAACGGTTCAGATGAAACAGCTTCTTTTCAAAGAGCAGTAATAAGAAATAGCAGGAAAAAGTTTTTGTTATTACCCGGTAGCAAAATAGGCGTCAATTCGTTTATAAAAGTATGCGATGCCGATGTTTTTGATGCGGTTATTACTGATTGGGATTGTGTAGAAGATTCAATTTCGGCGCTTGAAGAAAGATTAGTTGATGTTATTGTTGTGGAGGAACAAAAATGAATAGAGAGCTTAAATTAAGGAATCTTATTCTAGATAATTATGTAAGTTTACGTCGTTTTTCCATTGAAGCAGATATACCATACAGTTCTTTGATGACGTTATTATCGAGAGGCGTGGGGGGAGCTTCTTTTGACACCGTTATTCAGATATGCAAAAAACTTAACATTAATCCTTTGGAGTTATAACAAAAAGCCACCAACACGAAGTTGGTGGCTTTTGCTTAAAGTTTAAAATCTTCAAAAGTATATTCGGGCAGGTCAGGCATTCTTTTAGGCTCTCTGCGTAAAGGATCGTATTTAAATGAAGAGCATTTATAATCAGGTTGAAGAACGCCTTTTTTATAACAGAGAATCAAATCGCTGTCTGCTGCTTTTTTTCCGTGCATACAGATTGCGCAACAATAATCTTTTTTAGTTATAGTCATTTGTTTTTTATCCATAAATACTCACCTCGTATAGTTATTTTAACATATTTTTTTGTGAGCATCAAGGTCTAAAACAAAAATTACACACATAAGCAGTAAACCTGCTGTGACGGGAATGCTTACAGCAAAAGTCTTGAGTGTGGGTTGAACGCCTGTTGAAAACACGGAAATTTCACATGGGAAGATTTTGAAAGCAAGATTGCAGAAAAAAGCGGAAAGCATAGCATTAAGAAGTCTTGAACAAAAAAAGTATTTGGCTTTCAACCCGATTTTTAATATATACGGAAAAACCTGACAATGAACACATAATCCGCCCCAGCCGATAACAGCAGCAATTATAATAGGGTTGCAATCAGGTGCGAGACTTCTGCAACCGGAAGTGACTTCAAAAACTGAATTGAAAAAAACTGAAAAATGAACACCTGGTTTCTGAAAGTATAAGATATTAAGAAAACAGGAAAAGATAATTATCCACGAGCAGATAATAAGCATGGATTTTGATGCATTATAAACAGAAGAAACGAGTGATTGTGAAATTACGGGTATTGCAGTTTCTTCTGTTTTTATTTTTTCTTCATCCGAAAGAATAAATCCTGCAAGAAAGAAAATTACAACGGAAGAAAGTGACAAAGATAAAAAAATAAGCAATCCGGCTTTGAAAGAATAAAGCATCATTGAGCCCACCGCGGTAATGACAAAAGCAGGACCTGCGTTTACACAGCTCAGTGCAAGACGTTTTGCTTCATTCTGAGATATTTTGTGTCCGGAATAAAGAGAAGATGCAAGTGAGCAACCCACGGGAAAACCGCTGAAAAGGGAAAATAAAAGAATGATTCCTGCATGACCGGAAGCTTTGAAAACTTTCCTGAAAACTTTATCTGTTTTTTTACCTAAAAAACTGATTGTTCCGCTTTCTGTTGCAAAAGAAGAAAGGACAAGAAAGGGAAAAAGAGACGGAATAATTGTCTGGATACAGAGCTCTATTGCGTCTTTGACACCTTTTGTACAAAGTGTACGGAATTTTATGAGAACAAAAGCAATTAAAATGCACAGACCAAGACAGAATAATATTTTAATGTTTTTATGGTTTATGATTTTTTTCAATTGAATCACCCATAACAATATATGTAAGGAAAGTAATTTTTAATAATATAAAAACATAATATTGTTTGAACACAGATGAAAGATGGTGTGGTTTTTGGGAAAGAAATCTAAAATAACAGAAAAAATCAGTGAAGAATTGGGAATCCCCAAAACGATAGTGGCAGGATTTAATCATATAGAGTTATTCGGAAACAGAGAGGCAATTGTGAATGATTGTCAGGGTATACTGGAATATAGTGATGAAAGAATAAAACTTAATATGGGGAAAAACACGGTTCTTTTTTTGGGAAGCAATCTTAGTCTGAAAGAATATGGTGCTTCCCAGGCAATAATAACAGGTATAGTTTTCAGTGTGGAATTCGGTTGAGGTAATAAGCATGTTTATTGATAAAACAGTTGAACTTATAAAGGGATATGTTGAAATTGAAGCAACAGGAGGTTTTCCTGAAAGGTTTATAAATTTGTGTTCACACAATAAAATTAACATTCAGGATGTGAAAATGTGCGGTAACAAAATAAGTGCCGTTACTGATATAAAATCTTATTATAAAATCCGCATGGTGGCAAAAAAATCGGGAATGAAAGTGCATATAATAAAAAAACACGGTTTACCTTTCTGGATGCAAAGAAACAGAAAACGAGTAGGAATTGTTTTTGGTTTTGTGTTTCTTTTTGTAATGACATTTTTTCTTTCGGGCAGAATATGGTCGGTGAATGTTGTGGGGAATAAAAACATTCCTGAAGAAAACATTATTAATGCTTTTGAGGAGCTGGGTGTTAAAACAGGAAAAAAAAATGAAAATCTTAACCCGAAAGAAATTTCAAGAAATGCATTGAAGAAAATGGACGATCTGATGTGGAATGCAGTGAACGTTAAAGGTTGCAAAGCTACGATTGAAGTTAAGGAGAGAATCGAAAAAAATATTGAACAGGAAGATAACACACCGTCAAATATTGTTGCATCAGATTCGGGACAGATTGTACTTATTGAAAATTTTTTGGGTACAATTGTAGTTGACAGGGGGAGTGCAGTTGAAAAGGGAGATATAATTGTTACAGGTGCGGTGACAAATAAAGATAACACAGTCAGCTTTTACAAGGCGGATGCAAATGTTTTTGCTGAAACCAGGAATATAATTTCTGCAAAAATGCCTTTAAAAAATGATATGAGAGTTTACACTAAAGTTAAAAAAAGATATTTTGTTGATTTTTTTGGAGTTGTTTTTCCTGTTAATTTTGTGTTTAACCCGAAGGATGATTATGACTTTTCAACCGGAGAAGATTATCTGAGTTCAGCAGATGTAAAATTACCGGTGGGATTAATAACTCAGAGACATGCTTTATATAACTTGAAAAAGGTAAAACTTACAAAACAGGCAGCTAAATTAATGGCAGGTGAAAAATATTTCAAAACCTTTGACGAAAAACTCAATGAGGTGAAAATACAGAAAATACAATCTCAGATAACATGTGAATCTGAAGTGTGGGAAGTGAGATCAGTATCTGAATGTATTGAAAGCATAGGCGTGAGCGAAAAAATGGATATAAATATTGAAAACGACTAAAACATATAAAAATATTTATAAAAAATAGTGACAGATAAAAACAAAAATGATATAATAATTATGATTAGAATAAAGCAGTATACGGAGGTCCGGGTTTTTGTACGAGCAAATAATTAATGTTGACAGAATGGAGCAGGCTGTAAGCTTGTTTGGCAGTTTTGATGAAAACATCAGGATGATTGAAAAAGAATTTTCGGTTGCTGTTGTCAGTCGCGGTTCAGAGCTGAAGGTGACAGGAGAAGCGGAAAATGTTTCGAAGGCATCAAAAGCAATCGCAGGTTTATTGACGCTCATCAACAAGGGAGAAACATTGTCCGAACAGAATATCAGATATGTAATTTCCCTTGTAGGAGAGGGAAACGAGGACAAGCTTGAAAGCATGTCTTCTGATTGTGTGTGCATTTCATCAAAAGGTAAGCCCATCAAACCAAAAACACTTGGACAAAAAAGGTACACTCAGGCAATAAGAGATAACACTATTGTTTTCGGGGTAGGACCTGCAGGTACAGGTAAAACTTATCTGGCTGTGGCAATGGCTGTAACAGCGTTCAGACAAAAGCAGGTCAACAGAATAATTCTCACAAGGCCTGCTGTTGAAGCGGGCGAAAAATTAGGTTTCCTTCCCGGAGATCTGCAACAAAAAGTTGACCCTTATTTAAGACCTCTTTACGATGCTCTTTTTGATATGTTGGGAGCAGAAAGTTTTCAGAAATATCTTGAAAGAGGAAGTATTGAAGTAGCACCGCTTGCGTATATGCGAGGCAGAACTTTAGACGATAGTTTTATTATTCTTGATGAAGCTCAGAATACAACGAGAGAACAGATGAAGATGTTTCTCACACGTCTTGGCTTTAATTCAAAAATGGTTATTACAGGTGACGTGACACAGGTTGATTTACCTGACGGAAAAAAGTCAGGACTTGTTGAGGTTGTAAAAATTCTGAAAAACGTTGATGATATAGACACAGTGCGTTTTAATGAAAAAGACGTTGTAAGACACCGCCTTGTGCAGGATATTGTTAAGGCATATGAAAGAAACGAAAACAAGTGAAAGGGTGTAACAAATGAAGGAGAGAGGAAAGGTAAAAGTTATAATCAGCAATGACCAGAAAGTGCACAAAATTCCCACCGGAATTCATCTGTTGGTCAGACAATGTTGTATTGCTGTGCTGACAATGGAAAATTTACTTTCACCCGCAGAAATCAGCGTAAGATTTGTGGACAATGAAGAAATTCATAAATTAAATAAACAGTACAGAGATGTTGACCGTCCGACAGACGTTCTGTCTTTCCCTCTCGGAATAGATGGTGTGTATGATATTAACAACGACACAGGTGCACAGATGTTGGGCGATATTGTTATTTCTCTCGAAAAAGCTATGGAACAAGCAGAGGCTTACGGTCATTCTTTGCGTCGTGAAGTGGCATTTCTTACGGTTCATTCAATGCTTCACCTTTTGGGATATGACCATGAAAACGGTGGGATAGAAGCTGTACATATGAGGGAAAAAGAAGAAACCGTTCTTACACAGTTAGGTCTTAAGAGGAACGGAAGTTACTATATGGGAGACGAATGATCTTATATGAAGAGCTTATTCAGGAGTTTCAAGAACGCCTTTAACGGAGTTTTATGGTGCTTGAAAAATGAACGTAATTTAAGAATACATTTTTCGCTTTGTATTTATATGTATACTTATCTTCTGGTGTATGATTTCTTTGAAGTTACAAGAACGGACTGGGCGGTGATTCTGGTTTTCAATGCTCTTGTTTTTTGTCTTGAAATTTTCAACACATCATTGGAGAAGGCTGTTGATTTGGCAACTCAGGAGTATCATATTCTGGCGAAAATTTCTAAAGATGCAGCAGCGGCAGCGGTGTTGGTAAGCGCAATTTTTTCAGTGGTAGTAGGCTTTATTATTTTGTTACAACCTGAAGCTTTTAAAGAGATGTTTCAATATTACAAAGAAAACATACACATGGTTTTTGTTTTGATAGGAAGTCTTGTGTTGACATTCATCTTTATATTGAAAGGGTTTCCGTGTTTTAAAAAGAAAAAATAAAAAATCTGAGCCGTATTTTTAATACGGCTTTTTTGAGGTAGATTATTATGAATACTAAAACAGCTTTTATTGCAATTGTGGGTTGTCCCAACGTTGGCAAATCTTCAATCCTTAACAAAATGATAGGTCAGAAAATAGCTATTGTTTCAAACAAACCACAAACCACAAGAACAAAAATTGTGGGTGTGTTGACTCAGAATGAAACACAGCTTGTTTTTACTGATACACCCGGCTTTCACAGACCTCATAACAAATTAGGTGAAAAAATGGTTAAGGCTGTAAGTGACAGCATTTCGGGTGTTGATGCCTGTTTGTTTGTTGTTGAGCCTAAAGGTGAACTGAGAACAGCTGAACTTGAACTTATAGAAAAATTCAAGAAGGAAAAAATGCCTGTGATTCTTGCAATCAACAAAGTTGATACGTTAGCTGATAAAACAGAACTTATGGCAAGAATTATGGAAATGTCAGAACTTTATGATTTTTCTGCGATTGTTCCTGTTTCTGCACAAAATGGTTCAAACATCAAGGAGCTTGTTGATGAACTCAAAGGTCTTGCTTTTGCATCAATTCACTTTTTCCCGGAAGATACTCTGACTGACCAACCTGAAAGAGTTATTGCAGCGGAGATTATCAGGGAAAAAATTCTCAGAAGAATGAATAAAGAAGTTCCTCACGGAATCGCTGTAAGTGTGGAAAAAATGAGAGAAAGACCAAATTCGGATCTGCTTGATATAGAGGCAATTATTTATTGTGAAAAAGAGAGCCATAAAGGTATGGTTATAGGAAAAAAAGGCGAGACTCTGAAAACTATTTCTACAAGAGCAAGGGAAGACATGGAAAAATTCTTTGAATGCAGAATTAATCTTCAATGCTGGGTTAAAGTTAAGGAAGATTGGAGAAACAGAGAAGGTCTCATCCATAATTTCGGTTTAGATAACGAATAGTTTCAATAAGAAAAAATTTCCGCTGTTTATTTTAAATGCTT
Source organism: Acutalibacteraceae bacterium (assembly GCA_045534165.1). GTDB lineage: Bacteria > Bacillota > Clostridia > Oscillospirales > Acutalibacteraceae > SIG575. The sequence continues at coordinate 4,876 of JAZSJD010000058.1, read as the reverse complement.
CTGCAAAAATTATTTGTAGGAGGCGTTAAAAATGGAAAATAAAGAAATGCTCTGGAACAAATTTATGCTCAGCGGAAAAGTTGAAGATTATCTGAATTATTGTATAAATAAAAACGGAGAGGAAAAAGCTGATGAATCTGAATACAGACGGTCTGATAATCAGAGAGAAAAGCACAGGGGAACAGAATAAAACCGTAACGGTTCTCAGCCGTGAATACGGAATTATCAGAGCTTATGTTTATGGCGCAAAAAAAATAGGCAGCAGAACCTCAAGCGCCACTCAGTTGTTTGCTTTTTCAGAACTCGGCATTTCAGAACGCCGAGGCTCTTACATAATAGAAGCGGCAAAACCAAAAGAAGTCTTTTTTGATTTAAGAAAAGATGTTAAAAAAATTGCACTTGCCCAGTATTTTGCAGAGCTGAGTGAAATGCTGGCACCGGTTGGAGAAAGTGCAGAAGAATATCTGAAATTGATTTTAAATTCTTTAATGCTGTTAATGAATGATAAACGTGATGAGAGATTGATAAAATCAGTTTTTGAATTAACAATATTATCACTCAGCGGTTATATGCCAAACATAATTGCTTGTGAGAGTTGCGGAAAATACGAAGATGAATTTATGTTTTTTGACATATCAAACGGAAATATTTTTTGTGGTGGTTGTGGAAAAACAGGTATAAAAGTTCCTCTCAGCGTTATTACTGCAGTAAGGTATATTGTGTTAAGTGACAGACAGAAAATTTTTAATTTCAATTTGGGCGAGGAAAACTTACAGGCCCTTGCCGATTTGACAGAAAAATATATTTCTGCTACGTTGCAGAGAAGTTTTAAAACACTTGATTTTTATTATATGATATGAAAGGTAAGGTGTTGGGGACGTGAAAACCCGACAGAGAGATTATAAAGCACTTGAACTTGAAAAAGTTCTTGAAATGCTTGCTGAACATACAGCTTGTCCGGATGCCAGAGAGACTGCACTTTCTTTGAAACCTGAAACATCACTGGAAATGGCTCAGGCACTCCTGAATCAGACGCAGGATGCTCACATGATGCTGGCACGATTCGGAGGACCTGCTTTTGGCGGATTAAAAAACGTGAATAACGCATTAAGCAGAGCTGATGCAGGAAGTGTTCTTAATATGAGAGAGCTTCTTGATGTTGCATCGGTTCTTCATGTTATACGTTCGATTTCTTCCTGGAGAAGTACAAACGCAGGTGTGGATACAGTCCTTGATGTTTATTTTGATGCGTTGAGTCCTAATAAATTTCTGGAAGATGCTATTACCAATGCAATTATTTCAGAGGAAGAAATGAGCGACAATGCTTCGCCTTTATTGCAGACAATCAGAAGAAAAATAAGAGTTCAGGAATCCAATATAAGAGAAAAACTTGACAAACTTATCCGCTCTTCCGGAAACCAGAAATTTTTGCAGGAAAACATTATAACTATGCGTAACGGAAGATTTGTTGTTCCTGTAAAGAATGAATACAGAAGTGAAATTTCAGGTCTTGTGCACGACACTTCTTCTTCAGGTGCAACAGTATTTATTGAACCGGCCGCTGTGGTTGAGGCAAACAATGAAATAAAAGTTCTGCAATCACAGGAACGTGATGAGATTGAAAGAATTCTGGCAGAACTTTCTGCACAATGCGGAGATTTTGCAAACAGTATAAAAAACAGTTATGAATGTGCAGTTGAACTTAATGTCATTTTTGCAAAAGCACATCTTGCTTATAAAATGAATGCATCTGTGCCGATTCTGAATGATAATGGTATCATTGAGTTGAATAATGCACGTCATCCTTTAATTTCCAAGGACAAGGTTGTGCCTGTTAATATAAGATTAGGTGAAGATTTTGACACACTTGTTATAACCGGTCCTAACACAGGTGGTAAGACTGTTTCAATAAAAACATTAGGTCTTATGTCTCTGATGGCAATGTGCGGACTTATGCTTCCTGTTTCTGACAGAAGCCGTGTTTCTGTGTTTGAAAAAGTTCTTGCAGATATCGGTGATGAGCAGAGCATTGAACAATCACTTTCAACTTTCAGTGCACATATGACCAACATTATTGAAATTTTAAAAACAGCTGACGAAAAAAGTCTTGTTCTTATAGATGAATTGGGTGCAGGTACAGACCCAATTGAAGGTGCTGCCCTTGCAACTGCAATTCTTGAAAGGCTGCATATAGCAGGGGCAAAAATTGGTGCGACAACACACTATGCAGAGCTTAAATCATATGCAGTTGAAACGCCGAGGGTTGAAAACGGTTCCTGCGAATTTGATGTGGCAACATTGCGTCCTACTTATAAATTGCTTATAGGTGTTCCCGGGAAATCAAACGCTTTTGCAATTTCTGAGCGACTTGGCATGGGTTCAGACGTTGTGGAAAGAGCTAAAGAACTTGTAGATACTGAAAGCACCCGTTTTGAAGCTGTTTATGACAAATTGGAACAGACCAGAAAGGCTATGGAAGAGGAAAGGGAAATTGCTCAGAAAACTCTCAGAGAAGCCGAGCGTCTGAAAGAAGAGGCAATAAAGCAGAAAGAAGATATTGCATCTATCCGTGAAAAGGAAATTGAAAAGGCCCGTAATGAGGCAATTAAAATTGTTGATGGTGCAAGACGTGAATCTTATGCACTTCTCAATGAAATTGATGAACTGAAAAAAGAACAGAAGAAAACGAAAGATGCTGCTGAATTGGCAAGAAGAGCACGTTCTACAATTAAGAGAGGAATGGAAGCTCTTGACAGTGCAGCAGACCCGGTTATGAATCTGGCAGAAGATGAAAATTATGTATTGCCGAGAGAACTCAGAATCGGGGATAATGTTATTATTGCAAGCCTTGCAAAACAAGCTGAAGTAACATCTTTACCTGATAAAAAAGGTGAAGTTGGTGTTGTGGCAGGTGCAATAAAAACAAGAGTGCATATTTCTGATTTAAGACTTGTTGAAAAACAAGCAGAAAAGAAAAAGACAGCACCTAAAAGAAGTGGTGTATCTAATTTTGAAGCAAGAAGTACAGCTAAAGCTGAAACAAAAGTCGATTTAAGAGGTATGATTGCTGATGAGGCAGTTATGACTCTTGACAGATATATTGACACAGCGTATCGTCTTGGAATAACAGAATTTACTGTTGTTCACGGTAAGGGAACAGGCGTTCTCAGAAGTGCTGTTCAGCAATATCTGAGAGGCAATTCTTTCGTTAAAAGCTACCGTTTAGGGGTTTATGGTGAAGGAGAAACAGGTGTTACAATTGTTACATTGAAATAATTGTAAAAAGTTGACGAGAATTGAATTAATTGATATAATAGTAGAAAATATTTTCGGGGGTTAGAAAATGGAAGGAAAAAGAAGCAGTTTTACCGGCAAGATCGGTTTTGTTCTTGCTGCTGCAGGTTCTGCTGTAGGACTTGGTAACATATGGAGATTCCCTTATCTTGCAGCTGAATATGGCGGAGGAATTTTCCTTTTAGCGTATCTCTTACTTGCAGTTACTTTCGGATTTGCACTTATGTGTGCTGAAATTGCAATAGGAAGAAAAACAGGACAAAGTGCAATTAACGCTTATGGTAAGCTTAATAAAAAATTTGCATTTATAGGTTGGTTAGGTGCCATTGTGCCTGCGATTATTTTGCCTTATTATTCAGTAATTGGTGGTTGGGTAACGAAATATCTTGTGGTATTTGCAAAAGGTGATGTTGCCGCAGCAGCATCTGATAGCTTTTTTGAAAATTTTACAGGCGGGACTGTTGAACCCATTGTATACTTCTTTATTTTTCTTGCAATTACATCTCTTGTTGTTCTTTTCGGAGTTGAAAAAGGTATTGAAAAAGTAAGTAAGTTCATGATGCCCGTTCTGATAGTTCTGACAATTTTTGTGGCAGTTTATTCTATGACTATGGATGGCGCAATGGCTGGTGTTAAATATTATTTAGTTCCTAATTTCGAAGGTTTTACTCTTGCAAAATTCGGCAAAACAATGCTTGCTGCTATGGGACAGCTTTTCTATTCAATGTCGCTTGCTATGGGTATTATGATAACTTATGGCTCTTATATGAAGAAAAATGTAAGTATCGAAAAATCAGTAAGACAGATTGAGATTTTTGACACAGGCATTGCTTTCCTTGCAGGTCTTATGGTTATTCCTGCTGTTTTTGCTGTTCAAGGACCGAATGCAGAAGTGAAAACAGGCCCCAGTCTTATGTTTGTGTCTTTGCCTAAAGTTTTTGAATCTATGGGTCCCACCGCAGGACGCATTATTGGTATAGTTTTCTTCTTGCTTGTTCTTTTGGCAGCTCTTACCTCTTCGATTTCACTTATGGAAACAGTTGTTTCTATCGTAAAAGACAAATTAGGTTGGAGCAGAACTGTTACGTGCATTGTGGTGTTCGCAGGCAGTGTTGTGTTGGGTCTTCCCTCAGCTCTCGGTTTTGGTGTATTCAAAGATATCAAACCCTTAGGATTGGATGATATCCTTACTTTCTTTGATTTCCTGAGTAACAGCGTGATTATGCCGATTGTGGCGTTGCTTACCTGTATTTTTGTGGGATATATTCTTAAACCGAAAGCACTTATTGAAGAAATTGAAATTGGTGGCAAATTCAAAGCTAAAACTTTGTTTACAGTAGTAATTAAATACATTGCTCCTGTGTTTATTACTCTTATTCTTATTTCCTCAGTTCTTTCTGCTTTTGAAATTATGAAATTGTAATATTAAAAAGGGTGGAAATTCGCTGAGCTCCCATAAGGAAGTTTTTGTTTCTCGAACAAAATTCCTTGTATTATTACCAAAAGCCTCGCAAGGCGTCAGCCTTGCTGCATTTTTGGCTTCAATTCAAGTAATTTTGCTTTTCTACGAAACTGCGTAGCA
>JAZSJD010000018.1:0-37466 GCA_045534165.1 Acutalibacteraceae bacterium | reverse complement strand
GAATATCTTTTCTCTTATTCCTTGTGGGTACATTTTCATCCCTTTTATTCCTGACATAACAAAACCTCCTATGGTAGTTCTTTAATTCTACCATAGGAGGTGCTTTTTTTCTATTGTCCGTTTTTACTGGACTTGTTCAATCGATGTTGAGTGCTTTTTAATGTTTTTATTCTGCATCAGTTTTAAATGCTTTCTTTTTAGCGAGAATCAGAATCGGGATAATAACTAGAATTGAAACAATACTTGCAAACAGGAACATACTTTCTGACGGTACAATCTTTTCAACGCCATATTCCTCAATTGTCATATTTGATAATTTACAAGCAAGGTCGCCGATTGCAGGACCAACAACCATAGGAATAAGAACAAAGAAAATCATCCTGATACCCTGGAAAAGACCAACTTTATCTTCGGGGATGAAGTCACGTACAGCAGCATTCAACTGAATCTGAAGCACAACATAACCGATAAGTGTGGGCGCAATACCAATAAGTACCACAAGAATATTTGAAGATAATGAAAGAATGAAAAGACCTGATGTGAAAAAGATTACTGTGGGGATATATGCTGCAAGTTTGTTTTTGCCTGCAATTTTTAAAAGAACAATAATACCTGTTGCAAGTGAAATTATAGCCAGAACACCTACAACGATTGTTTTTGCATCGAGCACAAATCCCGGAAAAACACGGTTTCCAAGGTAAACGAAAAGATAGGGGAAGAAAACCTGAACTGCAATATTATAAAGTGATGCTGCAATAAGTGCCAGATAAAGTGTGGAGTTCTGTTTTATAACAGAAGGTCTGAAACCGTAGAAAAGGTCACTCCAATAATTTGAGTTTGTTTTTTCGCCTTTGATTTTCGGCTCTTCCAGAGAGAAAAGACCGATAACACCGCAACCTGCAACTGTAAGGCCAAGAATAAGGAAGAAAATTTTGTAAGAAATCACACCTGCTTGTGCAAAACTTCCGCCACCCATTACAGCGCCCATTGAAAGGAGTCCCATAAATAAGAATGCTGTTTCAACTTTAGGTCTTACAGTCGGGTTAGTAACGTCAGTTACCCATGCATTGAAAGCAGAGTCGTTACTTGTTGAACCCATAAATGTCATAATCATATCCATGATGATAACTGCCCAGACAGTTGTTGCAAGAATCTGAGCTTCATCTGAAAGGTGAAAAACAGATGCAATTGTTTCTTTTGAAATAAAACCAAACAAAGCTGTTATGATACCCCATACTATGTAACCCACTGAAATGAAAACTTTACGTTTTTTCATTTTCTCACTGAGTGTTCCCATAATGAAAGTGGTAACAACTGCAGTTATTGCAGAAAGTGCAACCATTCGGCTGATTGCTGTTGTAGGTGACATAACGCTTCCCATTGCATTTGCAGAAACGCCACCGTAAACTGAGTCGTAGAGGAACGTGTTGAAATACATATTTTCAAGGTTCCAGGCGATACCACCCATGAAGTTAAAAAGCAGGATGTTCACCCAAGTCATTTTCTTTAGTTTGTTTCCCATAAATCAAATCTCCTGATTATATAAAGATTATCTGATATTATATCATATATTTACAACAAAAACAATCCCTGAGAAAATTTCATTTCTCAGGGATATGAGATTTATCAATACCACCAATATGTGCCCCAAAGGAAATATCTTATTGCTGCCATAATAGGTGTCCAGCCGAGAAGCACATTCATTGTGTCTGCAAGAAGACGCAGGAAAGAGGGAACATCGTAAGTGGGAACCAATTGGGGGATTTCGTGTTCTTCACCCTCAGCATTAATGGGGAAAGCCTGAGAATAAAGGATGCCACCGGGGCCTGTGAGTGTGAAACGAACATAACAACCAAGTTTATCTTCATAAGCATTAAGGTCAAGATAAGTAAGGTTTTCGCCTTCAGCAATAATCTCACCATCTGAATACCAACGTACATAGTTGAAATTATCAGCATTGAAAGAAATTGTGTCTGTTTCCTGGTTTACGTCAAGAACAGAAACATAAGGAGTTTCAAATTCTTCTCCGTTGAATTCTTCGCCTAAATCAGCTCTTGCATAGTGTGAACAAGCGAAGAAAGCGCCTGTCTCCATACTTGTTCTGAGAGCTTCTTCTGTTAATTCAGGCATAAGCATATATGTATGCTCACGGTTATATTGGTCAATTTTGTGTCCGTCAGAGAATGTGAAAGCATAAACATTTCTTCCGCGAGGGATAGTTGTTTTAAGAACGTTGTCCCAGAGAATATAATCGTATATTGTGTGGTTGTTTACACCGCTGTTTACGTCCATACCCACACAAGATGGATTATTAAGGAAGATGTTTGAAAGTTTGTTGATGTAATATGGCTCATTTGCTCTTTCAGGGTCAAATTCACAACCCACATATTCACCAACATGGTCAAGGAAAGTAATGCCTCCTGCTTCGCCTACCTTTTCCACAACAGTTTCATAGTCGCCGTAAACACCCATTCGTGCCTGACCGTATTCTTCACCTTTACGCATAAAGAAACCGTTGACGTGGCAGTCGTTGATAGGTGTTGCACCGTTTAATTCTGCTGCACCTGTGATTTCAAGCATAGGCTGAGGAGTACCGTCTTCATTTGTTCTGCCGACACCGTTTAAAATTTCCTCACGTCTTTCATCTGTAAGGATATCAACGTTGCCCATTTTTGTGTTGCCGAATTTGAAAAGACGATAAAGAGGAACAGTTGTTGGCAATTCATTCCAGGGAACACCTATAACTGCATGGTCAGAAATTGCAAGAATATCAAAACCTAATTCATAATGTTTTTCAACACTTTCTGCAATTGTAGGCACTGCATCAGATGCATTTGTGTGGCTGTGGAGTGCAGCTTTGTAAGCTTTCCATTCACCCCATTTTACATCTTTATATGGATTTTCAATGGTGTAATTTTTTTCGCCCTGAACATTTCTTGGTATAAAATCAACCTTCTTTTCAGTTGGTTGAGATGCAGAAACACCAATTGTGAAAATGCTCATTACCATAATAACTGCAAGAAAAACAGCAATAAATTTTTTAAGTTTCATTTTAATCAACCTCCTGTTACTAAACTTTGGAGAAAGTTGATTATAGCCACTGTTAAATCATAGATAAAAAAGTTAATTTCAGCAATGGCGTCTCTTAAAAAAGCATTAAAGTCCATAGAAATTCTCCTTTACATTATGTTTTTAACAAATTAATTATACATTAAAAGAAATAATTTGTAAAGAAGAAACAAAAAACTTATATATCTTTTTATAAAATTATGCAGATAAGACCATTACAACCTTCGTTGATAACTTTTTCTAAAGTTTCCTGAATTCTCATTCTTGCATCTGTGGGCATACGATAAAGCTTGTTGTGAAGTCCTTCATTCACAAGCTCATTAAGAGATTTGCCGAAAATATTTGAATCCCAGATTTTTGACGGGTTTTCTTCAAATTCTTTAAGAAGATAATTTACAAGCTCTTCTGATTGGCTTTCAGAACCTACAATCGGTGCAACTTCTGTATTGATGTTTGCTTTCATCATGTGTATTGACGGAGCAGAAGCTCTCAGTCTTACTCCGTATCGGCCGCCTTGTTTCATAATTTCAGGTTCTTCAAGTTTAAGCTCTTCAAGTGTGGGTGTTACAATACCATAACCTGTTGCTTCTACCTCATCGAGAGCATCTTTTATTGAAAGATATTTTGATTTTATCTGTGTCAGTTCAAGTATTGTTTTCATCAGGTCGCTTTCGTTTTTGATTTCAAGCGAAGTTTTTTCTCCCAACACCTGGAAGAAAAGATCATCACGCATATATGGCTTGATAACCGAGCTTCCGTCAGATAAATTAACCGAAGAAACTTTAGCTGATTCAATATGTTCGCATTCTGTCAATTTCTCTGCGACGGAATAAATATCTCCGATACATTTCATATCGGCAGAAGCTTTTTTTACGGTATCGAAAACACTTCTTCTTACGGGATGTTCTTTTTCAAGAGTGTTGAGCCATCCCGGTAAATCAAAAGAAACTTCCTTAACAGGGAATCTGAACAGAATTTTTTCAAGAATGTTTTTGATTTCATCTTCTGTCAGTTTCATACAGTTTACAGGTAAAACGGATACTCCGTATTTCTGTGATAATTCTTTTGATAATTTCTGTGTTTTTTCGCTTGCAGGATTTTTGCAGTTTAGAAGAACAATAAACGGTTTTTCAATTTCTTTAAGTTCGTTTATAACTCTTTCTTCGCAGCCTTCATATTCTTCTCGCGGAATGTCGCTGATTGAACCGTCAGTTGTTACAACAAGGCCGATTGTTGAATGTTCGGAAATAACTTTTTGTGTACCTATTTCGGCTGCAAGGTTAAAAGGAATTTCTTTTTCAAACCAGGGAGTTTTTACCATCCTTGGCTGGTCGTTTTCAATGTAACCTAAAGAAGAGGGGACAATGTATCCCACGCAGTCAATCATTCTTACCTTAAGTTGTGCTGTTTTTCCCACAGTAATGCTTATGGCATCTTCAGGAATAAATTTAGGCTCAGTAGTCATAATTGTTCTTCCGCCTGAACTCTGTGGCAGTTCGTCAGTTGCACGCTGGCGCATATGTTCTTCAGGAATGTTAGGTATTACAAGGGTGTCCATAAATTTTTTGATAAAAGTGGATTTTCCTGTTCTCACAGGTCCTACAACACCTATGTAAATGTCACCGCCTGTTCTGGCAGAAATATCTTCATATATATTTGTTACTGTGTCCATAATTTAATCCTCCGTCTGCATTGAATCTTTTTGTTTAATAATATGAGAATTGATTCTCCATTATGACAAGCAATAAAAATTTGACAAGAAAGAAAAAATATGGTACACTTTTCAGGTATTCAGAAGACACGGATGAACTGGGCAGGTTGTTTGTAGGTTTTATGATTTACAAACAGCTTGTCTTTTTTTATTTTTTCTGGTGCAAAAAATATTTCTCTTGGAGGTACCCGCAAATGAACAACGGTACAGTAAAATGGTTTAATGCAGATAAAGGCTATGGCTTTATCTCAAATGATGAAAACGGTGAAGATATATTTGTACATTTTTCATCAATCGTAGCAGAAGGCTACAAAACACTCAATGAAGGTCAGAAAGTAACTTTTGAAACAGAAGCTGACCCCAAAAATCCTGAAAAGCTCCGTGCAGTAAACGTTCAGGCTGTTTAATAAAATCAAGCTGATGATTTTCACAAAAATCATCAGCTTTTTATTTGACAAAATAGTAAGTTATGTTTTATACTTGTAGCGAGGTGATAATTATGGGAAATCAGAAACCTGTTATAGAACTTGAACTTTATCTTGTCCGTCACGGTCAGAGCATGGGAAATGTGGGCTTTAATAACGAAGAGGTAACTTTTACTGAGCGTAATGACCCGAGATTGTCAGAGCTTGGTATTATGCAGGCAAAAAAAGCGGGTAAATATCTTGAAAACGTGGAGTTTGATGCTTGCTACTGCAGTCCTTTAGTGAGAACTGTTATAACTGCAAATGAAATAATGTCTTTCCAGAAAGAAAAGAAACCGCTGAATGTACTTCCTCTTGTTACTGAGGTAGCAGTTGAAGAGATTTACAAAGGCAGAACCATAGAAGAATTGAGAACATTCTGCGATACTGCTGTTGTGGCAGATGGCTTTAATGAAGCGGATGGTTTGCTTTTTTACAATCCCCGTGAAAACGAAAAACCGATTTTTGATAGGGCAGTAAAGGCGATTTCATATTTTCGTTCACGTTACAAAAACGGTGAAAAAGTTCTTGTAGCAGGCCATGCAGCTTTCAACACTGTTATGATTTTTCATGTTATGGGATTTACTGCATCTCCCATTTTTGATGTTGAAATCACAAACACAGGCATAACACATATTATTTTCTATAAAGAAGGCACAAACAAATTCGGCGACATTGTTTTTGACAGTATCAATGACACAAAGCATTTCTGTATTGATGATAGTGAGGTTTTGGTGAACCCTCTTTCTTCAGAAAAATCATCAGACATAGATGAAGAAGCTGAAAAGCTTGCAAAACACCTTAAAAGTATACATTCACAAAAACCTGACGGAATTGATATCAAACCTGAAATGGTTGAAAAAACAGACGAAATCAAGCATTTTATTCCTGTTGAAAAATGGCAGAAACTTCGTAGCCTTGTAACTGCAGTTGAAAATTCAGGCACACTTCTTCAGCTTGATGGGGAAAATCAGGAAAAACCGTATGTGGGTTATCCCGTTTTTGATTTGGGTAAACTCTATGAAAAAATTGCTGTAACCTCTGATAAAAAATCCGAAAAATTCTGGGAAAGAATGATGGACTTTTATTTTGCAGGTCAGAATGAACAGCTTATATCAAGAGCAAAAGACAGAGCAAAACTTGTTGCATATTTCAATATTTTCTATTCTCTTATAAAAAATGAAAACAGAAGTGCAAAAACTTTTGCGTTTTATAAAGAAAAATTTATTGAATATATTAACCGTTGCGGTTCACTTGATTTTGAATAAACAAAAAGTTCTATCACTGAAAAGTGATAGAACTTTTTCGCAAAATAAGCAAAAAAATGTAAAATGACTTGTTATTTTTGGTCAACTGTGATAAAATACTTGATAACATTAATTTTCATTACAAAAAGGAGGCGGTAGGAAAATGAGTAAAGAAAAAGGTGCACTTTTAGGAAAAGTAAAAGCCCTCGGCACCGAAATCAAAACACATTGGAATACCCCGGCGGAAGGCAAATATGTTCCTTATAAGGAATATAAAGATGTTGTCTTTGCCGTAGGCAGTAACTATGCAGGTTCAAAAACATTGGAGTATATCACATTTTTATCCTCTTGCTACCTGCTTATGTATCATTATAAGCTTCCGTATCTTACTTTTTCTGTTATCAACATCATCAATATGCCCCTGAACTATATTTCAGCACTTATCTGGTGGTTTGTTTGCGATAACTTAGGTTTCCTTAAGAAAAAAACAGAAAAAACTCTGTATGGCGTATACATAGGTATGGTTCTGTTCGGACTGACATTTATATTAATGCCATGGTCAAATTTTTTAGATCCATCAAACCCGATTATTGCATATCTGAACGGTCTTGAAGGCTTGTCAGCTTCGGCTTGTCTTAAAATTTTCGGTACCCACTTTCTCTATACAGGTTGGGTAGGCGCAAGAAACATTTTCTGGAGAAAGAAACTTCTTCCAAAATACGGCAGATATAAATATTCACTCTATTGCGATGTCATCCCCAAATGTATAATGGTTGTTCTTATCGGCTGGTTGCCAATTTATAACATTCCTGATGTTGCAACAAGAGTGTGGTCTGCAAACCTTCTTTTTGCTTGCTTTAACGTTTTTGGTTTTGCAAACAATATGGAAGAATGTACAAAACGTATCAGCCCCAATCTTGATGAAAGAATTCTGGTAAGAAGCTATCCTATCAAGCTTTCTCACATTTTCAACTCAATTCTTGCAATCATTTTACCTGCTATCATCGGTATGCTTAAACACGACTGGGCAGATATCAATGTATACAGATATGTTATCCCCATAACATTTATCGTTGCTGCAGGTATTACAATGATATTTGCAGGCAGAGTAAAAGAAAGAATTCCTCAACCTCCCATTGAAAAGAAAGTTCAGATTAAGTTCTGGGATGGTATGTTTGGCGTTCTCAAGAACAAATACCTGATGATTAATACTATTGTAGGTCTTATTGATGCATTGGGTAACGGTATGCTTCCCTTTGTAACAATTCTTTATTTCTACACATTCCGCTTAAGCGGTCTTCCTTACAGCCTTATTGTGGCACTTGTTTCCTTTGCGGGAACACCGCCTGATTTGTTGTCACCCTATTTCTTAAAGAGATTTTCATACAAACAGATTATGATTTTCTATCAGTTAAGCAGAGCAATCGGCAATGCAATTATTGTTCTTGCAATCATGTTCTGTGGTGATAATCTTGTTCTTTGCGGTACAATCTGCGTTGCTGTTCTGTTCTTTATGGAAATGACAAAAACTGTTCCCACAACAGCAGGTCACGATATGAACGTGCGTATTCACGACTATCAGATGTATTTAACAGGCGAACGTCTTGAAAACTTCTCAAGCGTTTTCGGCTGGTTTGTAGACCCCATAAAATCATTCGTTGGTCTTATTATTCCTTTGTTACTTCTTCATTGGGGATTCAACAGCAACTGGGAAGTTCTCTTTGTTGATGCATCAAGAAGAAGCATAATTGCAATTCCTCTTATTGTTGATGTTATCGGTTTTGCTTTGATGACAATACCTTATTTATTCTGGGATTACGATTCAAAGAAACAGAACATGGTTATGGAAGTTCTCAAACGTCGTGCTGAAGTAACAGAACGCGAAGCAGAAAAAGAGGGCATCACAACCTCCGGCGGATATAAAGGTTAAGGAGGTGCAGACAGATGAAATTTAAAGATAAAAAATCAAAAAAAGTTGATAATGAACCTATTGCTCTTTATATTCCTGAAGATGAAATCTGGACTTTCAGAGTTCCCGGTCTTGCAGAACCTAATATCAACAAACCTTACAAGCACTATACACTCAAAAAGATTATTTTCGCACTCACAATTATTGTTGCAGTTTCACTTTCTGTTTATTTCAGTATCAGAACGGTGCAGAAAGATGTTTATACATACGAACCAACGGGCGAAACATATCAGTTTTCAGCTTTCAGCAACAATGGTGAGATAACAGAACTGACAATTGACTACGTTTTTGAAAAGAAAGAAGACAAAGAAAAAGGTGTTTTCTATGAGAAAAACGAAGATAAAGTTATCACTTCTGTAAGAGAATATACTCTTAACTGTGATGAGAAAGTTGAAGTAATAAACATCGGTAAAGATGTAACTGATATCGACCCCAAGGCTTTCTATTCATGCTGGGCTTTGCAGAGAATAGAGGTTGCAGAAGATAACCCGAAATATTGCGATATTGACGGTGTTCTTTATAATAAGGATAAAACAACAATTATCTGCTATCCTTGTAACCACGACCAATATCTGAGAGATAAATATGGTTACAAACAAGAACCTTACAGAATGGATGTAACTGAAGAATACAGAAAAGAAGTTCAGACATATGTTGTTCCGTCAACTGTAACCACTATTGGCGAGCTTTGTTTTAACTACGCAAACTTAAGAGATATCTATCTCCCTGAAGGCGTAACAAGAATTGAAACTCTTTCATTCTTCAAACTTCACGAACCCTGGGATCAGTATGGTAACACAGCTTCTTTGGAAAATATCTATACTTATATTCCGTCAGGAAAAGTTGAAGGTACAGGCTTCACTTCAGAGGAAGCACTTGGCGAAGTTTACAACTCACTTCCCGAAACTCTCAAGTTTATCGGCTCTGATGCATTCAGCTATAACAGAGAGTTAAAATATGTTTATATCCCTGCAAGTGTTGAAGAAATCGGCCACCATGCATTCTGGGATAATGCATATAAAGAAGACGGTGAAATAAAAGGTCTTGCACAGATTGAGGTTGCTTTGTCAGAAGAAGATTTTGAAAAAGTAAAAACAGGTGACCAGTGGAGACCTGAATATGACCATTTGCTGTTTAAAAAGAAAATAGATGCTGTTTATTCAGCAGACAGAAAATAATTTAAAAAATACACCACATTATTAAATGCACCCCAAAAGTTTATGACTTTTGGGGTGCATTTCACTCACGGGATGGTTTTTCTTTATATTTTAAGTATCTTTTTAAGCTTTATTCCTATTGTGGAAGATAAAATACACATCAGGATATCTCCGGGCAAGGTCAACAAAAAACCATAAAGGAGAAGTGTTTTCATTTCCAACTGTTCACCTAAATATAAGGAACTTATCATGTAGTAATAAACAATGCCGATTGCATAGATAATAAACATTCCCACAAAGGAAGCAAGGATGTATGTTTTGAAATTTACTTTCTTTTCTGCAATTTTACCTGTTACAAAAGTTGCAATCCAAAAGCCTATAATATAGCCGAAAGATGGTTTCAGCACATAGTAAATGCCGCCGCCTTCAGCAAAAACAGGAAGACCGATAAGCCCGAGAAAAACATAAACAGCAACACTTAATGAACCTTTTTTGCTGCCGAGCAAAAGTCCTGCAAGGCAAGTGAAAAGTGTTTGCAGAGTTATAGGAATAGGGGCAGGGATTTTAATGAAAACACCGGCACACATAAGTGCAGTAAACAAAGCACATATGCACATTTCTTTTGTCTTTTTCATTATCCCACCTCCGAATCATATGTGGCTAATCTAACATAAAACATAAGTGTTGTCAAGTTGTTGATTTTATCTTTTTTGTATGATAGAATTATGAAAAAGGAGGGCAATGTTATGCAGGAAATAAAATGTCCCAAATGCGGTGAGGTTTTTCAGGTAGATGAATCAGGCTATGCCGCTATTTTAAAACAGGTGAGAGACAGGGAATTTGAACAGGAAATCAGGCAGAGGGAAATTGCTTTTGCCAACGAGAAAAACAATGCTGTTGAAATCGCTGTGACTAAAAAAGCTTCAGAAAAAGAAAAGGAAATTGCAAATAAAAATACTGAAATTGCACGCCTTCAGGGTGAAATTGAACTTAATAAAACAAACGCAGATTTAGCAGTCAGGACAGCTGTTCAGGCAAAAGATGCAGAAATTCTTGAATTGAAAAACAAACTTGAACTTGCACTTAAGGAACAAGAGCTTAATGAACGTACTCTTAAAGAAAAGCACGAAAATGAGCTTAAACTCAAAGATGAGGAAATTGCACGTTATAAAGATTTCAAAGCTCGTCAATCAACAAAAATGATAGGTGAAAGCCTTGAACAACATTGCGAAACGGAGTTTAACAAGCTCAGGGCAACAGGTTTTCAGAATGCTTATTTTGAAAAAGACAATGATGCAAGAACAGGCTCAAAAGGTGATTTTATTTATAGGGAATGTTCACCTGATGGTGTTGAATTTATTTCAATTATGTTTGAAATGAAAAACGAAGCTGAAACAACGGCAACAAAACATAAAAACGAAGATTTCTTCAAAGAACTTGATAAAGACAGACGTGAAAAAAATTGCGAATATGCAGTTCTGGTGTCAATGCTTGAAGCAGACAGTGAACTTTATAACACAGGCATAGTTGATGTTTCATACAGATACGAAAAAATGTATGTTATACGTCCTCAGTTCTTCATTCCTCTTATTACTTTGCTTCGTAATGCAGCTCTCAATTCGCTTAAATATAAGACGGAATTGGTAGCAATGAGAAATCAGAACATTGACATCACTCATTTTGAAGAAGATTTATATGATTTCAAAGAGAAATTTTCACGTAATTTCAGGTTGGCAAGTGAAAAATTCCAGAAAGCAATTGAAGAAATTGACAAAACAATAGACCATCTGCAAAAAACAAAAGATGCTTTGCTTTCTTCAGAAAACAATCTGCGTCTTGCAAATAATAAAGCAGAAGATTTGTCAATAAAACGCCTTACAAAAAACAACCCTACAATGCGACAGAAATTTGAAGAACTCAAATAAAAGGAGGAAACAAAAATGGTAAACTTTTTTTCAGCAATCTTTGCGGCAATCATGTCATTCTTTTCGATTTTAGGTGCATTCTTTCCGGCAGGATTTATTAAAATAACAGTAGGTCCTACTGTTTTTGAGTGTGGAAATGACTATTATTCAGTTGTGTGGGAAACTTCAACAAGAGGTAGCGGGTATGTAAAATATACATATAACGGAGAAGAAAAAATTGTCTGGGATTCTCCTTCAGGTGTTATCGCAACTGATGATACTGTCCACGTTGTTCTTGTTCCCAAAAAAGAACTTCAGGGCAATAAATATAAAGTAGGCTCACAGTATGTAGCAATAAAAAATGGCTACAATGCAATAAAAGGTCTTTCAACAGAAAGTGATGAAATTCAGTTCAACGGAATCCCCAAGGAAGACGATATAAAAATTCTTGCAATTTCTGATATCCACGGAATGGAAAAGGATATGCACAAATCTCTTAAGTATTTCACAGACAAACCTGATATGGTTGCTTTGTTAGGTGATATAAGCTCAACTCTGGAGAATAAAAACCAATATGTAAAGAATATCCTTAAAAATGCATCAGATCTCAGCAAAGGTGAAATTCCTGTTGTATATGCAAGAGGTAACCACGAAACAAGAGGTGAATTCGGTGCTCAGGTGATCGATTATTTCCCCACAGAAACAGGCGAATTTTATTACACATTCCAGTTCGGTTCTTTGAGTGCAATTGTTCTCGATTCCGGTGAAGATAAAGAAGATGACCATGAAGAATACAGTGGTCTTGTAGATTTTGCAACACACAGAGAAAAAGAATATAAATGGCTCACATCACTTGAAAAGAGTGAATTTGAAGACAGCAGATACAAACTTGTTTTAAGCCATCATCCCGTTCTTAATAACCATTTCGGTAAAGACTGGGCTACTCCTCTTAAGAACCTTGGTATGGACCTTATGGTAGGTGGTCATTACCACAAATCAGATTTTATTGAAGGTGACCTTCCGATTTTCTTTGTTTGCGGTAAAAATAACTATGTAGACGGATGTTGGGCCGCTTCAATGGTTACCCTCAAAAACGATACAATTCATATGCTCACAATCGACAATAACGGTAACACTTTATTGGATAAAACAATATGAACAGAATAATGTTTCTCTGCTATGGCAGTAGATGAACATAAAGCCAAAAGCCTTGATTTATGGGGCTTTACGGCACTTTAATTTTTCAATTTACACCAAACGACAAAAAGCGGCTCTGATATAACACTTTATGCCCTCACATTTGTGGGGGCGTTTTGCTTTTTAAACAGGTTAAGCTATACTTAGCACAAAAAGATTGCAAATTAAAGTTTATTTGTTTATTGTATTTATTATATTTCAATGTTATAATTGTTTTGTCAGAACACAAGGAGGTATTGTGATGAAAAAATTTTTATCTGTATTTTTGGCTATTATGATTATTCTGAGCGTAACACCATTTGCGTTTGCAGCAGGAACGACTTACTATATTGACAGTGTAGAGGGTGATGACGAAAACAACGGTTTGTCCGAAATTAATGCATGGAAAACTGTTGATAATATCGAATCTTTAACCCTTGGAGCAGGCGATAAAATTCTCTTCAAGTCAGGTGGAGAATATGACTGTGCAATTACGCTTACCTGCTCAGGGACTCTGGAAAATCCCATTGTCATTTCATCTTACGGAGAGGGCGAAAAGCCTCATCTCAACACTGATGCAAGAGATGCTGTTATGAAACTTTTTGACTGCTCCTATGTAACCGTTTCGGGCTTTGAAATTACAGCACACAACGGTGGTGGTATCTGGGTTGACGGAGTTACGAAAGAATCAAAGGGTGTAAGGATAGAAAACTGTGAATTTCACGATATGCAGAACTACACTGTAACCTACCGTGACGATTATACCGAAGGTCCGATTTCAGGCAGAGCTGCAATAGTTATCAAGCGTTATGGTGGCTCACCTTATCCTGTCAACGATTTTCAGGCGATTAACTGCAAAATATATGACGTTGGCAACGGTATATTTTTCACAGGATCTCAGGACCTGAACAAGAATGCACTTGTAAAGAACTGTGAATTTTACAATATGGACGGTGAAGCAGTTGTTCTTGAAGGTTGCGATGGTGCTTTGGTAACACATTGCCGCGCCATTGATATCTGTCAGGGTGTCGGTCTTGATGAAAATGGAGAAATTCTGTATTTTACCGCTGCAATGTGGACTCATTATTCATCAAACTGCACTTTCAGCTACTGCGAAATAGCAGGTCAGAAAAACTACGGTGACGGAATGACGGTGGACTTTGACCACGGTTCATATAACTGTACATACGAATACATTTATTCCCACGATAATATGCGTTTTATGTGCAACAATCCTGCCAGTGGCGGTAACAGAGGCAACACGGTAAGATACTGTCTGTCCGTCAACGACAATCAGGGCAGAAACAAAATCGGTGTATCTGACGGTGAATGGAATTTCAGCTTTTATAATAACACTATAATCAATTGTCCTGAATTCCAGATGACTCAGATTTATGATTCACTGTTTGCAAACAATATTATAGTTTTCAAAGATGGTCATAAGTTTTATTATGTTAACAGCGAACTGAAGGATGCAAATAACGTGTTTGCCAACAACTGCTATTATAATACTTTCAATCCGGCGTTTGATAAGGACGCTCTGAACACTCTTCCCGGCTTTGCGGGTGGTGATGACCCCATAAAAGCATATCAGCTTGCAGAGGGTTCACCGTTAATCGGTGCAGGCTTTGAGGTTAAAGACGGTTGTATGACAGATTTCTACGGCAACGAAATAACAAGCACCAACATCGGCTGTTATTCTGCTGACGGCGAGAAAGCTGAGCTTGAAACAGAAAACTTCTTTGAAAAAATTGTAAGAATTATCAAACAAGTATTTTATATTGCAATTGAGGAAATCCGCAAATTAATTATTGACATTTTTGAATGATGATTCTGTTATAACAAAACGCATATTACCTATGGTCACAGTTTCGTAGAGTTATAAAGGGTTGTGAAGGTATGGTTAAAATTATGTTCGTCTGCCATGGCAATATATGCAGAAGTCCTATGGCAGAGTTTATACTGAAAGATATGGTAAAGAAAAGAGGCGTTGAAAATGAATTTTTAATAGCCTCATCTGCAACAAGTACAGAAGAAATATACAGAGGTATAGGTAATCCCGTTTATCCTCCTGCAAAAGCTGAGCTGAAAAAGCATGGCGTTTCCTGCGAGGGAAAAAGGGCAGTACAGCTTCAGAAAGAGGATTATGAAAAATACGATTTGTTCCTTTGTATGGACAGTTTGAATTACAGAAATATTCTCAGAATTTTCGGTTCAGACAAAGATGAGAAGGTAAGAAAACTTATGACTTATACTTCTCGTGGGGGAGATGTTGATGACCCCTGGTACAGTGGGGATTTTTCAACAACTTACCGTGATATTCATGAAGCGTGCAGTATCCTTTTAGAGGAGTTGATTTAATGAAAGTGGTAGTTCTCACAGCATTAGGTGTTGGTGGAGCAACTATTATAGGTTCAGTTTTAGGCTTCGTTTTCAAGAAAATTTCTCATAAATTCAGCGATATTGTGCTTTCTTTTGCGGCAGGTGTTATGCTTGCGGCAGCTGTGCTGGGACTTATTGTGCCATCGCTTGATTATGGTGGGAAATATGCAATACTGATAACCGTTGCAGGTATTTTTGCAGGTGCAATTTCTCTTAATTTTATCGATAAATTAGTTCCACACCTGCACAGACTTGTAGGCGAAGATAATGAAAACCACAAAAATAACGAAAAGCTCAGTAAAGTACTGCTTTTTGTAACTGCAATTGCAATACATAATCTGCCTGAAGGAATTGCGGCAGGCGTCAGCTTTGGCTCAGGCGATACATCCAAAGCACTTTTTATTGCGGGTGGTATAGCATTGCAGAACATTCCTGAAGGGATGGTAATAATAGGACCTATGCTTGCAGCAGGTGTCAGTCCTAAAAAAACATTTATTGCAGCTCTGATTACAGGCGTTGTTGAAGTGATAGGAACTTTTGTAGGATATTTTGCAGTAAGTATTGCATCAGCCATTCTGCCTTTTGCTCTTGCTTTTGCAGGTGGTACAATGCTTTATGTTATAAGTGATGAGATGATTCCGGAAACTCATTCTCATTCAAGCCAGAGAGGTGCAACGTATTCACTGATTGCAGGCTTTGCATTGATGCTGGTTTCAGATTATTTTTTAGGGTAGGTGAACGGATGTTTAAGAAGATAATTTCTTTATTTTTGTGTTTGGTTTTGCTTATAGGTGTGTTTAGTATATCTGTTTATGCAAAGGATGAAACCGTTGTCAATCCGTTAACTTGGGCAGCAACAGATGGTCTTGGCAGAACACTTTCTTCAAATCCCGGAAAAAATCAGGATAAATTTGTAGGAATGTTTTACTGGACATGGCATTACCCCTGGGTGAATGACCATGAAGCCATAACAACAGGCAGTGTCCTTGATAAATTTCCGGAAGCAATCAACGATTTTAACCATCCTGCGTGGAGTGGTACATATAGCGGAAGACCTTATTTCTGGGATGAACCGCTTTACGGTTTTTATTCAAACCTTGATGAATATGTTCTTCGCAAACATGCAGAGCTTCTTGCTGATGCAGATATCGATGTTATAATTTTTGATACAACCAACGGTACACAAACCTTTGTAGAGGGGTATGAAAAACTCTTTAAGGTATGGGAAGAAGCAAAGCTTGATGGTGTTGATGTGCCGCAGGTTGCATTTATCCTTAACTTCGCAGGTAAGGAAGAAATAAGAACACAGCTCAGGCAACTTTATGATGATGTATATTCACAAGGCAGATATGAAGATTTGTGGTTTATGTGGGAAAACAAGCCACTTGTTATGGCTGATATAAAAAGTCTTAATATCTTTGATAAAAAAGACAGAGAAATTTTTAATTTCTTTACATTCAGAAAAAACGAATCTACATATTTTGCAAGCGACACATCTTTTTTAGCCGACACCTGGGGTTGGTGTTCTGATTATGAACAAACTCTTTTCGGCAAAAGAATTGATGGTTCAGTGGAGCAGATGTGTGTATCTGTAGCACAGAATGCAAACGAAAACGGTCTTAATGCAATGAATTGTCCTATGGGAACAGTTCAGGGCAGAGCATTTGCAGAAGGTGATTATTCCTATTCCTACAATTATGGCGGAAAAGAAATTGTTGTGAATAAGGATACCCCAAATGCTTATTTCTACGGACTTAATTTTCAGCAACAATGGGATTATGCCATTGAAAAAGACCCTGATTTTATTTTTGTTACAGGTTTCAATGAATGGATAGCAGGCAGATTTGATGAATGGAACGGAACGGAAAATGCTTTTCCTGACCAGTTCAGCCCTGAATACAGCCGTGATATTGAGCCCACAAAAGGCGAGCTTAAGGATTATTACTATTATCAGCTTGTGGAAAATGTAAGAAGATTCAAAGGTACTGAAAATCTTCCTGAAAACGAAGCAGAAAAGACCATTGATATTAATGGTGATGTTTCTCAATGGGACAGCGTAAAACCTGAATATAACCACTATACAGGCAGTACACGTGAACGTGATTGTAATGGTTGGGTGGGAAATCACTATACAAACAATACAATGCGTAACGATATTGTTAAAGCAAAAGTTGCATACGACAGTGAAAAAGTATATTTCTATGTTGAAACAAAAGATAAGCTCACTTCTTCGTCAGATAATGCCTGGATGCGTCTGTTTATTGATACAGATTTTTCAGGTGTTCAGGAAAATTGGGAAGGCTTTGAATTTGCAATCAACAGAAATTCACCTCAGGAAAATAAAGTGACCGTTGAAAAATCAACAGGCGGATGGAATTTTGAAAATCTGGGCACAGGTGAGTTTGTTGTGAAAGACAACATTCTGCAGATTTCTGTTGACAGAAGCTTGTTAGGACTTAACGGAAATGATGTTAAATTTAATTTCAAATGGTCTGATAATATGCAGGAAGAAGACATTATGGACTTCTACACAAACGGTGATGTAGCACCGGGCGGAAGATTTACCTTTGTTTTTGACAGTACATCCCGATTGGTTGAAGAAGAAACAGAGGCAAAAGAAGACTCTGTTTTTATGGGAAAATTAATGGTCTTCTATGCAGATTTAAGAAAAATCTTAAATTACATTTTCAGATAAAAGAAAGGTGTGTTTAAAATGATAGGTTTTATTAAAGGTATTCTTGCAGTAATTTTGTCTGCACTCAGTATTTTCTTTTCACCCATATTCGGTGATTTTACAGCAGATACAACACCGGTTAAAGATGATTGTAAGCTTAATTTTGCAACACTTTCAGATATTCATATGACTGAAGAAACAGCAAGACGTGATATGTTTCGTTTTGGTCTTGATGATCTGGAAAATTTCTCATCTCCCCTTGATGCACTTGTTATTACAGGTGACATTACAGACCATGGTGAAGAAACTGAATGGGAAATGTTAAAAGAAGCATTTGATGGCTATAATCCTGCAAAAAATCTTATTATGGCACAGGGTAATCACGACACCTGGACAGAAGATGATGGCTACAATTTAGCGAAAACTTTGTTTATAGAATACAACAAAGAAATTGCAGACAGAGAAATTGAAAACGAATACTATTCAACAAAAATCAATGGCTACACATTTATTGTCCTTGCAAGCCAGACAGACAGAGTGGCAGCATATATGAGCGATGAACAGCTTGAATGGTTGGCTTCTGAAATGGAAAAAGCATCAAAAGACGGACTTCCCATATTTGTGGTTAGCCATTGGCCCATTAATCAGACACACGGTTTGCCGGAAACCTGGGGTGAAGACGATATGGAGCCTGATGACGGTGGCATCGGCGACCAGTCAGCAAGAGTTGAAGAAATTTTGAAATCATATGAAAATGTGTTTATGATTTCAGGTCATATTCATAACGGATTGGTAAACGAAAGTCAGAAAGATGTATTTGGTTACACAAGCGTTGAATCAGATGGTTCATTCCACAGTGTGAATCTTCCCAGCTATATGTATCTGACGGGCAGAGGCAGAATTGCTAACGGTACAGGTTTTACTTTTGAAGTGTATGAAAATGAAGTTGTAATCAGAGCAAGAAGTTTTTCAGCAGGTGTATGGTACACAGATTATAACTGGACAATTGATTTAGTATAAATGTTTCGGGAAGTGTAAAAACTTCCCGATTTTTTTTGAAAAAATTTAGCGATTTATCTTGATAAAGTGTTTTTGATATGCTAAAATAATTTTTCAAGGAGGCGATAAATATGATAAAATTCGGCACAGGCGGTTGGAGAGCTGTTATCGGTGAAGATTTTGTTCAGGAAAACATCCGTCTTATTGCAGCAGGAATTTTAAAATTAGCACAGGAAGAAAACAAAGCAGGAAAACCGATAATCATAGGTTATGACAGACGCTTCCTTTCTGAAAGTGCGGCAAAATGGGTTGCAGAAGTTCTGGCAACAGGTGGAATTGAAGTGTGGTTTCTCAAACGTTCATCTCCCACACCGTTAATTATGCACACAGTTATGGCAAAAGAGCTTCATTTCGGCATTGAAATAACAGCAAGCCATAATCCTGCAAGCTATAACGGAATTAAACTTATTGTTGATGAGGGTAGAGATGCACCTGTTGAAACAACAGAAAGACTTGAAGAAATTATTGAAAGCATAAAAGATGTTGATGTTCGTGATTTTGATACATTAGTTGCAGAAAATAAAATCGTTTATCAGAAAAATCCTTTCAACGATTTCCTTGATGATATTATCAATCTGCTTGATATGAATGCATTAAGAGAAAGAGGCTTGCGTGTCGTTTTTGATACAATGCACGGTTCAGGTACATATCCTTTGCAGGTTATTTTCCACACAGCACGTTGCACAATCGACACAATCAACCACAATAAAGATGCATATTTCGGCGGTGTAATGCCTGCACCTACCGAAAAAACATTGGATCTTCTCCGTGCAATGGTTTCAAGAGGTTCTTATGATCTGGGTATTGCAATGGATGGCGATGGTGACAGATTAGGTGTTATCGATAAATGTGGCAGATATATTGATGCAAACGAAATCCTTTGTATGCTTTATTATTATCTTGTAAAATACAAAGGCTGGCAAGGTCCTGTTGTAAGGAACCTTGCAACAACACATATGCTTGATAAAATAGCAGAAAGCTTCGGGGAAAAATGTTATGAAGTACCTGTTGGTTTCAAATATATTTCTTCAAAAATTGATGAAGTTGATGCAGTTCTCGGCGGTGAATCATCAGGTGGTCTTACTGTAAGAGGTCACATCCACGGTAAAGACTCTGTTTATGCAGCATCACTTTTTGCGGAAATGGTGAGTGTAATCGGCAAATCACCATCAGAAATTATGGATGAGCTTGAAGCAGAATTCGGCCATTTTGAAATGGTTGAAGATAACCTTCGCTTTGCTCCCGATTATAAGGCAACAATCGAAAAAATAGTTTTTGAAGATAGAAAATTACCGTCATTTGATGCAGAAGTTGAAAAAGTAAGCTATGATGACGGATGCAAAGTTTATTTCAAAGACGGTAGCTTTGTTATCTGCCGTTTCTCAGGCACAGAGCCACTTCTCAGAATTTTTGCAGAAGCAGAAAACAGAGAAAAGGCAAGTAAATACATAACTGATTTTAAAGAATTTTTGAGCATATAACAACAAAAGGCAAGGTTTCAAACCTTGCCTTTTGTTTTCTTGCCTTTTATTTTATGGTTTATATCCGTTTGAGATAACTTCTGTCAATATTTCTTCATAATCATCATCCATATCTAATCCGGGTGAACTGTCAGGATATGTTGTGTAATAATATGTTTTACCCTCATAGTTTTCCACCACGTGTTCAATAAATGATTTTGCTTTTTTTTCGCCTATAAAGAAAACATAATCATTATCAAGAATGTGCACCGATAAATAACCATCTTTTGAAATATCAAAATAATTGAATTCATACGATATGTCATAGATGGCTGTGTTGACAAAATAAACACTAAAATCAGCTTTGATTTTTTTGTTTTCTACAATTTCAAGTGACGTGTCATCAAGAAGCATATTCCAGATGATTTTTTCGTCGATGGGTTTATATTTTAACAAACAAGTGTCATCTTTTTCATAAATAGATTTGGAAATTCTCATATACTCTTTAAACTTAAGTTTATCAATAATTTCACCTAAGGTTTCAAATTTGCAGTAACGA
The DNA here is from genome assembly GCA_045534165.1 of Acutalibacteraceae bacterium. GTDB lineage: Bacteria > Bacillota > Clostridia > Oscillospirales > Acutalibacteraceae > SIG575. Next base: position 16,635 of record JAZSJD010000018.1, on the reverse strand, counting down.
TTTGTGTAAAGATAAAAATCCTCATTATTTTCAAATTTTACAATAATCGCACAGTCGGAATCCAAATTTTTTCTTTCATAAATTGTGATGTTTGCAGTACCGTCTGCATTTTTAGGAGGTTCAAGTGTGCTTGAAACGGTTGTTTGTGCAAGTTTTCTGCCGATTTCTTCTTCAGACACTTTTTTGAACTGATACTCATATGTTATTGAGTTATATTTTATAGCATCAAATTTTATTGTTTCAGACATTTTTTTCCAAGCTTCTTCATCCACAACTTCCAGGAAAATTTCTGTGTAACCCTCTTCCACAGTTGATTCTTCAAACTCTACAAATTCTGTGTTGCTTTCAGATTCGGGAGAATCAACAATTAAATTTTCGTCCGGTTGTGATTTCAAAAGGCTTATGGCAATTCCTGAAATAATCGCAAAACAAGCAGCAAGAGCAATCCATTTGATATATCTTTTTCTGTTCTTTTGCGGATTTGCTTTTTCAATTAAATCATCGTCAACTTCATTCAAAGCTTCAAGTATTTTCTTTTCTTTCATATTTCAACACCTTCTTCCTCTAAAAATTGTTTAAGTTTGTTCCGTGTTCTCAATAAATTCATTTTAACCTTGCTTTCGGTAAACAGAAAATTTCGTGCAATTTCCTTTATAGACAAAAGATACCAATATCTTTGCAGGAAAATATTTCTGCTTTCTTCATCCAGATCCCTCAGAAAAGAATTCAATTTTTCGGCAAGGTCTTTGTTGTCAATTTCTTTTTCAATTGTCCGGGGTGAGGGGATACATTCCTTTATTTCATCATAAACAAGGGTGGCTGTGGAGGTGCTTCTTTTTTGAGCATTATATTTATCGTAAATATCTAGTGCTCTGTTTCTTGTGATTTTGCCAAGAAATAACGCAAGTCGGTTTGGTCTTTCAGGTGGAATTGAATTCCAGGTTTTTATGTAAGTATCATTGACACATTCTTCTGCATCTTCCATATTTCTCAGGATATTAAAGGCAATAGAATGGCAATATTTTCCGTATTTTTTCTCAGTTTCAGCAATAGCTGTGTCATTTCGCTGGAAATATAATTCAATAATTCTTTCATCATCCATATTCATCACCTCATCCTAAAAGACGGAAAAACTTTTCTTTCGTCACTATTGTACCATATTTTTATTTGTGATAAAATAGTCAGGGGTGAAAAAATGAAATATGAAAATGTTGTAAAGGGCATATTTTTATCACGTCCTAACAGATTTATTGCAAAAGTTATGGTTGATTCCGTTGAAGAAACTGTCCACGTGAAAAACACAGGCAGATGCAAAGAGCTTTTAACAGATAAAGCAACGGTTTATCTTTCACGCTCATCAAACCCTCTAAGAAAAACAAAATACGATTTAATTGCTGTTAAAAAGGGAGAAAAGCTCATAAATATGGATTCCCAGATGCCCAATGACGTTGCAGAAGAATGGCTGAAAGCGGGAAATCTCTTTTCACAAAATGCAGTTATACGTCGTGAAGTAACTTATAAAAAATCACGTTTTGATTTTTATGTTGAAGATAACGGAGAAAAATTTTTTCTTGAAGTAAAAGGTGTAACTCTTGAAAATGATGGTGTGGCAATGTTCCCTGATGCTCCGACTGAAAGGGGAATCAAGCACATAAATGAACTGTCAGATGCAATTGCAGATGGGTATAAATGCTATATTCTTTTTGTGATACAGATGCAAGAAGTTTATCTTTTCAAACCAAATGATGTCACTCACAAAGCTTTTGGAGATGCCTTAAGAGAGGCAAAGGAAAAAGGTGTTGAAATAATTGCAGTAAACTGCAAAACAGAAAAAGATTTTCTTGAAATATCAGAAAGAATTGAGGTTCAGTTATGAGAGATGTGGCAACCGCAGTAATCCGTCACAACGGTAAAATATTAATCTGCCAAAGACCTCCCCATAAAGGTAACGCCCTTAAATGGGAATTTGTAGGCGGCAAAAGCGAAGAAGGGGAAACCCTTGAACAAACACTCATAAGGGAATGTAAAGAAGAACTTGATGTCACTGTCAGCGTAGGTGATAAGATTATGGAAATTGTTCACTCTTACCCTGATATGACTTATCGCATATCGATTTTCAATGCAGAAATTGTTGAGGGTACACCAAAACTTCTTGAACACGTTGATATGCAGTGGATTTATCCTAAAGATATTGATAATTATGATTTCTGCATAGCAGATGAAAAGATTTTAGAAAAAATAAAGCGAGAGTTTTAACTCTCGCTTTTGTTATTTTATATCAATATTCACACCGTTGACTTCCACGCCTGCATTTGCCTTTATCATTATGTATTTAACACCGTCAATAACCTGAGTTGAAACAAGGTCAGTTCTTTCAGGGTTGACTTTTATCTGCACATCAGGGGTGAGAAGTTCGAATTTTTTAACGTCAACAATGCTTTTGGGAGGTATTTCAGCACCTTCACCGAATTGTTGGTCAAATTTATTTTCAAAGTTTTCAACCTTTTCTTCGTCTACTCCACAACTTTCAAGAACTTCTCTGAATGTATCTTTTGAAAGCAGAAGAGGTTCTTCCTGCTTTGTAAGTTTATGTTCCTGCACCATAACGGAAACATGGTCGTGTACAGAGCGCATAACTTCAAAATCACAATCATCTTCAAGTGTTTCTTTAAGACAATTGTCAAAGTTATCTTTCTTTTCCTGAGCAGAAACAGGCACTTCAACACCAAAAATGTTTTCAACAAAATCAGGGTGCACATCAGCTGTGTCACGGGTGTAGAAAAGAACGTTATAAATGTTTGTTGCTCTGTCGTCAAACGTGGGGAACATAAATCCCAAATCAGGGTTTGAAAGGATTGAATATTTATCAAAGGTTCTGAATGTACCGTCATATTCACGGAAGAAAAGACCCGTGTTAAGCTCTTTCACAGGACAGATACTGCACACAATGTATGAAAACTGTGTTGATGAATCTTCTTTTTCTCCGTCATCGGAATAAGAAAAAACATCGTATGTGTCGTGGATAAGCAGAATTGCAAAATTACCTTCAAAATTTACACTTTCAATGACTGTTTTATAAAAGGCAGTCAGCAATTCATCATCCTTAAGATGTGAATCTCTCAAAGCCAAAAGCATTTTGTGTTTATCGCTTTCAAGTGCCTGCATTGCAGTGTATTCAAGGTCAATAAGGTTAATCCCTAAAGAACCGGAAAGTGATTTTTTCATAACAGAAAGAATTTTTTCACTTTCGTCTGTTGATGTCTGTGCAATTGATTGGCTGAATTGTGAAACAATCGTCTTTTCAGAGTTTACCATACAGCCTTTTAAACTGATGATATTGTTTTTATCAGGACGGAATCTGCGTCTTATTTCTCTTATTTCTTTATCTGTCATTGTTTTATCTCCTTGAAATAAACTGCAATGATTATACCACTTTTCAAAGACAAAAATCAACACCGAAGTTAATTTAACTTCGGTGTTTTTGTTCAGAAGAATATTCCTAAGAACATTACAAACAAAGCACAGATTTTTTCCCAGATGTTATCAGCATCTTTAATATCTGCATCACAAATAAATCCTGTATCCTCTGTTTCTGCAACGAATCTGAAATTGTCAACTGTAATATCTGCTTTTCCTTCGCTTTCAAAGCAGATGTTCATTTCCTGCAAGTAAGGAATCATATTGTTAGGGCTTTTAATGCCACATTCATTGCCGAAATGATAAAGAGCATTAAGGTCAAGTGTTATCTTGTGCCATTCTCCGTCAGCAGGGATAATAAAACCGCTGTCGTGAAGTGAATTTACTTCAGGCGAATACCAGGAAACAGTATCTTTATAAAGCTGAACCTTGCTCATTTTAACATCTTTATCGCCGTTGTTACGTGCATAGAAAGTGATAGCAGAATATGGTGTTAAATCTCTCTGTGCATCGTTATGGAAATTCTTTTTGCCATCAGCTGTATAATACAGAGTCGGACTGATAGAAAACTCGTTTTCACCCAAAACATTAAGTGCATTTTCTGAATAAGATAATACAGCATTTTCACTTGTCCAGGAATCGTAAAATGCACTGTATGGGTCAGAATTGTTAAACCATGTCTGCTCGTTGTCACAATCTGCCCAGGGAATGTCTTTCCATACTCTTTGCATATAATTCCTATCTGTAACAAAAGGACCCAAAGGAAGGGCGATTTGACCGTTTTCCGTTGCATAAAGGTTTGCACGCATATTTGAGGGACAGAAAGCATAACTTGCAGAAACCGGTTCTTTTACATTTTCAGAATAAATTCTTACAGTATCTGCTGAAATAATTTCTGCATCAGCCTGAACATAAATGCCTGTTTTATCGCAGATTGCAAAACCTCTTATAATATCTTCATCAGCTTTTATACCGTCACCTATGTTGTCAAAAGTTACATAGATGCCTGAGTCTTTGATTTCTGTGTTTTTGATTGTTGCAACTGTGTATGTATCTCTTTCTGAATAAACAAGACCTTCTGCTGCAAAGAACATTCTCTGTCCTACTTCTTCTTTGCAGGCAGGGTGAATAACACCGGCAGGCATAAAGTAAGTCAGAGGAATGTCGTGGATTGAAATAACAGCTCTTGAAGAAGAATCCTGCTGTTGCATCTGTGTGAAGAAATAGTTTCTCTGAGGAAGAGCCATATCATCACCATAGTTGTAAGGTGCAAGCTGAGTGTAGATAAAAGGCATTTTTTCATTACCGAAGCCGAAAAGTTTGCTGTAAGAATCCTGCATAAGATTAAATGCACGTGAATACATTTCATCTGACCAGAAAACATCAGTTTCACCCTGATACCAGATTAATCCGGTAGGACGGAAATGTTTAAGGGGATGAATTTTCTGGTTGTAGTTTGCAGTTACGCTTGTATAAACATCCTGCTCGTCTTCTTTCCATTCAGAAGCGGGGACATACTGTCCGTTTTCTCTCAGATAATTTGTAAGAGCTGTGTCACTTTCACAGGTTTCTCTTGAAAGCCATGAAGCAATTGAAGAACCACCTAATGATGAATTGAGAATACCAACAGGCATATCAAGTTCTTTCATCATAGCTTCTGCAAAGAAATAGGCAACTGCACTTATTTCATAAACAGCCATATTTTCGCCTGTAACCCATTTTGCATCAATAATATCATCCTGTTTTTCAAGGGGAAGAAGTGTTAATGCAGTCTGGTCTTTATAAGCAGGATAACCGGGCACAAGAAGAACTCTCAGGTAAGGTGAAAGTTTCTGTCCCTGTTGCCACATTTCAACACCTGTTCTTGACTGATAAAGCGGATACATCATATTGCTCTGTCCTGATGCTAACCATAATTCGCCAAAAACTACATTGTTCAGTATCCGGAAAACTGTTCCGTTTTCTTTAAGCATAATCATATATTGGGTGTAGGAGCCTTTTGGTGCCATAAACGAAACGGTAAATTTTCCGTCATCGCCAACTGTGCTTTCACCTGAGATAATCAATTTTTTGCCTTTGTAAAGCTCTGCGGTAATTGTGTCACCGGTTTTACCCGTGCCGGCAAGAATTGTTTCTTCGCTGTGCTTGAAAAGCATATCATCTGCATAAATAGTGTAAAGTTTTGAGTTAAAGTTTTCTTCGGCATACACCAAAGGTATAAATGCGAAAATCATAACTAAAACAAGCAGAACAGAAATTAATCTTTTTTTCATGATTTTCCCTCCTTTTAAAAAGAGTATATCACAACGAAATAATTGTTTCAACAGTTTGTTTGTAAAGAAAAACGGTAATGAAATTCAGATTCATTACCGTTTTTATCTTTAGAATTTAAAACAATCGTTATACGTTTTTACCCATTTGAGTATGGCCTTACGGTTATATTTTTTGGGCATTACGGTTGTAATTGCCACAGCACTTGCAAGGTCTTTACCCATTCTCAGAACTTTAAGACGTACTTTTCTGTTTTTTGCAAGAGCAGTAAGTTTTGTTGGTATAACAGTTGCATCGGCAACTTTCATCATGGAAACAAGGCTGTTTGAATCTGCACCGATTGTCATATCGTCTGCGTTGAGGATTTTGTTATCAAAAACATAGTCAAGGTCCTCAGCATCAAAACGTGCAAGCATCATTTTGATACTTGCCAGAGGTGCAAGCCCGTTACCAAGTTCTTTGAAGAAGCGACGTTGATAATTCCAGAGCGTTTCAGCACTGTAAGAACCTTCTTTGTCTTTTAAAATAGTCAATGCAAGGATTCTTGCTGCTTTAAAGCTGTTTGCAATACCTGAGCCGATAACGGGAACTGTCATAAATGCACTGTCACCGATTGCGACGTAACCGTCAGCAACCATAACACCTAAAGGCTGGCGTACAGGGATGTTAACAAACTGACCGCCACGTAAACGTTCTGTGCCAAGACTTGGGTTTGTTTCCCTTAACTTTTCAATTGTTGCATTTGCTTCTTCAATATCGAAAGGTTCCAATCTGCCGATAAGCACGTCGGTCCATTCTTCTTCAGTTGCAACCCATGAAAGACCGTGCTTGCCTTGAGCAAGAATAACAACCTTGAATTTGTTTACATCTTCCACTTCGCAGGTTTTGTTGAAGAAAGCTCTGTAAACATAGAATTGTTCGTATTGCTCAACATCTTTCTGAATGCCGAGAGATGAGGGGAGATTTCTTCTTACAGGTGAATGTATACCGCAGGCATCAATAACCAAATCAGCAAATTTATTACCCATTGAAGTTTTGATACCAACAATTCTGTTACCGAGAAGTATCGGTCCTTTTACTTCACAGTCAAAAACAAATTTTACACCTGCTTTTTTAGCATAGTGAATGATATATTTGTAGATATCTGAACGCTCCATCTGTATTTCAAGTTCATCGTAGGGAACACTCTGTGTGATGGGAGTTGTCAATGAAGGACCATAAAAAGTCATATCGTGTTTAAGGTTATACATTCTTTCAGGGGGTACAGGAATACCGATGGCAGTAAAACCTTTTCTGTCAAATATATCTGTCCAGTCGTGACCCATATTTTTCTCAGAATTTTTCTCATAAACAGTTACATCGTAACCTTTTTTAGCGAGAATCATTCCCGTTGCAATACCACCATGGCCACCGCCGGCAACAATAATCTTTTTACCCATAAAAACCTCCGTTAAAAAGCCGCAGTTATCCTGCGGCTTTCGGTAGAAAAATCAGTTTTTCTTTGATGCAAGGAATTTGTAAACAAGTGCTGCAAGCACACCACCGATAAGGGGAGCAACAATAAATACCCAAACGTTTGCAAGAGCATCGCCACCAACGAGAAGAGCAGGTCCGAAGCTACGTGCAGGGTTAACTGATGTGCCTGTGAAATAAATACCTAAAATGTGAACAAGTGTCAATGTAAGACCGATAACAATGCCTGCAACAGCACCGTTGCTTTCTTTTGATGTAACGCCTAAAATTGCAATAACAAAAACAAAAGTAAGGATTACTTCAATGAGAAGTGAAAGACCGATGTTGCCGTTGAAAAGACCATTTGTACCAAGACCTGATTCTTTACCTACAAATGCCATAAGAACAGCAGCACCTGCAGTTGAACCTAAGAACTGAGCAATAACATAGCCGATAAAATCCTTGATGCTCATTTTGCCGCTTACAAGCATAGCAATTGAAACAGCAGGGTTGATGTGACAACCTGAAATGTTTCCGATTGAGTATGCCATAGCAACGATAACAAGACCGAAAGCTAAAGCTGTGAGCAAATAACCTGGTCCGTTTTCAGCAGAACAATTAACGACTACTGCAGTTCCGCAAGCAAAAAATACAAGCACAAAAGTACCTATAAATTCTGCAACATATTTTTTGATAGAGTTCATAAAGACGCCTCCTTAAATATTTGGTAAATATATCATATCACATTTATATTCTTTAATCAATCAAAAAATTAAAATAAGTTAACAAGATAAATTATAATTTGTTTTTCTGCCGGAATTATATGCATCACAAACCGAATTTGCGTATAAAATAGGCAGGAGTACAACTCCAGGCATGGCAAAGGCTGTTTATCATTCTGTCATTATATGGTGAAAAATCAAGGTTTTCAGGAACATATGCCTCCCAAAAAGTGTCTGCACCGCAATCAATCATACCACTCCAGAACTTTTTCAGATAATTTTCAGCTTCTTTTTTCATACCTGTTTTTATCATAGCTTCCGCCACATAATGGCGCATATACGGTGTAACAGGTTGTTTGGCTTCTTTGCTTTTAAGGCTTGTAAGTAAAAGATTTTTTGCTTCTTCACCATCTGAAACACCGCCCAGAATCATCCACACCTGAGAATGAACGCTTAACTGATTTTTATCTGTTTCGTTCACAAAGAAGCGGGAGTTTTCATTATAGAGATATTTTTTTGAAGCTGAACGTGCTTTTAAAAGAAGTGAGTGGTATTTTTCGTATGATTTGTCGCCGATATTTTTCAACAAACCACAGAAATGCTCAAGAGTGTAAAGATATACCCCTTGCAAAGCTGTAAGCTTTTCTAAATCAGGGCACCAGTCTATAAAGGTGAACCAGCCATCCTGCATTGTAACAATCAGGTTATCATCCAATATTTTTTCAAAACTGTCAAGCTGTGATTTGCAAAGTTCAAGAAGGTCGTTTATAACATCCATATCTTTTGTGTGTTCATAATAATCGCACACCGTAACAACATACAGAAGGGCATAGTCTGCAAGATGGGCTAAACCTGAAGAATAATAAGGGGTTTCATAAATAAAGGATGGTAAAAATCCAAGGTCATCGCATTCTCCGGCTGCCAGAAGATATAAGCATCTTCTTACTATTTCGTAGTTTTTAAAGGTGTAATAGTTGGTCAATGCTTCAAGGCGAAGGTCTCCAGTCCAGAGACGACGGTCACGTTTAGGACCATCTTCAAAAAAAGTCTGCATACAATCTCTGAGTGTGTTGGTTGCTACTATATCAATTTTTTTCAGCAACGGGTCAATTGTGTCTGCTGTTTTTAGTGCAGACACATCAGCACTTGTGGAGGCTTTGAAGCAAAAATCAAAAAGTTTTATGGGGAAAGGTGTTTTTTCTACTGTTATTTTTATATACCTGCAGCTGTATCTTCTTGGTAAAGTGATTTTTTGAGGAAAATCAAGGTGGATAACTTCTTCCTGAAGCCATGTTTCTGAAAGTCCACCTTTATATTGAGAAAAATCGTCATTGATTTCTCTCATATCTTCACCGAATCTTATCCTTAAGCGTGTAGGAGCATCAATGAAATCCGAGCAATTATCAAGGCTGAAAGAAAAATGACCCACAGCGTGTCTGCCGAAATCAAGGACAAAACTATCACCGCTTGATGCTGAAAATTCAGTTATATCAGGAGTGAGTTTAGTATAATACAGTTGAGGAAAATTTTCCTGCGATTTTGATAAAAAGTAACTTCTGTCCTTCATGTTTCAAACATCTCACTTTCGTAATTGAACTTTGTGTTAATTACCTGTTTGATTATATCACAATAGTAAAAACTTTTCAATAAAGCATCACTGCAGGCGATATGATGAATGATGTTATGCTACGAAATATTAGCAAACATTATACAAAAACGCACCTTGTCGGTAGACAAAAGTGCGTTTTTGTAAGTGAAGTCGTAAAAGTACAAATCAGCCAACCAAGGACGGAAGTCTAAGTGTTCATCAGTATATTCAATGATTGCATTGCGATTTCGACAATTTTGTTTGTATGTAGGCCCACTGTGCCATTGTGTTCTTTTGTATCCGATAAAAACATCCCTTCCAATTTGATAAATTATTTACAATTTCATAGTATCACATTTGTTTTTGGTAGTTAATATATTATTAAAACTTTTTTGTAAACTGTCATAATAACAAAATATAAAAAACTAGATACTTTCACAAAGATAATTATTTATGAAATTATCTATTGTTATATGACTAAGAAACGATTTTTTTATTTACAAGTAAATTATATCACAAAACGGACTGCATTCCTACCCTTTCAGGTAAGTTTGTAGTCCGTTTTCTTTTAGGGTTATTTTTTATAGCCCACCCATTTATAAATGTTAAAGATATTCGTCAACCAGATTTTCGAGAAATGGTATGTCTGAAATTACATCACTTATTGCACTGTCCATTGTCTCCCACACAATTGATTCAATCGCTCTTGAGATAAGAGAGCTTATATAATCGAATAAGGTGGGAATCCAAAGATTAAGGGGATTAGATATGAATCTATTATTAGTCCACAAAAGCAGGATAGGCTTTCTTATTGTAGTGTTACCCTCCACAAGTGCAGAACTGTAGGTTTCGTTATAACCGTTTGCAGAGCAGGTTATGTAATAAAGACCGGGCTTTACGTTGGCTTGATAATACCCTTTACTGTCTGTTGTCAGGGAGTAGGATGTTCCGTCTTCGTCCATAACAAGCGTTACGCTTGCTCCGGATATACCGACGTTGGTGATGGTGTCACGTAATTGACCTTTGAGACGTACGCTGTCTTCATCATCACTTCCGTTATCGAAGAAGGGATCACCAAAGGAGGTGAGGATTTTAAGTTCAGTCTCCTTGAAGTCGGTGTCCTTATTGATTATCTGAGAAACGGTAATCAATTTGGAATAAACCTTTTCGCTTCCGTTGCGGTCTCTTACCGAGAGAAGATAAGTGCCGAAATTTTCAAGAGAAACAGTCATGGGAGAGGAAGAGCATTCGATGTTTTTCTTACTGTATTCGCGAAGTGTACCGAAACTGTCACGGTAGTTGCCTTCGATTTCAAGGATATAATCGCTATACTCCTCTGCGTTTATATCATAGACAATCAGATCGAATTCTTTTCCGTAGTTCTCGATTTCAGTAGCTCCATTTTCAATTCCTACTCTATCAAAGGCTGCTTTGATAGTTTCTTTATAATCGCTGGAAAGTTTCATGAGTTTTGCATTGTCTTCGATATACTGTCTGAAGCAGCTGAAGTTTGAATTTGATGGCAAAGTGAGAATTGCACGATAAAACAGCTTTGAGAGAGTTTCTGTTGGTATTGGGGTAGTTCCGTCTACACCGGTTGACATAAGGTATGCAGCATGAGAAATAACCGTTGAATTTTTATGAACATATCCATTATCATAACTTTTCCAGGTTGAACCCCAATTATCATCTTTGTATGCTGCAGGATTGTTTCCAGAAGTCGGGGAAACTAAATTTCTGCTGCCATGAATCCAGTCACAGCCCTTGTTGTCAAGAACTCCGTCAATCCAATCTTCAGAAAATTCACCGAAGATATCGGCAAGACCTTCATTTATGGCACCGCTTTCAGCACGGTAAGCGAGATTACATTCTGAAGAAATGACCGAATGAGTAAATTCATGAGCAACAAGATCTACAGAAACGTTGCATGCAGAACCGATGCGTATCATTGTTATATCTTTTTCACCCCACGAAAAAGCGTTGTCAGTGTCGCCACCAAGATTATCATCTAAAACTATGGGGAGATAACCATTTTTGTTGTTAAAGCTGTTTCGCCCGAGAATCGTTTTATAAAAATCAATAGTGTTGATAATTGAACTCATAACGATTTTGGCTCTTGCTTTGCGTCCGGATTTCATATTTTCGTTGACTTCGGATAGAGCACTGTCATCGGAAGCTTTTGTGAAATATAGTCCGTTGACGGTAGCTGCGTCCGAAGCGGGGGAATTGTTTCTCCATATTTGTGCATCAATATTGTAGTATTTTAAAGAGCCATCTGTATCTGTTACTTCAAAATACTTTGTTATGTCGCCAGATTCAGCGTTGAAGACCTTGACGTTCATTTCGCTACAAAGAGCCTGAACCTCATTGAAGCCGAGGGTCATTGTCTGATCAAAAATGAGGTCGGAGCTAGCTTTGCTCTGAGCTTTTTCGTTGAGTTGATTCGGGGCTGCCATAAGTATATTGGCATCAGAAGAATCAACGATAACTGTGTATGAGTCTGTGTCTGCATATACAGTTAGACAGTAAGCAGAGTAAATTTCCTTGCTTTCGTCGATGGAGTAGATAACCAGGTCATCCTCCGTAAAATCTGGAATAATTACAGAATCAGACTTTATTTTTAAAGAATCGGAGAAGTAACGGCGGATGCTTTTGCTTATAGCCTTATGTTCTGCAGAAGTGTCAATTTCAAAATCTGATGGTATGTCAAGAAGGTTGGACATAGCACCCTGTGAGGTACCGCTCTTGCTTGCCAAAACAATAATATCTCTTCCATAAACAGGAACACCATTATAATTCTGTTGCAGTCGGTAATAATTAGTGCCGTCAAAGTTGCTTTCACCCTTTGCAGTCAGTTCATCAGCAGCCTGAAGAATACCAAGACTTTGAGATACTTCTTTTGCTGCTTCAATGGCAGAGTCAGAATTTTTGATTTTAATGTCGGTAAATTTACCTGTTACAGTGGAAAATTGACCTTCACTTGAAAGTATCTGCAAATTTTCTTTTAAGAAAATAGCATAGAATGCCCAAAGACTTGAAAAAAGTATTGTGGCAACAAGCGCAAGTGCAATAACTTTTTTGATCTTTTTTCTTTTAGGATTATTGCGCTTTGCTGCCTTTTTATTCTTTTTGATAAGAAGCTTTTCCTGCTTCTCACGTTTCTTTTTCTGCTTTTTTGTCTCCGGTGGTCTTGCAATTTTGACAGGCCCCTGTGCAGGCTTCACTCCCGGTGTGGGATGGGCAACTTTGGGAGGAGAGTTCTGAATATTTGGTTGAGGATAAGGTGGCTTGGGTTGTGGAGATTGCGGATATGATTGCTTCGGGTACTGCTGTTGTGGATACGGCTGTTGCGCAACAACCCGATATGCTATTTTCTGAGGCTGGCATTTCGGACATCTGCCGTCTGAAAGCCTGGATCCGCACTTTTTGCAAAAATTATTCATATTAAAACTCCATTTTTATATTTGTTTAAAATTTCTGTTTTGAACAGTCTCAATTCCACTCGGTTCCTGTTATGGCGACAAGGTCAATGCCTTCGGCATAGTGGTCTTCAAATGCTGATTGGCATATTTTATTTTCATCATTTTCAGTATAACAGATACTCCCAAAAGTGTCAACCACAGAACCGGTCCCGGAGAGGTCACGTTAAATAACTTATGATTGACAATAAGACTTTAATTGAATACGGAGGGGTTGTCTGCAAAGAACTTGTAAATATTGCTGATATTGATAACGAATGAGAAGAGCTGCTCCGACTAATTTTATGAGTGCTTATTCTATCTGTGTTTTTGTCGGTAAAATAACGATACCGCTAATGACACGATTGTATCAATAGCGGTATCTGTTCTGGCGGAGACGGTGGGATTCGAACCCACGAGCCGGTTAAGGCTAACGCATTTCGAGTGCGGCCCGTTATGACCACTTCGATACGTCTCCGTGTGTAATTTTGCGAGGATTATTGTATCAAAAAATACTATTTATGTCAAGTTGGCTTGCAGAAAGGACGGGGTTGTGGTATTATAACTCCATAGGATGTGATGAAATTTTGTATTATGGTATGATTTTAATTGCTGTTGTGATGTTCGGCTTTCAGTTTTTCCTGAATAACGATTATGAGAAGAAGAACGGCAACAGTTTCAGTTCGTCAATGGTTTTTGTTTTCGGTTCAAGTTTAGCAGGTCTTGTAGTTCTGCTTGCGATAAATAAGTTCAGGTTTGAATTTACACCGTACACACTTGTTATGGCAATTGTAACTGCACTTAATATGATGGCGTGTATGTTTTGTAGCCTTAAAGCACTTGCAAGAATAAACTTGTCCTTATATTCAATTTTTTCAATGCTGGGCGGAATGTTACTTCCGTTTTTTGCGGGAATATTCTTTTATGGAGAAAAGCTCACATCAGGCAAAATTCTTTGTTTTATAATCGTTACGGTTGCTTTGTTTATAACTTTTCAGAAAGGGCAAAGCAAAAAAGGCTTTATTTATTACGCAGGAATTTTTGTTTTCAACGGTATGTCAGGTGTGCTTTCAAAGATTTTTCAGGAAAGTACATACCCAAAAACAAGCGAAGCAGGTTATTCTGTGCTCAGTGCATTGGCAACTGTTGTAATAGCAGGTATCTGCATTTGGTTCACTTGGAAAAAAGCATCTTTACCAAAGAAAAATTCATATTTCAGCCTTGTTGGTAACGGTGTCTTAAATAAAGTTGCAAACTATCTTTTGCTTATAGCTTTGGCTCACGTGCCTGCTTCAACACAATATCCTATGGTAACAGGCGGTGTTATGATAGTTTCAACAATTCTCGGCTTTTTCACACCGAATAAACCGAGTAAAAGAGAAATAATTTCTCTTGTTCTATCTTTCGTAGGTCTTATGATGCTTGTATTTTTTGAGAGGTGATTTTTATGGCTGGAAAGTTTACTGATATTTATTTTCACGGTGAAGAAAAACCTGTTTTCTGTTACAGAAGCGGAAATATGGTTTATGAAGAAATGATGGTAGGTGGTACTCTTGTTTCAGCAGGATATAACGTTGCAGGATATCCGCTTAACGTGCTTTCAGGCTTTCCCTCACGAATTGATTACAGTCAATACAGCGAACCTTTTGCTTTTAATATTGAGATAGACGGTCAGAGCCTTGATTATGGCTTAAAATTCGTTGATTTTGCGGTAAATGAGGCTGATGATAAAACAGAGGGTATTATCACTCTTGAAAGCGAAATAAAGCCCGTAAGGCTGAAAATTCACACAATTCTTGATGGCACACAGATGTTTGACCGTTTTATTGAAATTGAAAATTTATCTGATGACAATTTATGTTTAAGCCGTCTTTCCGTTCTCAGCGGATGCCTTGAAGAAATGGAAAGAGATCAGCTTACAAAAGAAACCGATATCAGCAAACTTTATTCTGTGGGCTATTTTGACAGGGCAGATTGGGCTCACGAAGGGGATTTCAAATGGAAAAACCTTAATACAGATACACTTGCAATTGATTCACGTTTTGGCAGAGACCGTTTCCGTCATCCTCTGATTTTTATAAGAAACAATGTCAACGGAACTATGTTTTTTGCCCAGACAGGTTGGAGTGCAGGTTGCAGATTCAGCGTTGATTTCAATGCACGTGATGAAAGAGACAGAAGTTTTCTTGGCTTTAAAGCTGAAATTACAGGTTATAAACCACTCCGTGTGATTTCAGGAAAAGAAATATATGTAACTCCCACAGTACATATGGGTGCAATTTCAGGCGGAATTGACGATGCAGTCAACGAAATGCATGCACATATCAGAAAAACTGTTCTTAAAGAGCCTGTAAATACACTTGTTTTTGCAGGTATGGGTGCAGAACACGATATGTCTGTTGAAACAACAAAAACTTTTATTGACCAGTTTGCAGAAATGGGAGCAGAAGTTTTCACTCTCGATGCAGGTTGGGTTTGTCCTCCCGGAAAACAGACAAGCTGGGGAGAATATAACGGTACCAATATTCCTGATAAAGAACGTTATCCTGACGGGATGAAAGTCGTTTCTGACTATGTTCACGAAAAAGGAATGAAATTCTGCCTCTGGATCGATATAGAAAGTGCAGGCAGGGAAACTTCTGTGTTTAAAGAACATCCGGAGTGGAAATCCTGTGATGTTTACGGCAACAGAACAGAAAATCTACTTGATTTTACCAATGAAGAAGCGCTTTCCTGGGCAGAAAATGAACTTGCAAGAATGCTTACGGAATATGATGTTGATGTGCTCAGAGTTGATAATAACCTGAATTACAGACAGTATTTCACAGTAGGTGATGCAGGCACAGGCATAAAGGAATGTCTTTCTTTCAAGAGAATGGAAAACGTTTATAAAATGTACGAAAACCTGAAAAAACGTTTCCCTGATATGATTTTTGAAAATTGTGCAGGCGGTGGCGGAAGAACAGACCTTGGAATTATGAAATATTTCAACCATACCTGGGTTTCGGATTGGCAGAAAGCACCGCGTTCAGTTATCATCACAAACGGAATGACAATGGCTCTGCCTCCTGAAAGGGTAGACAGACTTTTTGCAGGTATGGGTGGTCACTGTTTCGGCTCACTTGATTTGCAGATGAGAAATACAATGCTGACTCATCTTACACTGAATGTGATTAACCCTGCTGATGCAAAAATTAATGACGCACAAATGGAATTTGTACGTCACAGCGTTGATTTATATAAGAATTTCATAAGAGATTTTCTGCCTGAAAGCAAAGTGTATCATCACGTTCCTGAAACAGACAGAAACAGTTTTACAGCTCTTGAAATTACTTCTGCTGACAGCAAAAAAGGTGCAATTTCCGCATACACTCTTTCAATGGCAAAGGAAGATGTTTATAAAGTTGTTCCCAAAGGCATAAATCCTGCTTGCAGCTATAAAATATGGCTTGATAATTCACAGACAAGTTTTGTTGTAAGCGGTTATGATTTGATGACAAATGGAATTAAAATTAAAATTCCAACATCAATGTCATCAGAACTTGTTTTATATGAAGCACAGTAAAAATAAAGCACTTATAGGTTTTGAACCGCCCCAAATTGTGCGGACAGCACAAAAAAGCACCTTATGGTAGCAATAATTAAAATTTAAGCAACATACTGACTTCGTTTTTCGAGCGGGGTCAGTTTTGTTTTTAATTGGATACGTTGATGATTGTAGAAATGG
>JAZSJD010000081.1:0-4214 GCA_045534165.1 Acutalibacteraceae bacterium | reverse complement strand
GAATATTGTTTCTTACGACAAGAATTGTAAATCCGTCATCGGAAATAAATTTTTTCGGAGGTAAAGTTTTTGGATTTTTATTTTTGGAATCTTTTTGTTTTGATTTCAGATATCCGTTTTCAGAAAGTTCTCGGCGGATTTCTATAATTTCATCTTCGCCGTCTGCGCGGTTTAATTCATCAAGAACGGATTCAAGATATTCCAATTCTTCCTTATTTTTTTCAATAAGTTCAGTAAGCATTTTTTCTGCAGTTTTTGCTTTTCTGTATTCTTTGAAATATTTCTGAGAATTTGCAGTTGGTGTTAATGCCGGGTCAGCTTTGATACATATTAAATTATTGTTGTCGTAATAATTTTCAACCTCATAATAAGGTGCACCTTTTTCCAGTCTGTATTGGTTTGCACTTATTAATTCAGCATTTATACGTAAAGTTTCTCTGTCAGCACACTCGGCAAGCTCTGCAGTTTGGAGATTTATTTTTTTTGCTGTTCTTTGTATCAGATTATTTAATTTTTTATATAAATCATCTGAACGTTGCTTTGTTCTTTCAAGTCTGTCACGTTCATAGTAAAAGTTATCAAGAAGCTCCGAAAAACTTTCAGCCTGAACACTTTTTCTTACGGTGCCATATTGATTGATGGGTATAAATGCAAAATCAACAGGGCGTGAATTTTCATCTTCAACCACAAAAGGCAGAGCCTGATTATTATTTATTATTTCCTGAATTTTAATAATTTCATTTAACAATCTTACTATTTTTGATTCGTCAAGATTCTGGCAGAAATCATCATTTTCATCTGTGCTGAAAGCAATTTCTCTGCTGATAACGGGTGAAATACCTTCAATAGAAGAAAGTATTGCAGAAGAAAGATTTTTGTTTGGGAAAGATAAAATTTTATCACAAATTTTTTCTGCTTCTTCTTTATATAAATCGAGCTTGAATTGTTTTGGTGGCAAAGCATAAGTAAGACCGGGCAAAATCTGCCTTACGGAAGAAGTTGAAAAATCAACTCTTTTAAGTGCATCAATAATAATGTTTTCAGAGTTGATAAGAATAATATTACTGTGCTGCGCCATAATTTCTATAACAAGTGATAAAGAAACTTTGTCGCCGATTTCATTTGTGGAATTAAAATCAACAAACAGAATTCTGTCGCTGTCGATTTGCCTGAATCCTGTTATCATAGCGTTTGTCAGATGTTTTCTTAACAACATACAAAGCATTGGGGGAGTTTTCGGATTTTCAGGGGGATGAGTTGTAAAATGTATACGGGGACTGTTGGCTCTGGCACTGAGCAATAACTTTTTCTGACCGTTTCTGCCACGAAGGATTAACACCAACTCTTCTTTCGAGGGTTGGTGAATTTTTTCCACACGCATTGAAACAGCTTCCGTTTCAATTTCTGTTTTCAGTTGTCGTAAAAATATTCCGTCAAGTGCCATGGGATGTTTTTCCTTTAATCGATATATTTAATAGGGTTAGTCTGGTTAAGAACAATGATTTCAGTTTCAGAAAAGTTTCCTCTGAGTTTTCCTGCGAGAATTGCAACAGCAGGGTTTTCTGTTTCAAAATGTCCTGCCGCAATAAGAGTCAGACCGTTTTCTTTTGCATCAAGAAATTCGTGATATTTTGCATCACCTGTCACAAAAGCATCAATACCAAGCTCTGCAATTTCATCTGCGAAATCAGCTCCTGCACCTGAACAGACCGCAACGGTTTCAATTTCTTTTCCGCCATCGCAGAATCTTACTTTTGCATCTAATTGATTGGAAACAAATTCAGCAAAATCTTCAGGCGTTGTCTTGTCAGTGAATCCTACACGCAGAAGATTTTCGTTTGTTTTAGTAGAAAGGACTTCTACCTTTGTAAGCTCAAGCAAATCGCAAAGAATATCGTTTATACCGCCTTCAGCTGCGTCAAAGGGAGTATGTGTTGAAATAACGCTCATAGAACTCTGTGCAAGCTTATAAGCCATACTATCGGCAAGAAAAGTTTTTTGCGCTTTAAAAATAACAGGATGATGAGTTATAATTAAATCAACTTCAAATGCAATTGCCTGCTCAAGAGTTTCTTCGTTTAAGTCCAGCACAACAGCAACACGGTTTACTTCCCAATCTAAACTTCCTACAAGAAGACCACTGTTGTCCCAACTTTCAGCAAGTGAAAAAGGGGCAATGGTATCCAGAAACATATAAAAATCTCTTACAGTTCTCATAAAACACACCTCAATCAGAGTTTATCTGCAAAAATGTTCAATGTAGTTCATAAGTGCACCTTTGATAACTGAAACCGCAGCATTTTTACCGTTGATTTCACCCGGGTCAGAATCTTTGTTTTCAAGGGCTTTATAAACTGCAAAGAAATGTTTCATTTCGTTGAAAATATGCAGAGGCAGGTCTGAAATATCTTTATATTCATTATAGGTCGGGTCACCGAAAGGAATGGCGATGATTTTTTCATCGTGTCTGCCATCGTCAAGCATGGAAATATATCCGATAGGATAACATCTCACAAGACTCAATGGTTCAAGTGCTTCAGAACAAAGGACAAGAACATCAAGAGGGTCTCCGTCATCACCATATGAACGGGGGATAAATCCATAGTTGGCAGGGTAGTGTGTTGAAGTGTAAAGAATACGGTCTAACATAAGAAGGCCTGTTTCTTTGTCAAGCTCATATTTATTTTTGCTTCCCTTGGGAATTTCAATTACTGCAACAAAGTCTTCAGGAGTAATTCTTTTGGGAGAAATGTCATGCCATATATTCATAATATCACACCTTCTTTTTTCATATTCATATTATAGCTAATCAGCTATGAGAAATCAATATTTTTAATTATTTCAATTAAAATAAAAAAATTCTTGTAATTATAACGGATTTGTTATAAAATAAAATTGTACAGAGTTACAAAATAAAATTTGGGAGGATTATTTATGCCTACAAATAATGTTATGAAAATCAAAGCAAAGAGAAAAAATCTGTTTTTGCGTGCAGCAAAAGGACATTTTGCATCAAGCCACTCACACAGTAACTATTATATAGATGTTGCAGCACAGAAATCAAGACTTTCAGAAGCAACTGCAGTTGCAGAAGAACTTGCAAGCGATTATAAATTCCAGACAAGAATTGTTGATACAATTCTGTGTATTGATGGCACAGAAGTTATCGGCACTTGTCTTGCAAGAGAGCTTACAAAAAATAATTTTATGAATATAAATGCTCACCAGACAATTTATGTTGTTACTCCTGAAACAATCGGCTCATCACAGCTTTTGTTCAGAGATAATATCATTCCTATGATTAAGGGTAAACATGTACTTATTCTCTCCGTTTCTGTTGCAACAGGTTTTACTGCAAAGGCAGCAATTGATGCAGTTAAATATTACGGTGGCGAAGTTGTTGGTGTTGCATCAATTTTCGCAACAGAAGAGGAATGTGACGGATATGATGTTGCATCTGTTTTCAATCCTAAAGACTTGCCCGGATATTTCACTTGCCCTGCACATGAATGTCCTCTCTGTAAAGAAGGCAAAAAACTTGATGCACTTATCAACAGCCACGGTTTTTCAAAACTTTAATTAAATAAAAAACAAAAAGCATCACATTATCGCAAGATAATGTGATGCTTTTTTCAGGAGGAAATAATAATTGTGTAATTTTTGCTTTTGGAGGGACAAATATGAAAAAATCATATCAATTCTCTTAATAGTGGTAATGTGTTTGGTTTTTGCTTCTTGCAATGCTTTTGACTCCCGATATGAGAAACGCAATTGTGTTGGATAAATAATATGACACAGCAAAAGAAAAAGAGTGGCTTTTCAGCCACTCTTTCGTTTATTTATAGGGATTTAATTAACCAAAATATCTCTGAAGAAGACCTTCAAATGCCTTGCCGTGTCTTGCTTCGTCACGAGCCATTTCGTGAACAGTATCGTGGATAGCGTCAAGGTTAAGTTCTTTAGCTCTCTTTGCAAGTTCGAATTTGCCGAGTGTTGCACCGTTTTCAGCTTCAACTCTCATTTCAAGATTTTTCTTTGTGCTTGCTGTTACAACTTCACCAAGAAGTTCAGCAAATTTTGCTGCGTGTTCTGCTTCTTCGTAAGCAGCTTTTTCCCAGTAAAGACCGATTTCGGGATAACCTTCTCTGGGAGCAACTCCTCGCATTGCTACGTCCATAGCCTCAAATCTCGTTTCGCCCATATAGTTTGCTCTG
>JAZSJD010000055.1:0-194534 GCA_045534165.1 Acutalibacteraceae bacterium | reverse complement strand
CTTGCAGGCGGTTCAGGCGGCGGACGTCCTGATTTCGCAATGGCAGGCGGTAAAGATATTACAAAGGCAGAAGAAGCTGTTGCAGGTGTTGAAGCAATTGTTTCTTCAATGGCAAAATAAGAAAGGAAGATTTCAAAATGGATTGTTTATTTTGTAAAATAATCGCAGGTGAAATTCCGTCAAAAAAAACATATGAAGATGATCTTGTGTATGCTTTTCACGATATCGACCCTCAGGCACCTGTTCACATTCTGATTATTCCCAAACAGCATATTGGTTCAGTTAATGAAATAACAGCAGAAAACAGTTCAATAGTTGCACATATTTTTGAAGTTGCAGCACTTCTTGCTAAAGAAAACAATATTTCAGATGATGGTTACAGAGTTGTGACCAACATTGGTGAAGCAGGAGGACAGACTGTAAAACATCTTCATTTCCATCTTATGGGTGGCAGAAACTTCACTTGGCCGGCAGGTTGATAGGGAGATAGAATAAAATGATTAAAAGACCGTTAGGGATTATAGGCGCAGTATTTTTCATAACCACAATTGTATTATCTCATTTTGGGTTTGAAAAAGCTTTGTATATGTTGCCTGTTTTCCTTATAACGGTCTTTTTCGTTCTTTTAAAGCAGAAGAAAATAAAACTTTTTGCAGTTATCAGTTCGGTTGTTCTTTGTGCAAGTGTTTTGTTTTATGTTACAGATATGAATTTCAGAACGTATGAAGAATATTTTGCAGCAAAGAATGTAAAAATTTCAGGAGTAATCTGCGAAAAGCCATATTTTTCAAATAACAAATATCATCTGGTGATTAAAACTGATAAAATTAATTCTGATGATGTTTCAACAAAAATAAAAGTAAGCTCTCTTACGTTGCCTGAGGGAACAGAGCTTTACGACAGAGTCAATCTTAAAGCGAATTTGTATGCTGTTGATTCTATGGATGATGGTGTTGCCAAATCATATAAATCAAAAAGGATCAGTCTGATAGGTTCAGCATCGGGTTCATCTTTGAAAGTTTCTGAAAACACAGAAAAACCAATTATGTATTATATTTTATCATATAGGTATAAACTTGTTGATGTTGTGTCAGGGCTGCTTGATAATGATATTGGTGGTTTTATTTCAGGAATAACTTTTGGTGAAAAAGATTTATTGAGTGATGAAGCCCTTGACAGATTCAGAGTAACAGGCACTTCGCACATTCTTGTGGTATCAGGTTTACATACCGCAATGTGGTCAGGCATTCTGTATAAGCTGTTGAGATTACTTTTATCAAGAAAAGTTTCATCTGTAGTTTCAATTTTATTTCTTGTTATTTTCATGGCTTTTACCGGTTTCACACCTTCAGTTATCAGAGCAGGAATAATGATGATCTTCACTTATATCGGAATCATCTGCGGAGAAAAACCTGATTCATTGAATACATTGGGCATTTCTGCTCTTATTCTTACAGCCATTGACCCGTTTTCGGTATATAATGTTGGTACGGTATTTTCATTTGCATCTGTATTCGGAATATTACTGATGAATAATTTTCTTTATGATAAAATTAATTCTAAAATTTTACTTATTAAAAATAAAGCAGTCAGAAAAATTTTGTCTTATTCTGTTCCGTTGGTTTTAGTTTCACTTTCAGCACAGATTTTTACATATCCCATATGTGTACTTTATAACATAAGGTTTTCTTTGTTAAGTGTTGTTTCGAATTTCTTTATTTCATCGTTATCTACCGTAACAATGGTAACAGGCGGTATCGGTACAGTTGTGCTGGATATTTTTTCAAACTCACTGATAGGAAAAGTTTTATTTGCAATATCAATTTTAACTTCAAAACTTATTTATTTTGTGGTTGATAAATTAGCTCAATTTGAACAGCTATATGTAAATGTTTCAGATAATATGAATTATATTTTCATTTGTCTTGTGCTTTTGCTTGTTGTTTTGTTAGCTTTTGTAAAGCTGCCGTTAAAGCGTAAAACAATGATTTTTACTTTGTTTTTGATACCGGCTTTTCTCGTTTCAAACTTAATTCCTATGGTTTATAAAACAAATTTTATAGAGTTTGCAGTAATAGATGTTGAAGATGGAATGTGTGCGACCTTTTCTCATAATAATGAGGCTGTAATGCTTTGCTGTGGCGGAGGATATTCAGCAGAAAATAAGATTTCAGACTATCTTGAAGAAGAAGGTGTGCAGAAAATAAAAGCTGTTTTTCTGCCGGTAAATAATAGCCTGACTTTGGTCAATAAAGCAAAATATATCAAAGAAAAGTTTGAAATCGAATCTGTCGTTACTTCGGCGGAATATAAATTCTCTTTTATAAGTCCCAATGTAACATCAGCTGATTTGGTGAGAGCAGAATATTTTGGTTCAAAACTTGTTATTGATTATTATACAATGAAAGATTGCTCTTTTGCTCTTGCGAAAGTTGGTGGCAAAAGGATTTTAATAAATTTTTATGGCAAATTAAACGAAGAAACTTTGCCTCAATCTTGTATTAACCCCGATGTTTATGTTACAATGTATAAAGATACATATATAACGGATTTTTCATTTGTTGATGAGTATGTTGTTTCAACAGATTACATCACTACTGTTCCTGCTTCGGCAAATAAAGTACATACAACATTCAATGATTCCACATATATAAAATCTATTAAAGTATAAGGGGTGTGTTTATGCCTGAAATTTTTGAAAATGATATTAAACTTCATCTGAAAAATAATGAATTTTCAAATGTTTATTTTATTTATGGTAATGAACCATATCTTAAAGATTTTTACGCAAATAAAATCATTGAAAAATCAGTAAAAAAAGATTTTGCAATGTTTAATCTTCATATTTTTGATGGCGATAATCTGGTGCTCAATGATGTAGTTGCTTGTTGTGAATCACTTCCGATGATGGATGAACATTGTTGCATAGTTGTTAAGGATTATAAGTTTGATAAAGCAACTGAAGAAGATAAAAAGCAGATTGAAGAACTGATTGCTGATATTCCTGAAAGTAATATACTTGTTTTCTGGATGCAGAATGTGGAAGTCGATGCCAGGAAAAACGAGAAATGGAAAAAGATTTTAACTTTAATGGGTAAATATTCAAGTGTACTCGTGCTTGATAAAAAAACACGTTCAGCATTAGTAAAGCTTTTGGTTTCAGGTGCAAATAAAAGGGGATGCAGTTTAAGTTCTCAGAACGCTGAATACTTAATCAATCTTGTAGGAGATGATATGAATAATCTCCTTAATGAACTTGAAAAACTTTGTTTCTATGCTGATAAAAGCGAAATTACAAAACAACATATCGAATCTCTGGCAGTACGTTCTGTTTCAGCAAGAGTTTTTGATCTGGCAACTGATATTATTCAGGGCAGAAATGAAAAGGCTTTTGACGTGCTTAAAACCCTGATAGCACAGAAAGAAGAACCTATTAATATTAACAGCCAGTTGATTAATGCATATGTTGATATTTACAGAGCAAAGGTGTTCCTCGAAGCGGGCGACAGAGCAGATGGTGCATCAAAATATTATAATTATCAGAACAAAACATTCCGTCTTACAAATGCAGCGAGGGATGCTTCGAGAATAGATATTTCAGCTATCAGAATTTGTCTTGATATTTTAGCACAGGCTGATAACAGATTAAAAAGTTCTTCCGTGAATAAATCACTTATTCTTGAAGAAACAATTGTAAAACTCATTTTAGCCGCAAATGGTGAAAGGGTAATAGTGTAATGATAAAAATTAAAGAAGCTGTTATTGTAGAGGGTAAATATGATAAAATTAAGTTATCTTCCATTATAGATGCTCCTATTATAACAACAGACGGTTTTGGTATTTTCAAGGATAAAGAAAAACAGAAAATTATAAAAAGCCTTGCTGAAAAAAGAGGGATTTTAATTTTAACAGACAGCGATTCTGCAGGTTTGATGATACGCTCATTTCTTGGCGGAAGTATAAAAAAAGAATATATCAAGCATGCATATATACCTGAACTTTTAGGCAAAGAAAAAAGAAAAAATCAATCTTCTGCCGAAGGTTTGCTGGGCGTTGAAGGTGTTTCTGACGAAATTATTATTCAAAGTCTTGAACGGGCAGGGGTTTTAACTGAAAATAATGAGAAAAAGAAAGAAGAAATAACAAGACTTGATTTATATGAAGATGGTTTTTTGGGTACAGATAACTGTGTTGAAAAAAGAAGAGTTCTTCTTTCGAAAGCTTCGTTACCATCAAAATTATCAACAAATGCTTTAGTTCAGATGCTTAATATTTTTATGACAAAAGAAGAATATAAAAACCTTGTAAAGGAGATTGAAGAAATATTATGAGAATAGGTCACGGTTATGATGTTCACAGATTAACAGAAAACAGGAAATTAATTCTTGGCGGAGTGGAAATAGATTTTGAAAAAGGTCTTCTCGGCCATTCAGATGCTGATGTTTTGCTTCATGCAATCAGCGATGCATTGTTGGGTGCAGCAGCAATGGGTGATATTGGTAAATTGTTCCCCGATAATGATGACAGATTCTTAAATGCAGACAGCAGAATACTCCTTGAAAAAGTTGTGGAAAAATTGCAGGAAAATGGCTATAAAATCATTAATATTGATTCAACGGTAATTGCACAACGTCCCAAATTAGCACCGTTTATTGAACGTATGCGCTGTAATATTGCGGAAAGTTGCGGTATACCTTTTGACTGTGTCAGCGTAAAAGCAACAACAGAAGAAAAAATGGGATTTACAGGTTCAGGTGATGGGATTTCAGCCCATGCTGTTGTTTTAATTGAAAATAAATAATCGGACAAAACCTCATCTCTTTTCATATTATGTAATATGGAAATGAGGTGATAAAATGGCAAAATCATATATAAAAGTAAACTCAATAACTCATGCCATAAAAGCAAAAGATGTTCTGAATTCCAAAGGTATCAGAGCACAGATTATGCGAAAAACCAAAACCGATAAAAATGAAAGTTGCGGTTATGCAGTTGTAGTAGACGGTGATGTTGTCAAAGCTGTGGAAATTCTTAAACAGAATCATGTTAAATTTTCAGGATATGCAGATGTCCGTGAAAGGTTATGATTTATCTTGATAATAGTGCCACAACTTATCCGAAACCTGCTTCTGTAAGGGATATGATGAGAATTGCACCTATGATTTTTGGTGCAAATCCCGGTAGAGGCGGATATCCAATGAGCAACGCAACAGCTTTGGAGCTTTATAAAGTCCGTAGTCTGTTGGCAGAGTTTTTTGGGGTAAGCAGCGAAGAAAACGTGGTTTTTACTCTCAACTGCACACATGCATTGAATGTTGCAATTAAGGGCTTTGCCAAATTTGGCGGACACGCAGTAACGTCCTGTCTTGAACACAATTCTGTTATGCGTCCTTTGGCGAAATTAAAAGAAGAGAAAAACTTTGATTTTGATGTAGCTACTGTTTTTTCAGATGATGAAAGAACAGTGCGGAGTTTTGAAAGTAAAATTAGAAAAAATACCGATTTTATTGTCTGCACTTATGCTTCAAATGTTTTTGGTGATATTTTACCAATTGAAAAAATAGGAAAAATTGCAAAAAAGCATAAAATCCCCTTGATTGTGGATGGTGCTCAGGCAGCAGGTGTTTTGGATATAAATATGCAACGGGATAATATCGCTTGCTTGTGTATACCTGGGCATAAAGGTCTTTATGGTCCCACAGGAACAGGTGCAATGATTCTTTCAGATGATTGGTCGCTTGACACGATAATTGAAGGTGGAACAGGTAGCGAATCAAAAGATTTACGACAACCGATTTTCTTGCCTGACAGATTTGAAAGCGGCACGCAGAATACTTTCGGAATTATAGCACTTGGTAAAGGTATTGAATTTGTAAAAAAAGAAAAAATAAATTATATTAGAGAGCATGAAAATTTTTTGATTCATTACCTTTATGATTATTTCTATAACTCAGATGATGTGATAATTTATAATGAATTTCACAAAGATAAATTTGTTCCTGTTTTGTCTTTTAATTTTAAAAATATGACAGGTGAGGAAACAGCCACAATTCTTGCAGAAAATTCAGTTGCGGTGCGCGGAGGTTTTCATTGTAATATTTCTGCGCATAAATTTTACAGAACTGACGATATAGGAACAGCAAGAGTATCAGTTTCTGTCTTCAATTCAAAAAAAGATATAGATTTTTTAATCAATTTAGTAAATAAAATTGCCAAAACAAAAAAAGTGTGATAAAATATTTCTGATGATTAAAATTATGGGAGTTAACATTTATGGTTGTTGAAAACTTTGCAGATTTCGCAATAAAACTGAAGAATGTGTTTTCATCCTTTGGATTTAATGACCTTCTTGACATTTGTCTTGTTGCGTTTATCATATATCAGGCAATAAAGTTGTTAAGGGATACAAGAGCTTTTCAGCTTGTTAAAGGTTTGCTTATTGTCGTAGTTGCTTTTGGTGTTATTAAACTTGCTGAAATGCAGGCAAGTGAATATCTTTTCAAAACTTTGTTCTCAAACCTTATTCTTGTTCTGATTATTATTTTCAGCCCTGAAATAAGACATGCTCTTGAAACAGCAGGTAGAAACGGTTTTAAAAGCTTTGTAAAAAGATTCTGGCTTAAAAACGGTGAAGATGATGAGGTAACTGTTACCAAAAGTGTAGTTACTGAGTTTGTAAAATCAGTTGAAAAAATGAGTGAAAACAAAGTTGGTTCACTTACAGTTTTTGAAAGAAAAACCCTTTTAGGCGAAATTATAAAAACAGGTACAGTTATTGATTCAGCTGCCAATGAGCAGATGTTCGGAAACGTTTTCTTCCCGAATTCACCGCTTCATGACGGAGCTGCAATTGTGCGTAACGGCAGAATTTATGCGGCAGGATGTATTTTGCCTTTAACACAAAATAACAACCTGAAAAAAGAACTCGGAACTCGTCACAGAGCTGCAATCGGTATGAGTGAACAGAGCGATGCGTTGCTCGTTGTTACAAGTGAAGAAACAGGTGTTATTTCTGTTGCTGAAAAGGGTAAACTTATCAGAGATCTCACACCGAAAGAGCTTGAAGAGATTCTTTTAAATGGATTGTCATCTCAGAAGAAAGAAAAGGGAGCAATCGAATCTTTCCTCGATTATACAAAAAGCAGAATAGGAGGGAAGTTTGATGAAAAACAATAATAAGGTTCAGAATAACAAAAAAACGAGATTTTTTCATAACTTATTTTATAATAATAAGTATCTTGCAGTTTTTTCTTTTGTTGCTGCATTTATTGTCTGGATAATTGTTGTTATGGCATTCAGCCCGGAAACAACCTATAAAATTGAAGATGTTCCTGTTGTTATCAATATTGAAAATACAACTGCTGAAAAGCTTGATCTGCAAGCATTCACAGAACAGGAATATACAGTTGATGTTACTATTGTAGGAAAAAGATATTCAATCACTCAGAGAGATTTATCATCTGACAGTATAGTTGTTAATGCTAACCTTAATTATGTAGATTCAGTAGGCACACATTCATTACCGCTTATTGCTACCAAAAGTGATGTTAATGCCGATTATGAAATCGTTTCTCTTTCAACTGATGAAATTGAGGTATTCTTTGATGCTTATAAAGAAGTTCAGGTTGATTTGAAAACAGAGCAGATACCGGAAGATCTTATTCCTGAAGGATACTACACAGAAGGTTCTGTTTTGTCATCGCCAAATGTAACTGTTTGCGGTGCTGCAACGCAGATTAATAAATTGGATACAGATAATATTTTCGCAAAAGTCAGCGATGATATTAAAGATAATTATGGACCTATTACGGAAACAAAGCATTATACAGCTGTGATTGACCTGGTTGATAATTATGGAAATAAAATTGATTATATTAAGTTGAAGGATAATACAACAGTAACTATAACAGTTCCTGTAATGAAAAAGGCAGAATTTGCAACAAATGTTGAATTTACAAATGAGCCGGATAATTATTTGGATTTTATTGAGAGTATAACAATTACGCCTGAAACCATAAATATTTGTGCAACTGCTGATGTGGTAGCATCGATGAAAAATGTGACTGTAGGAACGATTGATTTTTCAGAAATTAAATCCGGCAAAAATGTTTTCAGGTTTAAAAAAGAAGATTTTTCAACCAACCTGACTATTTTTGATGATGTCGATGAAGTGGTAGTTACTGTTAATGTTTTTGAAGCTTTTACAAAAAAATTTAACGTTGACAGCTCCAGAATAACAATCAGCAATGAACCTGAAAATTGTAAGGTTTCAATTCCGAAATCATTTTCTTCTCTTACAGGTATAACACTTTATGGTTCACAAAAAGCATTGAATGACCTTGCTGCAGATGATATCCGGTGTGTTGTGGATATGACAGGTTATACAGGGAAAACAGGCAGAGATGAAGTGACTGCAAAAATAGTGGTGAAAAACCAGAGCTGTTGGGCATATGGAAAATATTCAATTCCTATTGATGTTGTTGCATGATAAAAGTAAACACCTTGAATGGACTCCATTCAAGGTGTTTTTTGTTATGCTGAGTTAAAGTCAGCTTTGACAAATTTTATTTTTATATCATTATTTATTGTTATGTTAAGAAAAGCCACTGTAAGCATATAACTTACAGTGGCTTTTTAAATCAACTTTTAAAGTTCCATATCACCATTAACAACAGCATTAAGAATTGCAAGGTCATAAATATCTGCTACTGTGTCACCATTAAGGTCAGCGGCAAAAGCCATTGCAGAACCATCTTCAGTTTCAATATCACCATTTACAAGTGCTGCCAGTGTTGATGAATCGTAAATGTCAACAACACCATCACCTGTAAGGTCACCAAAGATAATAACTGTAAATATTTCCTTAACTTCACCATTGAATGATACTGTGATTACAGTTCCTGTACCGTATCCGTCAGGAGCATCAATTGTTACGCCTTCTGCATAATCTACATAGTCTTCTATATCAGTAATACCCATATCAAGACCATATATAAATCCGAGTTCACGGTTGATAACTGTGTCTGTGCCGTCTTGTGCAACAAATGAATAGGGGATTTCAATTTTTGCAATTTCAAGAGAATTCTTTGAATTTACTATGTTTGTAAGTGCAAGGTTAATGGCATTCTGAGTTGAAACTGCAAGGTTTGTTGCAATTATGTAAGCTTCTTCATAATCTGCCCATGATTCATCAGTATAGATTGTGAAATCTTCAACAGCTTCATATTCTTCGACAGCAACTGTAAGATATTCAGAATATGTCAGTTCTTTAAGTCCATCAAGCTCAGCCAATTTTTCTTCCACGAGTTCGTTTACCCAACCATATACATCGGGGAGAATGACACCGGGTTCGAAATAATCATTAATACCATCTATTATTGCTTCGATAGTTTCACGGTCATATTTCGGCATATCTGCAGTTGAGAGTTCACCATCGATGTAAGTAACCACTTCAATTGTTTCATCAAGTTTATTATTTGCAGCGTGGATTACTTCGTAAAGCAAAGTAATATCATCAGTTTTGTGAAGATTGTTCATTGCTTCTTCAATTCTGATTGCAGAATTCAAAATAATATCCACGTTTTCTTCAGTATCATAAAGAGGTGTATCAATGATTTCTCTGCCTTCTTCAACTGCATTGAGGAATTCAACCATCGCTTCATCGTTATAATATTCAGAAAGGTCGAGTTTGTCTGCTATTGCAAGGATATCTTCCAGCTCTTTTTTGTCAGCTAAAGGTATCTCAATCTGTTTTTTAGCAATTACAAGATTTGTGAGAGCTGTGTTGATATTACTCTGTTTTGAAGTTTTATCGTAAGTTATTGCAACTTTATAAGCGTTTGTGTAGTTTTCTGTAACAAATCTTTCATCAAATGCTTCATATTCATCAATAGCAACTTCAAGATATTCAATGTAAATAATGGTGGTTTCAAGTGCATCAAGTTCAGCATTCTTTTCTTCTGCATATGATGTTAACCAACCAACCTGGTCAGGTGTGATTTCGGCATCTAATGCAGCGTAGATTTCGTTGATAATAGCCTGTATTGCATCGTTATCATATTTAGGCATATCAGCCATATCAAGGACGCCATCAATATATGTAACAACCTCAACTTTTTGGCTGATCATCATTTGTGCTCTGCCAAGAACAGGGTATATGATTGAAGGGTCATCAATAAGCGAAAGTTTTGCAAGAGCTTCTTCAATTCTTATAATTGAATTTTCAACGAGTGCTCTGTTTTCTTCTGTGTCTATAAGACGAGCATTGAGAATTTCGTTACATTCTTCAATTGTAACAATAAATTCCTGAAGAGCCTTATCGTTTACATATTTCCATGTTTTAATTTCTTCAGCATCAGCTACAACTTTTTCAAGTTCTGTTTTATCAACAAACACAAGTCTGTTTTTAGGAATTGCGTTTACAAGATTTATAAGCGCTGTGTTGATTTCTTCTTGAGAAGCTTCTTTTGTGAGAGTGATTGCCTGGTTATAAGCTTCTTCATATAATGCCCATTCTTCTTCAGTGTAGTAATATGAATCATAAGTTTTATATTCAGCTATTGCAACCTGAAGATATTCGTCAGTTTTAGGTGTGTCTGATGAAGCTATTTTTTCGTTAATTTCCTGAACAAAAGCATTTATTCTTTCGTTATCCATAATTGTGAGATTTTCTTCATCTAACAATTCATTAACTGCTTTGAGCATTTCAAGAACTTCTGATTCGTTATATTTAATAACTTTCTTTTCACCAAGTTGGCCATCGATATATGTTGTTATTTTAAGTTTTTCTGAGAGCATTGTTGCAAGTGTGACTCTCAGTTCAGCAAGTGCTGATGTGTCAGCAGGCTTGATGTTGAGGGCATCAATTGCATTGTAAATTCGTGCTGTTGCATTGTTAACTGCTGTTTGTGAATCTTTTGTGAGGTCACTTACATAAAGGGTTTCAGCATTGAATTTAGCTGCAAGGAATTCAACCAGAGCGTCATCTGCAAAATAGTGTTCTGTTATTACCTCATTAGCATCTGCAATTGCCTTTTCAAGTTCTGCTAAATCAACAGGAGGATTGTATGAAGCCTGAAGTGCATTATATGTTTCAATAATTTCTTGTGTTTTTGCATCCACATCATCCTGCGCAAAGGCATTGAGTGTTCCGTCATCATATATTGCCTGGCCTTCTGCTACAAGTTCTCTGTAAGCAGCAAGAAGATTCTGGTCGTAATATTTTACAAGTTCCACAAGTTCAGCATCAATTGCTTCTTTGAGAGCTGATTTGTCCAGATTTTTAAGTGTCAGAGAGTTAATTGCCAGATTTAAAAGTCTGTGTAATTCGTCAACCTCACCTTGTTTTGCAGGAAGCCACAAGTTTACTTTTGCATCATCAACAGCATTTTCTGCATTATTCAGAGGTTCAGAGAGTATTTCAAAGTTTGTATAATATCTCTCTTCAAGTTTTTTTGCTTTTTCTATTGTTGCAATAAGTCCTGAAAAATCAGCAGTTTTGACTACGAGTGCAGCAGTTGCGTCGAGAATTGCCTGTGCATAACCATCAACGATATCCTGTTCAATAATTGAAAGACTAAAATCAACGCTGTCAATTACATCAAGAACGTTCTGCCAGGATTCAACTGTATAGTAGTCCTTATCAAGTTCTTCAAAAGCAATTTTTGCTCTGTAAACTTCCTGATAATCAGCAGGTGTAGGGTCTGCATTTTGAATAGCAAGTCTTAAATTGTCTGCCATCACGTCAACGGCATTCTGATAAAGGATATTATAGTTTTTCTTAACCATATCTTGTGCTTCTTCCACAAGAGCAACATCCTGGGGGTCATAAGCATATGCGTTGTCGATGATTTCGTCTGCAATCTTCTCCAGTTCATTTACTTCTGTGTAATCAGCAGTTTTGAGTGTAAGACTGTTATACAGAGTCTGAAGAGATTTTACTGCAGCATCAACTTCTGATTGTGTTGCTTTTATATTATTCGCAACCCTGAGTGCATCAACATATGAATTCTGGAATGCAGCAAAACCTGATTTGTAGTACCACGCCTGAGGATTAGTACCTTTATACTTGTTTTTCACAAGGGGAGATTCGGGGTCACTATGCATAACTTCATCAAGAAGAGACCAGAGAACACCTTTATCAACAATGTGGAAAACAATAGGTGTAGACACTTGTCCGATTGTAGTAAGGTTGCCTTCATCCAGGCTGTGATCTACATAGTTATATGAATAATATTCATTTGTAATTGTATACTGTGAACCATCTGCGATATTTGCAACAGTACCCGTAAAACCTTTTGTAAAGATTTTACTGTATGCCCTTGTTGCACCGGTAACTGTATACATAGTTGCATTTTTTTTCTGCTGTTTAATACCGTAGTCTGCTTTCGCAGGAATAGTATAACCGATTATCTGTTCAGCAATTGTATTGCTTGCACCGGGAATACCGTTTACCTGAAGACCTTCGTGTACATACATGTTGGAAACAGCAGTGTATGGATTGCTGTTATTTCTTGTTGAAAGGTCTCGTGTGCTTGCATCCATTCTAAGGTTAATATCTGCAAGTGTTGTGGTTTTTGATGAGTCAACATAAACATGTGCAGTGGGAACACCGGGAATATAATTGGTGAAATAAATATCTTTTGTACCGCCTTTTGCTTCAACGTTTTTGTCATCACGGTAGATCAATGTGTTATATCCGGAAGCAACGTTTGAAAGTTCAGTTGCAGTTGCAACATTGTAAACACCATAAGTTTTATGGGGATCTGTATCTGATGTTGTAATGGTAGCGGGTTGTTCATAGAACACACCTTTACCGAGAAGTCTTGTAATAGCACTTATCGATGTACGGTAAAAAGATGCAGTGCCGCTGAAAGGTTTGAAGGTACACTCTAAATATGTATAAACACCACCGGTAACTATACCTTCAACATAAGAAACGCACTTTTCCTGATACTCATTACCATCAGTCCATTTATAGTCCATTGTGAAAACAAGAGCTTCACCCGGTTGTGCAGTACCGCTTTTGATTTCACAAGTATATGTACCTGTTGAACCGTCAAATTTCATATCAGTAAATATAACAGTTTCGTTGTTGCAAGTAAGTTTAACAGGGGTAACACCAACGGTTGAAGAAACGAAAGTGATCTGGGTAGCAATTGGTGTTTCTCCTGCATATGCCTGAGCTGCATATGAACCGGAAAGTTCAGGAACACCTGAAGGAGTAGCTTTAACAATCACATTACCCGGTTCAACAGAATTAACGCCTTTGGCAACACGTGTAACTTCTGTGCAGAAGAATTCTGCTCTCGGGCGTTCACCGGCAGTTGTAGGAATTTCTTTGAAAACAGTACCTGTCGGTTTGATTTCAGCTGCTGTAAAATTAACACTGAAAACAGAAATAACCAAGGCAACCGCTAAGAGTACGGATAATATTTTCTTTGATGTTTTCATAAAAGAGACCTCCTTAAAGTTGGAAAAGACCATACATCATTATATTATCACTGACCATTGGAAAAATCAATGTTTTTTTCATTTAAAAAATAAACAAATTATTTATTTTGCACAAAAAAGCATCCTCTTTATGCTAAGAGGATGCTTTCTGTACATTATATACTTAAAATTTTCTGACACCACTGTGCAACGTTAACCATAACTTCTTCTTTGCCGAATTCATTAAGTATTTCATGTCTCATTCTTGGGAAGATTTTCATCGTTACTTTATTATGACCGGTTTTGATATATTCATTATAAACTTTTTCAATGCCTTTACCATAACTGCCAACAGGGTCATCGTTTCCGGCAATGATGAATATAGGAAGCTTTTCAGGTGTATTTTCATAGCAATCTTTTTTCGAAACACTATCAAGAACACCAAATAAATCGGTAAATCCTTTTGCGGTGAACAGGAATCCACAGTAGGGGTCTTCGTTATATTTTTTTACAATAGCTTTGTCTGTTGTGAGCCAGCTGAAGCCGTTATCACCTTTGGAAGCAAATCGTTTATTATATGAGCCAAATGCAATGGAATTGACAAAATTACTTCTATGTTTTGAACCTTTGATTTTTGCAACAGCATTTGCAAGTTTAATTCCTATTCCGGCAGCAGAATTAGGACCGCTTGTTCCGCAAATTATGGCTGCATCAATTTCATTCCCGTACTGTGAAATATATTTTCTTGCAATAAAAGAACCCATGCTGTGACCAAAAAGAACAACCGGCAAGTTAGGATACTCTTTTTTTGCACGTATTGTAATTGTGTATTCATCATCAACAAAAGCTTTCCAGCCATCATTTTCACCAAAATAGCCTAAATCATCATCGGATTTAACACTTCTTCCGTGGCCGATGTGGTCATTGACGAAAACAACAAAACCAATTGTAGTTAAAAATTTTGCAAATTCTTCATACCTGTCTGAGTGTTCAGCCATACCATGAATAATCTGAAAAATACCTTTTATATTATCAGGGTTTTCCGGTGCCCAACTCTGGTAGAAAATTTCGGCAAGACCGGTTTTGGAAACAAAGGTATTTCCGTTATCAGATGAGTAAATGTTATGCATGATTCCCATAAATATTACCTCCTTGTTTCTTTTCTATCATTGTATCATAAAATTTTATAAATATCCATATTTAGACAGAAAAATTAATATTAATTATAAATTCTATGGTTTGTTGACTTTTAGTATAAATTATGAGATAATTTATTTATTAATCTGAAAGGATTGAATAAATATGGAGAAAATTTTAATTGTTGATGATGAAGTAGAAATTGCAGAACTTATTTCAGATGCATTAAGTGACGAAGGTTACGAGACGCTGACAGCAAATGATGGTGAAACAGGTCTTGAAATTGCAAGAAATAACCCTGATATTTCTGTTATTCTTCTGGATATTATGATGCCTAAAATTGATGGGCTTACACTTTGCAGAAAAATCAGAGATACAATCACTTGTCCGATCATTTTTGTAAGTGCAAAAAGCAGGACACTTGATGTGGTTGTAGGACTTGAAATGGGCGCTGATGACTATATAACAAAACCTTTTGTTGTTGAGGAATTGGTGGCTAAAGTAAAAGCTCATATCAGACGTGACAGAAGAACAGGTACGATTACTGATACTTCTTCTGATGTAATTACTATCGGTGAATTTGAGCTTCACAAAGACAGTTATGATTTAATGAAGAATAAACAGCGTATTATGCTTTCAACAAGAGAGTTTCAGCTTCTTGAGTATCTTATGGAAAACGTGGGAAAGGTTCTTTCACGTGAAGAAATATTCAATCACGTGTGGGGTTCAGAATACGGCGATATAGGAACTGTTGCTGTTAATATTAAAAATCTCAGAAATAAAATTGATGTTGACGGTAAATATATCAAAACTGTCTGGGGCGTAGGTTATAAATTTGTTTCTCCTCTTTCAGGTGAATAATTGATATGAGTATACGTAAACGAATAGCCTTAATGTTTGTGGTTGTGTTTGTTATAAACTTTCTGGGTATCTTTTTGTTCTCGTTATTAGTTTTACCCGCAGGTATTAATGAACAGGTTGTAAGCATGAAAAAACAGGCGAATAGTACTGTCAGTTCAATTATAAAACAGTTGAGATATTCCGGCGATTTCTCCGAGTCGATTAATGAAGAAAAAATAGGTGATGATATAATTCTTTATATTGAAGACATTGATGGAGCAATTGTTTATACATACCCTGATGATAGTGTAGTAACAAAAATCAATAAAGACGATAATTTGTATATTACAGCGTCTGAAAAATTCCTCGCTACAAACAGTAATGGACAGCAGATTTATTTTATAAAAGCTGCAATTTCTACGAGTGAAAATTTTTCTTTGGAGAATATGCCATCATTTATTAGCGTTTACTTGTGGCGTATGCTTATCTTTGAAGCGATAATTTTCACAATAGCAATGGTAATAATTATTTTCTCAATAAGAAAGATTATTCTCTTACCTCTTGAAAGACTTGCAAAATCAATCAGAGGTTATAATAAGAATATTCATATCGCTGAAAATGATGAAAAAAATGAGTTTGAATCTTTAACTAAAGACTTTGATGCTCTTACGGGAGCCTTAACTGAAGAGGAAAATAAACAAACAAGAATCATTGCTTCCGTTTCACACGATATCAAAACACCACTTACCTCTATTATGGGTTATGCCGAACAGTTGAAAAAAGAGGAATTACCTAAAGAACGTAAAAATAAATATGTCAACACAATCTATGAAAAGTCTATTGCGATTAAAAAAATGATTGAAGGACTTGATGATTATCTGACATATAATGATAATGCGGATTCTTCAGAAAAAATGGTTGTTCCTGTAAAACAGCTTTTGTCAGCCGTTGATTCATACTACCGTGACGACCTTGAAAGAGAAAATTGTACATTTACAATTGATGATAAAACAGAGGATGCTGTTATTATAATTAACAAAGCTGATATGTTACGTGTGTTTGGTAATATAATCAGTAACAGTACAAAACACAAATCATCCTTGCCTCTTGAAATTCATATTGAAGCATACAAGGTTAACTATAATGTTTTCTTTAAGGTTTCAGATAACGGTGAAGGCGTTCCTCAGTGGCAGTTGAAGAAAATTTTCGAACCGCTTTATACAACGGACGAAAGTAGAAGTAAATCAGTTTCCGGTCTTGGACTTTCTATTTGCAAAGATATAATAGAAGCTCATCAAGGTACAATTTTTGCAGAAAAATCAAAATTTGAAACAGGTTTATCCATTGTTTTTTCAATTCCGAAAGCTAATAAAAAGTAAATAACTGAAAATTTGTTTAAGTTAGTAATGATGAAAGCACCTGAATGTTTTGTTAACATTCAGGTGCTTTTTATTATTGTTCTTCTTCTTGTGATTGGGTCAGATCGTTTTCTGTGTCACATTCTTCTTGGACTGTGTTGAGATTTAACTGCATTTCATTTAACAGAATTTCAGCATTTTGACAGTCAATTTCATTCTGGATTTCAGTTGAAAGTGTCTTGTCTTGTGATGTATTGAAAGTCATAGTGTATTTTCTGATGAATTTCAATCGGCGTATTATCAACAAATATACAAGAAGGATTAAAACTCCGATTACTGAAGCAATGATTCCGACTTTAAGACCTTGTGGCGTATATTTGAAGTGAACAGAGTGGGTTCCTTTTGAAAGGTTTATTCCCAACAAAGCGTCACCCAGAGCTATAAGTTCTTCACTTTCAAGAACTTTACCGTCAACAGTTATCTGCCATCCTTTATCGTAGGGGATAGAAGTGTAAAGAATACCATCTTCAGGTGCATAAATTGTACCATGAATTTCTGTATCAGAAAATTTCTTAACATCCAAAGATTGTTTTTTGAGAATATTATATCCTTCTTTGAATTTTTCCATATTGATAGAACGGAGCATAAAATCAGCATAACCGCTTGTTACATTTTCCTTGACGTAAAGTTTGATTGTAACAACCTCATTCGCAACGCACATACCCAGGTCAAGTATATAATGTTCTCCGTCAAGATTCTGTGTTATTTCATCACCATATTTTTCAACAGTAAGTGAAGAAAGGTTACCGCTTTCTACA
The DNA here is from genome assembly GCA_045534165.1 of Acutalibacteraceae bacterium. Taxonomy (GTDB): domain Bacteria; phylum Bacillota; class Clostridia; order Oscillospirales; family Acutalibacteraceae; genus SIG575. The sequence continues at coordinate 176,950 of JAZSJD010000055.1, read as the reverse complement.
TAGAGGTAAAGATTTTTTGATTCATCAGGAATAACAAGAAGATCCATTTCTCCCGTTCCGTCAGTTGAATCAGCTGTGAAGTAAATGCAGTCTGAACCATCAGACGGATTTGAATAATCGCTTACACCATATGCTGAAATATCAAATACTGCTTCACCTTCAAAAACGTCTTTAATACCACAAGCTTTTTCAAAATAATCGTTTTGTACAACAAATGGGTCATAGTTGTCAAACTTCCACTTTTGCATTGAAGAATCAACCATATAAGCGATGGGAAGTGAATATTTGTTTTTATATGCATCGAATGTTGTTTTATCACTGATTAATGAGAATAAATCCGTGTTCATATCAACTTCAGCACTGTTGTCAACTATATAATCCAGTGCAAACATAGCATTATAAACAGGCGTCTGGAGATTATATGTGTATGAGTTGATATAGTTTCCGTAAAGTCCGAGATTTTGTTGAAGGTTTGCAACTTTTTCATATGCCATAGATGAGAAAATTGAAACACCGTTGTAGTTATACCAACAAGGATCCATTCTTGTTCTCAGGGAAGTAAGTTCCATTCTGTAAATATTTTCATCCCCATGGTCTTTGTCAATATCTTCTTTTATTTCAACAAATTCTTCATAGTCTGAACTGTAATATTTAAGTTCCTGATTCATAACGTAGTTGTCTGTATTTGCGATTGCATATTCGGAAACAAAACAACAGAAGAGGAAAAGGGCAGTTGCCTGTTTGTTATATTTTTTGTTGCCGAATATATAAAATCCGACAGCATAAATAATTGCAAAGGCAAGGCTGATAATAACGGAAAGGTCATCAACATTTTTAGAGCCTATTTCTTCAACAAGTACTATAAATAAAACTGTGCCAAAACCAATGCCCATTAATTCTTTGGGCTTAAATTCTTTTATACGCATAAGTGTTTTGAATGCGATAATCAAAAGAATGAATGTGTACATAAATGAGAATCTGTATGGCAGGTCGTTGGGATAATGGAAGCCATGCCAGATATAGTTGAGCATATTTGTGTTAAAGCTGAGAAACAAAACACCTAAAAGTGCAGTTGTTGAAATTTTTTCGCGAAGAGAAATTGATTTTGAAAAATAGAACAGCGGAATAAGCATAACCGTTGCAACAGAGCAATAAACATTAGGTAATACATCATCACCGCTACTTCTTATTGTGGGGTCAACGCTTGCCAGATGGTTTGCGAGAAAATCAAAGACAGAGTTATATGTCTGGATTTCTTCAGGGAATGTTCCTGAAGTTGCTGAACAAGCACGTAAAATAAAGTAAGTGGGAATCAATGCGAAAGCGACACAAAGTGCGGCTGTAACAGCACCAAACGCAAAGGTGAAACCGCTTCCCAAAAATCTTGATGAGCGAATTTTATAAACAAACCCTTTGTTGAAAAATTTGTTTTTTGCATTTGGAAGCCTGAAATCTGCAAGTGAAGATGTGATTGAATAATTTGTAAAATAGTAATATACAAAATAGATAGCAGAGAAAATGCAAACCATATATGCCATATAGTAATTTGAAAACATAACAGCAGCTAAAGAAAAGATGAATGTCAATGGTTTGCCGTTATTTATAATACGCTCAATTCCGAGCAAAACAACAGGAAGCAAAACAAGGGCATCAAGCCACATTAAATTCCAATAATAGGCTATAAAATAACCACAGAATGAATAGAGAACACCAAAACCGGCAGTGATGTAACTGTGTTGTGAAAAGCTTTTTTTCAGATACCATGTAAATGTTCCTGAAGCAAGAACTGCTTTTGTGAAAATTAAAACACCAATCGCAACGGGGATGTTTTTATGGCTGAACAACAATACAATAAAAGAAAGGGGACTTGACAGATAGTTGTAAAAGTTACCGAGGAAACTTGAACCGCCTCCTGAATTCCATGAGTATAAAAAGCTCCCGCCATCTTTTATTCTTTCAGAAAGCTCTGCAAACAAAGGACCATATTGATGGTATAAGTCCATTCTGAGTATTGTATGATTGCCAAACGGTATCATATTGTAGCAGTAAGCAACGAGCACACTGATAAGAAATGAGCCAAACATAGCAAGGAAAATGAAACGGTTATCAAATATTTTTCCGGTTTTTAATTTGTTTGTTAGTTTATTCATATCTGACCTCACAACGCAAAATTAAATATATATAGTTTAGTTTAACATAATATTTGTCAATATTCAACATTAAGCTGAAATTTAATAATTTCTGTTCTATCTTTAAATATACACAAATATATATAGGACAAAGGTAGGTGCAGTATGAAAAAAGAAAAGTTTGAGAGTGCTGTTTCGTTTTTAACTCCGGGTCTTTTTAGTTTGTTGCGTGCTATTGATGATGAATTAAAAAACAGAGTTTTAGAAGTGAGATTAAGAATCGGAAAACCAATAGTTCTTATTTTCCCCGACAGCACTATGTTTCTTGATAAAGCGGGACGGACCACATATATTTATACTGAAGATTTATATAAAGTGTCACAAGAAGAAATAAAAGATAGTTTTAACAGACTTTGTAACTATTCGGTATACAGTCATTCAGACAGTATTATTCAATGCTTTATAACCCTTGATTCGGGACACAGAGTAGGTATTGCAGGAACGGCAGTAACTGATAACGGGAGAATAACATCTGTACGTGATGTTAATTCATTGAATATACGAATTGCCCGAGAGTTCAAAGGCTGTGCAGATGAAATAATGAAAAATGTTTTTAAAAACCATATTTCCAATATTATAATCGCAGGTCCTCCGTCAAGTGGGAAAACAACATTGTTAAGAGATATTGCCAGACAAGTTTCAACGGGAAGATTCGGCGAATATCATAAAGTTGTAATTGTTGATGAAAGGTGCGAGATTTCACCTGTAAATCATGGATTATGCGGATTTGATACCGGACCTAATACTGATGTTCTTACTTCTTTCAGAAAATCTGAGGGAATTATGTGTGCATTACGAACACTTTCGCCGGAAATGATAATCTGCGATGAAATAGGTACAGTAGATGAATGTGAAGCTATAAAAAGCGGATTGAATTCAGGCGTTAATTTTGCATTGAGTATACATGCATACGGAAAGGATGAATTGGAAAATAAACCACAGTTCAAATCACTTGTTAAAAGCGGGATAAAAGGAAATGTGGTGCTGTTAGGTTCTGAAATCTGCAAAATTAAAGAAATTATCAGGATAGGTGATGGTTATGTTCAAAACAACAGCACTTTGTCTGATTGCAATAGTTTTTGTGTTGATAGGGCAGTTTGCTAATTTGAAAATAAAAAAAAGAGTGTCCGCTCTGAAAGATCTGGTTTTTTTGGTTGAAAACATAAATTCACAAATAATGTTTTCAAAAAAGAATATTTCTGAAATAATAAGTGATTTGGTTTGTGATCATAGCATTAAACTGAAAATAATTTCAGAACTTGAAAAAAATTGTGATAATAATTTTTCGGAAAACTGGCACAAATCAGTCACAACATTTGCAAAACAGGATTGTCTTAAAAGCGAAGATGAAAAAATTCTTCTTTCTTTCGGTAAATCGTTAGGCGTTACTGATCTGCAGGGGCAGAGCAATAATTGCAATTTACATATTGATATGCTGAAAAAACAATTGAATAAAGCAGAAGAAAAAATGACAGAAAAAACAAGGATCAATACTGCAATCAGTTCTTTTATGGCTGTCGCAGCAGTTATAATTTTTTATTGAAGGAAAAAAATATGGGGATTGATATTGTAATAAAAATAGCAGTTATCGGTTTGCTTGTGGCGCTGATAAATCAGATTTTATCAAAATGTGGCAGAGATGAATATGCAATGCTTGTTACATTAGCCGGTCTTGTTGTAATTCTTATGATGATTGTGCCGTATATTTCAGAGTTGTTTTCAATTTTTTCGTCCATTATTAATTTGTAAAAAGGAAAAGATATGAAGATTTTTATTTTAGCAATTGTTATATCATTTGTTTGTATGATAATCAGGCATTATAAACCGGAGTATGCTTTGGTCTGTCAGTTGGCAGGGATTGTTGTTCTGGTAATTTATATGCTTTCATCTTTTGAGAATATATTATCATCTTTTAAAGATTTAATGTTTTCGGGTAGTCTGGACAGTTCTTTTCTCGATGTGCTTCTTAAAGCATTGGGTATTTCAATTGTAACTGATATTGTATCATCAATATGCCGCGATAGCGGAAATAATACAATGGCAAATGTTACTGATTTGGTTGGTAAAACGATAATTGTCGGAATGACATTACCCATTTTGAAAAAATTAACTGATGTAGCTATAGGACTTATAAAATGAGGTTCAGATATGAAGACGCTAAAAACTATTGCGCTGTTATTGATTTTTCTGTTTTGCTTTCCTTTGACAGCGTATGCGGAAGAAAGCTTTGAAAAGTATCAGGAAGAATATTATGAATTGTTTTCTGATGAATTATCTGAAAAAACAGTTGAGATTCTTGAAAAATCCGGGTTTGATTCCATTGATTTTGAAAAGGTGCTTTCGGCTGAACCGAAAGATATAATCAGTTTTTTTGTCGGTTGTGCAGAAGGTTCAATTGATGGTCCTTTAAAACATTTTATTCTAAGCACAATAATTTCAGTGTTTATAAGCATTGCTTTTTCATATTTATCAGAAGATGAGAAAAAAAGAAAAGCTGTAACGTTATTGGTCTGTGCATACATATCAATAAGTGTTTGTTTTTCAACGGTTCATCTTTTGTCAGCGGGTGTTGCATCGATTAAAATGAGCAGTAATTTTATGCTTATGTTTTTACCCGTGTTAGCAGGAATTATTGCTGCATCAAATAATCCTGTTCTGGCACTTAACTATAATTCAATGACGCTGTATTTTACCGAGGCGGTTTCAGCATTTGCAGCAAATATTCTTGTTCCTTTTGAAGGTATGCTGTTTGTGCTTGTAAGCATCGGTATGGTTTCGGACACAATGCATATAAAAAACATAGCAGGAATTATAAAAAATGGGGTAAAAAAAACATTGACTGTTCTTGCAACAATTTTTACAGCGATTTTATCTGTAAAGGGTATATTATCAAATGTTGCTGATACTGTAGCGAATAAGGGTGCAAAAATGCTTGTCAGTTCTGTTGTTCCGGTCATTGGTGGCTCAATGAGCGAGGCATATGGTTCAGTAATCAGCAGTCTTATGCTACTTAAAAGTTCAGTAGGTATTTTCGGTATTCTGGTGATTGCAGCTATAAATCTTCCTGTAATTTTTGAGTTGACGTTCTGGGCACTTTCTTTGACTTGCTCAGGTGTTGTTGCAGATGTATTCGGACTGAAGAATATAGCAGATTTTTTTAGAGATATATCTGATGTGATAAAAACATTCAGTGCAATTTTAATTTTCTGTTGTGTTCTTTTCATAATTTCAACCGGTATACTACTGGTGATAAAAAATTCTGTATGAGGTAAAAATGGAAACAGTAAAACAATGGATGATTTGCATAATTGTTTGTTCTTTAATAGGAACTTTAACAACTGTTTTAATGCCGAAAGGTTCAACACAACGTGCAATGAAAGTTGTAATTTCAGTTTTTTTGGTCAGCGCATTTCTTTCACCGTTTCTTGGTGGCGAAAGAATTGATTTTCAAGAAAAATTACCTGAATTTTCTTTTCATAAAGAATCGCTTGTATCTGAAATTACAGAAATAATGATGAAAGAAGCAGAAAAACAGACAGTAATAAAAACAAAAGAGTTACTTGCTGATTTGTCAGTGGAATATGTATCTGTGGAAGCTCAGGCATCGGTGGATAATGAAGAAAACATATTTATAGAAAACATAAAAATCATACTTGACTATAAATATAGATATCGTCAGAAACAAATTACTTCCAATTTAAAAACAATGTTCTCTTCGGAGGTTGAATATGAATGGGTGAAAGAATAGAAAAAATCAAATCTGTTATTAAAAACGATAAAAAAATTCTTGTTATTTTAATTTTAGCTGTTCTGGGGATTGTATTTCTGATGATAGGCGAATTGACAAGTACAAAAAAAGAAAGCAGTGTAGTTGAATCTCATAATTCAGCAGAAGAATATGCAGAAATAATTGAAGAAAGACTGACAGAAATAATAATGTCAATAGATGGTGCAGGTTCAGCAAAAGTAATGGTAACTGTTGAGGCAGGGGAAGAAAATGTTTTTGCAAAAGAAATTAAAACCTCAGAAGAGAATAAGGAAAAGCAAAGTCAATCAGATTACGAATATGAATATGTAGTTGTTAAAAATGGCACATCTTCTGAAAACGGTATGCTCTTAAAGGTTATTGAACCGGATATAAGAGGCGTGGCAGTCGTTTGTTCAGGTGGTGACAATGCAGCAGTCAGGGAAAATATCATTAATACCGTTTCTGCTGTTCTTGACATAAAAACAAATAAAATCAGCGTTTGCAAAATGAAAAGCTGACAGGAGGCATTAATATGGGATTTATTGTAAAGAAAAGACATCTGATTTTGTCAACATTAATAATTGCACTGGGAATTGCTGTGTTTGTTAATTGGTACTATAACAAACCTAAGATTAAGCCATCATCCGCAGTGGCGCAGACAACCCAAAGCGTACAGGGTGTCAATGAAGACACATCACAGATAGGCGAAGCACAGCTCGTTGATTCAAAAAAAGTAAGCCAATATTTCACAACAGCCCGACTTAACAGAAAAAAGGCACATGATGAGGCACTTGAGACTTTGAATGATATTATAAAAGATTCAGCTTCTGCCCCTGAAGCGGTGATGAGTGCACAGAAAGCTCTGGAAGAGATTTCAAAAACAATCAAGGTTGAAGCTGACCTGGAAAATCTGATAATTGCTAAAACAGGCGGAGAGTGTGTTGTGGTAATGAATGATAACAAAATTCAGGTTATTTTGAATGAAAATACGTTAAATGATATTGTATCGACACAAATTTTCGATATAATTGCATCTCAAACGAATATTTTTTCAGAAAATGTTACATTAATTGAAGCAAAATAGTTGAGAAATTTTTTCTTTGTGGTATAATATAAGACAAAGGAAGGAGGCTGACCGTTATGTCAAATATAAAACCTAGCCGTAATTCTGGAAGTCTTGTGATTTCCGAAGAAGTAATCGCTTCAATTGCAGTAACTGCTTCTAAAGATGTTGAGGGTGTGCGTGGATTCGCATCAAGACCGCTTAATGTTAAGAAGCTTTGTAAAGATTCTGCTTCAAAACATGTGGAAGTAGAAATTCAGGATACTGAAATAAGAATTCATATTTATCTCAAAGTTGCAAGTGACGCAAAAATCCCGCAGCTCTGTGAGAATGTTCAGCGTAATATAAAAAATGCTGTGCAGAATATGACAGGATCAATGGTGAGCGCCGTTGACATTACAATAGCAACTATTGATATTGATGAAGCACCTAAAAAATCAAAGAAATGATCTGATGATAACCTCGCAAACAGAATAAGTGTTTTTGTTTGTGAGGTTTATTTGTTATTTATACGGAGGACAAGCTATGACAAGAAGACAAGCCAGGGAACAAGCTTTTGTTCTTATGTTCGAAAAGAGTTTCAGACAAGATGAAGGTGTTCTGGATATAGCAGAAGCAGCTTTTGAAGATGACCAGATTGAAAAAGACGATTTCGCTCTGAAATTAGCAAAAAAAACCGAAGAAAATCTCGAGGATATTGACATCTTAATTGAAAAATTCAGCAGAGGCTGGAGCATTAAACGTATTCCCAGGGTTTCACTTGCAATTCTCAGAGTTTCAATATGCGAAATGCTTTATGTTGAGGAAGTACCTGTAAGTGTTTCGATAAACGAAGCAGTTGAGCTTTCAAAAATTTATGCAGGTGAAAATGACAGTTCTTTTATAAACGGAATTCTCGGTTCGATTTCAAGGGACGGTAAATATGCCTGAGCATCTTGGAATAGATACAAGTAATTACACAACTTCAATAAGTGTGTATAATGATGAAACAAATGAGATTTTTGAAGCAAAAAAACTCCTTCCGGTGAAAGAAGGTTCTTTAGGATTAAGGCAGAGTGATGCTGTGTTTCACCATACTGTTCAGTTGCCTGAAATGTTTGAAAAATTATTTGAAGATAAATATGATATTTCAAGTGTTGGTGTGTCAGTATCACCACGAGACGAGTCCGGTTCTTATATGCCTTGTTTTTTGGCGGGTGTCAGTGCGGCAAAAGCAATAGCCTGCACTAATCAGGTTCCGCTCAATGCTTTTTCTCATCAGGCAGGTCATATAGCGGCAGCTTTATATTCATCAGATTCTTTGGAGCTTATTGATAAAGAATTTATTGCTTTTCATCTTTCAGGCGGTACAACAGAAGCTTTGTTGGTCAGACCTGATAAAGATAAGATATTTGATATAAAATTAGTTGCTAAAACTCTTGATCTGAAAGCAGGACAAGCCATTGACCGTGTCGGTGTGATGTTGGGTTTGCAGTTTCCTTGCGGAAAAGCACTTGATAAATTATCACTTGAAAGTGAAAAAAGTTATAAAATTAAACCAACGATGAAAGGCGCTGATTGTTGTCTTTCAGGTGTAGAGAATAAATGCAGAAAGATGATTGATAGCGGAGAGAAAAGTGAGGATGTAGCGAAATACTGTATTTCTTACATAGAATCTGCATTAGGCGAGATGACAGGTTATCTTATATCCCAATTCGGCAATCTTCCTCTTGTTTATGCAGGGGGCGTAATGTCGAATTCAATTATCAGTAAAGATTTTACTGAAAGGTTTGGCGGCAGGTTTGCTTCTGCTGAATTTTCATCTGATAATGCAGCGGGAATAGCAATTCTCTCATCAATTAAGGAGAAAAGAAAATGATAACTCCTTCAGCTTTAACTGTTACACAAGTTAATACTTATATAAAATCTATAATTGACGAAGATATTAATCTTAATGCTGTGATTATAAGTGGCGAGATTTCCAATTTCAAAAATCATTACAGAACAGGTCATTATTATATGACTTTAAAAGATGATAAATCTTCAATTAAAGCTGTGATGTTTTCTGGTGCAAATAAAAGGCTTCGTTTTATGCTGGAAGATGGTATGCAGGTTATTGCAGTAGGCAGAATTTCTGTTTTTGAACGTGACGGTCAATATCAGCTCTATATAGAAGATATGATGCCTTCCGGAATCGGAAACCTGAACATTGCTTATGAAAAGCTTAAACAAAAATTGGAGCAAGAAGGTCTTTTCGATGGGAAATATAAGAAGGAAATACCATCTTATCCAATGCGTGTAGGTGTTATAACTTCTCCCACAGGTGCAGCGATTGAAGATATTTTAAATGTATTATCAAGACGTTTTCCGCTGGCTGAAGTTGTTTTTCAGGGTGTAGAGGTTCAAGGCGTAAATGCTGCACCATCAATTGTTGAGGCAATTAATGAATTCAGCAGACTTAATGCAGCGGATGTTCTGATTGTCGGTCGCGGTGGCGGTTCAATAGAGGACTTGTGGGCATTTAATGAAGAAAGCGTTGCTCGTGCAATTTTTAATTGCAACATACCGTTAATCAGTGCTGTCGGTCACGAAACCGATTTTACAATTGCTGATTTTGTTGCTGATTTAAGGGCACCAACACCATCAGCTGCAGCAGAACTTGCAGTTCCTGAAATAGGTGAACAATCAGCCTATGTTCTTGGTGTTGAAAAGTTTTTATACACCTTTATGAAAAATAAAATAGAAACCGAAAGAAAAAAAGTTCAGATGCTGGTTTCATCAAAGTCATTTGTTAAGCCTGCAGATATGATTTTTTCTCATAGGCAATATCTTGATAATCTGGTTTCATCTTGCGAGAACTATGCGTTGCTAAACTTAAAAAAGCACAGACTTGATTTTTCATCGATGGTTGGCAAACTTGATGCAATGAGTCCGTTAAAAGTTTTGTCACGCGGATACACAATGGTCACAAAAGATGATAAAGTAATAACAAAAAAGAGTAGTTTATCAAAAGGTGATGAATTGGATTTGTGTTTTGCAGATGGTAACGTGAAATGTGAGGTAAAATAATGGGAAATTTAACTTACGAAGAAGCTCTTTTGAGGCTCGAAAAGATTGTTGAAAGTCTTGAAGAAGGAAGTCTTCCTCTCGATAAAAGTATGGAGCTTTTTGAAGAAGGTACAAAACTTTCTGCTTATTGCGAAAAATGTTTAAATGAGGCAGAACAAAAGATTATTCAACTTAAAGATGTAAAGGCAGAGGATTGAAAAAATGAGCAACTATACATTTGATTCTTATTTGAATTTGGTTGAGAAATATATAAATAATTGCATTGATAAATCTGATTATGATGAAGAGATTGTTGCAGATGCAATGCGTTATAGTCTTCAGAATGGCGGTAAAAGAATAAGACCTGTTCTTGTTCTTGAGTTTTGCAGAATTTGTGGTGGAGATGTGGAGAAGGCATTGCCGTTTGCAGCTGCAATTGAAATGATACATACATACTCCTTAATTCACGATGATTTGCCTTGTATGGATGATGATGATATGAGAAGAGGTAAACCTTCCTGCCATAAAAAATTTGGTGAAGAATATGCTCTTCTTGCAGGTGATGGTCTTTTGACACTTGCTTTTGAAACGTTGACAAAAGCAGATTTTGATAGCATAAAAATTGTTGAAGCAGTAAAAACTCTGTCATCATGTGCAGGTTATCAGGGTATGATTGGCGGACAGACAGTTGACCTGATGAGCGAAGGTAAATCAGTAGGAATTGACAGACTGAAAACTATGGATAATCTGAAAACCGGAAAACTCATTAACTGTTCAGCTCATTTAGGATGTATTGCAGCAGGTGCAGATGATGAGAAAATCAAGGCGGCTCAGGTTTTCACAACCAATATAGGTCTTGCATTCCAGATTATTGATGATATACTTGACGTTACTTCAACTTCTGAAAAACTCGGAAAACCTGTCGGCAGTGACAAAAACAATGAAAAATCAACATATGTTTCAATTTTAGGACTTGAAAAATCAAAAGAATATGCAGAAGAGCTTACCAAAGAAGCAATTGAATCTTTGAATTGCTTTGAAGATGCAGAGTTTTTAAAGAATTTTGCAGTTACTCTTCTTGAAAGGGATAATTAACGGATGAGTGAAAAAAGATTTTTAGATACTGTGAATTCACCTGAGGATGTTAAAAAGCTGTCAGTTGAACAGCTTAATATTCTTGCAGGTGAGGTGAGGGAAGAACTCATTGAAACAGTTTCAAAAAATGGTGGACATCTGGCATCTAATCTTGGAGCAGTAGAATTAACAATTGCACTTCACAAAACTTTTAATTCACCTGTGGATAAGATTATCTGGGATGTGGGACATCAGGCATATACTCATAAAATTTTGACAGGCAGACGTAAAGAGTTCTCAACTATAAGAACTGAAGGCGGACTGTCCGGTTTTACACGCCCTGCTGAAAGTGAACATGATGTATTTTCAAGTGGTCACAGTAGCGTTTCTGTTTCAGCAGCACATGGCGTAGGTGTTTCTAACAGCCTTCTGTATGATGATTCGAGAAAAGTTATTGCAGTTGTAGGTGATGGTTCATTTACAGGTGGTCTTATTTATGAAGGTCTTAACAATGCCGGCATGGATGAAAGAAACAACCTTATTGTTGTTCTGAACGACAATAATATGTCTATTTCCAAGAATGTTGGTGCAGTTTCATCATACATTTCAAAAATAAGAGTAAAACCCAGATATTATATGCTGAAAACAAGAACATATAATACTCTTTGTTCAGTACCTTTTTTTGGAAAACCACTGGCTAAATTTATAAGAGATATAAAAAACTACATAAAAAGCTCCATTTACGGAACGACAATGTTTGATAAAATGGGATTTGCTTATATGGGTCCTTTTGATGGTCATGATATTGAGCAACTTTGTTCAGCTTTTGAAATAGCCAAAAGAAAATCAGAGCCGGTTATGATTCATGTTTTAACAACTAAAGGTAAAGGCTATGATTTTGCTGAAAAATCCCCAAGTGTTTTTCATGGAATTTCAAAATTTGATGTTGAAACCGGTGAAAGTGTAACTGCAAACAAAACATATTCTGATTTTGTTGGTGAAAAACTGTGCAAAGAAGCCGAAAAAAACAAGAAGATTTGTGCTGTTACTGCTGCAATGAGTTTAGGTACAGGTCTGGAAAAATTCAGTGAAGATTACTCTGAAAGATTTTTTGATGTTGGTATTGCAGAAGAGCATGCGGTAACTTTTTCATCAGGTCTTGCTAAAAACGGGATGTTACCGTTCTTTTGTGTTTATTCTACATTCCTTCAGAGATGTTATGACCAGATTGTACATGACTGTGCAATGCAGGATTTGAAAATTATTTTTGCAATTGACAGAGCAGGTTTTGTCGGTCTTGATGGTGAATCGCATCAAGGAATTTTCGATGTACCATTTTTAAATACAATTCCCAAAATTGAAGTTTATTCGCCATCTTCATTTAATGAATTGGATTCGGTTATTGACAAGGCAATAAACGAAGGTGAAAATTCAATAGCTATAAGATATCCCAGAGGTGAAGATTTGCCGTTACCTGATGACTATGTATATAGCGGTAAGGATTTTGATATTTATGGCAGTGGCGGCGAAATTGCTGTTGTAACTTATGGCAGACTTTTTGCACATGCAACCGAGGCAAAAAAGATTCTCCGGGAAAAAGGTATAAAAATTGATATAATAAAGCTTAATAGAATCAAACCGATTAATGTTAGTGTGTTTGAGAATATTTCAGATTATAAATCAATATTCTTCTTTGAAGAATCTGCACGCAGCGGTTCAGTTTCAGAAAAATTCGGTGCAATGTTGCTTGAACATGGATTTAAAGGTGATTATTCAATTAATGCAATAGATGATGATTTTATTAAACCTGCATCAATTGGTACTCAACTTAAAAAATATGGTCTTGATACAGACTCAATTGTGAAAAAGGTGAGTGAATATATTGGCTGAAAAATTGCGACTTGATACTGCAGTTTTTGAACAAGGACACGCAGAAAGCCGTGAAAAAGCAAAAGCTCTTATAATGGCAGGGCAGGTTTATGTCAATGGGCAGAAAGCTTTGAAATCAGGGATGTTTCTGAAGCCTGATGATGCATTGGAAGTAAGAGGCAGTAAGATGCCTTTTGTAAGCCGTGGCGGGTATAAACTTGAAAAAGCGCTTAATAGTTTTGATTTTGTACTTGATGATGCTGTTTGTATGGATATCGGTGCATCCACAGGCGGATTTACTGATTGTATGCTTCAACGCGGAGCAAAAAAGGTTTATTCTATTGATGTAGGTTACGGTCAACTCGCATGGAAATTAAGAACTGATGAGCGTGTAGTTAATCTTGAACGAACAAATTTCAGATATCTTGATAAAGAAACTGTAAGCGAAGAAATTGATTTTGCCAGTGTTGATGTTTCTTTCATTTCTTTGAAAATTATTTTGCCTGTATTAAGAGAATTTCTGAAAGAGAACGGAAAGGCAGTATGCCTTATCAAACCTCAGTTTGAAGCAGGCAGAGATAAAATCGGTAAAAAAGGTGTTGTTCGTGAGCTTTCTACACATATTGAAGTTATAGAAAATATAACTCAATTTGCTTGTGAAAATGGTTTTTCTGTTTCAGGCTTGACTTATTCTCCGATAAAAGGACCGGAAGGTAATATAGAATATCTTATGCTTATTGAAAAAACAGATGAAGGAAAGATGATCTGTTCCGTGTCGCCAAAAGAACTTGCGGAAGAATCACACAGCAATCTGGATAAGTGAGGTGTAGACTATGTTTGCAATTATTCCAAATCTTTCAAGACAAAATGCTGAGAAAGTTACAACAGATGTTTGTCTGGGGCTTAAAAGTCTTGGTGCTGAAATTGCAATGCTTAATGAAAATAAAGATGTGTTTTCTGAGGTTTGTAATAATTTTTTTGATGAAGATGAATTATACCGCAATGCAAAAATTATAATTGCCATAGGTGGTGATGGTACAATTATTAATTGTGCAAAAAAGGCTTCCGCAGTTTCCAAACCCATTCTCGGGATTAATGCAGGCAGAGTTGCTTTTATGGCAGGTCTTGAACCTCAGGAACTTGCGTATCTGGATAGGTTAATAAATAGTGATTATAACGTTGATAAACGTATGATGCTTACTGCTTCGATGATTGTTGATGGAGAAATAATTGAAGAAGTTAACTGCGTAAATGATATTTTTGTTGGCAGAGCCCAACATGTTAATATGGTGAAACTGAAAGTTACTTGTAACGGAGCAACTGTAAGTGACTATTATTCCGATGGTGTTATTGTTTCAACGCCTACAGGTTCAACTGCATATTCACTTTCAGCAGGTGGTCCTGTAATTGATCCGCTTATCGAAAGTGTTTTGTTAACACCTGTTTGTCCCCATTCTCTTTTTCAGCGACCTATGATTTTCAGAAGCGAAAGTATTCTTGAAATTGTTGATGAAAATGCTCCTGGTAATGTGTTCGTTTTCTTTGACGGTGGCGATGGAATACCCATGCCTGAAAACGGTAAAGTAATAATAAAAAAATCAGAAAAAACAGCAGATTTTATCCGGATTAAGTCAGATACTTTTGTTGATGTGCTTAACACAAAACTCAGAAGTAACTAAGAGGAGAACAGAAAAATGAAAAGAAAAAGACATTCCCTTATTTTAAAACTTATTGAAGAAAATCCTATTTCAACCCAGGAAGAGATGCTGGAATATCTTTGTAATCATAATTTTGATGTGACTCAGGCAACTGTTTCAAGAGATATTAAAGAGCTTCGTCTTGTGAAAGTTGCAGATTCAAACGGCAGATACAGATATAGTCTGCCTCAGGAAAAAAATAATGATATGACTTCAAAGTTTTTTGTTATTTTCTCTTCTGCGGTTGTAAGTGTTGATTACGCAATGAATATAGTTTGTGTTAATTGCCATTCAGGAATGGCACAAGGTGCCTGCAGTGCCATTGATAATATGGGATATCAGGAAATAGTAGGCACAGTAGCAGGCGATGACACAATTTTTGTGCTCTGCAGAACAGTTGAGGATGCAGAAAAGCTTGTAGAAACATTTAAAGGTCTTATTGTCAATTAAGGGTGATTTAATTTGCTTAACAGTCTTAAGATTGAAAATATTGCAGTTATTGAAAGTGCTGATATCAGTTTTGATATCGGCCTTAATGTGTTGACCGGTGAAACAGGTGCAGGTAAATCAATTATTATAGACTCAATCAATGCAATTCTTGGTGAAAGAACATCAAAAGAACTTGTAAGAACAGGTACAAATGCAGCTTCCGTTACAGCATATTTCACATCTGTAAGTAAAGATGTTAAGGCTAAAATCGAAGAGCTTGGTTCAGAGTGCGAAGAAGATGATTCGCTTTTAATCCAGAGAAGAATTTCAGCAGACGGTAAAAATGTTTGCAGAATCAATGGGGTACAGGCTACCGTTTCAATGCTTAAAGAATTAGGTAAAACTCTTGTTGATATTCATGGCCAGCATGATAATCGTTCTTTGTTACTTAAAGATAATCACTTGTCATATATTGATAAATTAGCCTCTAATGAAGACGTTTTATCTGAATATATGGCGTGTTACAGAAATTTTGTTGCAATAAAAAAAGAGCTTAAAAATTTAAAAAACAGTGAAGAAGAAAACGAAAAAAATGCAGAAATACTTCGTTTTCAGATTGATGAAATAGAAAAAGCAAATATAAATCCCGGTGAGCTTGATGAACTTCTGGTTTTGGGAAACAAACTTTCAAATGCTGAAAAGCTCAATAATGTGCTGTCTTTATCTTATGATGGACTCAATGGCATAGATGAAGAAGCAGGGATATTGGTAAGAATTAAAAATATTGTTGAAGAAATAAAAACAATCACAGAGTTCGATAACATGAATGAAGTTTATTCAGAAATGAAAAATGCAGTGTATGCTCTTGAAGATTGTTCTCAGAATATAAAAAATAGTCTGGATAGTGTTGAATTCAACCCTCGCTTGTTAGAGGAAACTAACGAAAGAATTGATTTGATTACTCGTCTTTCAAAGAAATATAACACAGATGAGCAAGGCTTATCAGCACTTCTTGAAGAAAGCAAAGAAAAGCTTAATACAATTGATTCTTCTTCTGAAAAAATAGAAGCATTAACAGAACAACTTAATGTTGCAGGGGAAAAGATGCTTGCTTCTGCAGATAAATTGACGAAATCAAGAATATCTGCTTCAAAAAAATTCACTCAACGTGTAGCAGAAGAATTAAGTTTTCTTGATATGCCGAATGTGGAGTTTATTGTTGATATAAAAGATAAGTCCCTCGGAATTTCAGGCAAAGATGATATCGAGTTTTTGATTTCAGCCAATGTGGGAGAAAGTCCCAAACCATTGATTAAAATATCATCAGGTGGTGAGCTTTCAAGAATTATGCTTGCCATTAAAAATGTTTTGTCAGAAAAAGATGATATTATGACGATGATTTTTGACGAAATTGATACAGGAATCAGTGGTCAGGCAGCAACAAAAGTAGCAAAAAAATTATATGATGTTTCCAATGGTAAGCAGGTTATTTGTGTTACTCATTTGTCGCAGATTGCTTCTTTTGCCGATAACCATTTGTTCATCAGCAAAGAAAGTTCAGAT
This sequence comes from Acutalibacteraceae bacterium, assembly GCA_045534165.1. Lineage (GTDB taxonomy): Bacteria > Bacillota > Clostridia > Oscillospirales > Acutalibacteraceae > SIG575. The sequence goes on along the minus strand of JAZSJD010000055.1, from coordinate 160,291 downwards.
GGGTATACTTATACAAATGTAAAAACACTGGCTCAGAATGAACGTAAATATGAACTTTCACGCATCAACGGTGGTGCTGTTATAACACAGAGTCAGCTTAATGCAGCGGAAGAAATGTTAAGTCAGGCCGAAAATTATAAAAGGGGTAACTGAAATGGATCAGAAAAAAATAGACAGAATCAATGAACTTGCACGTCTTGCAAAACAGCGTGAGCTCACAGAAGAAGAACAAGCAGAAAGGCAAGTTTTAAGACGTGAATATATTGATGCGTTCAAAGCCAGCCTTGTTGGTACACTTGAAAGCACATATATAGTTGATGAAAAAGGCAATAAAAAGAAAGTTGAGAGAAAAAAATAAATCGTTCGCTTAATCGCTCAAACGATAGATTAAGTGTTATATATAAGTTTTCCGTTGAAAAGGATAGAAATAAATGACTTTTGAAGAAAGAAAAGAACAAGTAAAATCTTACCTGGGAAAGAAAGTTTATATAAAAATTGACAGACCTGTCGGTTACATTCACAAAAAGGAAAATTATTCTCTGACATACCCGATTAATTATGGCTATATTCCGGGTGTTCTTGGTGGTGACGGAGAAGAACTTGATGTTTATCTTTTGGGTATTAGTGAACCAGTTGCTGAATTTGAATGTGAGATTATAGCAATTGTACATCGTCACAATGATATAGAGGACAAGCTTGTGGGTGCACCGATGGGTAAGCGTTTTTCAAAGGATGAAATAATAAATGCAATTCATTTTCAGGAACAGTATTATGATACTGAAATAGAGATTATAGAAAATTTTTAAGGCGTCGTGAAAACGACGCCTTTTTTGTAACAAATTCTTCTGCAAAATAATATTATGTTAATAACTGATTATATTGGGGGTTACATAATGAACAATAACGAATTGCAGAATTTGATTGAAAAATACAAAAAAGAGTTAATAAAATATGCTGATGAAAACGGTGGTTATGTTAAAGAGGATATTGTGAAAAAAGCACCTGAAGCTATGCCGGTTGTATCGGTTGTCAGTTCCGAAGATAATACAAACAGGGAAGCTGATATTACTGAACTTGAGGGAACAAATCCTGATGGATATAATGCAGGAAGAATTGAACCCACATATTTGAATGTGAATGATTTTGAAAGCAAAAACCAAGGTAAAGGAACACTTAAAGTTCAGGCATTCAGCGGAAGAGAAGCTTTTCCTATTGTAAATGCAAGAGTGGTCGTTTCAAAAGATTTTGAAAACGGAAGTCATATATTTTTTGATGACCTTACAGACACAAGCGGTATTGTTGAAAATATGATGCTTAGTTCACCCCGAAAGGACGTGGCACAAAGAGATAACTCCATATTACCATATTCAACATATTCAATCAGAGTGACACATCCGTATTTTATAACAACAGTTTATGAGAGCGTACCGGTGTTTGACGGTATTGCATCAATTCAGCCTGTGAATATGGTTCCGAGAACAGGTACTCCCACAGATGACAGAGAAATAGTTTATACAGAACAAGAACCTACTGATTTATAAGGAGAATTTGAAATGATTAATGAACCATTTATTCCGCGTACAATTACAGTTCATCTCGGACCACCTGATTCAAATGCAGAAAATGTTACAGTGAATTTTCCTGATTATATTAAAAATGTTGCTTCAAGCGAAATATATCCTACATGGCCTGAAAACGCTTTAAGAGCAAACATATATGCAATAACTACATTTGCTCTCAACAGAATTTATACGGAACACTACAGAAGCAGAGGATATAATTTTGATATAACCAATTCAACAAGTTATGATCAGGCATTTGTTAAAGGAAGAGATATTTTTTCATCTATTTCAAGACTTGTTGATGAATTGTTTAATGATTATGTAGTAAAAGCAGGAACGATTTCACCATATTTTACACAGTATTGCAGTGGTAAAGGGGTTAACTGCAAAGGTCTTAAACAATGGGGGACAGTTGACCTTGCAAACAGAGGCTATCTGCCTTATGATATTTTGAAATACTATTACGGTAATGTTAATCTGGTTAAAAACGCACCTGTCAGGGCAAATATAGAGTCCTATCCGGGCAGACCGTTACGTTTAGGTGACAGAGGAGAAGATGTAAGAACAATACAAAGGGAACTTAACAGAATTGCAGCAAACTATCCTGCTATACCGACAGTTCCTGTTGATCTGGGCGTTTTTGATGCAGCAACAGAAAGGGCAGTAAGAACATTCCAAAGAATTTTTAACTTGTCACAAGATGGTATAGTAGGGAAAAATACATGGTATAAATTGAAGTATATTTATTCAGGCGTGAAAGGCTTGTCTGAACTGTATTCTGAAGGTATAACTTATTCCGAAGCTCAGAGACGATTCAGCAAAGTTCTTCAGCAGGGCAGCAGAGGACAGGAAGTAAGAACATTACAATACTATCTGAATTTTATTGCATTTTTCAATGATGCTTTGCCTGATGTTGATGTTGACGGAGTGTATGGTCCTAATACTAAAAATGCGGTGCAGGCATTCCAAAGATATTATGGCCTCACTGCGGATGGTATTGCCGGAAGAAATACATGGAACAGACTGCAGACCGTATATCAGAGTATACTTAATAATTTACCGAAAGAATATCAGTCTTACAGCTCGTTGATTTATCCGGGTTATGTTCTTTCTGTCGGTTCAACAGGGAAAGTGGTTGAACAGGTGCAAACTTATTTAAGAGTTATAGGACAAAATAACAGGTCAGTTCCTGTTATCAATGTTGACGGTTCTTATGGGGAACAGACAAGAAGAGCTGTTTTGGCTGTTCAAAGACTTTATGGTCTTGAGCAGACAGGTGTTGTAGGACCTGAAACATGGAATGCAATAGTAGAATTATATAACGGTTACAGAGCATAATTTAAAAAAACAAGACAATATTATAATATAAATTATTTTGGTGGTGTTGTCTTGAAAAACGTAAGCAAAAGTTATGCAGAAACAATAAATACACTTGATAATATTTTAAGAGTTAATGAAAATTTTGACCTGATAGGTCGTGAAATTATTATAGGTGAAAGAAACGCAAAAATGTATTTTGTGGATGCTTTTTGTAAAGATGAGATTCTTGAGAGAATGATGGAATATTTATCAAAAATAAACAAAAAAGATATTGCTTCCATAAAAAACACAAGAGATTTCTGTTCTCATTTTATAACCTATACAGAAACCGATGTGGAATCCGATATTAACACAATTGTTACTTCAGTTCTTTCCGGTACGTTGGCTTTGATAATTGAAGGCTTTAATCAGGCTGTAATGATTGATGCCAGAACTTATCCCACACGTTCATTGGATGAGCCTGACAACGATAAAGTGCTGAGAGGTTCACACGATGGTTTTACGGAAACAATTGTTTTCAATACAGCTCTTATCAGACGAAGATTGCGAGATCCCGCTCTGACTTTTGAAGCTTTAAAAGTCGGCACAAAATCAAAAACTGATATCGCTTTATGCTATCTGGATAATATTGTTGATAAAAAGCTTCTCAATAAATTGAAAAAGCATATACAGCAAGTTAAAGTTAATACGTTAGCAATGAGTCAACAAAGTCTTGTGGAAAGTTTGCTGCCGAAACAAATCTATAATCCGTTTCCCAAAGTCCGATATACTGAACGTCCCGATGCTGCAGCATCATGCATTACGGAAGGTAATATAATAATCCTTGTAGATAATTCTCCGGCTGCAATTATTGTGAAAACAAGTTTCTTTGAATTTTTTCAGGATTCAAATGACTACTATTTTTCACCGATTATCGGATCATATCTGCGTTTTGTAAGGATGATAGTGTTTTCTCTTTCAGTTTTATTAACGCCTGTGTGGTATTTACTTGTGAAAAATCCTGAATTTATTCCCGATTGGCTATCTTTCATACGTGTTGAAGAGAATTCACAGGTTCCGATTTTGGCGCAAATAATCGCTATTGAACTGATTGTGGATATGTTGAAACTGGCATCAGTGAATACTCCACAAGCTCTTAGTAACTCATTCAGCGTTATAGGTGCTTTGATTTTAGGTGAGTTTGCAGTTAATGCTAAATGGTTTTTGCCTGAGGTTATACTTTATATGGCGTTTGTTGCTATTGCTAATTTTACGCAGCCTAGTTTTGAATTGGGCTATTCAATGAAATTTTCAAGAATTTTAATTATAGTTTTAACTTCTATATTTAATTTGTGGGGTTTTATAGCAGGAATAATTATTATGCTTGTATTAATTGCCACAACCAAAACACTTGAAGGCAGAAAATATCTTTATCCTTTAATTCCTTTTGATGCAAAAGCATTTTCAAGTTTATTGATAAGAAAACCAATAAATAAGAGCAGAAACTAATTTTCAAGTATAGTTTGGAAAAAACGTTCAGTTGATATTCCTGAAGCTCTGTTATATCTTCCGAGGTGATACAAACATTCTGTATCACCTTGCTTTATTATGTTTACTCTTTCTTCACACAATAGTGCAGCTTTGAAGCCTAAACTTTTTGCAAGGGAAATAGTTTCTTTTTTATATGCCCCGAAGGGAAAGGCAAGTGTATTTGGTGTGTAGTCAGTTTTTTCTTTCATTATGTTTTGCATTTTTATTATGTCGCTGCCTACTTCTTCACTGTAAGCAACAACATCTTCATCATTTTTTTTGCTGATTCCATGTCTGCCACCATTGTTTTTGTGTAAATCAAAAGAATGGTTTTGGATTTCGATTTCTTTTGATTTAACAAGTTTATTGATTTCGTCCCAATCCATATATGAATAAGTCAAATTGTGGTCAGGGTTTTCTGTGAAAAAGTCAGCATAAGCACCTACTACGGAAGAAACTGCACACATTTTAAGTTCTTTCATCAGTGGATATACATAAGCATATACACTTTCAAAGCCATCATCAAAAGTGATAATTATTGGCTTTTCAGGTAGCTTTTTGCTTTCGTAAACATAGCATATCAAATCTGTCATATTTATTGTTGTGTATCCTTTGCTTTTGATATAAAGCATATCTTCTTTAAATTGTTCAAGTGTTACTGTGTATTTACCCGCTTTTGATGACTTTTTTGTTATCTGATGATACATAATTATCGGCACTTTTATACCATCGTTTTCTTTTGCTTGTGAAACAAAAGGCAGAAAATAAATAAATCCGCTGAGTAGGAAAATAATACATACAAAACAAAAAACAAATTGTTTTTTAATTTTTATTACCATGATCTCATCACTCCCGAAAAATTATATGTTTTTTAATCTTTGAAAAGAATATAACTTGATATTTTCTTTGTTTTGAGATATAATATTTTGATAAAGCATTCACGAAAGAAGTTGGATAAATTGTTGAACGATAAACAGATAGTTGCTTTGCTGAAAAGCTTGTGTTGCGTAGGCGGAACTCCCGGCGATGAAACTGTTGCCGCTGAAGTTGCAGCAAAAGAATTGGGTAAATATATGGATGTCAGCATTGATGCTCTCGGAAATGTAATAGGTAGAAAAAAAGGTGAGGGAACTCGCTTCCTTCTTGATGCACATATTGACAGAGTCGGTATGGTTGTAACAGCAATTACTGATGAAGGTTTTCTTAAAGTCGGTGCTTGCGGTGGTATTGACTTAAGAGTTCTTGATGCTGCTGAAGTTACTGTTTTCGGTAAAAAGAAAATCTATGGTGTTGTTTCTGCTATACCTCCTCATTTATCTAAAAACGACGAAAATAAAGCAAGCGACATAACTGATATCACAATTGATATTGGCATGGATAAAGAAACTGCTGAAAAATATATTACACCTTCAGACAGAGTTGTTGTGAATTCCGAGTTTGTTGAACTTTTATCTTCACGTGTGTGCTGTGGTGCACTTGACGACAGAGCCGGTGTTGCATCATTGATTCTTGCTTGTGATATGCTTGAAGAAAAAGGTATTTCTCCTGACTTATCTGTTGTTTTTTCAGTGTGCGAAGAAACAGGTGGTTCAGGCGCTAAAACATCTTCTTATGCGATTCAGGCTGATGAAGCAATAGCTGTTGATGTAAGCTTTGCAGTTTCACCCGGTGTGTCATCAGAAGAAGCAGGTGTTCTTTCAGATGGTCCTATGATTGGCTTTTCATCAACTCTTGATTACAAAATGAGTAATGATTTTGTAAATGTTGCAGAGAAGAACAATATTAAATATCAGAAAGAAATTATGGGTTCAAGAACAGGTACAAACGCAGATTGTATCGCTGTTTCAGGTTTTGGAGTTAAAATGGGACTTATATCAATTCCTTTAAGGAATATGCATACTTCAGCAGAAATAGTTGATATTGAAGATATTAAAAATACTGCAAAACTTATAAGTGAATATATTATGTTCAGAATGGAGGAGTGCTGATATGGAAAGAGTTTTTGAAATTGCGAAAGAACTTTCTCTGATCAATGGTATTTCTTCAAGAGAAGATGATATAAGAAACTATATTATCGAGAAAATTAAAGATTTAAAAGATTGTTCCTATTTGGTTGATAACTTAGGTAACCTTATTGTTGAGAAAAAAGGTGTAAACAGAGCAGACAATAAAATTATGATTGATGCGCATATGGATGAAGTGGGATTGATTATATCTTATATAACCAATGATGGCTTTTTAAAATTCCATAACGTAGGTGCAATTGATGCAAAAGTTTTGCTTGGCAGAACTGTAAAGGTGAATGACTTAACAGGTGTTATAGGTGTCAGACCGGTTCATCTTTTGTCAAAGGATAAAGCAAAAGATATTCCTAAAATTGATGATTTGTATATTGATATCGGTGCAACCTCAAAGGAAGAAGCAGAAAAATACGTTTCTTTGGGAGATAGTGCTTATTTCTGTTCAGATTGGGTAGAGTTTGGCGAAAACGATGAGTTTGTTAAAGCCAAAGCATTAGATGACAGATTAGGTTGCGCAATTATGCTGGACATACTTCTTGATGAAATCGAAACCGATGTAACTTTTACTTTTACTGTTCAGGAGGAAGTCGGTTGTCGTGGAGCAATAATAGCAACAAACAGAGTGAAGCCTGATTATGCAATAGCTCTTGAATGTACAACAGCATCTGATATAAGCGGTGTTGAAAATGAAAAGAAAGTATGCTGTCTTTCTGACGGTGCAGTTGTTTCTTTTATGGATGGCGGAACAGTATATCTTAAGAGCTTATATGAAAAATCAATGAATATTGCAAAAGAAAATAATATTAAAGTACAGACTAAAACAAGAATTGCAGGAGGCAATAACGCAAGCCAGATTCATAAATCAGCCTTTGGTGTAAAAACGCTTGCTGTTTCTGTTCCTTGCAGATATATTCATTCACCATCATGTGTTGTCAAAAAATCAGATATAGCAGATGTCAAAAAACTTGTTTTGAAACTTATTTCTTCTTTAGCTTATGATTAAACTTATTGATAATTTTGATTTTTATGATTTTTCCTCTTTCCAGGAAGATGTTTTCTTTCATAGAATTTATTCGGATTACAAATCACTTTCCGCTTTTGAGGATGCACTTTTTTATGTAAGTGTGAATGATGAAAAGGTTGATGCAGTAATTTCGAAAATTGGTTCTGACGTTACTATTTCAGCTGATAAAAATGCTCCTTTTGATGAAATTTATGAGTTTCTGAATGTAATAGGTTGCTCTGTGATATTATGTGAAGAATCTTTTTCAGAACCTTTTCATGGCGAAAAAACTAAAGGGAAAATATTAAAAATTGATTGTAATGTGACAAATGATTGTAAAGCAGATTTGCTTTACACCGAAAATCTTCAGGATATGTATAAATTGCAGAAGGATGTTTTTGATATTTCTTTTGATTTTCCTTTTTGGTTTGCAGATATATCACACAGAATCCGTCATGGTGCAGCAGATTTCTGTGGTATCTATGATTGTGATTTGTTGATTTGCGGGGCATTTGCACTTTTTAAAACTAATAAATCTGCAGTTATATCTTCTCTTGCCACAAAAGAAAGTTACAGGCGCAGAGGATATGGTGAAAATGTTTTAAAAAGATTGTTGAATGAGAATCTCTCAAAAACAGTTTATGTTTTTGTTGAGAACGAAAAAGTAGAAAATTGGTATAAGAAATTCGGCTTTACCGAATACAAACAATGGAGTGAAATTAAAAATGTATTATAATTTTAAAATCAGTGATAAAGTATTAAAGGCTTCCGATATAGCTTTGGAAAAGTCGATGGATGCTTTTGCACGTATAGATAAAATAACTGAACAGAATCAGATTAAAGTACTTTCAGCTTTCACAGAGTTTGGCATAAGTGAAAGTCATTTTGCTGAAAGCACCGGTTACGGCTATGGTGACAGAGGAAGAGAAACAATTGACAAGCTTTTTGCAAAATGCGTTGGTGCAGAAGATTCTGTTATAAGACATAATTTTACTTGCGGAACTCACACACTTGCAGTTGCGCTTTTTGGTATACTTCGTCCCGGTGATACAATGCTTTCGGTTACAGGAACACCATATGATACAATTCATAGTGTTATCGGTTTGACTGAAGATAAAGGGCAGGGGTCATTGAAAGATTTTGGCGTTAATTATATGCAGGTGGACCTTAATGATGAGGGTAAACCCGACTTGCCTGAAATTGAGAAAGTTCTGAGAAATAACAGCATAAAAATGGTATACATACAACGCTCAAGAGGTTATTCGTTAAGACCTACGCTCAGCGTTGCAGAAATTAAAGAAATTGTTGATTTAACAAAAAAATGCAGTAACGCGATGGTTATGGTAGATAACTGTTATGGCGAATTTGTAGAAACAATTGAGCCGGGTGATGTCGGTTGCGACCTTTTTGCTGGTTCACTTATAAAAAATGCCGGTGGCGGTATTGCGCGTACAGGTGGTTATATTGCCGGTAAGGAAGAATATGTTGAACTTTGTGCTTACAGGATGACAACTCCCGGCCTTGGTCGGGAAGTCGGAGCCACATTAGGCCAGAGCAGAAACTTATATATGGGTCTTTTCAGTGCACCTCATGTTGTTGGCGAAGCTTTGAAAGCTGCAGTATTTACAGCTTCTCTTTTTAGCGAGTTTGGTTTCGGTGTAACACCTGGTATAAATGAAACACGACACGATATAATTCAGGCAGTTAAACTTGAAAAAGAAGAAAATCTTATTGCTTTTTGTCAGGGCTTGCAAAAAGGTGCACCTATTGATTCTACAGCAGTTCCTGAACCATGGGATATGCCCGGATATGACAGCAAGGTTATAATGTCAGCAGGTGCATTCATCTCAGGTGCTTCTATTGAACTTTCAGCTGATGCACCGTTGAGAGAACCGTATGCCGTGTGGATGCAGGGAGGACTTAATTTCCATAGCGCAAAACTCGGAATTATGCTTGCGGCTGAAGAAATGAATAAAAGAGGTTTGCTTTTATAATTAGGATGTGAATATATGTATAATTACGATGGTATTACAAGCGATGCACTTTTTTTGCTTGCACAGAACAGATTTGAAAACGATAAAAATTTTTACGAAGAACATAAGCCTGAAATAAAAAAAGGTGTAGTTACTCCTGTGAAACAAATTATTGAAGCACTTCTTGATGATATGTTTGCTTATGATGAAAAAATGGTTCTTATTCCTTGGAAAATGATTTCAAGAATCAGAAGAGATACACGATATACAAAGGATAAATCACTTTACCGTGAAAACGTGTGGGTTATGTTTATGCGCGATAAAAAAGCTAATCCGTATATTCCTTGTTTCTGGTTTGAAATTTTTCCCGACAGATACACTTGCGGTGTTGGAACATTTTATACCAATGCATCATATCTTGAAATTTACAGACAAAAGATATTAGCAGAGCCTGAACGATTCAGAGAAGCAATCAAATCCTGCGGAAAAACAGGAGCATCAATTAGTCTTGATTGTTATAAAAAACAAAAACCGGGTAACTGTCCTGAAGATTTACTTCAGTTTTATAATGCTAAGCAGATGTTTTGCAAATGTACTTATTTTGATATTTCAGAGCTTGAAAACAGTCTGTTTATAGATAAATTGAGAGATAATTATAAACACTTTTATCCTATGTACAAATTTTTACTTGAAGTTACAGAAAAGTACGTAGCAACGAACGGAGGGGATTGAATGATACTCAAAGATGAATGGGCAAACTTTAAAAGTGGTTCCGATATCAGAGGTATCGGGGTGAGGTCAGGCAAAGGTGACCCATTATATTTGTCTGACGAAATCGTTGAGAGAATAACATGCGGTTTTGTTGAGTGGATTCAGAAAAACAAACCGGCTGATTCGACGATATCCATTGCAGTAGGCAGAGATACGCGTATTTCGTCATCTCGTATTAAAGATAATGTAATAAGCGCACTTATTAAAATGGGTGTAAATATTTATGATTGTGATTATTCCTCGACACCTGCAATGTTTATGACAACTGTAAATCTTGGTTGCATTGGTGCAATTGAAATTACAGCAAGTCATCATCCTTACGATAAAAATGGTTTGAAGTTCTTTACACGTATGGGTGGTCTTGATGGTAAGGATATAGAAGAAATACTTCTCTATGCACAGGAAAATCAATTTATATTTGCAGAAAAATTCGGTCATTCAACTCCTGTTGACCATATGAAGATTTATGCCGAAAACCTTCGTAAAATGATTTGTGATGGAATCAATGCAACTGATTATTCCAGACCACTCAGAGGTTTTAGAATAGTAGTGGATGCCGGTAATGGTATTGGCGGATTTTATGCTACAAAAGTTCTTGCACCATTGGGAGCAGACGTAAGAGGAAGTCAGTTCCTTAATTATGATGGTATGTTTCCGAATCATATACCTAATCCGGAAGATGCCAAAGCAATGAAATCTATTAAGGAAGCTGTTGTAAGTAACAATGCAGATTTAGGTGTTATTTTTGATACAGACGTTGACCGTGCTGCGTGCGTTGACCGTGGAGGAGTTGAAATAAGCGGTAACCGACTTGTGGCTCTTGCTTCTGCCATTGCTCTTGAAAATAACGAAGGCGGAACGATTGTAACGGATTCAGTTACTTCTGATGGACTGACGGAGTTTATTGAAAACACACTTGGTGGTAAACATCTTGCATATAAGAGAGGGTATCGCAATGTTATTGACAAACAGGTTGAATTGAATCATTCTGCGGTAAATTGTCCGTTAGCTATTGAAACATCAGGTCATGCAGCTTTCAGAGAAAACTATTATCTTGATGACGGAGCATATCTGGTTACAAAAATTATAATCAAGATGGCACTTCTTGCAAAGGAAGACCTGAAACTTTCAGATTTGATTTCAAATTTAAAAGAAGCTGAATATAAACTTTCATTAAGGTTTAATATCAATCGTTCGGATTTTAAATTATATGCACAAGAAGTTATAGCAGGACTTAATGGGTTTGCGCCATCATGTGAAGGTTGGATGGTTAAAACTGATACTTACGAAGGAATCAGGGTTACAGCAGATGAAAACAATGGAAACGGATGGTTCTTATTGCGTATGAGTGTTCACGATCCGGTAATGCCTCTTAATATTGAAAGTTATGAAGCGGGCGGGGTATTGAAGATGTGTGAAAATCTTTATGAGTTTATGAAAAATCAAAGCGGAATTGATGCCGAACCATTACGTAAAGCAATAGAAAAACTCAAAATATAGTCAACAAAGCCGGTGTTTTTTCATATGATAATATGTGAAAACATTGGCTATTGTTATTTTGCCTAAAAGAAAAAGTATTTTTTGTATAACATTACTTAAGCTTTGAAAATTGGTAAAAAAATATGTAAATTATACCGAAAAAAATGCAAAAAACTATTGATTTATCAATTTAATTGTGCTATTATTTTACCGATGATGGAATGGTGTAATAGGACGAATTCATCGTTTCCACCTATCAGTAAATTCCATTAAACTTCCGTTTTAACGGAAAATAGGAGGAAAAGAGTCATGAACAAAATCATCTCATGGATTCTCTCTATTGTTATGCTTGTTCTCAGCTTTTTCGGTATCGGTGCCGGAAACGAACTCGATATGACAAAGGGACAGTGGCTCACAGAAATGTGTGCTACTCTTGGCTTGGAAGTTGCTGAAGACAAAACAGCTGCAGACGCTTGTCTTGAATGGAATATCATCAAAGAAGATGATATGAACGATCTCGAAGAAAAAGCAACTGCAGATTTCGTTTTTGGCACACTCAAAGCAGCAGCAACAAAATTTGGTGTTGATTACGCTGAACTTACAAAAGCAGCTATTGAAAAAGGCTTACTTGATGCTAAAGAACAGCTTATAGGCAACGCAAAGGAAGCAGCTGACGCTGCTTACGGTATCCTTGGTATCCTCAAGGATCTTGCAGACAACAAGGAAGTAGAAGATAAAGCTGCAAACTTTGTTTATGCTGATGGCGTAAAAAATGTTACTGATTATTCAGTTAACGGCAACATCGTAATTCTCCCTGCAGGTACAGACCTTGCAGCAGGTGATGTGTTTACTGTTCCTCAGGTAAGTGGAAATCTTGCAGGCGGCATCTATGAAGCAGTTTCTGTAAAAGAAACAGCTAATGGTGTTGTTGTAGAAACAAAAGAAGCAGACATTGCAGACGCTGTTGAATCTCTTGATTACTCAGCTTCTTTCTCACCCAACATGGCAGCTGCTCAGGTTGTTACAGGTGAAGGCGAAGTAATTCAGGAAGGCTTTGCAAACAATGAAGGTATCAAGGAAACAATCGACGAAGTTAAGGGCATTCTTTCTGATAAAGAAGCTCTTAAAGGCGCTGTAAAAGATCTCCTTGTTGATACACTTTCAGAAGGTAGCTTCTCAGTAGGTGATGCAGAAGTTGATTATGCTTTCACAGAAGGCGGTTTTGATATCGGTATTTCTGGTGACGTAGGCAACGGCATCAACCTTTCTAAATCATATTCAGTTTCAAATCTCGAACTCCTTACAAAGTTTGACGGTTCTTTCAAGAACGGTAAAGCTAATGTTCAGGAAGGTTATTTGAAACTCAACTATGATTGTGTTGATACAACAAAAGTTAGCGGTTCTTACGCAGCATCTCTTGTTTCAGGTATCACAGAAGATATCTCAAGCCTTGAAGTTGTTGATCAGATTAAGATGAACTTTGAAAACCTTAAACTCGAACAGGGTTCAGCACGTTTCCCTGTTTTCACAGCTCACATTGCTATTCCTAACGCTCCCGCTATTACAATCAAGTTGGAAGCTAGCCTTGTGTTCAATGTTTATGGTTATGCAGAACTCATCATCACAACAGACAACTGTGTAGGTTATGAAATCATTGACAACAACGGCAGATTTATCTTCGAAAGAACAGAAACAGCTCCGAAAGTATTCAATGCTATGGGTACTGCTGAAGCTCTCATCGGTCTTAACGTTGCTCTTTGCGCATTCGGTATCTCTCTTATCGACTTAGGTCTCCAGGGTGGTCTCGGCGTATATGTATATGCAACAGTTACACTTCCCTATGCAGGCTTCACAACAGCTACAATTGAAGACATTCCGGCTAATATTCTTGCACAGTCTGTAGCTATCCTTGATAATGCTGATGAAATCACAGTATCAGGTACAGCTGATTTCTATGGTGTATTCAAGATTTCACTTTGTGAAGACAGTATCACAGACAAGATCGGTCTTTCAAAAACATGGACAATTGTTGACAGAAGCAACGGTACATTCGCTACTATTACTTTCTAATCAACTTTAAACTAAACTGTTAATGTCGTCCGATTAGCAGTTAAAAAGGGTAGTCAGTGCACTGGCTACCCTTGATTTTTTATAGAAGAAAAGCTCAATCATTTGATTGAGCTTTTAATTATTTATTTTTCTTTTTTATATCTAATCTTATAATTCCAATAATTATTGATGTTAACACAAAAATTTCAGTTGCTATTCCTGCGTATGATGGTTCTGTGATTTTTATGTTATAAACCAGCCAACAAGTTGATGTTGGTATTGAGAGTGCTCTGTTGATTTTCGGATTTTCAATCCAAAGAACAATTGAAGACATTATCATTGCAATTAACGGAACAACAGAAATCCAACCATCCCATGTTAAAATTCCTGAAACAGCAAAACCAATTGTGAAGAGAATAGGCCAGATAACAGATGAAGTGAATTTTTTTTCTCTGTTCGAATAAACCAGCGACCTTAAAGCACCTAATAAATTCATTATTGCTCCCGTATATGCACCAAGCAGGAGAAAATGTACTGTAAACAGTAATCCGGATACCATTTGAAATAGCAAAATGTTTTTATGTGTTTTTTGTTGATATGATATCACTATAATTGCCATAGCAATAAAGCCGACAATCTGGCCGATTATTTCTTTCATGCATACGCCTTCTTTTTAATTTGTTTTTAAAAGTATACATTATTATTTAATATTTTTCAAGCTATAATGTTGATTTATGAAAAAGTTTGTTGTAAAATGAAATTAATTAATTAATGATATTGATCTGAGGTGTTAGGCTTGAAAGTTTTCTTTATAATTCTGTTAACTGTTTTAGCTTTGCTGATATTGCTTTCAGTTGCTTTAGGTGTTGTACTTTTCCTTAAAACCATGAAAAGATCCGACAAAATGCCTGACCCGATGACTATGGATGATTATTCAAAACATATGAACCCCTTCAAGGAGTTTATAAAAGGCGAAAAAGATTGGCTGTTTTCAAAAGGTTATGATAAAGTTGAAATTACATCTTTTGATGGCCTGAAATTAAGAGGTATCTTAGTTTATGCTGATAAACCATCTGAAAAAACCGTTCTTGCCATTCATGGTTTCAAAAGTTGCGGTATAAATGAATACAGCGCATATATCAGAGTTTATCATAATTTAGGTTATAATGTACTTGTTCCTGATGATAGGGCACATGGTGTCAGTGAAGGAAAATTTATTGGCTTTGCCTGGCATGACAGACGTGATTGTATTGAATGGACAAAGTTTATAATAAATAAATTTGGTGAAAATTCTTCCGTTTTACTACATGGTATTTCAATGGGTTCAGCTACTGTTATGAATGCTTCCGGTGAACCCGATTTGCCTGAACAAGTAAAGGGCGTTGTTTCAGACTGTGGTTATAGTTGTGCATGGGATGTCTGCAAACACGTATTGAAACGTAATTTCCATCTCCCGTCTTTTCCGGTTTTATATGTTGCGAATATAATCAATCAGTTTGTTTGCGGTTATAGCCTTAAAAAGAGCAGTAGTGTAAACCAGTTAAAGAATTCAAAAGTACCGTTTTTGTTTATTCATGGTGCAAATGACGATTTTGTTCCTACGAGAATGGTTTATGAAGTGCACAAGGCATGTGCATCAGAAATCAAGGAATTGTATGTTTTTGATGGTGCTGATCATGCAGAAAGCTATTATGTGTGCAGAGATGAATATCTCAAAGCGCTGTATGGTTTTATTGAAAAAATAGGTTTTTAATAAAAAACTCCATTTCAGACTTTAATCTGAAATGGAGTTCTTGTTTTAGAATTTAAGCATATTAATAAACAATCCGCCCTGAACGGTTCTGTTCTGGAATCCCACTTGTTTTGCATCATGTGTATAATACCAATCAGTAAATGGTACTTTGTCCTCTGTTTCGTTTAACATTTTAAGCATAGCAGAAACTATCATATCTCTGTATTCTTTATCATCTGTTAAAACAGTTGACCACATCTGCCAGTCGCTCTTTGTGTAAAGACTTCTGCAATCAAGAGGTAAGCCATATTTGTTAATTTCTGTTTTATAATAGTTTATTTCAGTTTCAAAGATATCTTTATCAAAAATATTTAAATCAAACAACTTGTCCCACACGAGATTGTATTTTGTGCTCCAGGTGTCATCTTTATCAAATGCAAGTTTGTAATGGTCTTTATCAAACGCATCAATTTTCCATTGCTTTGCATACTTTTTAGCGATATCAGTGTATTTATCTTCTTTGTTCATCATTTTAAGAAGCATACCCCAGGCAGCAATGCCCATAATAGCTTTTACCGACAGGTTACAGTTGTGAGCTAAGTGACCTGCAAAATCGTCAGTGCAGAGCTGGTTTTCAGGGTTATATCCATACCTTGCCAGGTAGTCTGCCCATTTATTAAGAATATCAAAATGTTTTTCTGCATATTCTGTGTTGCCTTTTTTGCGGCATATTGCAGCAACACAAAGAAGCATATTACCACATTCTTCAACAGGCATCTGACTCTGAAGTCTGAGGTGTCCGCCATAAATTCCCTGGTCACCGTATACCTGACCGTTAACAATAGGGTACTGTCCTGCATCGTGGGGTGCAAATTCGTATTGCCATTTGTTTGTATAAGCAAATTTGAAAATGGGATTGAGCATATATTCCACAAGGTCAGGATTGTAGATAAGGAAAAGGGGTATTGAGGGATATGTGACGTCAACTGTTGCTGCACATCCGTTTGAGAAGCATTCTTTTGAAACGAAAAGTCCTGTTTCGCCGTCCCAAGCAAGTTTATGAGCTGCAACTGCTTGTCTATATGCGATTGAAACTACTTTTGCATATTCGGAGCTGATTTTTTCTGCATCCGAAA
Organism: Acutalibacteraceae bacterium; assembly: GCA_045534165.1. Lineage (GTDB taxonomy): Bacteria > Bacillota > Clostridia > Oscillospirales > Acutalibacteraceae > SIG575. Next base: position 143,736 of record JAZSJD010000055.1, on the reverse strand, counting down.
TCATTTTGCTATCAAAATTATCAACCCTACTCATAATTTCAGAGTAATCGTTTATTGCAAAAGTCATAACATCATCAAAGTCTTCTCTGTCTTTAGTCCAGTAACCTCTTACTCTTTGACCGAAATATTCAAGAGAAAGAACATCGTCATATCCGAAACAGAAGAAGCCATTTGCTGAATCAGTTTGTTTACATTCGTCAATAGCATAAATAGCGGGGTAATTGTCCATTACACGCATTTCTTTGTATTCCTCGATGTCATCGCATTTGTGATGATCATCTGTGAATCCCATTCTGCCATTTGGAGTTGAAATACAGACTTTACCCCAGTTAATTCTTTTGTCGTCACCGCTTGTTTTGAGCATTTTTTCAGTACCACTTGATAAAAAGACGTATTTTTCACTTCTTCCGAAAAATACTTTTTCATCCGGAGTGTCAGTGCAAAGCATACCTGAAACATCAACATAAACGGAAATGTCGTGTTTTTTGTGGTCAGTAGTGTTAACTTTATAAGACATATATGAAATAGGTCTTGAAAGTAATTTCAGGTCGTCGGGCAAAAGGGGAGTAGTAAAACAAATTTCCAGCTCTGCAATATCGTCCTTGAATTTATAAATTGTTTTAAGTGGTGTGATTTCAAGGCTTATTTGTTCGATTTTTTCAGGAGTACCAAAGAATTTATGGTAATATGGGTTGTGACGCTTCTTGCCCATAAATATTTTTTCTTTTCCGTCAATTGTTATAATACCTGTCAGAGGATTCTGCATTCCTGTCCAGTGACGAGGATAATCTTCATTTAATTTTTCATTCATTGACCATACGTTGAAGTATGGATCGCACGTTATAAGAGGTACTGCGGGATAACGCATATTTGACATATTAAAACATCCTTTCTTTTGGGAAACAACAAACTGGTTATTAATTAAAATGGTGGACATTAACGGACTTGAACCGCTGACCCTTCGCACGTCAAGCGAATGCTCTACCAGCTGAGCTAAATGTCCTGATATCTTTTGAAATAATTATAATATAGTGCATTGTAAATTGCAATAAAAAAGCTGAAGTTCTTTTGAAAAACTTCAGCTTTTACTTATTTCGGACTTCTTGTTTCGTATCGTGGTTCACAAGTAATGTTGATTCCCAGACGCTTGTATATATGTTCGTCAACTTCTGAAATTATGACTGAAAAATGTGCATCACAGCCTCTTAAATTTTCAAGTTGATCAAGAGCTGCTTGTGCATCTTTGTTTGTAACTGCACTTACACAAAGAGCAAGCAAAACTTCGTCAGAGTGAAGTCGGGGATTTCTGTGGTGAAGGTTTGATGTTTTGAGGTTACAAATAGGTTCAATAACTTCGGGACTGATAATGTTGATGTTTTCATCAATGCCGGCAAGCTTCTTTAAAGAATTGAGCAACAGCGCTGAGGAAGCACCTAAAAGATTTGAAGTTTTTCCTGTTATAATTTCACCATTGTTCAATACCATACCACCGGCAGGGGCACCTGTTTTTTCAGCTTTTTCAATGGCTGATTCAATTGCAGGACACATTTCGGGAGTTATGCCTTCGCTGTTGATGAGTAGTTTGATTTTATTAACAGTTTCAGAACTGCCTTTACCTTTGACGAAATCTGTTTGTGCTTTATAATATCTTCTTAAGATTTCCATTCTGCATGCGTTGAAAATTGTTTCTTCATCAACAAAGCAGAAACCTGCCATGTTAACGCCCATATCTGTAGGTGATTTATATGGAGAATATCCCTGGATTCTTGTAAACATTTCTGAGAGAACAGGGAAAATTTCAACGTCACGATTGTAGTTGACAGATGTTCTTCCATATGCTTCAAGGTGGAATGGGTCTATCATATTGACATCATTTAAATCTGCAGTGGCAGCTTCATAAGCAAGGTTTACAGGATGTTTAAGAGGAAGATTCCAGATAGGGAAAGTTTCATATTTTGCATATCCTGATTTAATATTAAGCTTGTTTTCGTGATAAATCTGTGAAAGGCATGTTGCCATTTTTCCGCTTCCCGGACCGGGAGCAGTAATAACTACAAGAGAGCGTTCTGTTTCAATATATTCGTTTTTTCCATATCCTTCGTCGCTTACAATTTTATTAATATCTGAGGGATAGCCATCTATCGGATAGTGTTTGTAATTTTTAATTCCTAAATGGTCAAGACGAGTAAGGTATGCTTTTGCAGCTGGCTGACCTGTATAACAAGTAACAACAACACTTCCGACAAAAAGTTCAAGGCTTCTGAAAATATCGATCAGTCTTAAAACATCTTCGTCATAAGTGATGCCTAAATCACCACGTGTTTTTTTCTTTTCGATATCGTTGGCGTTTATAACAACGACAATTTCAACTTCATCTTTGAGAGTCTGAAGCATTCTTATTTTACTGTCAGGCTCAAAACCGGGGAGAACACGTGCTGCGTGATAATCGTCAAACAACTTTCCACCGAATTCAAGATAAAGCTTACCGCCAAAATCGTTAATTCTTTTTCGGATGTTTTCTGATTGCAATGAGAGATATTTATCATTGTCGAAACCAATTTTTTTCATTTTAACATCTTCTTTCACAAAGCTACTCCAATTTACCAAAATATTATACTATATATAGATATTATTTTCAAGATAATTTTGAGTAGGTTTTTAAAATTAATTTCAAAAATAAAATAAAAAATTTATCACATCAGTTGATATGTTTGGATTATTGTGGTAAAATTAAATAAATATAAGTTAAGGAGCAGGTAAAATGTACAATTTTTCTTCGTTTATCAAGTACAAGGCTGATGGTAAAGTTTACAGCAGTTATGAAAAAAAAGATAAATACTGTAAAATTGAAGTTACAGTAGATGATGGCAGAATTCAGGCTAAAATTATTCCTACAACTGTTATTGAAATAATTGAATTTAAACTTGATACAAAAATCCCCTATAAAAAAGGTGATTTGTTTTTCTCAAACGGTTACCAGTCATGGTCAACTTCTTTAGAATGTGAAAAAGATTCTCTTCTTAAAACAACACACCCTATTACAAATTTGTTTGCCTGGTCAAAAAATGCAGCTTCTGTTAGCGGTGACTATTCATTCTCCGGCTACAAAAAGCAAAAGGGTTATTTCCACAGTAATGGTTACACATATATCAGAAATGGTGAGGAGCTTGAATTCTTCGGTTCCCTTACAGAAAAATTCGGCTTTACAATTTTCAGATATGATATGAACACATCAGATTTTTCAATTGTTAAAGATGTGGAAGGTTTAAGAATCAGAAGCGAATACAACCTCGTTGATGTTGTTTATTTTAAAGGTGGATACGATGAAGTATTTGATAAATACTTTGAAGCAATGAATGTTCCTAAGCCGAAACTTAAACACCTGGCAGGTTACACATCATGGTATAACTATTTCCAGAAAATTGATGAAAAAATCATTCTTCGTGACCTTAATGGGCTTGATAAAGCAAAGGATGATGTTTCAATATTCCAGATTGATGATGGTTATGAACCTAAAGTTGGTGACTGGATTCTTAAAAACGAAAAAGATTTCCCCTGCGGCATGAAATATATTGCAGATAAAATTCATGAAAAGGGTTATCTTGCAGGTATCTGGCTTGCTCCTTTCAGTGCAGAAAAGGATTCAGTTGTTGCTAAAGAACATCCTGATTGGTTCATTAAAGTTCCGGGCACAAACAAACGTCATGTAGGCACATTTGCATGGGGCGGTTCATATACACTCGATATTTATAATAAAGAAGCAAGAGAATATATCAAAAATTGCTTTGATGTTGTTATAAACGAATGGGGATATGATATGGTTAAACTTGACTTCCTTTATAGTCAGTGTGTATTCCCGAGAAAAGGCAAAACAAGAGGACAGATTATGTGCGATGCAATGAAGTTCCTTCGTGAATGTGTCGGTGATAAACTTTTCCTTGGTTGCGGTGTTCCTCTTCTTCCTTCATTCGGTATTGTTGATGCTTGTCGTATCAGCTGTGACGTTAGTCTCTCATACAAACCGAAGATTGAAAATGTTCTTAATGTAAATAACGAAGTGCCCTCAGCACAGAATGCTATTAATAACACAATTTTCAGACGTCATCTTGACGGTAGAGTGTTCTGTAATGACCCTGATGTTTTCTTCCTCAGAAGTAATAATCTTAAATTCAATTATGAACAAAAATTACTTCTTGCTTTTATTAACAATCTCTTTGGTAATGTTCTCTTTGTTTCTGACAATGCAGGTGATTATTCAGAAAAAGAACTTGAACTTCTTAAAATGTTCTTCAAGGAAAACGATACAAAAGTTGTTTCTGCCGAAAGAGTAAATCTTAATGATGATATTGAAGTTGTTTTTGAAGATTCAGACGGATTAAAGACTCTTAAATTTAATTTAATTACAGGTAAGAGCAATATCAGAGAAATTTTAGGAGTGTAAAAAATGAAAAAATCATTGTTGATTAAATTAGCATCAGTAGTTCTTTGTTGTATTCTTGTGTTTCCTTTCACAGGATGTTTCGGGAAAAAAACTAATACCGAACATTCTTATGTAAGGGTTACAATGGAGAATGGCGAAAGTTTTGTTATGGAACTTTATCCTGAATATGCACCCAAAACAGTTGAGAATTTTTTAAATCTTGTTGAATCAGGTTTTTATGACGGACTTACTTTCCACAGAGTTATTGAAGGCTTTATGGCACAAGGCGGAGACCCATCAGGTGATGGCACAGGTGGAAGCGATAAAGAAATCAAGGGTGAATTTTCTTCTAATGGTTTCAAACAGAATACACTTCTTCATGAAAGAGGGGTAGTTTCTATGGCAAGATCAAACGACCCTGATTCAGCAAGTAGTCAGTTCTTTATCTGTTATGCTCGTAGTACCAGTCTTGATGGAAACTATGCTGCTTTCGGAAAAGTTATTGAAGGCATGGAAGTTGTTGATTCTTTCCTTGAAGTTGACAGAACCTATGTTGCAACTGATAATGCTTTTTCTAAACCGGCAGAGCCAATTGTTATGGAAAAAGTTGAAGTTATAGAAAAATCAGAAGTTATAGTGAAAGACTGAGTGATTAAAAATTATTAAATTATTGACTTTTTCTCGGGTATATGATAAGATTTATTTGTGTAAAATTGTCTGTTTATAAATTTTAATTATGAGGTGGAAATAATGAAAAAAGTTTTATCAGTTTTGATTGCAGTTATGCTTTGCTTTGGTTGTTGTATTCCGGCTTTTGCTGCTAACAGCCCCACACCGGATAAATACTATACTGCAGATGCTTTTTGTAATGTTGTTGGTGTTGGTACAGCCACAGCTGTTCCCGGTGTTGTAAAAGCAGGTGAAATTATTGTGTTCACTGCAGTGGCAGGGGAAGGTTATGTGTTTGACCATTGGGAACTTGATGGTAAGTTTGAAATTGTTGATGGTACAATTTATGACCCTGTAATTAAGGTTGAACTTGTTCCTGATGCTAACAATAAAACACATGGTGACCTTAAGGATACTGCTGACGTTGTTGGTGAAGCACATTTTAAACCTTTAGATGAAGAAGCAACAACTGGTGAGCAGGAAACAGCAAAACCTGATGATGGTCCCACAGCTCCTCAGACTGGTGCATTTGATACACAGGCAGTAGTTGCTGTTGCATTGTCAGTTGTTGGACTTATTGCAGTAGCATTCATCTATAAAAGACGTACAGCTAAGACAAAATAATTTAATTGATTAACTTCTGAAGGTCTTGTTTTCTTTTGAATCCAAGACCTTTAGTTTTATGAAGGTAAAAGTATGAGTAGTAGAGAGTACGAAAGAAAAAAAGCAAATAAAATTGCTATAATCATTTTAATAGTTCTCCTTTTGCTTTGTCTTTTAGGGGGGCTTGGCTATGTATGTTTTCAGTGGTACAGCGGATATATTGCTGATAAAACTTATGGTGATTTGCTTAATGACGTAAAAAATGATACAGATGCAATTGAATATGTTGATAATCCTATTGACTTTGCATCGTTGCGAGCTCAGAATGATGAGGTTTATGCCTGGATAGAAGTGCCGAACACAAAAGTTAACTATCCTGTTGTTCAAAGCAGAGTTGATGATAATTTTTACCTGAATAAATCTATTGATAAAAAGTATTTATTTGCCGGTATGATTTATACACAATCATGCAATAATCTTGACTTTTTTGATCCTGTTACCGTTTTGTATGGTCATAATATGAATAATGGTTCTATGTTTGCATCGCTTCATAAGTTTCAGGATTCAGAATTTTTTGAAGAAAATGATACTTTCTATGTTTATACACAGACGCATATTTTAACTTACAAAATTGTTTCTGCTTTTAAATATGATAATCGTCATATTATGAATTCTTTTGATTTCAGAGACCCGCAACAGCTTAAATCTTTTCAGGATACAGTTTTAAATCCGGGTAGTCTCTTGAAAAATGTCAGAAGCGGTGTCGAGCTCAATGAGTATTCGAAAATTGTTGTATTAAGTACGTGTATTGGTGATAAACGAGCAAGATATCTTGTTTGTGGGGTGATGGTTAACGATGAAAAAACGAAACAATAATTTTGATCTGAGCGGTGAAGAAGTTGTAGATGAATTTATGAAAGGCTATGGTTCTCACTCTCGTTCAAGACATCATCACAGTCATTCATCTCATCATCATTCAAGTAGAGAGAAGGGTACGCATAATGGTAGTGGTTCAGAGCACCATCACCACCACCATCATCATTCTCATAATGATAAAAACAAAAAGAAAAAAATACCACTTATATTAAAAATATTGATTATTATTGTTGCACTTATATTTTTCGTTGGTATTGTCTGCGTCAGTGGATATTTTATAGCAAGAAAAATTGGTGAAAATTCTTTGAATGGCAACAAAGAGGATGTAACAATCAGTACACATGATAATGCGATCTCATATGACGACAGCGGTAAAACTGTTGAATATAAAGGTCAGAAATATGTGTATAACGAAGATATTGTTACCGGTGTCTTTTTAGGAATCGATGATAAAAGTGTGTCAGTTAATATAACTGATGAGTACGGAACTGCCGGTCAGGCCGATACAATTATGGTATTTGCCTATGACACAAAAACAGGAGATGTTTCAATTATTACTGTGCCTCGAGATTCGATGGTTGATGTTGACGTTTATTCTGAAAGTGGTAATTTCGCACGTACAGAAGAAATGCAGATTTGTCTTGCGTTTGCTTATGGTGACGGTGGAGAAGGAAGCTGTGAAAACACAATTAAATCAATTGAACGTGTTCTGATGGGGATACCTATTGATTCTTATTTCTCTCTCAGAGTAAGAGGCGTTGATGCTTTGAATGCAGTGATTGGCGGTGTGGAATTAACCTGTCTTGAAACAGTGGGCCAGTTTGTCAAAGGTGAAAAAATGCTGCTTCAGGGAACACAAGCTCGTTTCTATGTTACATCACGTGATAGGAACAAAATTGATTCCGATGCATTAAGACGTGAACGTCAGATTCAGTATGTTAAAGCTTTTGCTGCTAAAACTATGTCTTTAGCTAAAAAAGATATTGGTATAATTTCAAAACTTTATAACACTGCAAAGCAGTATACAGTAACGGATATTAATTTTAATAGTGCTGTTTATTTAGGAACAGAACTTGTTACCAAATCTGCAAAAATCAGTAAGGTTACAGCTCTTCCGGGAAAATATGTTGAAACTGACAATTTCCCCGCATATGTTCTTGACAATGAGTTAGTGTACGAAACAATTCTTGACACATTTTATAAGAAAGTTAATTAACAGGAGGTTTTATTATGAAAAAATCTTTTAAAAAGTTTACTAAGGTCTTATCTGTAATGTTGGCTGTTATGTTTGTTTTTTCAGCATTTTCAATTTCTTCATTCGCTGCTGAAAAAGATAACAATTTATATATCAAGCTCACTTCAAATAAAACTGCACCAAAACCCGGTGATAAATTTACAGTAACTGTTAGTGCAAAAACAGACTATCCTATAATCAACGTTAACTCTATCGTTGTTTATGACTCAAAATACTATGAACTTGATAAATCAGACGGTGCAGTAGTGAAAAAAGTAACTAAAATGCCCGTTAGTCTTAATCAGACAACTAATTCACCACTTGCAATGTACCATCAGAGCTATTCAAGTGATATGGCAAAAAGATATAAGCTTGTATTTGCAGGCGTGACCTGGTTGCCTTCATTGTCTTCACAAGGTAAAAATACACCTACAACAACTCTTAATGAGTTTGAAGCATTGTATACAATCAAATTTAAAATGAAATCCAATGCACCTACTGATGGAAAAGGTTTTTTAGGTGTTGATCCTGCGTATATTAAGACAGAAAACGATTCTATGAGAAGCGGTATTTATGCTGCTCATGGTGGTGCAACATTAGGCGATGAGGTTGTTGCATCTTACGGTCAGACTATTGATTTGTCACAAGCGGTAGTTTTTGGTGAAGCTGTTGAAGCAAAGGCACCGGACTATACATTTGAAATGAACTATAAATCAAAAGTTGATGTGAAAACAGTTCTGTCAGATTTTGAAAATTTTGAAGTTCTTTCTGCAGATAAAAGTGTTGTAAATGTTGTTGTTGATGCAGACAGCCAGACCCTTGAATCTTTGAAAACAGGAAAAACCTACGTAGCAGGTGTTTCTAAAGACGGAAAGACACGTTACAATGTAGAAGTAACAGTTTCTTATGCATGGTGGCAATGGCTTATTGTAATTTTCCTTTTTGGTTGGATCTGGTATTAATAATATAGTTTCTGTAAATATTGTCCGTTAAATAATATTTTGCATATAATGTTTTGAGGACAGGTATCGGTTCAAAATTTTCTCCCCTGATTTTTGAACCTATGTTTATTTCTTTGAAATATTGGCAATGATATATTTGTCAACAATATTTACGGAGCGTGATGATTAAATGATGATAAAAAGGGGAGATATCTATTATGCCGACCTCAGCCCTGTTGTAGGCTCTGAGCAAGGTGGGATAAGACCTGTTTTAATTGTTCAGAATGATGTCGGTAATAAATACAGCCCAACAGTAATTGCAGCAGCAATTACAAGTCAGAAATATAAAAACAGTCTTCCGACACACATTCGTGTGAATGCAGATGGTTGCGGACTTGCGAAAGATTCAATTGTTTTACTTGAACAAGTCAGAACACTTGATAAAAGAAGATTGAAGGAAAGAATGGGCAATCTCGACGATGTTGATATGGACAGAATTGACAAAGCTTTAAGCGTTAGCTTTGGACTTGGCGGAGTTACATAAATAGTGGCTCCGCTTTTTTATAAGGAGTTGCATATTTTATGAAAAGCAAAATTATTTCAAACTCGTTAAAATTATTGGCAATGCCGTTTTTTGGTGCTGTTGGCGGTCCTTTTTTGTATCAGAAAAGAAAACCAAACAAACAGCTTCAGTTTAAAGATGGCAAATTCAGAATTCTTCATCTTACAGATATACATCTGATACATGAATTGATGGAAGAGGAACAACCAATTGAATTTACCAAACAACAGATTGCGGACACTCTGAATCTTATTGAAGAATGTATTAAAAACACAAATCCTGATTTAGTTGTTATTACAGGTGACACAGTCAGCAGTAATTATGAGTTGATTACATATGATTATGCAGCAAAAACAATAAGAAGAATTTATAAAACAATCGGTAAATATAATTTGCCGCTTGCCATAACTTTTGGTAATCACGATGGTGAAAGAAATACTCATAAAGAATTTCAGATGCGTATTTTTATGGAGTATGAAAATTTCCGTGGTGTTTACAATGAAGAAGATATGTATGGCTGCGGAAACTACAGTTTGCCTGTGGTTTCATCTGATGGTAAAAAAACAGCATTTAACCTCTGGATGTTTGATTCTAATGACTATCTTAATGGTGTCAAAGGCACCGGTTATGATTGTGTACATAAATCTCAGCTCGATTGGTACAGAAAAAAAGCAGAAAAATTAAAGCAGGATAATAATGGTGAAACCGTATATTCAATGGCTTTTCAACATATTTGCGTGCCGGAAGTGCACTCGGCGTTTAAAGAGGTAGATAAAAACACACCAGATGCAATTAAATGTGATGATGGTAAATATTATGTTTTGCCTGAGAATGCAACCGGTTTTCTTAATGAAAGCCCAAGTCCGCCAATGGTACGTTATGATGGTGAATTTGACGCTTTTAAAGAGCAGGGTGATGTTGTTGCGATTTTTTGTGGCCACGACCATGTTAACGATTTTGTTGTTGAAAAAGACGGAATTAAACTTTGTCAGACAATTTGCGGTGGTTTTATGACATATGGTTACAGACGTGGCGGAAGATTGATAGTAGTTGATGAAAATAATCCTAAAGATTTTTATACGGAAACAGTTTGCATTGAAGAAAGGGAAGAAGTTGACGTCTGATATGAACGAAGAATTTTCAAGACAAAATATTATTTTTGGCGAATCTTCATTAGAAAAACTTAAAAATTCAAGAGTGGCTGTCTTTGGTGTAGGCGGTGTAGGTGGTTATGTGTGCGAAGCACTTGCCAGAAGTGGTGTTGGAACCCTTGATATTGTTGATAGTGACACTGTGTCAGTTTCAAATATAAACAGACAAATTATTGCATTGCACAGTACAATTGGTGAATATAAAGTTGATGTAGCCAAAAAGAGACTTCTTGATATTAATCCTGAAATGACAGTCAATATACATAAGTGTTTCTTTCTTAAAGAAAATGCAGATGAGTTTGAATTTGAAAAATTTGATTATATAGTTGATGCAATTGATACTGTAAGCGGAAAGCTGGCATTGGCCGTTATTGCAGATGAATTATCAATTCCTATAATTTCTTCTATGGGTGCAGGTAATAAAACTGAACCGACTGCTTTTAAAGTTGCTGATATTTATAAAACATCTGTATGTCCGTTGGCAAAAGCTATGAGAAAACTTTGTCGGGAAAACAGTGTTAAAAAATTAAAAGTAATTTATTCGGAAGAGTCACCTAAAATTAATCAACAGTTTGTAGAAAATTGTTGTGAAGGCCGACCGGTGCCTGGCAGCACTTCTTTTGTTCCTTCTGTTGTTGGTCTTATTGCAGCGGGTGAAGTTATAAAAGATTTGATTGGCTTTGGTGATAAGTGATGAAAAGAGAATTGGAAAGATATCAGATTGCAGAACGCAGTATTTCTAAAACATATAGAAAAACCATCTGGAATCCTTTTGTAGAAGCAGTAAAAAAGTACAATCTGATTCAGGAGGGAGACAGGATAGCTGTCTGTATATCCGGCGGAAAAGATTCAATGATTCTTGCTGTTTTGATGCGTATGTTACAGCGTTTTAGTGAGGTGCCTTTTGAACTTCAGTATATAGTTATGGATCCCGGATATAATGCTGAAAACAGGGAAAGAATAGAAGAAAATGCGAAAATTCTGAATATACCGATTGATATTTTTAACTCTGATATTTTTAATGTTGTTGTTAATATCGAGCAATCACCCTGTTATTTGTGTGCAAGGATGAGAAGGGGCCATTTGTATGCCCGTGCAAAGGAATTGGGGTGTAATAAAATCGCTTTAGGTCATCATATGAGCGATGTTATAGAAACAACGGTTATGGGAATGTTTTATGGTTCACAAATCCAAGGTATGTTACCGCGTCTTAAAAGTACAAATTTTGAAGGGATGGAGCTTATCAGACCTTTATATTGTATAAATGAAGATGCTATTATAGCTTGGTCTAAGTATAATAATCTGGAGTTTATAAGATGCGCATGTCGATTTACAGAAAACTATAAATCCAATGATAACAAGGAAGGGCTTTCAAAACGACAGGAAATAAAAGATCTGATAAAACAGCTGAAAAAAGTCAATCCCAACATTGAACATAATATTTTCCGCTCAATACATAATGTGAATGTTGATACATTGGTTGAGTTTAAAGTTTATGACGAATATCATTCTTTTTTAGAAAGATTTGAAGAATAAAACCGGGCTTTCTGCTTATGCGGAAAGCCTTGTTTTTGTTGATTTTACAATTGGAAAATGTCGATTTCGGGGTTGCTTTTAACTTTGGATTATGATATAATTATCGTTAATTATAAATGTTTAAAATTTGATTATTTTTCATATAATTAGCTGAATTTAAAATAGTAAAAGGAGTCTGAATTATGAAAAAATTTGTTATTCTTGCGGATATTACTTGTGATTTATCAGAGGATATCAGGCGTGAATTTAAAATTGATGATTATTTAAAAGGCTACATACATTTCAGTGATGGAAGAGATTTTCAGACTACACTTGATTGGAATAATATTGAACGCGAAGAGTTTTATAAAACATTATCAAATAAAAAAATTCAGGTGTCTACAGCACCGCCAACTCCTGAAGAATATTATTTAGCATTTAAGAAATATGCAGAAGAAGGATATGATATATTAAGCATGTCTATTTCATCAAAAATAAGTTCAACTTATGATGTAGCATGCAAAGCGGCAGAGAGAGTGCAGAAAGAAATACCTGAATGTAACATATATTGTTTTGATAGCTTTAAAATGTCCGGTGCTTTCGGATTACTTCTTATATATGCATATGTTATGAAAAACGAAGGTAAGTCTTTTGATGAAATCATAAAATGGCTTGAAGAAAATAAGAACAAAGTACATCAGATGGGTCCGATTGATGATTTGATTTTTGTTGCAAGAAGAGGCAGAATTTCTATGGGTAAAGCAATTATGGGTAGCTTTGCTGGTGTAAAACCTATGGGTGATTGCAATCGTGACGGATATGTTACTGTTCTTGCAAAGGTAAAGGGTATAAATAAAGCGCTTGATATAACAACCCGCTATATTGAGAAGATGGCAGTTGATGTTGAAAATCAGTATATAGTGATTTCACATAGTAACAGACAGACTTATGCAGAAACGTTAAAGTCTTTGATTGAGAAAACAATTAATCCTAAGAAAGTTTTTATTTCAGACGTTTTCTGCGGATGCGGAACAAACATTGGTCCGGGTATGGTTGGCGTTTATTTTTTAGGTGATGAAATTTCTCAGGATCTTGAAACGGAAAAGGATGTAATAAATAAACTTCTTGAAAAATAATTTATTATAGTCCTTATTAGGTGATGTTTATGTTGGATAGTATTAACGGAATTAATTACAGGGATATGATTGATTACGGTGTTCGTAATTTAAATAAACATTGCAAAACCGTAAATCAATTGAATGTATTTCCTGTGCCTGATGGTGACACAGGAACGAATATGGTAACCACCATAAAAAAAGGTTTATTTTCTGTTGAAGAAACGCAGGATAGTTTATCAGTTGTTGCTAAAAGGTTTGCTAGTTCAATTGTATTTGCAGCCAGGGGAAATTCAGGTGTTATTGTTTCTCAGTTTTTAAAGGGATTGTCCGAATCATTTTTCGGTGTTGAAGAAGCGGATGCTTTGTTGTTTATCAAAGGTCTTGAAAATGGTACCAGAAGCGCATATAATGCTGTTGCTAATCCTGTAGAAGGTACAATACTTACTGTGGTTAAAGATGCAACAGACGTTGTTAAAAGCAAAATTACAAAAGATAATTCAATAGATGATGTTATTGATTTGTTTATTAAGAGCGCAAAAACTTCACTTGAAAAAACACCGGATTTGCTTCCTGAATTAAAAGCAGCAGGTGTTGTTGATAGCGGTGGTGCAGGTATTGTTTATCTTTTTGAAGGTATGAAAAAATATCTGGATGGAGAAAAAATCGAGGTTATAGAAATCGAAGAACAAGAAAAGCAAGTTGATTATTCTGCTTTCAATATGAATTCAGTTTTTGATTATGGTTATTGTACAGAATTACTTCTTCAATTATTAAATTCAAAAGAAGTTTTTAACTATGAAAACTTCAAAAAAGAGCTTAATGAACTTGGCGATTCTGTTGTTACCTCTTTTGAAGGAGATAAAGTCAGAGTTCATATTCATACTAATTTTCCGGAAGAGATTTTTGCTTTTTGTCATAAATATGGCGAGTTTTTATCTTTGAAAATTGAGAATATGACAGTTCAACATACAGAAACCGTAAAGAATATTTTATGTTCAACACAGAAATCTGACAGTGAGTTTTCTGTTGTAGCAGTGGCATATGACCATTCATTGCAAAAATTGTTTATCGATATGGGTGCCGATGTTGTAATTTACAGTGAAGATACAGTTACAACTAAAGATTATATAGATGCTTTTGAAAATGTGTCGACGGATAAAATTCTTGTTTTTCCCAATAGTTCTGACTCCATACTTACGGCAATTCAGGCAAAGAACATATATAAAAAAGCTGCTGTTACGGTTATCAACAGCCGTGGTATTGCGGAGTGTTATTCATCACTTCCGATTATTGATTTTGATGAAAAAAATGTTGAATTAGTTGTAGATGAAATAACTGAAACGATAAATCAGATGTATATTATTTCTGTTGCTCACAGGAATAAATCAATATGTTATGCAGGAAAAAATATATCTGAAAATGAGTTTTATGCTTTTTCAGGCAGAGAAATCATTACAATAGGCAGAAACATTGATGACACTGTTATTAAAACTATTGAAAAAACGTTAAAGAAATATAATAAAGATATTATAACGATTTTCCATACGGAAAATTTTTCGCAAAAACAAATTGAAAATATTATAGATTCAATTGAAGAGCATGGTATATGTGTAGATGTTTTTTCTGTTTCTACTGAAAAACTTGCTTGTGATTTAATAATATCATTTGAATAATTTGTAGAGTTGGATTGATTATGAATAAGCTTGATAAAAAATGGAAATTGATTTTATATGGTTGCGCCGGATTAGGTGTAAATATGCTCAATATTGTTATGGGTACTTATTTGTGTAGTGCCATAATAGTTGGTGGCTTCACAAAAGAAGATATAGGTTTTATGACATATGGAAATAAAGATCTTGTTATCGCAGGAATCTGGGGCATTCTTGTGTTGGTTGCAAAAATATTTGATGGTATTATTGATATACCTTTATCTCATTTTACAGATAATCTTAAAACCAAATGGGGAAGAAGAAGACCATCTATTGTAATTGGTTTTGTGCCTATGATTATTGCATATCTGCTTTTTCTTTTTCCT
Organism: Acutalibacteraceae bacterium; assembly: GCA_045534165.1. Classification (GTDB taxonomy): domain Bacteria; phylum Bacillota; class Clostridia; order Oscillospirales; family Acutalibacteraceae; genus SIG575. Next base: position 128,612 of record JAZSJD010000055.1, on the reverse strand, counting down.
TTGAATAACGGACCGACTATTCTTAACACAATTTGGTTTGCAGTTCTGCTTACAATTTTTTACGGTAGCTATACATTAACTATGCTTACCTACTATGCCACATTTGCAGAGATTGTTCAGGAGGAAAAGGATATTGCATTGATTTCAAATGTTAAATCAATTTGTGATGTTGTTTATTTTGCATTGGGCTTTGCTCTTATTCCTGTTTTTGTAAATTCGGTAAATTTAAATATCAGAGTAGTAGCACTTATTTTCTTACCTTTATCACTCACAATGCTTATTCCTTTGTTCTTAATCAAAGAGAAAAGAACAGATATAAAAACAAACAGTTCTAAAGCCGCAAAAGGTCCGTCCTTAATTGAATCAATATCTTTTGCATTTAAATCAAAAGAGTTTATTTTATGGCTGTGTGTGTTGTGCACTATGAATGTTGGGTTGCAGCTGTTTCTGAGTGGTATTAATGAATATTTTTCAACAACAGGATTGAATATGACTTTTGTTATGGGTTCATGTTTTGTGCCTGTACCTTTTACAATTCTTTTATATAACAAAATCACAAAGAAATTTGGTTTGGGTGTTTCTTATAAATACGCTTTAGGAATCTTTTCAATTGCAATGATACTTATGCTGTTTTGTAATAAAATTCCCCAAAATATCTTATTGCCTTTTGCCATGGCTTGTGGTGTTATTGTATCTTTTTCGATTGGTGCATTTTTCTCAGTCACTTACAGTGTACCTTCTCATATTGCATCTTTTAAAGGAAAAGATCAGAAGCATTCTTCAGCGATGTTTTTTGCTGTGCAAGGATTGTTTGAAGGGGCATCAGCCGGAATAGGTTCAGGTATTATTTTAACATTTCTGAAAGACAAAAACGATGGTCAATATATTACATATATTCCATTAATAGTGGCAGTTACCTGTATGGCTGCATTTTTAATATCGTTTTTCCTGCCCGGATCTGTTAAACGAATCGGTAAAATTGCTTCTGAAAGAAAAAAATAAATTACGGAGGTGTCAGATGAAAATGCAAAGTGTTGAAAATATCGTAAAAGCTAATTGCTCAGATTTAGAGAAGAGTAATCGTACTTTTGAAGATATCTATAATATCATTTTCAATCAGGATGGTATTATGGCAGAAACATCTGATGACTTTGAAATTGTTGAATATTCATATGAAACGGCAAGAAAAAATATTAACATATTGTCAAACGCTATTTACAGGAAGACAGGAAGTACCGGTGAATTTATTGCACTTTCTTGTGAAAATAGAGTAGAGTGGATAATTTTATTCTGGTCGATATTAAAAAGTGGTAATAAACCTTATCTTGTTAATTTAAGCCAGCCTGCTGAATTTACAAAATCGATTCTTGATACGTTGAATGTTAAACATGTTATATCTTATAATCAAACAGAAAATTATGGCAGGAATCAATTGATATATAATGATCTTATTGCAACTGAAACATCTTCCGATAAATTTAATTTACCATTTGAAGATGAGATGGCACTTTCAACAAGTGGTACAACATTAAATCAAAAAATCTGTATTTACACAGGTAAAGAAATGTCAGAACAGATTTTGAATAGTGATCAGTTAATTGAGAGAAATCCTTCTTTTAAAAAGACATATAATGGTAAAATTAAAATATTGTCAATTTTACCTCTGTATCATATATTTGGTTTTGAAGCAACGTATTTATGGTTTGCATTTTTTCGTGCAATTATGGTTTTTCCCCATAATCTGGCTTCAAAAACTGTTTTAAATACTATAAGATTACACGGAATAACTCATATATTTGCTGTCCCGCTTTTCTGGAATACAATTGAAAAAAATGTATTAGCTGAAATCAGTAAGTCAGGTGAAAAACAAAAAAATAAATTTGAAAAATATTCAGATTTATCTTTAGCTTTGCAAAATATTTCACCGGCATTTGGTGTAAAAGTAGCATCAGCTATATTTAAAAAAATACGTGAATCTGTTTTTGGTAACAGTGTTAATTTCTGTATTACCGGTGGCAGTTACATTAATGAATCAACATTGAAATTTTTTAATGCATTAGGTTATCAGATTTTCAATGGATATGGTATGAGCGAACTGGGCATTTCAACTGTTGATTTATCAAAGAAACCCAAAGACAGAATTGTGCCATCGATAGGCAAGCCTTTCAATTCTGTTGAATTTAAAGTTTCGGAAAATCAGACACTTCTTGTCAAAGGTTCATCAGTTTGTAAAAAAATGATTATTAATGGAGAACTGCTTGAAATAACCGATTGGTTTGATACCGGTGATATCATTGATATTGATGAAGATGGAAAATATTATATAAAAGGCAGAATGTCAGATTTGGTTATCAGTTCAAATGGAGAAAACCTTAATCCGCAGTTGGTTGAGGAAGCTCTTGATTTATCGTTTGTTAAAAAATATTCTGTTTTAGGTGATGAAAAGAATGAGAATCTGATTTTAGTTGTTCAGGTTAATGATTTTTTACCAAACGAAACCATTAAAATTTTAGTTGATAAAATCAGCGAATGTGTATCTTCCTTGCCTGTAACTTACAGAATTAAGGAAGTATATCTCACAACAGACAGCTTAATTGCAGATGGTGATATTAAGGTAAGCAGAAAAAAACTAAGAAACAGAATTACTTCCGGAAATGTAAAACTGACAGTTATGTCAGAATATTCAGAAACAAGCCGAAACACCGATAATACAAAATTGAAGAATGCTTTACGTGCAATCTTTGCAGAAACACTCAATATTTCTGCAGATAAAATTGCAGATAATTCTCATTTGATTGATGATTTGGGTGGCACAAGTTTTGAATATTTTTCAATAGTAAGCGAAATTGAAGGAAAGTTTGATATTAAATTTGATTATGTTAAAGATGGTACGTGCTTTACAATAAATGATTTGGCACGAGCAATTGAGGAGCAAATAACAATATGATTCGTGAAATTTTCCGCTGGTTCGGAGTTTTAGGTGCTTATCCGGTATTTAAAGTGTTTTTTAAAACAAAAGTTTTTTATGAAGATGAGACGTCACAATCAAAACGAATTGATGGTGGTGCACTTATAATTACCAATCACTATAATCTGTTAGATTTTTTTGTTAATATGTTTTATATGATGCCCAGAAAATTATATGTTGTGGCTTCAGAATATGCTTTCAGGAATAAATGGATTACATTCGGAATGAGCTTTTTTGGCGGAATTCAGGCAAACAGAATTTCCAGGGATATGAGCTTTGTTGATGAAAGTGTCAGACTTATAAAAAAGGGGAAACTTGTCCAGATTTTCCCTGAAGCCCGTAACACTACTGATGGCAAAATCCATGATTTTAAGCCGAGTTATCTTATAATTGCTCACCGTGCTAAAGCACCTATAGTGCCAATAGTGACAGATGGCAATTATGGTTGGTCTAAAAAGGCTCATATTCTTGTTGGTAAAAAGATTTATTTGTCTGATTACTGTGATTCAGAAACTTTATCAAAAGAAGATATTATAAAATTAAATGAAATTGTACGAAACAAAGTTCTTTCTTTAAAAGAAGAATTAGAAAGTCGTATTGATAAATAGTCAGGAGAAATATTTACATATGAATTATGATGTTGGAACAGTTATTCTGATTGTGCTTGCTTTAATTATTTTCCTTGTGTTTTTTCATCTGTTTTTTTCTCTGTTTGTTGGCAGATGCATTTACAGAGCCACACTCAGACGTGCGAATAAGAATGAGTGGGGTAGAGTGCCTGTAAATCGGATTGATTTGCAAGTTAAAATGTTTGAAATCGGTTGTAAATGGCATGAGGAAAACATTAAAAATATGCATGAAGTACATATAGTTAACGATGGATTGAATCTTTATGGAGAATACTACGATTTCGGAAATGACAGTTGTGTAATTATTTTATCAGGCAGAATGGAAAGCTTGACTTATGGTTATTATTTTGCACGTCCGTATTTTGATTCTGGCATGAATGTCCTTGTTATTGACCCGAGAGCACATGGAGAAAGTGACGGAGAATTTAACACAATTGGTTTTGAAGAAAGTAAAGATATATTGGTTTGGTCTGAATTCTTACACGAAAAATATAAAATAAACTCAATTGTCTACCATGCTATTTGTATTGGTGCAGCGGGTGGTATGTTTGCTTTGACTTCAGAAAATTGCCCTGAATATGTAAAAGGTATTGTTGCAGAAGGTATGTTTCCTAATTTTTGTGAATCAATGAAGAATCATTTAATTGAAAGAAAAAAAATGATTTTTCCTATAATTCATTGTATTGATTTTTGGATGAAAAAGTACACAAAACATTCAATGAAGTTTGGACCTATCGATGTAATTGGTAAATATAAAAAGCCATTATTAATGCTTCATAGTAAAGAGGATAAATATTCTAAACCTTTCTATGCACAGATACTATTTGATATGTGTCCGAGTGCTGAAAAAGAAATTGTTTGGTTTCCTGAAGGCAGGCACTCTTTTCTTCGTATTACTGATACTGAAAAATACGATAATGCTATAAAAACTTTTCTTTCTGAAAATATTAGTGTTGCAGAAAGAAAATAAATATGTTAATATAATAGTGTGTTAATTAAACAAGTTACTTTGTTTAAAAAATATAAGAGAAAGAGGTAATCTTATGATTTGTAAAAATTGTGGTTCAGAATTTAATGAGGGTTTAAATTTATGCCCGAATTGCGGTGCTCCTGTTGGTGAGGAGTTTGATGGATTTAACGAACAGGAAATTGTTACAGACACAAATGATGTGGGAGGACTTTCTGAGTCTGAAGAAAAGTCATTGTCCACAAAAGGTGTCATTGCAATTGTTTGTGCCGGAGTTTCATGGCTTCTTAGCTGTCTGCCTATTATTTCTTGGCTTTCTTTTCCTTTAGCTATTGCAGCCATAGTTTTGGGCTTTATAGTTGTGTCAAAAACTAAAAAATTAAACTTACAAGGCAAAGTGAAAACAGCAAAAACACTTGGTCTTGTAAGTATAATTCTTGGTTTTGCTTTATTTGCTTTTGTAGTGATTGGTTTTGTTGTTGGTATAATTTTAGGAGGTGTGATTGGCGTATCACCTGCTTTATTTGGGGCATTAGGTAGTATGTTTTGATGTTGAAAACGGCAGATAACTTTTGTAAAAAAAGTGTACTGTGTGTGATAAAACAAGAGGGCGGGATAGAATTAATATATCTCTGAACCTTGCTTAAGTTGAAAATTTTATTGATTTTGTTTTTTTGAAAGGATGCATTTGAGATGATTTGTAAAAATTGTGGTGCACAGAATGCTGAAGGTATCAAGTTTTGTAAAAATTGCGGTACACCTATAAACGATACTGATCTAAAAAATTCAGAGGCTTTTAATACTACTGACAATACAAATAGTTATTCTGTACCACCCAAACCCGAAATATCCCAAGAAGAAAAATCTATATTTACACAAGGTGTTTTAGCAATTTCTTTGGAGGGTGCTGCATTAGTCGGACCATATCTTCCGATTATTGGTACTATTTTTGCTGCATTAGAGTGGCCTCTGTGCATAGCTGCTCTTGTTTTTAGTGTGCAAGTGAAAAAGAAGACCAAAGGTGTTGAACTTACAGGAAAAGCTAAAACAGGCGCAACACTTGGACGTATTGCACTTATAATTTGTATAGTTGATATAGTGATTTCTGCTATTACATTAATAGGAGGTCTTATTCTTACTATTTTAGCTACTGTTTTTGGCTTTGGTGGTACTATACTTACGGCTTTACTTTCATTTTTGGCTACTGTTGTGCCGTTTTTACCGTCTCTTATCTCCGCTTTGGGAATAAGTTTTTAATTTTAAACTCTTTAATTGTTTTTATCATACTTGTGTTGTGTAGAGAAAGGTTGTTAAAAATATGTTTTGTAAAAATTGTAATGCACCTATAAATGAAAATATGACTTTCTGCAGAAACTGTGGCACTCGACTTGTCGAGGAGAGCTTAGTTGTCAGTGATGCTGATGTTGTTGCTTCTCCCGAAATAATAATTCCTGGAAACAGTCAGGCTGGTGTTGTTCCTAAGGGAAGTCTGGTACCCGTTATGATTTTGGGCATATTTGCGATTCTGTTTACGTTTTCTATTGATTTTTATGGAATACTCGGTATCGTTTTTTCTGCAATTGCTTTTTCGCTTGCAAAAAAAATTCGCAAGAAGAATAAAATTGATGAAGTTCCGGGTATGGGTAAAGCAGGCGTAATACTTTCAAAAATCAGTATGGCTCTTTCCTTGATAAAACTGTTTTTGTTTGTTATTGTTCCTATCGCACTTGTTATTTTAACTACTATCGGTGTTGTTGATTTTGCCAAAAGTATTGATACATCACCAATTTTAGGTGGGTTGGATTCGCTTGAAAGCATTGCAAGTTCACTTGCATCAATTGCTTCTGATTCAGCAGGTATACTTGCTCCCATTGCTGGTTTGCTCAGTCCGATAACAAACTGGATTTTACCACTTTTTGGTATTGTATAATTTTACATAAGAAAAAGCGGAGATTCAATTGAATTGAATCTCCGCTTTTTAATTTTATTTATAACATTAAAGTGCAACTGCAAGGTCTCTTGTGTCGCGGGCAATTGCAAGTTCTTCATTTGTTGGAAGAACATAGACTTTAACTTTTGAATCTGCTTTGCTGATTTCGCCTTCTTTACCTCTGATAAGAGTGTTGTTGATATCTTTATCAAAAGTTATTCCGAGGTATGAAAGATTTTCGCAAACATCTTCACGAAGGTCACAAGTGTTTTCGCCGATACCGCCTGTGAATACGATAGCATCAACACCATCCATAGCAGCTACATAGCTACCAATAACTTTACGAACCTGATATTTGAGGATTTTTCTTGCGAGAGCAGCTCTTTCATTACCTTCGGCAATTGCTTTAAGAAGATCACGGTCGTCACTTGAAACACCGGAAACGCCAAGGTAACCGGATTTTTTGTTAAGAACATCACTTGTTGTTTTAGCATCCCAACCTTCTTTTTCCATAAGGAAAAGGATAGCAGATGGGTCAACAGCACCACAACGAGTACCCATTTCAAAACCATCAAGAGGAGTAAGTCCCATGCTTGTATCAATAACTTTACCGCCTTTAACAGCTGTAATTGATGAACCGTTGCCAAGGTGGCATGTAACAATTTTAAGATCTTCAATGTTTTTATTCATAACTTCTGCACAACGTGCACTTACAAAGCGGTGAGATGTACCGTGGAATCCGTAACGACGAATCTGGTATTTCTCTGTGTATTCATAAGGAATTGGGAAAGTATATGCTTCTTCAGGCATTGTGCTGTGGAAAGCATTGTCAAAAACAGCAACTTCGGGAACAGAGTCGCCAAAAACTTCAAAGCAAGCTCTGATACCCTGAATATGTGCAGGGTTGTGAAGGGGAGCAAGATCACAAAGACTTTCAATGCCTTCAATAACTTTTTCGTCAATGATAACACTCTTCTGGAAAAGAGCACCACCCTGAACGATACGGTGACCGATTGCAGAGATTTCTGAAAGGTCATCGATAACTTTACAATCACCTTCAGTAAGGGCTTTCTTAACTTCGATGAAAGCTTCTGTGTGGTTTTTCAAAGGAACTTCGTAGAAGAAACTTCTTCCGTCAGCAGTTTTGCCGTCAATCTGTCCGGCGAAACCAACTTTTTCGCAAATACCTTTTGCGATCATCTGCTCAGTTTCCATATCAATAAGCTGATATTTGAGAGATGAACTACCTGCGTTGATAACAAGAATTTTCATTTTTGTACCTCCAAAATTAACTTTTACTTGAAAAATGCAAATTACTGTAATATTATATACTATATAATATTTTTTTTCAAGATGTTTTTACGAAAGGAAAGTCGTAAAATGAAAATATCTGCAGTTATTTCAGAATTCAATCCTTTTCATAGCGGTCACAAATATCTTATCGACAAAATAAGAGAAAATGGTGCCACTCACATAGTTGCAGTAATGAGCGGAAATTATGTGCAGAGAGGGGAATGTGCTGTTTTTTCAAAATGGGACAGAGCTAAATGTGCATTAGAAAACGGTGTGGATCTAGTTGTTGAAAATCCATTGATATATGCAACAGCTTCTGCACAGCGTTTTGCCTTTGGTGCAGTTGGCGTAATAAAAGGTTTAGGCGTTGTTGATGAGCTGTGTTTTGGTAGTGAGTCAGGTGAAATTGAAAAACTTATTAAAGTTTCTGGATTGATTGAAAAAGACGATTATTCTGATTTGTTGCAACGTTATTTAAAAGATGGGAATAGTTTTCCGAAGGCGAGAGAGTTGGCGATATCAGAAAAATACGGAAAAGATATAGGTGATATTATTTCTAAACCTAACAATATTCTTGCTTGTGAATATATTTCTGAGTGTTTAAAGGCTGATATGGATATCGGTTTCTTTACTACAAAAAGAATTGGTGTCCAACATGATAGTTTATTGGAAAATCAGGGTTATTATTCTGCTTCTAATTTAAGACAAATGTTGAAAGATAACTTAAAATCCAATGATAAATTGTTTGAAGATATAAGAAACGGTTGTAAAGTTTATGACTTTACATTGTTGGAAACAGCTATTCTTGTAAAGCTTAAAAGCCTTACACTTGATAAATTTTTGAATTTGCCTGATGTATCTGAAGGTATGGAAAACAGATTATTTTCAGCGGCTCAGAATTCTTCCTCTTTGGAAGAATTTTATAACAGTGTGAAAACCAAAAGATATACACATTCAAGAATAAGAAGGATTTGTCTTTGTGTATTGTTAGGAATCGAGAAAGATGATGTATCACGTCCGGTTCCATATGTACGCGTTATCGGATTTAATGATAAAGGAAAAGAAATTCTTAAAATTTCGAAAAAAGAAGCATCTTTACCAATTGTTATGAAATATTCAGATTTAAAAGACCTGGATGATAATGCTAAGCAAATTTTTAATAAAGAATCCTTTGCTACAGATGTTTTTTCACTTGCCACACTGGAAAAAGAAAGTTCCGGTAGAGAAAAAACGGAAAATATAATAAAAATATCGGAGAACTAAATTTGTTCTCCGATACAGTAATCTCCTTTGACATCTGTGATTTTTACTTTTATAATTTCTGAACACATATCCTCTGTGCAGTTAACCAGCACAGGGGTATAATTTTTTGTATATCCTTCGAATAAACCATCTTTGTTGGTTGTTTCAATAAGAACTTCCAAAGTTTTGCCAATTTGATTTTTGAGGAATTTTTGTCTGATTTCTTCCGCTGCTTCTGACAATTGCTTGGCTCTTATTTCTTTTGTCTTTTTATCGACCTGAGGGAACTTTTCAGCTCTTGTTCCTTTTCTGACAGAATAGGGGAAAACATGAACTTTTTCAAAGCCTATTTTTCTTACAAAATTAAGGCTATCTAAAAAATTTTCCTCTGTTTCGAGAGAAAATCCTACCATAACATCGGTAGTGATAGTGCAATCGCCGAAACTTTCACGCAACTTTTTGCAAAGGTTATAGTATTCTTCTGCTGTGTAGTGCCTGTTCATTCTTTTAAGTGTTGCATCGCAACCACTTTGCAATGAAATGTGAAACTGTGGACAAAAATTCGGCATTTTGCTTAGTTCATCAATTACATCATCTGTAATATGGTCAGGTTCAAGAGAACCTAATCGAACTCTTTCAATGCCTTTTGTGTTGCATGCAAGTTTGACAGCATCTGTAAATTTTGTATCAATATCTTTTCCGTATGAAGAAAGATTAATACCAACGAGAACTACTTCTTTATATCCTTTTTCGGCAATTGAATCTAATTCAATTTGTATATCTGAAAGTGGTTTTGAACGGGAACGTCCACGTGAAGTAGGGATTATACAATAGGTGCAAAATCTATTGCAACCATCCTGGATTTTGAGAAAAGCTCTGGTTCTGCTTTGGAAATCAGAAATAAGAGTGCCTCTGAATAAATCACCTGATTTGTGAAGTTCGATGTTAACCAATCTTTCTTTGTTATCGAAATATTCTCCTAAAACAGAAGGCAAAGTATCGTTGTTCTTGTTGCCTATAACAATATCAGCTTCAAAGAGCTCTTTGGCTTTTTCAGGGTATGCCTGGGGCATGCATCCGGTAAGAACAATACAAGCATCGGGATTGTTTTTTTTGAATCTTCTCACAGCTTGTCTTGTTTTCTGATCGCCTGAAGCTGTAACTGTGCAGGAGTTTACAACAAAAACGTCAGCTTTTTCGTTATGGCTAACTATTTCAAAACCATGTTTTTGAAGCTGTTGTGCCATAGCTTCGGTTTCGTATTGATTAACTTTGCAACCCAATGTATAAAAAGCTGCTTTCAAAAAAATCCCTCCTTTTAAATAAAAAAGCACCCGTAATACGGATGCTTTGGAGCTGCTAACCGGATTCGAACCGGTGACCTCATCCTTACCAAGGATGTGCTCTGCCTCCTGAGCCATAGCAGCACATACTCAACGCTCAATATGATAACATAACTTACACTAAATTGCAAGGAATTTTTTTAAAAATATTTTAGTAAATTTATAAAAAAGTGTTGGAAGTTGGGAAAAAATAGTTTATAATAATAAGGATATATTTTAATTTGCAAGTACTAGTGTTCAGGATGTGAAAGTATGGCTCAGAAATATACGGTTTCCCTTGAAAAAATTATCAGGGATCATAAGTTTGAAGTTGTTTATATGCCTAAGGCAGCTTCTGATATTTATATATCATCTGCTGATGTAAACAGACCGGGTTTATTGCTTTGTGGTTACGAAGAATATTTTGATTCAGACAGAATACAGTTCATCGGTCTTACTGAAATTGAATATTTAAAAAGTTTACCGGAAGAAGAGGGCAAACGGAAATTTGAAAGACTTTTTGAAAAAAGACCTGTTGCAATAATAATCACAAGAGGTCTTGAATTTCCTGAGAGTTGTGTAAAGTTTGCTGAAAAATATGAAGTCCCTGTTTTGATTACTCTTGATCAGACTTCCAGGTGTATGTCAACAATAATTGCTTACCTTAATGTTGAACTTGCTCCCAGAATCACTCGTCACGGAGTGCTGCTTGAAGTAAGTGGTGAGGGTGTGCTTATTCTTGGTGACAGCGGTGTTGGTAAAAGCGAAACAGCACTTGAACTTATAAAAAGAGGACACCGACTTATCGCTGATGACGCGGTTGAAATCAGGCGAGTTTCTGAAAAAACACTTGTTGGTTCAGCTCCTGATAATATAAGACACTATATTGAGCTTCGTGGTGTTGGTATAATAAATGCACGCAGAATTTTTGGTATGGGTGCTGTTAAGATGACTGAAAAAATTGATATGGTTGTTCAGCTTGAGCTTTGGGATAATAAAAAAATATACGACCGTCTCGGTCTTGATGATGAAAAGATGAACATTCTCGGTGTTGATGTTCCTGTTACAACAGTTCCTGTAAAGCCGGGTAGAAATTTATCTATCATTATTGAAGCTGCGGCAATGAATAACAGACAGAAAAAAATGGGATATAATGCGGCGAGAGAGCTTTTACATAGTTTGGGAATGTCAGATATTATTCCTGATGAAAAAGAGCTTGAAACGTGGCAAAAATCATAAAGAAAACAGATTGCGGAGGTAATTAAAATGTATAAAATTGGTGTAGATCTTGGCGGAACAAATATTGCAGTAGGTGTTATCGACGAAAGTTTCAAAATTGTAGGCAGCGGTACAGTCAAAACTAACGCTCCCAGACCTGCTGAAGAAATTTTTGATGATATTGCTAAGGCTGTTGACCTTGCTGTTAAAGATGCAGGTATAACACTGGAAGATGTTGAAACAGTTGGTGTTGGTATTCCCGGTTCAATCAATAAAACAACAGGTAAAATTGAATTTTCAAATAATCTTGATTTCCATATGATACCTGCAAGAGATATGTTGAGTGAAAGACTTTCAGGAAAAGTAGTACATATCGATAACGATGCTAACTGTGCAGCACTTGGTGAAGCTTATGCAGGTGCAGGTAATGGTTGTAAAAACCTTGTTGCAATAACACTCGGTACCGGTGTAGGTAGCGGTATCATTATTGATGGTAAACTTGTTACAGGTGTTGGTGACGCAGCTGGTGAATGTGGTCATACAGTTATTTTTGCTGATGGTATTCAGTGCAACTGTGGCAGAAAGGGATGCTGGGAAGCATATGCTTCTGCAACTGCTCTTATCAGACAGACAAAAGAAAAAATGCTTGAAAATAAAGATAGCATTATGTGGGAACTTACAGGCGAAGATATTAATAAAGCAAGCGGAAGAACTGCTTGGGATGCAATGAGAAAAGGCGATAAAGCAGGTGAAGAAGTTGTTAATAAATATATCTGGTATGTAAGTATTGGTGTTGCTAACATAATTAATGCACTTCAGCCTGAAGTTCTTTGCGTTGGTGGTGGCATAAGCAACGAAAAAGATAACCTTATTATTCCTCTTACTGAAAAGGTAAGAAATGAAATCTATAATAAGCAGTTTAATAGAAGCACAAAAATTTGTGTTGCTGAACTTAAAAATGATGCAGGTATAATCGGTGCTGCATTGTTGGAAAAATAATTTTGGAGGCTTTGATGGAATATTCTGAATCAATGTTCGATTTCTCTGATGGAATTGATTGCGAAGTAAAAAAGGATGTCCCTATGAAGTTATATACAAGCTTCAAAACAGGTGGAAATGCAGCACTGATGTTTTCGCCTAAAAATATAAAATCACTTTCTCATATCGTTGACAGATGCAAAGTTTTAGATATAAAACCGTTTATTTTGGGTAACGGAAGTAATTTGCTTGTAAGTGATGATGGTATTGATAACGTAGTTATTCATATTGGTAAAGGCTTTGATGAAATAACTCTTGTTGACGAAACAACCATCCGTTGCCTTGCAGGTTGCAGTCTTATGAAACTTTGTCGCTTTGCTCTTGAGAATGGTTTGTCGGGCCTTGAGTTTGCTTATGGCATACCCGGTACTGTTGGCGGAGCTATGTATATGAATGCAGGCGCTTATGGTGGCGAGATGAAGGATGTTGCGGTAAGTTGTGACTATATTTCTCTTGAAGGGGAAAAAGGTACTTTAACAAAAGAGGAAATGAAGCTTTCATATCGTAACAGTGTTTTTAATAACAGCGATAAAATTATAGTTTCTGCTGAATTCAGATTAGAAAAAGGCAGCAAAACTGAAATCGAAAATAAAATGTTTGAACTGATGGGTAAACGTAAAGATAAACAGCCGTTGGAATATCCGAGTGCGGGTAGTACATTCAAACGTCCCGAAGGTTATTTTGCGGGTCAACTTATTGAAGATTGTGGTCTTAAAGGCAAAACAATCGGCGGTGCTCAGGTAAGTGAAAAACATGCAGGTTTTATTATAAACAGAAATAATGCGACGACAGAAGATATCAAAGATCTTATTGAATTTGTTCGTGATGAAGTTCTTGAACAAAAAGGTGTATTATTAGAAACGGAAGTTAAAATTGTGTAGGATTGGTGTAAAATGGACGTGTTGATTGTAACAGGTATGTCAGGTGCGGGTAAATCAAATGCAGTTAACGCTTTGGAAGATATCGGCTATTTTTGTGCTGATAATATTCCTCCTAACTTGTTGCCGGCATTTCTTGATGAAATTAAAAACAGTGCAGAAACTGACAAGGTTGCAGTCGTTATTGATATGCGTGCAGGACTTTTGTTCAGTAATCTCGTTAATGTTCTTGAAGAAATTAAAAAAACTGATTACAATTTTACAACTTTGTTTATTGATGCTGATGATGATATTCTTATCCGAAGGTTTAAAGAAACGAGGCGTCTTCATCCGCTTGTAGGCAAAGATTCAACGCTTTCAGTAACTCAGGCCGTTTCTATGGAAAGGCTTTATTTGCAACCAACCAAAAACATTGCTGATATTGTAGTTGACAGCACAAATCTTTCTGTTACACAATTGAAGAACAGAATAAAAGACACATTTCTGTCTCGTCCGGAAAATTCGTTTGTAATGCATTTTATCTCATTTGGATATAAGCACGGCATTCCGCGTGATTGCGATTATGTTTTCGATGTAAGAGGTCTTGTGAATCCTTATTATGAGCCTGATTTGAGAGAAAAAACAGGTCTTGATAAAGAAGTCAGGGATTTTGTTATGCGGGATGAAAACAGTCAGAAATTCAAAAGACTTCTGGAGGAATTTATTTTATTTATTCTTCCACTTTCAAAACTTGAGGGGAAAAGCCAGATAGTTATTGGCTTTGGTTGCACGGGAGGTCACCATCGCTCAGTAACATTTGCTGAAATTTTTAATGATTTTATGGATTCTCTTGGTTACAGAAGTACTGTTCACCATAGAGATTGTTTTAAATAACTCGGAGGTAATTATGTCTTTTTCACAGGAAGTAAAAAGTGAATTGGCATTGATGACTGATTTGTCTGATTGTTGTCTGAAAGCACAGGCTTATGGTATGCTGCTTTTCGGTAAATACTATTCTCAGACAAGAATCGGTCTTCTTACCGAAAACAAAAATGTAGCAAATGCTTATTGTTCTTTCTGTAAGGATGGTCCGGAAGTAAAGCCGAAAACATCAAAAACAAAAGCAGGTAATTATTCTATTGCTATTTCTTCTGCTAACGATATTTCAAAGATAATGAAATATTTTGGTCAGAGCAAGCAGAATATTACACTAAGAATTAATCGAGCAAATTTTGAAGATGATTGTTGTTATGCAGCTTTTTTAAGAGGCGCTTTTCTCTCTTGTGGTACAATTGCAGATCCTATGAAAAATTATCATCTTGAATTTGTTATCCCTTTTTTGAAACTCACTAATGATTTTGCGACACTTTTGGGTGATATGGGTTTGTCACCAAAAATAGTTGAACGCGGAAATGCTTATGTAGTGTACTTTAAAGACAGTGAGAATATAGAGGATTTCCTTACCTTGATTGGTGCTCAGTCAAGTTCATTGGAACTGATGGGTGTGAAGATGATGAAGGATGTCAGAAATAAAATTAACAGAAAAGTTAATTTTGAAACTGCTAATATTTCAAGAACGGTCAATGCAGCAATGGCTCAGATTGCCGCAATTGAAAAAATTGATAAAACAAAAGGTCTTTCATGGTTACCGGACCAGTTAAGGGATATTGCAATTATAAGACTCAACAACCCTGATATGTCCCTTGATGAAATAAAAAATGAAATGGGCGGTGAAATTTCACGCTCAGGTGTTAATCACAGATTGAACAGACTGATAAAAATAGCTGATGAACTAGGGTGAATTAAATGGGATTTTGTCATTTACATCTTCATAGTGAATACAGTTTACTTGATGGTGCATGTAAAATTAACGAAGTTATTGAACGTGCTGTCGAGTTAGGTCAGTCATCTCTTGCTATTACAGACCATGGTGTTATGTATGGTGCAATTGATTTTTATAAAAAAGCAAAATCTGCCGGTATCAAACCTATTATTGGTTGCGAAGTTTATGTAGCGACAAGAAGTCTTGATCAAAAAGAGAAAGGCTATGATAATGAAAGATATCATCTCGTTTTGCTTTGTAAAAATGAAATCGGTTATAAAAATCTTATAAAAATGGTTTCTGAAAGCTGGACACGTGGCTTTTATGTTAAACCGCGAATTGATAAGTCTCTCCTTGAAAAATATCATGAGGGACTTATTGCTTTGTCTGCTTGTCTTGCAGGCGAAATACCGCGTAGCATTCTTACGAATGATATTGATTCCGCAGTTGAAAGTGCATTGTGGTATAAAAATTTATTCGGTGATGATTTTTATCTTGAAATTCAAAACCATTCTATGGAAGATGAATTAAAAGTTTTAAGTGGTATGAGGTCTGTTTCAGCAAGAACGGGTATTCCTCTTGTGGCAACAAATGATACTCATTATATAAAAAAAGAAGATGCAAAAATTCAGGAAGTACTGCTTTGCATCCAGACCAACAATGTTGTTGGTACACCAACAGGTATGAGCTTTGAAACTGACGAATTTTATTTAAAAAGCTACGATGAAATGTGTGAGGCTTTTCCTGAAGAAATTAATGCCGTCGAAATAACAGAAGAAATTGCATCTAAATGTAATCTGGATTTTGAATTTGGTAAAACAAAACTTCCTCATTTCTTTGTACCTGATAATAAAGACCATTTTGAATATTTCAAAGAGCTTTGTTATGAAGGTCTTGTAAAAAGATATTCAGAAAATTATCCCAAAGAATATGAAGAAAGACTACTGTATGAATTGGAAACAATCAATAAAATGGGGTATACTGATTACTACCTGATTGTTAATGATTTTATTTCATATGCCAAATCTCATGATATTCCTGTTGGTCCGGGCAGAGGTTCAGGTGCAGGTTCATTAGCAGCTTATTGCATTGGGATTACAGGAATAGACCCGATGAAATATAACCTGATTTTTGAACGTTTTTTGAATCCGGAAAGGGTAACAATGCCCGATTTTGACGTGGATTTCTGTTATGTTAAACGTGGGCAGGTAATTGATTATGTTATAAATAAGTATGGCATTGACCACGTTGCACAGATTGTAACTTTCGGAACAATGGCTGCGCGTGCTGCAATACGCGATGTGGGACGAGCCTTGGGCATGTCTTATGCAAATGTAGACAGAGTTGCAAAACTTATTCCCAGAGAACTTAATATAACTATTGAGTCGGCACTTAAGTCTTCACCTGAGCTTGTAGAACTTTACAACTCTGAACCTGATATCAAAAATCTTGTTGATACTGCAAAAAGTGTCGAAGGTATGCCCAGACATGCTTCAACTCATGCTGCAGGTGTTGTAATTACCCGTGATCCGGTTGACAGTTATGTTCCGTTGGCACTTAATGATAATTCTGTTGTAACACAGTTTACAATGACAACTCTTGAAGAATTAGGTTTGTTGAAGATTGACTTTTTGGGTCTGCGTTATCTTACGGTGATTGATGAGGCTGAAAAGGCTGTAAAACTTAAAAACCCTGATTTTGATATAGAGAAGATTGATCTGAAAGATAAGCAGACTTTTGCGTTGTTTTCTAAGGGACTTACTGATGGTGTGTTTCAGCTTGAATCCGGTGGTATGAAGAATGTACTCACTCAACTAAAACCTGATTCAATTGAAGATATCATAGCTGTTATTTCTTTGTACAGACCCGGACCTATGAAATCAATTCCCACATATATAGAAAACAGGCATAATATTGAGAAAGTGCGATATTCAACTCCGCTTCTGAAAGATATTCTTGATGTTACTTATGGTTGTATTGTTTATCAGGAGCAGGTAATGCAGATTTTCAGAACTCTGGCAGGTTATTCATTTGGACGAGCTGACGTAGTAAGACGTGCTATGAGTAAGAAAAAGCACAAAGTTATGGAATTGGAACGTAAGAATTTCATTTATGGTCTTACAAACGAAGATGGCACAATTGAGTGCGTAGGTGCAGTTAAAAATGGTGTTGATGAAAAAACAGCAAATGAAATTTTTGATACAATGTCTGATTTTTCTCAGTATGCTTTTAATAAATCACACGCTGCTGCATATGCATTCTTAGCTTACAGAACTGCATATTTGAAATGCCATTATCCGAATGAATATTTTGCTGCACTCATCAGCAGTGTGCTTGAAGATTCCGGTAAAGTGTCTTTGTATATTTCCGAATGTAGTCGTTTAGGAATTAAAATTGTTCCGCCTGATGTTAATGTAGGATATGATAATTTTACAGTAAAAGGTAATGATATACTTTTCGGTATGTTGGCAATTAAGAATCTTGGCAGAAATGCAATCAAAGCTATTATAAAAGAACGTGAAGACGGTGGCAGATTCGATTCTTTTGCTTCATTTTGTCACAGAATGTATGGTAAGGATCTGAATAAACGTGCAATTGAAGCATTGATTTATAGTGGGGCTTTGGATGGTTTTGGTTTAAACCGACGTCAGATGATAGCTGGTTTACCCACAATTATGGCTGAGGCTGAAACTAACGGCAGGATTATGGCAGGAGGTCAGCTTGGTCTTTTTGGCAATGATGATGAAATATTTGATGTTGATATTCCTGATGTACCGGAGTTTGAATCTGCTGATAAATTAGCTTTTGAAAAAGAGTATACAGGTATATATATTTCAGGTCATCCATTGCTGAAATATGAATCTGTTGCTAAGTCATTAAAAACAGATAAATTGAATGAAATTATGCTTGAAACATCTGCTGAGACTGTAGATGGTACTGGTAAATATCGTGAAAATGCCCGAGTCAATATTCTTGCAATTATCACTTCGGTCAAAAAGAAAGTAACTAAGAATAATGATACAATGGCTTTTCTTTTGGTGGAAGATGAAACATCTGCAATTGAAGTTATTGTTTTTTCAAAGTTATACAGAGATTTTTCTGAGTTGATTTCACCCGGAAAAGTTGTGATGATAACAGGACGTCTTTCTTTGAAAGAAGATGAAGAATGCAAAATTGTGTGTGAAAATATGACAAATGTACCTGAAAATATAAAGCCTGTTGCTGAGAAAAAACAAGAAAACAAAGGTATATATTTCAGAATTAAAAACAGTGAATGTGAAGAATATAAAAAAATCCAACACGTTCTTGATGTTTTTGATGGAACAACGCCGGTTTATTATTATTTTACTGATGAAAATAAATTGGTTCGTCATCATTCCAGAAAATGCGATTTAAACGATTCTATGATGAAAGAACTGAAACGTATTGTCGGTGAAGGTAATATCGGCATAAAATAAAACAAGGTAATAACCTGATTTTATCTATATTTTTAGAAAAATTTGTAAAAAAGACTTGAACTTTGCGGGATATTAGTTTATCATAGTAACAATAATTTTTTACCAAGGGGACATATATAATGAAAACTATCGGTGTATTAACAAGTGGCGGAGACGCTCCGGGTATGAACGCTTGTATTCGTGCAGTTGTAAGAACAGCGTGCGAAAAAGGTATGAAAGTTTACGGTATTAACCGTGGCTACAATGGTCTTATGGAAGATGATATGACTGAAATGGATTTAAGAAGCGTTTCAGATATTATCGACAGAGGCGGCACATCACTTTGCTCAGCAAGAAGCCTTAACTTCAAAACAGAAGAAGGTATGCAGGCTGCAATTGATGTTTGTAAAAAAAGAGGTATTGAAGGTATTGTTGTTATTGGTGGCGACGGTTCTTTCAGAGGCGCCAGAGATTTGTCTTTAAGAGGAATTCCTTGTATCGGTGTTCCCGGAACAATTGATAATGATATCGCTTGCACTGATTACACAATTGGTTTTGATACTTGTCTTAATACAATTATGCAGGCAGTTGACAGAATCCGTGATACATCAGAATCACACGACAGATGTACTGTTGTTGAAGTTATGGGTAGAAGTGCAGGTTATCTTGCTCTTGAAGGCGGTATTGCAGTTGGTGCAACTTACATCATTGTTCCTGAAAAACCCTATGACCTTACAGATGTTATCAAGAGAATGAAGAAGACTCTTGAAACAGGTAAGAGACATTTTGTTATTGTTGTTGCTGAAGGTATCGGTGGAGTTGCAAATCTTGCAAAGAGAATTGAAGAAGAAACAGGCGTTGAATGTCGTTCATCAATTCTTGGTCATATTCAGCGTGGTGGTTCACCTACAGTTCGTGACAGAGTTATGGCCAGCATAATGGGTAATAAAGCTGTTAAACTTCTTATGGAAGGTATCGGTAACCGTGTTATTGCAGTAAAGAATGACAAAATCGTTGATTATGATATTTTTGAAGCACTCCAGATGAAGAAAACTCTCAACGATGAGTATTATCAGATTGCACACGAAATTTCTATCTGAGTTTTTTATGTTTATAAACCGCTTTTCTTGAAAGCGGTTTATTTTTTTGTTAAAGTAATAACTCATTTTATATTTGCATATTCTGTTATAAAGAAAATATAAAGGAGTTGTACTGGATGGAAATTAATTTAAAAAAAGAACTACTGAATGTTTGTGAATTGATGTTTGAAAATACATCTGAACAATCTGTTGATGGTGATATAACTTTACCGGATTATTGTCCGGATATAAAAAAGATTTTAAAGTGTATTGTTACTCCGGGTCTTGTTTCTGAACAATGTGTCGGTGACAGGGTAACAATTGAAGCCAATGCATTAGTACAAGTTATATATGTTGATGATAGCAATAATATTTTTTGTTACGACAAAATTTTTCCTTTTTCTAAAACCGTTGAACTTGGGAAACAAATTGATAATCCTGTTACTGAGGTTAAAATGAAATCTGCTTATGCCAACACAAGAGCAGTATCGCAAAGACGAATTGATGTTCATGCTTCGATTGCTATCAGTATCAACATAACAGGAAAAAAGGAAATTGAAATAATAACTGATGCAGAAAACTGCGGTATCCAGTTGTTGAAAGATTTCACCGATGCTTCAGATTATGTCGGCAGAATAGTTAAAAATTTCACTTTAAACGAGGTGGTGGAATTAGAAAAAAGTAAACCGGCTGTCAGGCAGATAATCAGACAAAAAGTAAATCCTTTTGTTTCTGAAATTAAGGTTGTAAATAACAAACTGTTGTTAAAAGGCGATGTAAATATTTCTTTGTTGTATTGTGCTGATGTCACAGATGGTGGATATGTAGTTTTTGAATACTCTCTTCCGATAAATCAGATAGTTGAATTTGAGGGGATTAATGACAAGTGCGATTATAATATCAATGTGTGTGTTTCCTCACTTAATATTTTACCGAAAGCTAATTCAAATGGTGAAAAAAAACTACTCGATGTTAATATAGGTGTTTGTGCTGTTGTCAAAGCTATTAAATCTTTTGAGGGACAGTTACCAACTGATTGTTATTCAACCATCTACAATGTAAAAAATGAAAAACAATTGGTAACCTTTGAAAAAATTATTGATAAATTCAGCGATATGTTAATGATTAAACAAACTGAGGATTTTCCAAATGTAACAATAGGGGAGATTGTTAATGTTTGGTGTGATGATGTTGTAACCACATATACTTGCGTTGGGGATGAATTGAATGTTCACGGAAGCACAATAGTTTCAATTCTCGGGAAAGACGATTTGGGTCAGCCTTTTTATGCGGAAAGAACAATCAGCTTTGAAAAAAAGAAAAATGTTGACGGTATGCATAGTGATTATATCTGTGCTTTTGATTCTGTAAGTGCGACAGTAGGTTATGTTTTATCAGATAATAACAAGATAGATTTGAGAGTTGAAGTAAGATTTACAGCAACGCTATCTAAACGAAATACTGCAGAATTGTTAAAAAATATTATTTGTGATGAAAGTGAAAAGAAATCAAAAACCTGTTCTGCTCTGACTATTTATTTTTGTGATAATGGCGAATTGCTTTGGAATATTGCAAGAAAATATAACACAACAGTTGATCTGATTAAACTGGAAAACGATATCAAGGAAAATTCTGTTAGCGAAAAATGTATGCTTCTTATACCCGGTGTGTAATTAATTACTAAAATTATTGTAATATGTTGACATTTTTAAATGTTTTTGATAAAATATATATTGTTATAGGGGAGTAGCTTTGAAAATTCGCTGTCAACAATCGTCGTTACTGACTGGCAGTTGAACCTTTATTGGAAGCAAGACCTTTAACAGAGCATCAACTCTGTTAAAGGTCTTTTTTTAATACTCATATAATATTTGGCTATAATAATTTTTGTATATTATGCAAGCGGAAGGAAGGTAAAAGTATGAAGTATTATCTTCAGGAAATCGGAGAAGTTTTTAAAAACGCTCAATCAAGTGAAAAAGGTCTCACTTCGCAAGAGGCGCAAAAAAGACTTGAAGCAAACGGCAAAAATAAGTTAAAAGAAGGCAAAAAGAAAACGATGTTCCAGCGTATTCTTGAACAGCTTTCTGACCCGATGATTATTATTCTCATCGTTGCTGCAGTTATTTCAGCAATTACCGAATGGGTTGAACACGGTTTCGGATTCCCCACAGACACAGTTATTATTCTTGTTGTTGTTGTAATAAACACAGTTCTCGGTGTTATTCAGGAAAGTAAAGCAGAGGCTGCAATTGAAGCACTTCAGGAAATGTCTGCTGCAACATCAAAGGTTCTTCGTGACGGCAAAATTGTTGCCGTAAGAAGCGAAGACCTTGTTGTAGGTGACGTTGTTCTCCTTGAAGCAGGTGATGCAGTTCCCGCAGACTGCAGAATTTTTGAATCTGCAAGTATGAAAATTGAAGAAGCAGCATTGACTGGTGAATCTGTACCCGTAGGCAAAATTATCGACACACTTATGGGTGGAGATAATAATGAAGTTCCTCTCGGCGACAGAAAAAATATGGCTTATATGGGTTCTACAGTTGTTTACGGCAGAGGTAAAGCCGTTGTTGTAAGCACGGGTATGGACACAGAAATGGGTAAAATTGCTGATGCTATTGCACAGGCAGAAGAGAGCCAGACTCCCTTGCAGATTAAACTTGCTCAGCTTTCAAAAATCCTCACATACCTTGTTCTCGGTATCTGTGTTTTCCTTTTTATTTTCCAGATGGTTACTGCTTATTTTAAAGGCGGTTTAGGCTTTGATATAGTTCTTGACAGCTTTATGGTTGCTGTTTCACTTGCTGTTGCCGCTATACCTGAAGGTCTTGCAGCTGTTGTTACAATCGTTCTTTCTATCGGCGTTACAAATATGTCAAAGAAAAATGCTATCATCAGAAAACTTACTGCTGTTGAAACTCTTGGTTGTGCTCAGATTATCTGTTCAGACAAAACAGGCACACTTACACAGAATAAAATGACAGTTGTTGACCACTACGGTGACAACGAAGAACTCCTTTCAAAAGCAATGGCTCTTTGCTGTGATGCTTCAATTGACGAAGAAGGCATTGTTACAGGTGAACCTACTGAGGCTGCACTTGTAAACTATGCAAATGCGCTCGGTTTCAATAAAAACGACCTTGTAAAAACTGCTCCCAGAATCGGTGAAGCACCCTTTGATTCAGGCAGAAAGATGATGTCAACAGTTCATAACATTGACGGTGAAATCATTCAGTACACAAAAGGTGCTCCTGATGTTATTCTCGGTAAATGTAAGTTTGCTGAGGTTGACGGTGTAGTTGTTGAATTCACTGATGAACTCAAAGCAAAGGCACTTGCAGACAACAAACGTATGGCTGATAAAGCACTTCGTGTTCTTGCTTGTTCTTACAGAAAATACGATTCTGCTCCCACTTCATATGAGCCTGAAGCACTTGAAAACGAGCTTGTTTTCATCGGTCTTACAGGTATGATTGACCCTGCTCGTCCCGAAGTAAAGGCAGCAATTGCAGAATGCCGTTCAGCAGGTATCACACCCATTATGATTACCGGTGACCATAAAGACACTGCAGTTGCAATTGCAATTCAGCTTGGTATTATCGAAGATGATTCTGCTGCAATTACAGGTGCACAGCTTGACGAAATCAGTGATGTAGATTTTGCTGAAAGAGTTACTGAATTCAGAGTTTATGCTCGTGTTCAGCCTGAACACAAAACAAGAATTGTTAACGCTTGGCGTGCAAAAGGTATGATTACCGCTATGACAGGTGACGGCGTTAACGATGCACCCTCAATCAAGAGTGCTGATATCGGTGTCGGTATGGGTATTACAGGTACTGACGTTACAAAGAACGTTGCAGACATGGTTCTTGCAGACGACAACTTTGCTACAATTGTTTCAGCAGTTTCAGAAGGTAGAAGAATCTACGACAACATCAGAAAGGCTATTCAGTTCCTTCTCGGTTCAAACCTTTCAGAAGTTCTCTCAATCTTTACTGCAACAATTCTTAATTTCACAATTCTCAAACCCGTACATCTTCTTTTCATAAACCTGGTAACTGACAGTATTCCTGCACTTGCTCTCGGTCTTGAAAGACCTGAAAGAGATATTATGCAGCGTAAACCCAGAAAGAGCAATGAAGGTATCTTTGCTGGCGGTATGGGCGTTGACGTATTCTATCAGGGTGCTCTTGTTACAATCCTTACACTTGCAGCATTCTTCATCGGTGAATTTATGGAACTTTATCATCACTTCGGTGATATGGCTCAGGCGATGGCACACTTCCAATTCACAAATATCACAGATAGTTCTGACGGTATGACAATGGCTTTCCTTACAATGTCAATGTGTGAAATTTTCCACTCATTCAATATGCGTTCACAGAGAGGCTCTGTGCTCAATATGATATTCAGACAGAAGTCACACAACTGGGTTCTTTATGGCGCAATGGTTGCTTCGCTCGTTCTTACAACAGCAATCATCGAAATTCCTTTCCTTGCAAGTGCTTTCGGATTTATCGAAGCAGGTTCAACAGAACCCGCTCTCACACTTACTGAATATGCAATTTCAATCGGTCTTGCATTCCTGGTAATTCCCATTGTTGAAATTGTTAAAGCAATTCAACGTGCACTTTCAAAGAAAAAGAATAAATAAAAAATTTAAATCAACCGATGAAAATCGGTTGATTTTTTTATTGACATATCAACTGAAAGTTGATAAAATAAATTCTATCAACTAACGTTAGCGAAGGAACTGTTTTATGGAAAAGTTGAATATTGGTGAAAAAATCAAAAAGCATAGAGAAATGCAGAATATTACCCAGAGTGAATTAGGAAAACTTCTTTCTGTTTCTAACAGAGCTGTTTCTAAATGGGAAAATGGCGAGTCTTATCCAAGCATTGAGCTTTTGAGACCGCTTTCAGAAATATTAAATGTGAGTGTTAAGGAATTGCTTGGTGATAAGTCTGATTTTCAAAAGGCTGATTTTACTTTTCAACCTTGCAGAAAAATGATGTCTTTGAAAAATTTATATACAATTGCAAGAGGTCCGTCAAGTTCACATACAATAGGTCCTGAAAGAGCAGCAAGATTATTTAAGGAACGTCACCCGGAATCAGATAAATTCAAGGTTGTTTTATTTGGCTCTTTAGGTAAGTTCGGCAGAATTTTCAGCGTGGATAGTTTAATAAGAAGTGTCTTTTTACCTGTAAGTACAGAAGTTGTTTTTGATTTGGATAGTGAAAATTTACCACATCCCAATACGATGAAATTTATTTCATTTAAAAACGGAATAGTTACTGACGAAAAAATTATTATAAGTGTGGGCGGAGGTTCTGTTGAAGTATATGGCGAAGATATAACGGAAAACCAACTTATTTATCCCCACAGTACTTTTTCTGAAATCTCAGATTATTGCCGCGAAAAAGGAATAAAGCTTTGGGAATATGTTGAGGAAATTGAAGGCAAAGAAATATGGGATTATCTTGCTAACATATGGAGTGTTATGCAAAAATCAGTTAAAGACGGGTTAGAAACAACAGGTGTGCTTCTAGGTGGACTTAATGTTCAGAGAAAAGCAAAATTTTTATTCCGACAACATCATATTGATGAAGGTCATCAGACAAAAGAAAACAGACTTGTGTGTTCATATGCTTTCGCTGTAAGTGAGCAGAATTCGGCTTTTGCTGAAATTGTTACTGCACCAACTTCTTGTTCATCAGGTGTTATGCCTGCTGTTCTGAAGTATTTAAGTGAAAAGAAAGAAATAGAGGAAGAAGAAATACTGCATGCAATAGCAACTGCAGGTTTAATCGGCAATTTAATTAAAACCAATGCTTCTATCAGCGGTGCAGTATGTGGATGTCAGGCGGAAATCGGAACTGCCTGTGCAATGGCATCAGCGGCCCTGGCAGAGCTTTATGGCTTAAGTATAGAACAAATAGAATATGCAGCTGAAATCGCAATAGAGCACCTTTTAGGCCTTACTTGTGACCCGATACGTGGTCTTGTTCAGATTCCTTGTATCGAAAGAAATGCAGTAGCGGCAATGCGAGCAATTAATGCGGTTAATCTTGCAAACTTTCTGAGTGATACACGAAAAATTTCACTCGACCTTGTTATAAAAACGATGTATGAAACAGGTCGTGATATTTCAAAAACTTATAAAGAAACATCAGAGGGCGGTCTGGCAAAACTTTATGATTAAAACAAAAAGTCGGGAAACGCCGAGCTCCCATAAGGAAGTATTTCTTTAAAATGTGAACTTACGGCACAATAATGCGTTAAAAAACACCGATACGCGATAGCGTTATCGGTGTTTTTCGCCTTTTCTTGCACACGCAATTTCGCATTTTTAAGTGCTTCGCAGTTTCGTAGAAAAGCAAAATTGCTTGGATTGAAGCCAAAAATGCAGCAAGGCTACCTCCTTGCGAGGCTTTTGGTGATAATACAAGGAATTTTGTTCGAGAAACAAAAACTTCCTTATGGGAACTCGGCGAAGTTCCCGACTTTTTTTATTTACCTAAACATTCTTTCAGTTTTTGAAATGTTTCATCACTTATATCATGTTCAATTTTGCA
Organism: Acutalibacteraceae bacterium; assembly: GCA_045534165.1. GTDB lineage: Bacteria > Bacillota > Clostridia > Oscillospirales > Acutalibacteraceae > SIG575. The sequence continues at coordinate 102,231 of JAZSJD010000055.1, read as the reverse complement.
GGCATCTTTAAAAGCTGTTTCATGACTGACACCGATTTTTATTAATGCTTCTGAAATGACAATATGGCGTTCATAAATTTTATTTGCAATTTCAAAACCTTGTTCTGTAAGAGAAATATAACCTTTATCGCTTACATTGACATATCCGTTTTCACGCAAATGTTTCAGCATTACGCTAACTGTTGGTTTTGAAAAACCAAGCTTGTTTGTAAGGTCAATTGCTCTTGTTTCATTGTTGTTCTGTTTATTGAGAACGAGTATTGTTTCAAGATAATTTTCACCTGATTCAAGAACTTTCACTATAATTCATCCTTAATCAATTTTTTATTATGATAACATATTTCAGATTTTTTATCAAGCTAAACCTGTACACTCCATATATATTTAGTTCCGTTTATATGGCGTAATTTCATTTTTTTACTGGCTGATTCATATACAACTAACAATTCATCATGGTAGTAATCTATGCCTTCTGAATTTGGAAGGGCTTTTAATGATGAGATCATTTTGCTCGAATCAAGAAACCAGAGTTTAACATTTTTTCCGGAAACTTTAATTATTTTATCTTCTTTTGATTTAAGAACATTTTCATATATGTTAAGTTCAGATTTGAAAATTTTACCGGAAATACTTGTTACAAATCTGCCATCCGGTAATTGAGTGAAGCCTTGACACATTGATTCTGTTTCAAGAATATAATCGGGAGCAACAATTTTTTTAGATGTACCATCATAGTCAAAGCCTTTAGTATGACCACTTTTAAGAATATATCCACAAGTCCATGCATACATTTTTTCTCCGTTGGGAGAGGTGAGACGATGCTTCTTATCAGTTTTGTATTGTGACCATTTTCTGTGGTATTCGCCGATCCATAAAATTCCGTCTGAACAGCTAATATATGACGCTCGTGTGCCTGAATTGAATTTATCTTCAAATTGTATTGAAGTTTGATCTTCTGCGTTTTTTAATTTATCAAGAGAAAGTCTGTAAGCATATTTATTTGAAACGACCCATGCATTTTTTTCAAAAGAAGCTATTCCACCACAATGACCTATATATTCAGAACCATCAACATTAGTAAGTGTTACATATTTTTCAGTTGTTCTGCTTTCGGGGTTGATGACATATATTCTTGAAGGTGCATTCGTTTTATCATCCTTATCTTTATCCATATAGCCACAGATAATCACTTTATCCAAATACTCGCAATAATCGAGTCCTTGTGGTACAAATTTTGTATCCAGACCGGGAATTTCACAAAATTTTTCTGAATTGCTCACATATTCAGAATAAATAATTTTATCTTTACGCTCCTTGACTTCTTCAACAAAAACTTCAACATCAGTTGCTGTTATATTTAGTATTGCTAGTGTTGACATGATGAATGAAATTATTTTTTTAAAGAATTTTAACATAATTATACTCCCTTTAAATTAATCTGAAAACCTGATTCACCGTTTTAACGAGGTTATTGTAAGCGTTTTCTTTATTTAAAGCTTGTTCAAGTGATAAAATTTTTCTTGTAATCGGAAAAAATGCATCAATTCCAAAATCATTACATATTTCCGCATTGTCAGAAACCACACCTGAAAAAGCAATTACTTTTTTATTATATTTTTTAGCCAACTGTGCAACAGCCATAGGGGCTTTGCCCATTATAGTCTGTTCGTCAAGTTTACCTTCACCGGTAACAACGATATCTGCATTTTTAATATGCTCTTCAATATTTATGTAATCTAAAATAATTTTTGCGCCTGATTCCAGTATTGAATTTGTAAATGCCAAAAAAGCAAATCCAAGTCCACCCGCAGCACCTGCACCGGAATAATTCATATCAGCTTTCGTAGTGATATTTTTAACTAAATTTCCGTATTTGTCAAGCCATAAATCCATCTTTTCTATTTCTTCAGGTGTAGCACCTTTTTGCGGAGCGAATACATAGCTACAGCCATTTTTACCACATAACGGATTGTTTACATCACAAGCAATTTTAAACCTACATTCTGAAAGTTCCTTGATTACATTGTCAGTGTTGATTTTTGACAATTTTTCAAGACCTTTTGCACCTGCAGGAATAAGAGAATTATTTTCATCAAGAAATTCAAAACCTAAGGCGCTTAACATTCCTGTTCCACCGTCGTTTGTTGAAGTACCGCCAATTCCGATTATAAAATTCCTGCATCCTCTTTTGATTGCATCATTAATTATTTCACCGAGACCATAAGTAGTAGTGTTCATCGGATTTTTTTCATCTTCTTTCAAAAGGGGAAGACCGCAGGCAGATGAAGCTTCAATTATTGCTGTGTTGTCATTTCTTAAAATGCAATATTTTGCAATAACTTTTTCTGTTAAAGGCCCATTGACCTCTATCAGGACAATTTCAGCATCTGTTGCATTGGTAAAGCTTTCAACAGTGCCTTCACCACCATCTGCAAGAGGAAAAACTGCAACATGGTGTTTTTTATTTGCTTTTAAAATACCTTCTTTTACCGCATTACCTGCTTCCATAGAAGACAAACTGCCCTTAAACGAGTCGATTGCAACTGCTATTTTCATAAAATCACCTGAATTTATGATATCACATAAAAGAATTTGTTTCAAGGAAATACTTTGCATTTGCATTAAAAATATGTTAAAATTATTTTGGTGATTATAATGAAACTCTTAATTGATGCTGATGCTTGTCCTGTTGTTGACATTGCATTAAAATGTGCAAAAGAAAATAGAATTGAAGAGTGTATTCTGTTGTGTGATACTTCACATCTGATTGAACGTGAAGGTGCAAAAACAATTGTCGTTTCAAAAGGTGCTGACAGTGCAGATTTTGCACTTGTAAACCTTGTTGAAACCGATGATATTGTTGTTACACAAGATTATGGACTTGCTGCAATGTGTCTTGCTAAGAAATCGTATGTACTTAATCAGAACGGACTGATTTTTACTGAATTCAATATCGGTTCATTGCTCGAACAACGCCACTTTGCTAAAAAAGTTCGTATGGCAGGTGGCAGAACTAAAGGTCCGTCAAAACGAACCAAAGAACAAGACGACGCCTTCAGGAAGTCTTTAATTAAAATAATTGAGGCTCACAATGCTTAACATTGTGAGCCTTTTATAATTAGATTTCAGGAATTTCAATTTCGATTTCTTTGCCGAGATTTGCTGATTTGCAGATACCATCAATAATTGCCTGATTATAAAGAATCTGGCTTGTCGGAACGGGAGCAGGAGTACCGTTTTTAACTGCATCAAGGAAAGAACGGATTTTCTTGTAGAAGTTACCTTCGCCATCGTTTCTCTTTTCCGGGATTTCTGTGCAAACTTCACTTGAACCGATATTACGGTAAATTTTAAGAGGTCCGCCGATTGAACCATTCCAACATTCAGTTGAAGGAATTCTTAAACCGGCTTTTTTACCAAGAATAAGAGCGTCACCGCAAGTATCCATATTCATTGCCCAGGAAATACGGAAGTCAAGGATAATTCCGCCTTCAAGACGAACAAAACCGGCAGCAAAGTCATCAACACCGAATTTATCTTTATGTTCATAATCTTCAGCTTTACCAAAGAAGTCTGATTTGTATCCTGTAACAGTAAGCGGTTTCGGATAACCGATTGCATTAAGAAGCATATCAAGTGAATAGCAACCGATATCACCTAAAGCACCGATGCCTGCAGTTTCTTCTTCGATGAATGATGTACCGAAAGGAGTGGGGATACCGCGTCTTCTGCCGCCACCTGTCTGGATATAGTAAACTTCACCCAATTCACCTGATTCAACGATTTCTTTAATCATTTTCATGTTTTCGTCAAATCTGGGCTGGAATCCGACAGAAACGATTTTACCGCTTTTCTTTTCTGCTCTGCAGATTTCAACAGCTTCTTCAGTAGTAACACACATTGGTTTTTCAAGAAGTACGTTAACACCTTTTTCAAGCGCATAAATTGTACATTCAGCATGTGTTGCATTGTATGTGCATACACTGACTGCATCAAGTTCTTCATTATCAAGAAGTTCTTTATGTGAAAGGTAGGTTCTTGCACCTTTTACGCCCCATTTTTCAAGGAAAGCGTCTGCTTTGCCGGGAATAAGGTCAGCTGCGCCAACAAATTCGATATCAGGCATTTTAAGATATTCTTCCATATGAGCATCTGCAATCCAGCCTGTACCGATAATACCCACTTTAAGTTTCTTGCTTGTGTCGATTTCGTTTTTTTCATGCTTAACTTTAAATTCGTCAAGAATGTTTACTTTTTCTTCTGTTGCCATTTTTATATACCTCACTTTTAAAGGATTTTAATTATATACCAAAATTATCTTTAAGATAATTACGGCTCATTTCAGCACTTTCAAGAGGTGTTTTACCCATTGTTGCATCATCTTGCTCAACAACTACCCATTCAGCACCTGCTTTTTCGCTTGCTTCAAGGATTGCTTTGAAGTTCTGACAACCATATCCTACAGGTCTGAAAGCGAAACCTTCTTCTGCGTTGTCTGTTTCTTCTTCATCGTCAATGCCGATAAGCTTATAAAGTGAACCTTTCTGTTCACCATTGATAACAAAATCTTTAAGATGAACAACCGGACTTCTGCCTGAATATTTTAAAATATATTCTGCAGGATTTTCACCACCAACATTTACCCAGCAAGTATCAAGTTCTGTTTTGAAAATTTCTGCATCAACTGATGAATAAAGTACATCAAGTCCATATTCGTCACCGATTTTTACAAATTCAAAGTCGTGGTTATGATAAAGTAATGTCATTCCGAGTTCTTTTGCTTTTGCACCGATTTTTTTGATACCTTCAATCAATTCACCGAATTTTTCGGCTCCGGGACGGTATTCCTCAGTCATATAAGGTATTACCACATATTTACAACCGATTTTTGCATAATCTGAAAGAACCGACTCTGTGTTTTCAACCATATCAGCAAAAGGTACATGGGCTGAAATAGGAATAAGACCGATTTCATCAACAAGCGCTTTGACTTCGTCAGGAGTTTTATCAAAAAGTCCTGCAAATTCAACACCGTCAAATCCTAATTCTTTTACCTTTTTAAGGGTGCCTTCAAAATTTTCTGCCATATTATCTCTTACAGAATAAAGCTGAAGTGCGACAGGGAAATTTTTCATAAAATCATCTGCTTTCTGTACTTTTTAACAATCATACCACATTATGTCGTGGATTTCAATAATTATATAACTATTTTTTGTATTAAATTGTAATAAAAATACACTGTGTTGACATTAAAAAATTTTAGTGATAAAATTAATTGATTATGCATAAAAGGGTGATTACTGTGAAAAAGATTTTATTTTTAGCACACGGTTTTACGGGCTTATATTACTATCGCAGAGAACTTATGGAAAGATTAATCAAAGACGGAAATGAAGTGTATCTTGCCATTTCCGAAAGTGAAGATAATAAGCTTTTTGAAGAAATGGGTTGCAAAATCATTCCTACAAAAGTTGACAGACGAGGAACAAATCCTATTGCGGATTTAAAATTGATTCTCTCTTATATAAAAACACTCAGAAAACTTAAACCTGATGCTGTTTTAACATATACAATCAAAGCGAATATTTACGGAAGCCTTGCCTGCGGACTTACAGGAAACAAATGTATTTCCAACGTTACAGGTCTCGGCACATCAATCGCAAACGGTGGTTTGCTCAGTAAAATCACAATGACACTCTATAAAGCAGGTTTAAGAAAAAATCATCACACATTTTTCCAGAATCAACCTAACCATGATTTATTTAAAAATGCAGGAATTGTGAACGATAACAACAGTTCCATTATTCCCGGTTCAGGTGTAAATCTTGTTTACCACTGCGCAGAAGAATATCCTGATGAAAATTCGCCTATACGCATTGTGTTCGTAAGCCGCGTTATGAGAGATAAGGGCTCTTTTGAACTGTTTGATGCTGCAAAAATCATAAAACAGAAATACCCTGATGTGATTTTTGATGTTATCGGCCCTCTTGAAGAAGATGTTGACCCTGATTATATAAAAGACCTTGATGAACAGGGTTTTATTAAATATCATGGTTCGCAGAATGATATTCACCCTTACGTCAAGCAGGGTTGGGCAAATATTCTTCCTTCATACCACGAAGGAATTGCAAATGTGCTTCTTGAAGGATCTGCTTGTGCAAGACCTGTTCTTGCGACCCGTGTTACAGGCTGCAAAGAAACTTACATTGAGGGTGAAACAGGTATCGGTTTTAATGTTAAAGATGTTGACGATTTAGTCCGTGCTCTTGAAAAATTCATTGAAATGCCTTATGGAGATAAAGTTGAAATGGGCAGAAAAGGCAGAAAATTTGTTGAAGAAAATTACGACAGAAATATAGTTATTGAAGCATACTACGATAAAATTTTTGACAGAAAAACAGTTAAAGAACCCGTTTTGAAATAATAAGTGATTTATATGAAGAAAAACAGAAAAAAGGATAAAAAGCCTTTTGAAACGCTTAAAAATGCAGGTTATGCAATCAAAATAATATCTGAAGCATCACCCTTGGCAATTCCTATGATGACTCTGACGCAGACAGCATATTGGTTTTTTGCAAACTTTATTCAGCAGATTTTGTTTTTACGCGTTTTATTAGGACTTATAGAACAAAAAAGTACATATAAGGAATATATGATAATGGTCGGAATTTTCGTGCTTTCGGGTATTATTGCAAAAGCACTTGAAATGTTCAGCGATTATTATATAACGCTTTGTTACAGAAGAGTATATCATTCTCTGAATAAAAAGATATTCATACAGGCCGGACAAGTGGATATAGAGTGTTATGAAAATCCCGAATTTTATGATAAATATACACGCGCAACGGAAATTATTACTAACAAAAGATATGTAGATTTTATATATTATTTTGCTCGTTTGTTTTCAAGTGTACTTACGGGAGTTTTCCTGTTGATTTATATTATTTCTATTGATCCGAAGCTTCTGCTGATTATGTTTATGCTGTTGCCTGTATTTCTGATTCTCGGACGTAAAAACAGAATTGAATTACAGAAAGACAAAGAGATGACTCCTAATACAAGAGAAAAATCTTATGTTCAGCGCACTGTTTTTCTTCGTGATTATTCTAAAGATATGCGTACTTCAAACATTTTTAATGTGATGTACCATAAAATGAAAAAAGCTGTTGAAAATAACAGAGCAATCATCAGAAAATACGGTATCAGAGTTGCGATAATTGATTTTATTGTAAGCTCTTTCAGCGAATCTTTGCCGGTTGCTGCTACATATCTTTATACCTGCTACAGATTTGTTGTGAAAAAAGATTTACCCGTTTCCGATTTTTCTGTTGTAATGACTGCTGTTAATAATCTTAATTCTGCTGTTAACGAATGTATTGAATGTGCTTCAAAAATACAGAAGGTTTCGCTGTATTTCGGATATCTGAAAGAATTTTTCAGTTTTGAACCGAAAGTGTTATCCGGCGAAAAATATGCAGATGATTTTGAATCGGTTGAGTTCAGAAATGTTTCATTCAGATATCCCGGGTCAGATAAGTATTCTCTTAAAAACGTATCGTTGAAGATTAATAAAGAAGACAGAGTGGCAGTTGTAGGTCATAATGGTGCAGGTAAAACCACATTTGTAAAGCTTCTGCTTCGTTTTTATGACCCCACAGAAGGTGAAATACTTTATAACGGTGTCAACGTTTCTGAGTATGACACTAATTCTCTCAGAAGGCAGCTCGCAACTGTTTTTCAGAATTATAAAGTATATGCACTGTCTGTTGACGAAAATGTTCTTTGCCGACAGATAGAAAATGAAGATGATGTGTTACTTGCGGAATCTTCGTTGAAGAAGAGCGGTGTATATAAAAAAATAGCTACTTTGCCACAAAAAGGTAATACTGTCATAACGAGAGAATTTGATGAAAAAGGTACAGGTCTTTCAGGCGGTGAGCAGCAGAAAATTGCTGCTGCAAGAATGTTTGCGAAAAATTATAGTCTTGCAATTCTCGATGAACCTTCGTCTGCGCTCGATCCGATTGCGGAATATAAAATGTATGAGAGTATCATCAAGGAAACCGATGAAAAAACAGTTATCTTTATTTCTCACAGACTTTCAAGTGCAGTTTTGTCAGATAAAATCTTTGTTTTCGGCAACGGAACTATACTTGAAACAGGCACACACGAAGAATTGATGAACAATGGCGGAGTATATTCTGAAATGTTTAATATGCAGGCCTCCAATTATAGTGAGGAGGTGGATGTAATATGAAAAAGAATAAGACAAAAAGCAATTTCAGCATTCTGTCAAATACCTGGTATATGCTGAAATTGATGTTTTCTATTTCACCGGGACTTGCTATTGGTGAAATATTAGAGGAAATACTGACAATTCTGCCCGGTAAGCTTATTTCTGTTATCGGAATCAAATTTGTTATTGATGAGGTACAGAATGGTGGAGATGCCAAAACTATCCTTCTCGGTGTTGGAATCATGGTAAGCATAATGGTGTTTTCAACTATTTTTTCAAGCGTTTTTTATGAAATTTATGGACACCGTGAGCGTGAAAAATTATATCTCGGCATCCATTCAAAGCTTTATAATAAAGCGATTGAACTCGATTTATCAAAATATGATAATCCTTCGTTTTATTCTGATTTTATTCTTGCGATACAGACTTCATCAGAAAATATTCAGTCATTTTTAGAAACTATCAGACACTACGTTGCTGAAATAATATCTTTCGTTTCAATCAGCACTGTGATTATGACAATCGACCCTGTATGTCTGTTAATTGTTTTTGTTTTTGTTTTTGGCTTTGTTCCTCTTGGTCGTTATCTGGGAAATCTTCAGATGCGAAGACGTGAGTCAATTGTCGAAAAAGAAAGAAAAAGTGACTATTTCGCAAGATTGTTTTACCTGCAGGAATATGCAGGTGAAATAAGAATAAGCGGTATAAAAAAGTTACTTCTTAAAAGATTTGATGAATGTGTTGAAGATACATACCGGACAGAGAGTAAATTCTTGAAGAAGATCGAGTGGGGTTTCTTTTTCCAGGAATCCGGCATTCAAATTATCGGATTTATGTTTGCTCTTACGGCATATATTGGCTATCAGACTTTGATCACTCATAATTTAGGGGCGGGGGATTTTGTTGCAGCATTTAATGGTGCGGTACAGATAGGTGCATCAATACTTTATTTAACTGTATATTCAATCAGGACTTTTACTGAAAGATCAAAAATGATTGAAAAATACAGGATTTTTCTCGGAACAAAATCTGATCTTAAAGATGGTGAACACGTTGCAGAATGCGGAAAACCTGAAACTATTGTAATCAAAAACGCGTCATTTAAATATAAAGATAGCGAAAAAAATGCACTTGAAAATATCAGTCTTGAAATTAAACCTTATGAAAAAATAGCATTGGTGGGTTATAATGGTGCGGGCAAGACTACGCTGACGAATCTTTTGCTTCGCTTATATGATGTAACTGATGGTTCAATTGAAGTCGGTTCTCAGGATATAAGAGATGTGACAATAGACTCACACAGAGCCCGTTTCTCAGCAGTATTTCAGGATTTTCAGATTTTTTCAGCTTCCATCGGAGAGAATGTTGCTCTTGAAACAGAGTTTGATGAAGAAAGGGTTATGCAGGCGTTGAAGGCGGCAGGATTCAACAAAGAATTGCCTGACGGAGTTCACACTACTTTGCTCAGGGAGTTTGATGATAATGGTCTTATGCTATCGGGTGGTGAACAACAAAAAATTGCTATTGCCCGTGCTTTTTATAAAAAGTGTCCATATGTCATTCTTGATGAGCCTTCTGCAAATCTTGATCCGGTTTCCGAATATGAATTAAATCAGGCAATGATGGAGGCATCAGTTGAGAAAACAGTTATTTTTATTTCACACAGACTTTCAACAACTCGCCATGCAGATAGAATTTTAATGATGGAAAATGGGCGTGTTATTGAAAGTGGCAGCCATGAAGAGTTGATGGTGTTGAACGGTAAGTATGCCGAAATGTTCCGACTTCAGGCGGAAAAATATAGCGAATCGCTATAATAGTAACTTCAGGTGTTATGAAAATAATGTTTATGATTGCAATAATGTTGGTGATTTTTTAACCATAAATATAATTATTACTTAAGGGTAGGCTGTTAGAATGGATGAATTATTAATAAAAAATAATATTGTTGAATCTGAAGAAGATTTTGTAAACTCTGTTTTAAATTTGAGTGTTTATGATTATTTCAAAAAAAGTACGGAAACATTCGATGATTTAGTAGCATTAAGTTTTTACGGAATCAAATTTACTTATAAAAAATTTAATGAAAAAATTGATGAGAATGTGAAGGCTCTTTATGCTTCAGGGATAAAAAAAGGAGATGTCATTATCGTTTCATTACCTTCAATTCCGGAAGCTTTGTATCTGTTTTATGCTATTAATAAAATAGGTGCTATTTATTGTGGCTTAGATTGCAGAAGCACTGAAGAAGATGTTTTAAAAACTATATCAGATGTAAACCCGAAAATCTGTTTTGTTTCTGATTTTCATTTGCATGCATTCAAAAATGTAAATTCCTGTCAGGTTATTTGTGTTCGTTCAACTAACACCATTGGCGGAATTACTAAAATAGGAGGATTTTTTGCTGATATATTCAAAGGCAGAACAGTAATTAAAATGAAAAACAAGAATATTTTTCATTTTAATGAATTTGTTAAAAGAAATAACGGTTGCTCTGATGTTATTCTGGATAGAATTGACGGCGACGATATATGCGCATATTTTTATACAAGCGGTACAACTTATGGTCGCAAATGTGTTATTCTTACAAATAAAAATATCAATGCAGGTGTTATGCAACTAGCAAAAGCAGAAATTGACATTAATAAAGGCGATAGTTTGTTGAATATAATGCCGCCTTTTACTTGTTATGGAATAACTATCGGAACACAATTGCCGTTGTGTCTGGGTGTTCATGCACGTCTGTATCCTCTTTTTAATGAAAAACAGATGAAAAAAATTCTTTTAAAAGAAAAGCCCAACTTTATTATTACTGTACCTTCTCACTGGGAAACTTTTTTGGATGATGATTTTGAAAATTGTGATCTTTCATTCTTAAAAGCAATTGTTGTTGGTGGTGACAAGTTATTCGCTGAATATGAAAATAAAATTAACGCTACTTTAAAAGAATGTGGCAGTACATCTTGGTTAATTAACGGTTATGGTTTAACTGAAACAGCATCTACTGCTATTATTCCTCCCGTTGGTTCACCGCAAGGAAGTATGGGTAAAGCCGCATTTTTAACTGAAATCAAAATTTTTGATAATGAAAAATTATGTGAGGTTCCTGTTGGCGAAAAAGGTGAAATTTGCATATGTAGTCCCAGCGTGTGTAAAGGTTATTTAAATGATAAACCTGCAACAGATGCTTTGCTTAAGGTTCACGATGATGGCAAAATCTGGTTGCATAGCGGTGATATTGCCTATGAAGATGAAAATGGATTTATATATTTTTGTGAACGAATCAAAAGAATGTATGTTCGTTATGATGGCACAAAGGTTTCACCATATGCAATTGAAAAAGTTATTGAAAAATGTCCTGAAGTCAAACAATGTATGATCGTCACAAAAGATGATGAAAATCATGCTTATGGTAAAGTTCCGGTTGGAATAATTGTTTTGAAGGATACCAATAATTTAGCACGCTCAAAGAAGGATGTTCAGGATTTTGTCAATAAATATCTTGCAGAGTATATGAGACCGGTTGAGTTGATTTATGTTGAGCATCTGCCTAAAACAATTAATGGTAAGTTAGACTATTTCTTAAAAGATTTCGAGAAAATTTCAATGTAAAACTAAACCCATTTAGAGTTATTCTAAATGGGTTTAATTTTGTCTGAAAAATTGAAGTTTAGTCAGAGGGTAAAAGATTAATGATTCTTTGTTTAAATTTTCTTTGTACATATTAACTGCGCTGATCTGACTGTTTTCATATGTGGTATAGTAATAAATTCCTTTGTTTGTGTTGCAGCAACAACTGTAAAGCGTGTATTCAAATTTATTTTTTTCTAATGAATTTAATCCTCTTGGTTGTTCCACGTTTGATAATATATGGAAAAATTGATTTACACTTTCACTCTCACAGTTATCTGAAACGGAGTTTGTTTTGGCGAAAGTTGCTCTGATAAACCTTGAGGCAGATGATAAATCTCCGGGTAAACCAATGGCTCCCATGCCCAAAGAATAAGGCTTTAAATTGATGTTTTTGCTAAATCTGTTTTCAGGTTGTAATGGTGTGAGATTCATAAAATTTGACAGATTAGTCATATGAAAATCAAAGGTAGGGTTATTTGTCAAAACACCAACAGGATTATCATATATTTTTAAACCATCTTTTGTTTGCTCTAACGTAATTGCTGAATTTTCATCAGCAATCAGCCAATGAAGAGGGGAGACCTTAAATTTTTCACTGAAATTAATTTTATAGATATTGATTTTTATGAGTAACGATTTTGCTTCACAAATGTTTTTACACTGACATAAAATCCAGGGAATAAGTTCAAATGGTGCGATATTATCTTTTGTATCAGATTTTTCAAAGTAAACTGCATTTTCAGGAAAATTCAGACCGGCAATACTTAACCCTTTTTCATTTGTTGCTTCGTAATACAGCGGATAATTTTCACTTATTGTTGCCATCCCGATGATAGCAAAATGATTGTCTATAAGGCTACCGTTTCTGAATTTGAAAACATAATTTCTGGGGGTTATAGTTACAACTTCGTCGTAATGATAGTATAAGTCTAAATTTCGACCAAAATAAAAATCACTGGTTTTGTAAGTTATAGCAGTACAGATATTAACACCTCCCTGCCATATATTATTTCCTGATAACTTTAATTAAACAGAAATTTGTTGAATATTTGTTTATAAAAAAGAAAAACACCACTTAAAAGTGGTGTTTGGTGCCGGAAGCGGGGGTCGAACCCGCACGGTATCGCTACCACTGGATTTTGAGTCCAGCACGTCTGCCAATTCCATCATTCCGGCGAGAATTACTAATATATTATAGTTTAATTGAATAGAAAAATCAATAGTAATTTCAAAAAAATTTAAAAACTTATAAAAGAGTTGTTGTTAATTATCAAATCGCATTTGTCTTTAATTTGATAGTGATCAAAATATTTGTTTTCCATAGGAATCCAGTCATTGATAAAACGCTGAAGCTTTTGAGGACAGCGTTTGTTTAGTCTTGTAATTTTTTCTTTTTCGTCTATCTCGAGAAAAACCTTTAAATTATATATTTTTATCAGTGATGGATGCAGGGAATATACTCCTTCAATTATATTGATTTTTTTAGGTAATATTACTGTTTCCTGATCAAAATCACCGTTTGAGCAATTAAATTTTCTATATGTGAATTGTGAATCCAGAATGATTTTATCAGCCACTTCAGTTTTAAATCTTTCGTAATCAATGTTTCCGCCAATTTCGCAAAGTCTTTCGTCAGTACGTCTGTCAAAAGGCAAGAAGAAATCGTCCATATGTATAATATTACAATCGAATACTTCACTGAGTTTATCTGATAGTGTGGTTTTTCCTGATGCACATGGTCCTTCAATCGCAATAATAATTTTGCTTTCAGTTTGCAGCAGTGAATTAATTTTTGAAATTATTCTATCCATTTAACATAAACCTTGTCTTTCTTAATGCGATGATTATAAGCGGGATTATTGCGAATTGAATAATAATTCCCGGAATACCATTTATAGTAACGGCAGTAATAAAAGTTTTAAGAACAAAAGTATTGTCTGATGTTGTAGCAATGAGATAATCAATAATGCCATTGATAACTCTGCCTGCTACCATTGAAATCAGAAGATTAGGATAAATAAAGCCTATTTTTTTAGGAAAAACTTTATACAATAAACCGCACAAGCCACCATAAACCGCCAGTTCAAAAGCCATTGAAACTGCCGATGTCATTACCGGTAAACCTGTGAGTATACTTTTAAGAAGCGGTGCAATCATTCCGACAATAATTCCATAAGGGGTACCACAAATAAAACCACACAGCATTACAGGCATGTGCATTGGTAAAAAAGCTTTTCCCATCTGTGGGTTTCCCATACTGACAATTGTGGGAAGAACAATCGACAGCGCCAAAAACAATGCGGAAAAAACTAATTTATATGTTGTATTGTTTTGTGTATTTTTTTTGCTCATAATTCACCTCAGAATATAATACTTACAATATTATAACGAAAATAGTTCTTTTAGTCAATATATGTCATTGATAGTTGTTTGACTTTTTATTGAGTGTGATGTATACTAAATTGAAATATTTTAGTTAAGCTGGTGAGTGGATGAACAGCGATAAAACAATTGAAAATATATACCGGATACTTAATGATGTTACACCGTTAAAAACTGACTGTGGCAACCTTTGTGGGAATGAATGTTGTAAAGGCGATGATTCCATAGGAATGATTCTTTTCCCGGGGGAAGAGAAAAGGTTTTCTGATGAAAAATCTTTTAAGATTTTGAATTTGAATGGTGAGAGAAAGGTTGTTGTTTGTTCAGGTAAGTGTAACAGAAATTTAAGACCGATTTCATGCAGGATATTTCCGCTTTTTCCGGCATTGGTAGACGGAGAAATTTATGTCATAGATGATCCCAGAGCCTCGGGAGTTTGTCCGCTTTTATATGATGAAATCAAATTAGAGAAAAAATTTGAAAATGCAATTTATAAAGTGGGTCTTGAAATGACAAAAAATGAAGAAACACGAGTTTTTCTTGAGAATTTAACTAAAGAAATTTCTGATATAATTTCTATGCAATATGAATTGTTTAAGTGAGAGTGATAATATGTATAAAATCGGATTCATTGGTTTTGGTAATATGGCACAGGCTATAATTACAGGTTTAATTTCATCCGGGAATTTTAATAGTACACAGATTGGTGCATATGATATTAACAGAGAAAATCTGGAAATAGCTGTTGAAAAACTTAATATAACAGCATATGACAGTAATGATGAGCTGGTGAAAAACAGCGATTGTGTAATATTAGCTGTAAAGCCAAATACTTTACAGAATGTTTTAACTCCGATTAGTGATAGCTTTTGTAAAGCTGATTCGCTTGTCATAAGCATTGCAGCAGGGCAGTCAATAGATAAATTGAAGAGTTACCTTGGATATGATGCGGCAGTTGTAAGAGTTATGCCAAATATTAACGCGATTGCAGGTCAGGCAGTTTCCGGTTTTGTATGTTCTGATAGGGTGACAGAGATTCAATCGGAAATTGTGAAAAAAATATTATCCTCTTTCGGAACATTTGTTGAAGTTGATGAAGACAAGTTTTCTGCTTATTCAGCAATTGCAGGCTGTTCACCGGCGTATTCATATTTGTTTATAGATACAATAGCACGTGTCGGAGTCAGATATGGTCTGACAAAAAAAGAATCACTTGATATTGTAACATCTACTGTCATCGAAACGATAAAAAAATCTGATTTATCAAAATCTGATTTGCTTGAAAATGTTGTTGTAAATGCAATAGAGAAAGCGTATAACAAAGATAAGGGTATAGGAAAATGAAAAAAATAGAAATGTTTACTGATGGCGCTTGTTCAGGAAATCCCGGTCCCGGTGGTTGGGGGACAATTTTAAGATATAAAACAACTGAAAAAGAATTAAGTGGTGGCGAACACGAGACCACAAATAATCGAATGGAAATGATGGCTGTTATTTCAGGCTTAAAAGCTCTTAATGAACCATGCGAAGTGGATTTGTACACTGATTCAAAATATGTCTGTGACAGCGTTACCAAGGGTTGGGTTTACTCCTGGAAAAACAATAATTGGAGAAAATCTGATAAAAAACCTGCACTGAATGTTGACCTTTGGGAAGAAATGCTGTCACTTCTTGAAATTCATAATGTTACCTTCCATTGGCTTAAGGGTCATAATGGTCATCCGGAGAACGAAAGGTGCGATAAATTAGCAGTTATTCAAGCTCAGAAAAATGCTTGAAACTGTATAAAAACAGGCAAAAACACCCATATTAAACTTGACAAATATGGCAAGCAGATTGTATAATATATTGATATAGATTTTCGAATTTTAACTGACAATATACATAAAATTTTTTGATAAAGGAGGCTTTTGAAAAAAACATGCCCGTTAATGAAAAAAATAATAATCATAAGCAAAATAAAAAAAATTCACATAATGATAAAAAGAATAAATCTGCTCATAAACAAGGCGGATTTAAACGTTATTATAAACGTACAAGTAAAAAAACTATTGAGAAACTTTTACCTCCTACTCCTGTGAAAATAGGTTTTCTCGGTGGACTTAATGAAGTCGGAAAAAATATGACGCTGTATGAGTATGAAGATGATATGGTGCTCGTTGATTGCGGTATGTCTTTCCCGGACCCCGATATGTTAGGCGTTGACCTCGTTATTCCCGATTTTTCATATGTAGAAAAGAACATTGAAAAGATTAAAGGAATTCTAATTACGCATGGTCATGAAGATCATATTGGTGGTTTGCCATATTTGCTTAAAAGCGTGAATATTCCTGTGTATGCTACTAAACTCACCATTGGTTTAATTTCGGGAAAACTCAAAGAACATGGTTTGTTAGGTAGTGTGAGCCTTAATGTTATTCATCCGGGTGATAAAATAAAATTAGGTCAATTTACTGTTGAGGCAATTCATGTAAATCATTCAATTCCTGATGCTGTTGCTTATGCAATAAAAACAAAAGCCGGAACTATAGTTCAGACAGGTGATTTTAAAATTGATAATACACCAATTGACGGTGA
This sequence comes from Acutalibacteraceae bacterium, assembly GCA_045534165.1. Lineage (GTDB taxonomy): Bacteria > Bacillota > Clostridia > Oscillospirales > Acutalibacteraceae > SIG575. The sequence continues at coordinate 85,403 of JAZSJD010000055.1, read as the reverse complement.
GGTAATTAACCTGAATCGTTTTGCGCAGATTGGTGATGAAGGTGTGCTTTGTATGCTTTCTGATTCAACAAATGCTGAACGTCCCGGTTATACTGAAAGTGAAAAAAAAGTAGGCGAGAGCTTTGAAAATCTTTTCAGAAAAGCAGGCGATAGAAGAATTCTTGTTGCTACTTTTGCTTCAAATATTCATCGCGTTCAACAAATTATTGATGTTGCAAAATCACTGGGCAGAAAAGTGGCACTTTCAGGTAGAAGTCTTGAAAATGTTGTTGCAATCAGTTCAGAACTCGGTTATCTGAATGTTCCTGAAGGTGTGCTTATCAGCATTGATATGATTAAAAATTATACTCCGGATCAACTTGTTTTAATTACGACCGGTAGTCAGGGTGAACCTATGTCAGCACTTGCAAGAATGTCAATGTCTGAACATAGAAAAGTTATGATAACTCCTAATGATTATGTAATAATTTCTGCTCAGCCGATTCCCGGTAATGAAAAAACAGTCAGCAAAGTTATTAATGAACTTATGGGACTTGGTGCTGAAGTTGTTTACGAAAAAATGTATGATGTTCATGTTTCGGGTCATGCTTGTCAGGAAGAATTAAAACTCCTTATGGGTCTTTTGAAACCTAAATATTTTATTCCTGTGCACGGTGAACTTAAACATCTTTCAAAACACGGAATGCTTGCTGACAGTATTGGAATTGACAGAGATAATATCATTATTGCAGAAAACGGTTCACAGCTGATTGTTTCAGAAGATGAAATAAGATTTGACGAAAAAATCACTGCCGGACAGATTTTTGTTGATGGTTCAGGTGTCGGTGATGTAGGTAATATTGTTATCCGGGACAGAAAGCGTTTGTCTGAAGATGGTCTCGTGGTAGTTGCTGCAACAGTTGATTTAAGCAATGGTTATGTTTTAGCAGGTCCTGAAATTCTTTCAAGAGGATTTGTTTATGTCCGTGAAGCAGAAGATCTCATGGGAGAAGCAAGAGAAGTTGCATTGAATGTTATTGAGAGTTGTTTAGATAATGGTGTGAAAGATTGGGCTACTCTTAAAACAAGAGTACGTGATGAAGTGTCGCGACTTATGTTTGAAAGAACCAAAAGATCACCAATGATTCTTCCGATTTTTATGGAGGTATAAATGAAGAATAAACGTGTGAAACAAAAATGGTTTTTTATTGCTATATTTGTTTTATCAGCTGTCTTTATAGCTTTAACTGCTTTTTACAGTAAAGTGTTGGCTATATCTGGCGGTTTGGTTCTGGTTGCGTTTGTTACCATTTATTTTATTTTCAGGCAACGTTGGAAAAATGAACATTTTTATATTCTTTCTGAGTTTGCCAAAGGTTTAGATAAAAAAGAAAAAAATTCATTAATGTCATTGCCTTCTCCGGTTGTTTTGGTATATGGTAATGGTGAAATTATTTGGCATAATGAGCATTTTATCAATGATATATCGACTATGTTTTCCAAAAAGAGTCAGTATATCGGTGATTATCTTAATGGTTTCAGCTTTGAAGAGTTAATTAAGCATGGTTCTGCTGTTGTAGAATATGAAAATGGTTGCTTTTCTTTGTTTTTATCAAAGGTGTCGCTTGATGATGAAAAATTTTTGATCTATTTTTTTGATATTTCTGAACTTAAAGCCAAAGCAGATAAATTAGATAAAATTCAGCCCGCGGTTTTAATCGGAATGTATGATAATTTTGATGAAATGTTCCAGAATTTAACGGATAGTGAATTATCTGAATTAACAAGCATTCTGGATAAAGAAGTTTCAAAATGGTTTTCAAAGTTCAATTGTGTTCTGCGAAAAATCGGTAGTGAACGATTTATTGTTATTTGCCATGAAAAAGATCTGAAAAATATGATAAATGATAAATTTTCAGTTTTAAGTGTTGTCAGAGATTGTATTTTTTACGATAAACCTTGTTGTGCATCTTTGTCAATCGGTGTTGGCCGAGGTGAAGAAATTGCTCTCTGTGATGCGGATGCAAAACAAGCTCTTGATATGGCTTTAAGTCGTGGTGGTGATCAGGTCGCTATAAATGGTGCTGATGGTTTTACATTCTATGGCGGTTTGTCTTCGGGTAACGACAGAGTTAACAGAGTACGTTCACGTGTCGTAGCCAATGCAATAAAACAGTTAATTATGTCGTCAGATAATGCATTGATTATGGGACATAAATTTCCTGATTATGATTCAATGGGTTCAGCCATAGCAATTTCATCCGTAATGAAGCATTTCGGAAAAAGTGCTAATATCGTATATGATTATGAAAATTCACTTGCCGGCAAACTGGTTGATAAATATGTTTCAGAAACAGGATATAATCTTTTTATTGATAAAAGGATGGCAGCTCAGTTTTTAACAGAAAATACATTAGTTTTTATTCTTGATACACACAGAGCTTCATATTGTGAAGCTCCGGAAGTTGTTAATAGTGCAAAAAATGTTGTGGTTATTGATCACCATAGAAAAGCTGTTGATTTTTTCGATAAAGCTGTTGTTTTTCATCACAATCCATCAGCTTCATCTGCAAGTGAAATGGTTGCAGAGCTTTTACCGTATATTTCAAATGTGCCTGTAATCGGTCCGACTGAAGCTGATGCATTGCTGTCGGGAATTATGCTTGATACCAGAAATTTTGTGTTACGTTCCGGTGTAAGAACTTTTGAGGCAGCTTCATACCTTAAAAGCAGAGGAGCAGATCCTGTTAAAGTGAAAAAACTTTTCTCTGTTACATCCGAAGAACATAAATTACGTTCAGAAATTATTAAAAATAATTTTGTATACAGAGATTGTGCAATTGTAACAACTGAGTTGAAACATAAAGATATAAGGATTATAACTTCACAAGTTGCCGATGAAATGCTCGGTATCTGTGGTGTTAAAGGTTCCTTTGTTATTTTCAGAACGGAAGATATGATAAATATTTCAGCACGTTCACTTGGTGAAATAAATGTTCAACTTATTATGGAAGCACTCGGTGGCGGAGGCCATTTAACTATGGCTGCGTGTCAGTTGAAAAATGTTAATTTTTCTGAAGCACCTGAATTATTAAAAAAATCAATTGATGATTATTATGATAATATTTAATACTTAGGAAAGAAGGCAAAAATACATGAAAGTAATTTTAAAACAAGATGTTAAGAGTCTTGGTAAGAAAGGTGAACTTGTAAATACATCTGATGGATATGCAAGAAATTTTCTTTTCCCCAGAGGTCTTGCTGTTGAAGCAAATGCTCAGGCAATGAGCGAATTTAAAAATAAAGAAAATTCTGAAAAGTTCAGAATTAAAACAGAAACTGAAAATGCTCAGGCTGCTGCAGAAAAAATTAAGGGAAAAACAATTCGTTTTTCAGTTCCTGCAGGACAAGGCGGAAGACTTTTTGGTTCTGTAACTACGAAGGAAATAGCAGAAAAAATCAAAAAAGAATTTAATGTAGATGTTGATAAGAAAAAAATATCTGTTGGTGAAATTAAAGCTTACGGAACATATAATGCAGAAGTTAAACTTTATCAAGGAATTACAGCCGAAATTTATATTTTTGTCGGTGAATGATTTGAGGGAATTTTATGGATTTAACAACATTTGACGGTGTTTCAATGCCATACAGCATGGAAGCGGAACAAGCTGTTCTTGGTTCGATATTGATTGATCCTGATTGTATGACAACAGTTGTGGAATATCTGAAAAGTGAATATTTCTTTTTACCTCAGCACAGATCAATTTTTTCTGCCATGGTGACAATTGATACTTTAGGCGGAAGAATTGATGCCCTTATTGTACTTGAACACCTCAAAAGTGAAGGTGTTTATGATGATGCAGGAGGTAAACAATACCTGTTTCAATTAGCAGAAAGTGTACCCACTTCACGTAACGCTGAAGCCTATGCTAAAATTGTCAGAGAAAAGTTTTATATCCGCTCATTAATAACTGCCACAAAGGATATTATGTCGTCGGCTTCTAATGAAGCTGAAAGTGCAGATACTCTTATTGATGCTGCTGAACAGAAAATATACGATATAAGACAAGGTAAAACTTCAAATGGTCCCTCGAAAATATCTGACATAATCATTAACCAGGTATATGATAAGCTTCAGAAACTTTCAGGTGACGATAAGGATTTATATAAAGGTTATCCGACCGGGTTTGAAGATTTAGACAGACTCATTAATGGTCTGAATAAATCTGACCTGATTCTTATTGGTGCACGTCCTGCTATGGGTAAAACTACATTTGCTCTCAATCTTGCAAGAAATGTTGCTATGATTGGTAAACGTAAGGTTCTTATGTTCTCATTGGAAATGACTAAAGAACAGCTTGCACAACGTGTTCTGGCAACAGAAGCAAGAGTTGAAAGCACAAAAATGAGAAGTGGTGACATTTCTCCTGAAGAATGGGCGAGAATTGGTACTGCAACAGCTATGCTTAATGACTGTCCGTTATTTTTTGATGATACTTCCGGTATTACTGTGCAGGAAATGAAATCGAGAATACGCAGAGAAAAAGATGTTGAGGTGGTAATTATCGACTACTTGGGTCTTGTTACTTCAGCAACACGTGCAGAAAACAGAGTTCAGGAAATTTCACAAATCACACGAGCTCTCAAATTGATGGCAAAAGACCTTATGATCCCTGTTATCGTTTGTGCTCAGCTTAACCGTGGTACTGAAGGAAGAGGAAAAAGTCACAGACCTCAGCTTGCTGATTTACGTGAATCCGGCTCAATCGAACAGGATGCCGATATCGTACTTATGCTTCATAGACCTGATTATTATGGAGAAACACCAGAAACTGATGATGGCGAAGAAATCCGTGCAGACCAGACTGATCTGATTATTGCAAAGAACAGGCATGGTCCTACAGATGATGTTCACCTTATTTTCAATAAAGATTATACTTTGTTTACATCTATGGAGAAAATCAGAAATGATATGTAAAGTTCGTAAAACACTCTGCAAATATCTGATGACTGATTCTACTGATGAAATTATTGTAGGTTTTTCAGGTGGAGCAGATTCTGCTTGTCTGCTTTATATTTTATATTTGTTAAAAGATGAATTTAATTTCAAGTTAAAAGCGGCGCACGTTAACCATTGTTTACGTGGTGAAGAATCTGAAAGAGATGAAAATTTTGTTCGTGATTTTTGCAGTAAGTTTTCGATACCGTTATATTTAAAAAAGGTTGATGTTTTTACAGAAGCAAAAACTTGCGGCAAAAGTATTGAAGAATACGGGCGCGAAGTCAGATATGATTTTTTTAATTTGCTTTCCGGTTCAACCACTAAAATCGCAACAGCACATAATCTGAATGATTGTGAAGAAACTATGCTTTTTAATTTGACAAGAGGGAGTTCTTTAAAAGGACTCTGCTCGATTCCTCCGGTAAGAGGGAATATTATAAGACCGCTTATTGAGTGTTCGAGGAATGAAATAGAGAAATTTTGTGATGAGAATAAAATTAATTTTGTTAATGATAGCACAAATTTTTCAGATGAGTATACAAGGAATAAAATCAGATTAAATGTAATTCCTGTTTTAAAGGAAATTAATCCATCATTTGATGAATCTTTTTACAGATGTGTTTCCTCACTACGTGATGATGAAAAATTTTTATCTGATTTAGCTGATGATTTATTCAATAAAATTAAACTTGATTTCGGGTTCGATTCATTTGTGTTGAATAATTCTGATGTGGCACTAAAAAACAGGGTGATTTCAAGAATTATTTATGAAAAATGCAATGTAATTCCGGAAAGAAAACACATTGAAGCAGTATCTTCCATTCTTGATGGTGGCAAAACTGAAATTATTTGTGATGAAATTGTTATTGTAAGAAATGGCAGGCTGTTTTTTGAATCAGATATCGAAAAAAACAGAGTGCATGAATCAAAAGTAGTTTTTGACGAAAATAATTTTTGGACAAACCAGAAATTATCATTAAAAATTTCTTCTGAATGTACACAAAAAGTTTACAAAGAAATGTTACTTTCTACATTTGATTACGATAAAATTGTTGGTGAGTTGGTAGTCAGAAAGAGACAAGAGGGCGACAAGATAGCGTTGCCGGTTCGTAAAGTTACCAAAACATTGAAAAAACTTTTTAATGAAATTAAAATCAATCCTGAAGAGCGGGATAATTTGTTTGTTTTAGCTGACGAAAAATCTGTTATTTGGGTTGAAAAAATAGGTTCAGATATACGTGTAATGCCTGACAATAATACTAAAAGTTTTGTTAACATTAGTTTATCTGAATAAGTTTGACAGAATATAGTATTATTGTTATTTTAAGGAGGATGTTCAATTGAACAAAGATAGCAAAACACCGAATAATAAATCCAGAAAGCTTTCCATATTGCTTTCATATATTCTCATTCCGGTAATTATTATCGGTGGTGTTTACTTTTTTATGAGTAAAACCAAAGTTGATAAAATGCAGTATTATGAAGTCGTTCAGCTTTTTGATGAAAATAAGGTTGAAGCTTTCACATTGGATTTAAGTAGTGGTAAATTAAATTACCGACTGACATCAGATAAGGGCAAAGATGTTGATGAAAACAATGAAATAATTTACAAACATCAATATACCGTTCCCAATGTTACTATTTTTTATGATGATATCCATGAGATAGTAAGACAGTATAATATTGAAAACCCTGATAAACCGATCAAAGCTGATTATGAAGCAGGTACATCAAATTCCTGGATTCTTAATTTGCTTCCAAATATTTTGCTTATTGGCGTACTGCTTGTTGTTTCTTTCATCTTGTTCAAGAAGATGAATAACTCAATCGGAAATGATATGAACAGAACCATGAGTTTTGGTAAAGCAAGAGTAAGGCAAGGAAAAGATGAAAAGAGAAAAAATAAATTCTCTGATGTTGCAGGTGCAGATGAAGAGAAAGAAGAACTTGCTGAAATAGTTGAGTTCCTTAAAGAACCATTAAAATTTAATGATTTAGGTGCAAAAATTCCCAAAGGTATTCTTCTTGTCGGACCTCCCGGAACAGGTAAAACTCTTTTAGCACGTGCGGTTGCAGGTGAGGCAAATGTACCGTTCTTTTCTATTTCAGGTTCTGATTTTGTTGAAATGTATGTTGGTGTCGGTGCTTCACGTGTTCGTGATTTGTTTGCGCAGGCAAAGAAGAACGCACCATCAATTATATTTATTGATGAGATTGATGCTGTTGGTCGTCACAGAGGAGCCGGTATGGGCGGCGGCCATGACGAAAGAGAACAGACACTTAACCAATTGCTTGTAGAAATGGATGGTTTCGGAGTTAATGAAGGTGTTATTATTATAGCAGCTACGAACCGACCTGACATTCTTGACCCTGCACTTTTAAGACCGGGACGTTTTGACAGACAAGTTACTGTTGGCAGACCTGATGTTAAGGGCAGAGAAGAAATTCTCAAAGTTCATGCTAAAAACAAACCTCTTGCTCCCGATGTTGATTTGAATGTTATTGCTCATTCAACTGCAGGATTTACAGGTGCTGATTTGGAAAATCTTCTTAATGAATCTGCTTTACTCGCAGCTCGCAGAGGTAAAAAAGCTATTACAAAAGATGAAATTGAAGAAGCAACAATTAAAGTTGTAGTGGGTACTGAAAAGAAATCTCACAAAATTACTCCTAAAGAAAAGAAACTCGTTTCATATCACGAAGCCGGTCATGCGGTTTCCACATATTATCTTGAAGGACAGGATCCAGTTCATCAGATTTCAATTATTCCTCGTGGCATGGCCGGTGGATATACAATGCATGTTCCCACTGAAGATAAGAATTTTATATCAAAAAAAGATATTCTTGATCAGCTTGTAGTTCTTCTTGGCGGTCGTGTAGCCGAAGCAATCGTACTTGGCGATATTTCAAGTGGTGCTTCTAATGATATTGAACGCGCAACTGAACTTGCGAGAAATATGGTTACCCGATATGGTATGAGTGATAAATTAGGTCCGATTAATTTTGGATCTTCTAATCATGAAGTTTTCCTCGGTAAGGATTATAACCAGACAAGAAACTTCTCTGAGAATACAGCTTCTCTTATTGATGAAGAAATGGACGATATCATCAGAAATGCTTATTCCAGAACTGAAAAAATTCTTACAGAGCATATTGATAAATTAGAATTGATTGCTCAGGTTTTGATGAAAAAAGAAAAAATTGATGGTAAAGAATTCAAGTCACTTATGGATGGTGACGTTTCACTTGAAGAATTTATCGGAGAGGAAAAAGATATAGTTTCTTATGAAACTGAGGTAAAAGAATAATATGTAAAAGCCGACGACAATGTCGTCGGCAATACATATGAAAGGATGTAAAATATGAAATTATACGAAGAACTTATTGCCAGAGGTCTTATTGCTCAGGTAACTAACGAAGATGAAATTCGTGAAATGATTAATAATGGTAAGGCGACTTTTTACATAGGTTTCGACTGTACTGCAGATAGTTTGACTGCAGGACATTTTATGGCTCTTACTCTTATGAAACGTCTTCAGATGGCAGGCAACAAACCAATTGCCCTTATTGGTGGCGGTACTACTATGATTGGTGACCCCTCCGGACGTACAGATATGCGTAAGATGTTAACAAAAGAAGATATTGACCATAATGCAGAATGTTTCAAGAAACAGATGGAAAGATTTATTGAGTTTGGCGAAGGTAAAGCACAGATGGTTAATAACGCTGAATGGTTATTGAATCTTAATTATGTTGACTTGCTTCGTGAAGTTGGTGCTTGTTTCTCCGTTAATAATATGCCCAGAGCTGATTGTTATAAGCAGAGAATGGAAAAAGGTCTCAGCTTCCTTGAATTCAACTATATGATAATGCAATCATATGATTTCTATCACTTATTCCAGCATTATAATTGTAATATGCAGTTTGGCGGTAATGACCAGTGGTCAAATATGCTTGGTGGTACAGAACTTATCCGTAAGAAATTAGGTAAGGATGCTCACTGCATGACAATTACACTTCTCACTGACTCAAATGGTAACAAGATGGGTAAAACAGCAGGTAATGCTGTTTGGCTCGATCCTAACAAAACTTCACCATTTGATTTCTATCAGTATTGGAGAAATGTAAGTGATGATGATGTTCTTAAATGTATTCGTATGCTTACATTCCTTCCTCTTGAGCAAATCGATGAGATGGATAAATGGGAAGGTAGTGAACTTAATAAAGCTAAAGAAATCCTTGCTTTTGAAATGACAAATCTTGTTCATGGTGAAGAAGAAGCCAAGAAAGCGCAGGATGCTGCAAAAGCTTTATTCTCAGGCGGTGCTGACCTTTCAAATATGCCTTCAGTTACTGTAAAAGATGAAGATTTTGAAAATGATGCAATTAGTATTGTTAAAATCCTTTCAATTGCTCAGATTGTAAAATCAAATGGTGAGGCAAGACGTCTTATTCAACAGGGCGGTATTTCTGTTAACGATGCTAAAGTTACAGATTTTGCATATACAATTTCAAAAGCAGAAATTGAATCTGGCGAAGTTATTGTGAAAAAAGGCAAAAAAATCTTTTATAAAATTGTCAAAGAATAATCAAAGGAGATATTAAAAATGATAAAAGATATTCCTAATGGTGTTTACCCGACAATGATAACACCATACACAGCAGACAACAAAATTGATTACAATGCTGTTGAAAAATTGATTGAATGGTATGACAAAAAAGGCGTTGCAGGTATTTTTGCGATTTGCCAGTCAAGTGAAATTTTCTTTCTTTCATTTGAAGAAAGAATGGAACTTCTTAAATTTATCGTCAAAAATGCTCCTGCCGGGATGACAATTGTTGCATCAGGTCATACTGCAGATGACCTTGACACACAGATTAAGGAAGCAAATCAGTTTATTGATGTCGGCATTGATGGTTATGTTTTTATCTCAAACAGACTTGCAAAAGCTGATGAAGACGATAGCGTTTTCCTTAAAAACATGGAGTATGTTGTTAATAATATACCTGAAATCGGTCTTGGTATTTATGAATGTCCTTATCCTTACAAAAGACTTATGACACCCTATGTTCTTAAAGAACTCAGCCAGACAGGAAAATTCAGATTTTTGAAAGATACAAGCTGTAATCTTGATGAAATTCAGGCAAAGCTTGATGCTGTTAAAGGTACTGATTTCAAGATTTACAACGCAAACTCTGCAACTTTCCTCGAATCTATGAAGATTGGTTGCGCAGGTTTTTCAGGTGTTATGGCAAATTTCCATCCTGAATTGTATGCATGGCTTTGCGAAAACTTTGAAAAAGATCCTGAAACTGCACAGAAAATCCAGGATTTTGTTGGTTTCTTCTCTGTTGCTGAATGTCAGATGTACCCTGTAAATGCTAAATATTATCAGAGTCTTGAAGGAAACAAAATGGAGTACATTTCAAGAGCAAGAGATGCTGGCGAATTCAAACGTAACCGTCAGCTTGAAATCGAACAGATGTTTAACCTTACACAGGAATTCAAAAAAATCTACAATATCTAAAAAACAAAGGCTACCTTGATGGTAGCCTTTATTTTTTGTTTTTATTTTTATTTTTATTTTGTTCCATACTCTCTGGTTAAATCTTTGAAATGATTGCCTTTTTCTTCAAAGTTTCTGTATCGGTTATAACTTGAGGCAGCAGGGGAGAAAAGGCAGATTTTGCCCTTTTCTGTGTATTTATAAGCACATTCAACAGCCTCATCCATTGTATCAACAATTATCAGATTCTTTTGGCAATTATTTTTTTTCAGTTCATTAATTATTTTTTCTCCGGTTTCAGGTAAGCCGATAAGGTTATTAAGTTTTGAATTATTCAAATCGGTAATAAAATCATCATAATCAATGCCTCTGTCGAGACCACCAAAAATCAAAGTATCCACATTTTCTAATGCATTTACCGCACACATAACCGCATAGGGGATTGTTGCAATGCTATCGTTGTAAAATGTGATATTTTTCCACGTGCCAACCTTTTCCATTCTGTGAGCTATCGGTTCAAAAGAACGGATGCCTTCTGCTATAGCATCATCACTGATTGACAAACATCTTGCAACATTTACAGCAAGAAAGATATCATGGTGTGTATGAAAACCTTTTAAGTTTTCGTTTAAAGTTGTAAGTTCATTAAGAAAACTGTCGGATTCACCATCAAATCTGCTGACAGGTAAAAGCTTTGAATTGATTCTGTCAAAATCAATAAGTTCTTGCATTTCTTTCTGATCAGAATTGAAGACGAAGTAGTCACTGTTTGTCTGATTATAAACAATATTCAATTTGGCATTAACATAACCTTGGAAACCGTTGTAATGGTCGAGATGTTCAGGGTAAATGTTAGTCATAACAGCAATCTGAGGGGATTTTTTTGCAAATTCAAGCTGATGGCAAGACATTTCAATAACAGCAATCAGATTATCTGTGTCATCGAGACTTTCAAAAACAGGCACACCAATGTTGCCGATAAGTGCACATTTTTTTCCTGATGCTTTAACGATATTATATATTAAAGTGGTGGTTGTTGTTTTTCCTTTAGTACCTGTAATTCCGATTTTTGTACATTCAGTAAATCGGAGAAACAAATCCATCTGACCAGTAATTTCTGTTGAGTTATCAACAGAAATATCTCTTAAGGAAATGCCGGGACTTTGCATGACAATATCAAAATCGTTTATATTATCTAAGTATGAATCTCCGCTGAATAGCTGAATATTATCATCGTCAATTTTAAGTGCTCGTTTGTCGGCAATTGCTAATAATTTATCCGGATAAAATCTTCTTAAAAAGTTATAAGTTGATTGACCTTCTTTTCCGAAACCGAGAATGAGTACAGATTTATTATCAAAGTAATCAACAAGTTTTTGATACATAATCAGTAATCTCCTTAATAATTTTAATTAGCACTTGTGTTTGTAAACTGACTTAAATATAAATCTTTATAGAACGTTTCAGAAGACATCAGTTCATCATGAGTTCCACATTCAATAATTGTACCATCATTAACAACGAGAATTTTGTCAGCTTCTCTGATTGTTGAAAGTCTGTGTGCAATTACAAAATTTGTTCTGCCTTTCATTAATGTTTTCATAGCCTTCTGAATCTGAGCTTCTGTTCTTGTGTCAACAGAACTTGTTGCTTCATCAAGAATCAATATTTTTGGGTCAGCAATAAGTGCTCGTGCAATTGTTAATAGCTGACGTTGTCCTTGTGAAAGGTTAGAGCCGCTTTCATCAAGTATTGTATCGTAACCATCAGGAAAAGCTCTGATAAATTTATCTGCTTTAGCCGCTTTAGTAGCTGCAAAAACTTCCTCATCAGTTACATTATCTCTTGAATAAGATAAGTTTTCTTTTATTGTTCCGTTGAAAAGCCATGTATCCTGAAGAACCATACCGAATATATTACGTAAATTTTTTCTTGAAACTTCTGTAATATCAGTTCCTCCAACTTTGATACAACCTGAATTTGCATCATAGAATCGCATCAAAAGGTTAACAAGCGTAGTTTTGCCACCACCAGTAGGACCAACAATTGCAACCATTTCTCCGGGTTCAACAGTTAAGTTCATATTTTCAATAAGAGGTTTATCAGGTGAGTAGGCAAAATTTACATTTTCAAAAGTTACTCTGCATTTTAAATCTTCAGGGAAATCTTTATCAGTATCCTGAACTTCATTTTTAGCATCAATTATTTTGAAAATTCTTTCTGTACAAGCAAGAGAAGACTGCAGGTTGTTAGATATATTTGCAAGGTCAACAATTGGCTGGAGGAACATTTTAGAGCAGGTGATGAATGTTGCAATATCACCTACAGAAAGCCCTGTAGAATCGCCCTTGGCAATATATAATCCGCCCACTATACAGATTATAACAAAACCGATATTGTTTACAAAGTTAATAAAGGGCATAATAAGACCTGAAATAAACTGTGCCTTTTTGCTTACTTTAAAAAGCTCATCGTTAATTTCATCAAATTCTTCTATTGCCTTTTCTTCATGGCAGAAACCTTTAACTATTTGGTGACCTGTAAACATTTCTTCGATATGTCCGTTTAGTTCACCAGTTTTTTTCCAGAGTGAACGGAAATATTCTTTTGAACGTTTTGCCAGAGCCAGGCCTATGATAGCACTTACCGGGACAATGCTGAGTGTAATAAGAGTCATTTCAACACTCACACATAACATAACAACTAATGTACCTACACCGGTTACAACAGATGTTATAATCTGAATAAGGTTATTTTGCAAAGTTAAATCAATATTATCAACGTCGTTGATAATTCTCGAGAGAATATCACCCTTGGTATTGGTGTCAAAAAATTTAAGCGGCAAATGAGAAAGTTTACCGTTGATTTGTTCACGTAAAGAGCGTGTAACTTTTTGTGCAACACCAGCCATTGCATAACGCTGGAAATAGGTCATCAATGCACTTGCAATGCTTATAACAAGGATAATAATTAAAGTTGAATTGATATCAGATGGATTGAATCCGATTCCTTCAAGTTTGTTATTGACTTGTATCTGTATTTTGTCAACTATCTGACCAAGTAAAAACGGTGAAACAACACTGAAAGCTGTTGCAATAATGCTGACAATGACAACAGCGGTCATTAATCCTTTTAAAGGTTTAAGCTGTTTCAAAAGTTGACCAAATGTTTTTATATATGATTCAGGCCTGTCAAGCTTACCTTTTTTGTTTGTATATTCCTGGTATTTGGTTCTTGATTCAGTTTTAATCTTTTTCTTACTCATGCTAAATCCTCCGTTGTTAATTGGGATTGCATAATTTCTATATATTCGGTACAATTTTCTGATAATTCCTTATGTGTACCTATACCTGAAGCAATACCGTCATTTAATACAATGATTTTATCAGCATCGATTATAGTGCCGATTCTTTGTGCAACTATAATCAGTGTTGAGTTTTTCAAAGATTTCCTGATTGCAGTTCTGAGAAGTGCATCTGTTTTGAAATCAAGTGCAGAAAAACTATCGTCAAAAATATATATGTCAGCTTTTTTTATTATTGCACGTGCTATTGCAAGACGTTGTTTCTGACCACCCGAAAGGTTTTTACCGCCTTGTGAAATATAACTGTTAAGACCATCAGGTAATTTTTCAACAAAATCTTTTGCTTGTGCAATTTCAAGAGCTTCCCACATTTCTTCTTCCGTTGCATCTTCTTTACCATATTTCAGATTGTCAGCTATTGTTCCGCTGAATAAAACCGCTGTCTGAGGGATGATGGCAATTTTTTCGCGAAGCTGATGCTGTGTGGTTTCTTTAACATTAACACCGCCAACAATAACTTGTCCGTCAGTTACATCGTAAAAACGGGGGATTAAGTTTATTATTGTAGATTTCCCGCTACCGGTACCACCTATAATTGCAGTAACTTTTCCCGGATTTGCAGTGAAACTGATATCTGTTAAGACTTTTTCTTTAGTACCTGAATATGTATAGCTTACATTTTTAAATTCAACAATATTGTTCTGGTTGCAATCTTTGGGATCTTCCGGATCGAGAATGTTGGAATTAAGATTTAAAACTTCGTTAATTCTGTTGATACTGATCATTGCTTTAGGAATAAAAACATAGATAGTTACAATCATAGTAATTGCAGCAATAATCATAAACATATAAATGATGAAGGCCTGAAGATTACCAACAGTATTTTTAACGAATTCCATATTTTCAGGAGTGCTAAGATCACTGATATTCTGAATTTGTCTTTCGTTAATGAAAACAATAAGAACAACAACACCCATAATTATTATGCTTCCGATAGGGATAAGTAAAGCATAAATTCTGTTAATTTTAAGCATAATATTTGTCAAATCGTTGTTAGCTGATTTAAATCTGCTGTCTTCATATTCAGTTTTGTTGAATGCACGGATAACTCTTATGCCGGCAATTTTTTCGCGTAAAACCTGATTTAATTTATCTGTATATTTCTGAACAATATCATATAAAGGGACAATTTTTTTGAGCACAATATAACCGATAAGCAAAATCAGGGGTATAACTGCAAAAAGAACACCGGTTAGTGTGGGGTTCAATGTTAATGCCATAACTGCACCACCGATGAGCATAATCAAAGAACTCATAAGCATTCTGATGCAGTTAAGTATCATATTCTCAATTTGTCTTACATCGTTAGTACTTCTTGTGATTAAAGAAGATGTTGTGATTTTATCAATATCATTTTGTGAGAGTGATTCAATTTTAACGAAAATGGCTCTTCTCAGGTCCTTAGCAAATCCGGTTGATGC
The DNA here is from genome assembly GCA_045534165.1 of Acutalibacteraceae bacterium. GTDB lineage: Bacteria > Bacillota > Clostridia > Oscillospirales > Acutalibacteraceae > SIG575. The sequence goes on along the minus strand of JAZSJD010000055.1, from coordinate 70,130 downwards.
TTTAGATGAATAGTAGCTTGAGAAAAACGCGATAACAAGAGCCAAGAAAGATGCGAGAATCATATAAAAACCAATTTTTTTAATATATTCAACGCCGCCGTTTTCTGCACCGTTTGTGATTCCGTTATTAATGATGAGCGACATCATAGCCGGCAGAAGGAGTTGTAACGCGTTATTAATAAAAGTAAAAATTACAGATGCAATAGCTGCAAACTTGAAATTTTTCATATATTTCAGAATCTGTTTCAAAATATCACCTACAAAATGTAAATTCATATTATTATACCATTTTTTATTCTTAACTGCAAGCATTCGTAAACATTTGTTACTATTTAAGTTTAAATTTTAAAAAAAATTTAATAATATATTTATATTATTAATGAGGTGAAATTTTATGGAGAAAATTTGTTTTTATAATACAAAGGATTATGATAAAAAATACTTTGAAAAATATAAGAATGACTATGGAGTTGAAATTGAATATTTCAAAGGAAAACTGCGAGCAAAAACCGCTATTCTTGCTAATGGTTATGATGCTGCCGTAGCTTTTGTCAATGATGAAATTAATGAAGAAACTATAAAAATTCTTTATGATAATGGAATAAAAATTCTGGCAATGAGATGTGCAGGGTTCAATAATGTTGATCTGAAAGCCGCTTATGATAAAATTCATATTGTAAGAGTACCTGCTTATTCACCCTATGCTGTTGCTGAACACACAATGGGTATGCTATTGGCGCTTATAAGAAAAATTCCGAGAGCATATAACAGAACAAGAGATTATAATTTCACATTGAATTCATTGGTCGGATTTGATTTACATGAGAAAACTGTTGGCGTAATAGGCACGGGGAAAATTGGTAAAATATTTATAGATATCTGCAAAGGTTTTGGTATGAATATCTGTGCTTATGACCCTTATCCTACAAAAGATTTAGCAGTTGAATATGTGTCTGTTGATGAATTGTGTAAAAGGTCAGATATAATTTCACTGCATTGTCCTTTGAATGAATCAACAAAATATATAATCAACAAAAGAACAATTTCACTTATGAAAGATAATGTGTTTATAGTTAATACTTCTAGAGGAGCATTGATTGATAGCGAAGCACTTCTGGATGGCTTGAAATCTGAAAAAATTGGCGGTGCTTGTCTTGATGTTTATGAGGAAGAAACAGAATATTTTTATGAAGATAAAAGTGATAAAGTTATTCACGATGAGATACTGACAAGTTTAATCGGAATGAACAATGTGCTTGTAACATCTCATCAGGCTTTTTTGACTGAAGAAGCACTTGAAAATATCACTATAACAACTTTGCAAAGCCTTCGGGATTTTTTTGATGGGAAAAATCTTGAAAATGAAGTGTGCATTAAATGTGCTAATGGAGAAAAATGTGAAAAAGAAAAAAAGGGCAGGTGTTTTGATTAAATTTACTTTTGGTAATTATAGAAGCAAGAATATTCTAAATTAGAAGTTAATTGTGAACAAACTGTTAATATTCTGTGTCAAATCTTGAAATATATTATGTGTAGTGGTAGAATCTGTGTGTATTTATATGAGCAATCATATATTTATTTCATGTGACTCTTAAAAGATATGGGGGTATTTTAGTGAGAGTACGTAAACAGGCAGTTGGCACAAGAAATATTGTCGGCCAGCGAGTTGAAGAAAAGAGAAAAAGTATCGGCATGAAGCAGAAAGATTTACTTACACAGCTTCAGATTGCTGGTATTGACCTCAATGCTTCAGGTCTTTCAAAACTCGAAGGACAGATCAGAAGTGTAAGTGATAAGGAACTTCTTATTATCGCAAAAACACTTGATGTTTCTGTTTTGTGGCTTCTTGGATTAACTGACGAAGAATAATTATGTTATTCTGGAAAAAGCGAATGCTCACCGTTAGGTGAGCATTTTTCGTTATATAGAATATTAACAGATGTGATGTATTGATTTACCATTTTACTTATGATATAATATTTTTACTTTGACAAAAGGGGTTTTGAAGATGATTTACGAAAATATTGATGCTTTGATAAAGTATGCTTCTGATTGCAATCTGATTGATGAAAACGATAAATATTTTTCAATCAATACTTTGCTTGATATTTTAAATTTAGATGAATATATCGAAAGCGATGTTTCACTTGATTTATCTCTTGAAGAAATTCTTGCTAATATTCTTGACTATGCAGTTGAAAACGGATTGATTGATGATAATATTACAGAAAGAGATTTGTTTGACACACGTATTATGTCTGCTGTAACTCCGAGACCATCACAGGTGGTAAATACTTTTAATTCTCTTTATGCTGAATCTCCCGAGAAAGCAACAAAATATTTTTATGATTTATCCTGCGATTGTGATTACATAAGACGTTACAGAATCAAAAAGGATATGAAATGGGTATATCCTTGTGAATATGGTAAACTTGATATTACAATCAATCTTTCAAAACCTGAAAAAGACCCCAAAGCAATTGCTGCAGCAAAAAATGCAAAACAGAGCAGTTATCCCAAATGTATGCTCTGCCGTGAAAATACCGGTTACAGAGGCAGATTGAATTATCCTGCACGTCAGACACTTCGCACTGTTCCTGTGACTTTAAACGGTACTCCCAGCAGTATGCAGTATTCTCCCTATGTTTATTATAATGAACATTGTATTGTGTTTAATAACGAACACACACCAATGAAAATTGACCGAAATGCCTTTGCAAAACTTCTTGATTTTGTTTCCGTTTTTCCGCACTATTTCATTGGTTCAAATGCAGATTTACCAATCGTAGGTGGTTCAATTTTAACACACGACCATTTCCAGGGTGGTAACTATACATTTGCAATGGCAGAAGCACCTGTTGAAAAAGAAGTTACTTTCAAAGGCTTTGAAGATGTAAAAGCAGGTATTGTTAATTGGCCTATGTCAGTTATCAGAATAAGTTCAGAAGATAAAGAAAAATTAGTTGAACTTTCTGATCTGATTCTCACTTCATGGAGAAATTATACTGATGAAAATGCTTTTGTTTTTGCTGAAACTGATGGTGAAAAACATAATACAATAACACCAATTGCACGTAAACGTGGCAACGAATTTGAAATGGACCTTGTTCTCAGAAACAATATAACAACTGAAGAACATCCTTTAGGTGTTTACCATCCTCACAGCGAGCTTCATCACATCAAGAAAGAAAACATCGGTCTTATTGAAGTTATGGGTCTTGCAGTTTTGCCATCAAGATTAAAGAATGAATTAGCGGTTCTTGAAGAATATCTTGTAAACGGTAAAGATGTCAGAGAAAATGAAACAATTTCTATCCATGCTGATTGGGCAGACGAAATTAAAAACAAATATAACACAATAACTGAAGAAAATGTTCATCAGATTATTCTTGATGAAACGGGACTTGTTTTCAAAACTGTTCTTGAACACGCAGGTGTTTATAAAGTAACAGAAGAGGGTAGAAACGCTTTCCTGAAATTTATTAATTCAGTTAAATAAATGAAAAAACAGCAAGAAAAATTTCTTGCTGTTTTTTGTTTTTTACACATAGGTTAACGTCATTTTAATTGTTGCCATTGAAAGCGGTATATATTATTTGTCTTTTGGCACATATATAACTCTTCGGTTGATGTATTCATATTTATATTCATATTTATTTGACTTATCTTTCTCTTCTTTATAGGTTAATAGTCCGATTTTGTCATACTGGTATTTAGTTTTTCCGTACATAGTTCTATCTCTATTGTGATAAATATGAAGTGTTGTATTCCCGTTTTTATCATGTTTATATTTATTTTTTCCCGATAACTTTCCGTTTTCATCATATGAAGCTATAAGTTTTATGTAACCCTTTTTATCATGTTCGTATTTATATTCACTGTATATATTTCCGTCTTCGTCGTATGAAATCTCAAGCATTAGATTTCCATTTTTGTCATACTTATATTCCCTTTTTCTATCTATATTTCCGTATTCATCGTATGAGATCTCAAGCATTTGATTTCCATTTTTGTCATACTTGTATTCATATTTTCCATCTATATTTCCATTTTCGTCGTATGAAATGCTAAGTATTAAATTTCCATTTTTGTCATACTTGTATTCCCGTTTCCAATCTATATTTTCGTCTTCATCGTATGAGATCTCAAGTATCGGATTTTCGTTTTTGTCATACTCGTATTCATATTTTCTATCTATATTTCCACTTTCGTTGTATGAAATTTTAAGTATTAAATTTCCGTTTTTGTCATACTTGTCTTCGGAGTATTTGTACGATGTATCCCCGATAATTTTTGTGCATATTACTTTGTCGTAAATAACCATAAAATCGCTAAGCAATTTTTTACTGTTTTTGAAGTTGGTGCATTTTCTTAAATTCAAATATGCATCTTCGTAATCATTATTTTCTATTGAATTAACTGCACTATAATAGTGATAAGCAGGAATAAAATAATTTGTGGTAGCAACTATAAGGAATATGGAAAGAATCAGTGAAGTAATTGTTGCGATAATAGCTTTTTTGTGTGATGAAAAAAAGATTTTTGTTTTCTTCTCAAAAGTAGGTTGTGATATGGTTTCTCCACAATTTTCGCAGAAATATTCAACCATTCCTTTTTCTGTCTCTGATTTTTTAGGTGCAGATAATTTATGTCCTTTTGCATTGATAATCTTTTCTTCTGTTAAACCACATTTTTTACAAGTACGGAAAGAAACACCTTCTTCTGTACAAGTTGGGAAAACTTTAACATTGAATTCTCCCCAATCATGACCGGTTTCAGGAACGTTTTTTATAATTTCTTCGCCACAGTTTGCGCAACGGAAAATGTTTTTGCCACTTTCTGTGCAGGTTGGTTTAACTTCATCCATTATTTTTAAAACATGATTTCCTATTGGTTTAAAATTATCCTTATGTTCATATCCGCATTCGCACTTGTGTAAAGTGTATCCCTTTTCAATGCATGTTGATGGCACAACTGTATCTTTAAAAATATGTACATGGTTTGAATTGTTTTCCATATAATACACGCTCCTTCTGTTTGTTTTATTCTACCATTAATTTTCGATGATTTCAACTAAAAAAGCAGATGTTGTAAACATCTGCTTTGAAATATTATTTGCATTTATCAAAACTCGGATTGAAAGTGTAGAAGTTTTTGCTGTCAAGTCTGTCAGTTGTGATTCTTAAACCTTCACCAAATCTTTGATAATGGACAATTTCCCTTGCTCTGAGGAATTTGATTGGCTCTTTTACATCAGGGTCATCAACAAGTCTGAGGATGTTATCATAAGTTTTTCTCGCTTTTTGTTCTGCGGCAAGGTTTTCGTGTAAATCAGCAATTACGTCGCCGGTTGACTGAATTGTTGCAGCAGACCAGGGAGTACCTGATGCAGCTTGTGGATAAATACCTGTTGTGTGGTCAACGAAGTAATCGTCAAATCCTGCTTTTTTGATTTCTTCAATTGAAAGGTTTCTCGTCAGCTGATAAACAATTGCACCGATCATTTCTAAATGACCAAGTTCTTCTACGCCAATGTCCGTTAATAAACCTTTAAGTTCAGCATGTGGCATAGCAAAACGTTGGCTGAGATATCTTAATGAGGCACCTAATTCACCATCGGGTCCACCATACTGTGTGATGATGATTTTTGCAAGTTTGGGGTTAGGATTTTTAATGTTAACAGGGTATTGTAATCTTTTTTCATATTGGAACATCAGCAATCACAACCTTCTTTCTCCCATGGCCATGGGTTCTTGATCCACTCCACACCCTGTGCGTTAGTGGGAGATAATTTCCAGTATTTATCTTCAAATTCTTCACGAAGTAAAAGATATTTTTCTTTGTATTTGTTATACAGTGCTATTGCTTCAGTATCGCAAGTGTGAGTATCAAGATATAAATGTAAATCCCACATAATAAAACTTACTGCAGAAAGCTGATTTAAGAGGTCGTTACTTCTTAACACCTGCAGCCACCTCCTAAAAATGGTTTGTCAAGGCAGGGGAAGGCTGTACCTCTTTCGAGCGCTTTACATTCATCATAAATTTCGTTTACATCCTGAAACGGAATATATGCCATAGCGATTGGCGTACATTCAGGAAATGCTCCTTCAGGCTGGATGCAACATCTTATAGATTGATTTTTTCTATCGTGCTGACGATATACGTTTTCTTTATACATACGCTGATTATGATAAGAATAATCGTACATTCTCTGCAAAATAATTCTCCTTTCATTCATTATTCATTATCATAGTATGTACTTTGTCCCTAAATGTGAAAAAACGGTAAGTCATTTTTGACTTACCGTTTTATATTACTGCATTTTTTCCTGCTTAATTTTCTTATCAATGATGTGACGTTTAGCAAGTTCTGCTGTTACATCATCAAGTGTAATTCCCATTTCAATCATCATAACCATTACATGATAGGCAAGGTCTGCGATTTCATAAATTGTTTCAGCTTTATCTCCGCCTTTAGCACCGATAATTACTTCAGTACATTCTTCTCCGACTTTTTTGAGGATTTTATCAATGCCTTTTTCAAAAAGATAAGTTGTATATGAACCTTCTTTTTTCTCAAATTTTCTGCCTACAAGCATATCATAAAGTCCCTGATATGAAAAACCGTTTTCTTTTGTAGGTTCAACAATATCATTAAAGAAACAAGTTTCATTGCCTGTGTGACAAGCAGGACCTTCTTTAATAACATCAACAAGGAGTGTGTCCATATCACAGTCGGTTCTTATTGAAACAATATTCTGAACATTTCCGGATGTAGCACCTTTTCTCCAAAGTTCCTGTCTGCTTCTGCTGAAGAAACAAGTTTTACCTTCTTCAATGCTGATTTTAAGGCTTTCTTTATTCATATATGCAAGCATAAGAACTTTTTTTGTGTAAAAATCTTGTACAATTGCAGGTATAAGACCCTTTTCATCAAATTTCAATTCATTAATAATATCCATTGTTATTTCTCCTTATATTCTCATTTCAACATTGTTTTTAATGAGGTACTCTTTCAAATCTTTGATTGACAGTTCTTTTCTATGGAAAATAGAAGCTGCCAAACCTGCATCTGCACAGTTTTCATTAAACAAGTGTAAAAAATCTTCTTTTTTACCTGCACCGCCACTTGCAATTACAGGTATTGAAACTCTTGATGAAATTTCCTTGAGAAGTTCAATATCAAAACCTTGTTTTATGCCGTCAGTATCAATACTGTTTACAACAAGTTCACCGGCGCCTCTTTTTTCACCGTCAACTGCCCATTTTATTGCATCGATGCCTGTGTCAATTCTTCCGCCATTCTTGAAAATATGGAATTCACCATCAACACGTTTTATGTCCATTGAAAGAACAACGCATTGGTCACCATATTTTTTGGCAGCTTGTGTAATAATTTCAGGATTGTTTATTGCACCTGAATTAACAGAAACTTTATCCGCACCGCATTTCAAAACTCGGTCGAAATCATCTACTGTATTAATTCCACCGCCAACTGTTAACGGAATAAAGATTTCAGAGGCAACTTTTTTCAGTACATCTGTAAATAAAGCTCTGCCTTCAAAAGAAGCGGTTATATCATAAAAGACAAGTTCATCTGCACCGCTGTCATTATAAAAATGAGCAAGGTCAACCGGGTCAGCAACATCCCGGATGCCCTCAAAATTAATGCCTTTAACAACTCTGCCGTTTCTGACATCAAGGCAGGGGATAATTCTTTTTGTTATCATTAAATTATTTCCCCCTTAGCTATTTTAAGAACTCTTTCCAAATCAAGTTTGCCTGCATACACAGCTTTACCTACAATTGCACCATATGTATTAATTGAAGCTAATTCCTTGATTTCATTTTCAAAAGTAATACCGCCTGAAGCGATAATATCAAGACCTTTGATTTCAGCGAGTTGCTTGTATATTTCAAGATTAGTACCTGAAAGAGTACCATCTTTTGAAATATCGGTGTAAATTACTGTTTTAACACCTGCATCACGTAATTTTTTACAGAATTCAAGTGAATCTATTTCAGTTGTTTCAAGCCAACCGCTTACTGCAACTTTTCCGTCACGTGCGTCAACCCCAACAGCGATTTTATCACCATGTTTTTTTACCGAATCTTCAACAAATTTGAAATTACGAACAGCAACAGTGCCTAAAATAACTCTGTTTACACCCAGCGAGAGATAGTCTTCAATTCTTTTTTCGTCTCTTATTCCGCCACCGACTTCAACAAAAAGTTTACCTGTCTCTGCAACACTTTTGATTACATCAAAGTTAACGGGTGTTCCGTCTTTTGCACCGTCAAGGTCAACCATATGGAGATTTTTAGCACCTTTTTTTATAAAAGTTTCAGCCATTTCAAGAGGGCTTGAACCATAAACTGTCATTCTGTTGTAATCACCTTCAGTAAGTCTTACAACATTTCCGTTTCTAATATCTATTGCAGGAAAAATTTCCATTTGATTCACCTCAGATTTCAGAAAATGCTTTTAAAAGTAAAAGTCCTTTTTCACCGCTTTTTTCAGGGTGAAATTGCATACCATAAACATTGTTATTGTTTACAACAGCGGGAACTAAAACATCATATTCACTTACAGCCAAAAGGCTTTCGTCGCAGTTTTTGCCATAATATGAATGAACAAAATACATATAATCTCCATCATTAATGTATTTAAAAATAGGGTTGTTTTTCTTGAAAATAAGTTTGTTCCAACCCATATGCGGAATTTTAAGTTCTTTATTTATATCGCCTTCAAAGGGGCAGATTTCGCCCTTTATAAGACCTAAACCTTCAAATTCTCCATACTCATAGCTTTTATCAAATAAAAGTTGCATACCGAGACATATTCCGAGAATTGGTTTGCCGTTATTTGCTTCTTCAACAATAATATCAGCAAGACCTGATTGTTTTAGTTTGTTTATTGCATCTTCAAAAGCTCCAACACCGGGAAGGATTATTCTGTCAGCTTTTTTTATTTCTTCAGCATCGCCTGTAACTTTTACATCAAGACCAAGTGCTTTTGCAGAACTTGAAATTGAAAAAAGGTTACCGCAACCATAATCTACAATTGCTATCAAATCTATACCTCCGATTAAAGCAAACCTTTGCTTGAGGGGATTTCGTCTTTTGCATTTTCATCAATGCTTACAGCTTCTTTAATTGCACGTGCAACGGCTTTGAAAGCACCTTCAATTATGTGGTGTGAATTTGTTCCGTCAAGCTGTTTGATGTGCAAAGTTATGTCTGCATTTCTGACAAAAGAAATGAAAAATTCTTCAATAAGTTCTGTGTCCATTTCACCGACTTTTTCAGTAGGAATTTCAAGGTCATATTTAAGAAATGCTCTGCCACTGATATCGAGTGAAGCCAGAATTAATGTTTCATCCATAGGAAGAATCATATTTCCATATCTTTTGATACCTTTTTTGTCACCAACAGCTTCTTTGAATGCTTGTCCGAGAACTATACCGATATCTTCTGCTGAATGATGATAATCAACGTATGTATCGCCTTTGCAAGTGATATTCAAGTCCATCCTGCCATGTTTAGCAAACAAATCAAGCATATGATCCAAAAAGCCGATACCTGTATCTATTTCAGCTTTACCTGTACCGTCAAGAGTAAGTGAAAGTTTAATATCAGTTTCATTTGTTTTTCTTGAAATATCTGATTTTCTCATCATTCTCGCTCCTTTATAATTGCATCTATTACTTCAATAACTTTTTTCATTTGATCCATTGTTCCCATAGACATTCTGAAATATTCACTAATTCTTGGTGCGTTAAAGTATCTTATGAGTATTCCTCTGTTTCTTAATTCTGTATAAAGTTCAGAAGAGGGGATTTTATCTGTTTTGGCAAAAATAAAATTGGTTTTTGAGTCTGTTAACGTGAAACCGCGTTTGATTAGTTCGTTTTTTGTGAATTCTCTGATTTTAATTGTTTCAGAGATTGTTTCTTCGTAGTATTTTCTGTCACTGATTGCAACAGAAGCTGCTTCAATTGACAATGTGTTTACGTTATATGGGTTGAAAGAATATTTTAACTTTTCAAGGTCATCTGTTAATGTTTTTGATGCAACAGAAAAACCAACTCTTAAACCTGCTAATGAACGACTTTTGGAAAAAGTCTGTGTAACTAAAAGGTTTTCATATTTGTCAACTAAATCAACTGCGCTTACTCCCGGAGCAAAATCTACATAAGCTTCATCAATAACAACAACATTGTCAGGGTTAGTTTTAACGATAAGTTCAATTTCATCGTGAGTCAATGCAAGACCGGTAGGTGCATTAGGGTTAGCAATAATTATATTCTTACCTTTGTTTACGTAATCATTGACATCGATGCTGAAATCATCTTTAAGCGGTATTTGTTCAAGATTTACTTTAAACAAATCTGCAAAAACAGGATAAAAACTATATGTGATATCAGGGCAACAGAATTCACCGCCAAGACCACCAAATGCCATAAAAGCAAAGGCTATTACATCATCAGACCCATTACCGACAAAAATCTGATCTGGATTTACTGAATAAAAATCAGCAATTGATTGTTTGATATTTTTGAGTTTAGGATCTGAATATAAGTATAAAGATGAAATCAAATTTTTATTTAAAACATCTGAAACTTTTGGTGAAGCAGGAAATGGGGATTCATTTGTGTTGAGCTTAATGTATTTTTTATCATTAAGCTGTTCACCTGGAGTGTAGGGTATAATTGAATCATATTCTGCCCTCATAAATTTGCTCATAGGGATACCTTCTTATTTTTTTAATCTTTTGCTTACTGCTCTGCCATGAGCCTGCAAACCTTCTTTTTCTGAAAATCTTACAACATCTTCTCCTACTTCGTTAAGAGCATCTTCAGAGAAATATATAAATGAAGATTTTTTAATGAAATCATCAACTGAAAGAGGGGAGCTGAACCTTGCTGTACCAGAAGTAGGAAGTGTGTGGTTAGGTCCGGCTAAATAGTCACCCAAAGATTCAGGAACATTTTTTCCAAGGAAAATTGAACCTGCATTTGTTATAAGGTTGAGAAGTTCAAAGGGATTGTCAACACAAACTTCAAGGTGCTCAGGTGCAATTTCGTTGCTTATTTCAACAGCTTGTCTCATATTTTCGGCAATAATAATTTTACCGTTTGTATCTATTGAAGTTCTTGCTATTTCACATCTTGGAAGTTCAGGGATTTGTTTTTCAAGTTCTTCAGAAACTTTGTAAGCAAGTTCTTCTGAATCTGTAATAAGAACAGAGCTTGCAAGTTTGTCGTGTTCCGCTTGTGAAAGCAAATCAGCTGCTACAAATTCAGGGTTACAGGTACCATCTGCAAGAACAAGAATTTCGCTGGGACCTGCAATCATATCAATATCAACTATACCATAAAGCATTCTTTTTGCAGTTGCAACGAAAACATTGCCCGGACCTACAACTTTATCAACTTTAGGCATACTTTCTGTGCCGAAAGCAAGTGCGGCAACAGCTTGAGCTCCACCGGTTTTGAAAATTCTGTCAACACCTGCAACCTTAGCAGCTGCAAGAATGGGTGCCGGAATTTTACCTGATTTATCAGGCGGTGTAACCATAACAATTTCCTTTACTCCTGCGATTTTAGCAGGAACTGCATTCATAAGAACGCTTGAAGGATAGCTCGCTGTACCACCGGGCACATAAAGGCCTACTTTTTCAATAGGAGTGATTTTTTGTCCTAAAATAACACCATCTTTATCGTTGATAATGAAGTTGTTTCTTACCTGGTGAGAATGGAAATGATGAATGTTATTTTTAGCTTTTTCAAGAGTAGTAATAAATTCTTTACTCTCCGAATTGTAAGCCTCTTCTATTTCTTCCTTTGTAACTTCAAGGTTTTCTATTTCTGCTTTGTCAAATTTAAGGCTGTATTCTCTGAGGGCATTATCACCATTTTTTCTGACGTTCTCAATAATATCAGAAACGATATCTTCAACACCACTTTTTGTGTTAATGTCACGTGTTAAAATATCTTCTTTTTTTGCATCAGCCATTTTGATAATTTTAATCATTTTTTGACCTCCTGAAGTTTCACACTTAATTTTTCAGTAAGTTCATTTATTGTTTCCTGTTTAAATCTGTAAGAAGATTTGTTTGCAATGAGTCTTGCACTGATAGGCATAATTTTTTCAAAAACAGAAAGATTGTTTTCTTTAAGTGTTGTGCCTGTTTCAACAATATCTACGATAACATCGGAAAGACCTAAGAGGGGAGCAATCTCAATTGAACCGTTAAGTTTGATTATATCAATTTCGCGGTTAAATGAAGCATAGTATCTTTTTGCAATATTCGGGAATTTTGTTGCAACACGTATTGGTCTGTCAGGATCTTCAACATAATCATTTTTTGCAGCAACGCACATATTACATTTTCCAATATCAAGATCAAGGAGTTCATACACGTCATAATCACCTTCGTCAAGGCAATCTTTTCCCACAATGCCGATGTCTGCTGCTCCGTGAGCAATATAAACAGCTACATCAGAGGGCTTTACAAGTAAATATCTGACACCGTTGTCAGGATTTTCAAACACAAGTTTTCTGTTGTCAGCATAAATCTCAGCACAATCATAACCGATTGAAGAAAGGAGGTTATAAACTTTATCGCCGAGACGTCCTTTTGGTAAAGCAATGTTCAGCATTATTTTTCCTCCTTCAATGTGCCATCAAATGTATAAAGAGTCTTAAAGCGATAATCTGTTGGCTTTTTATATTCAACTTTAACAGAATGTCCGTTATCTGTAAGATTTTTAACGCATTTAAGAAGTTCAGCAGCGTCGCTGCCATTATTTATAATTACAATTTCAGTATCGAAATCTTTCTTGTTGGGATACCATAAATTGAGATTATCAAGGTAAATTGCAAAGCCGATGGCTTCTGTGTGCTTTCTGATTTTGTTTGCAAGGTTATCGTATCTGCCACCTGCAAGAACAGCATTGGGAGCATTTTTTACAAAACCCTGGAAGATTATTCCGTTATAATAATCTGTGTTATTCAGAACAGAAAAATCAACTGTAACGTTTTTGTCAGTATCATTAATTCTGATTGTATCTGAAATTACTTTGAAATCTGAAATTGCTTGTTCAAAATCGAACCCGTCAGTAGTGAATTTTTCAAGTTTTTCAACAACACAATCGATTCTTCCACTGATTGAAACTATTTCAATAAATTTATCAGCATCAATTTCATTTTCAATAAGAAGTTTTCTTAAATCGTGCATGTTTTTGCCGATGATAAATTCAATGATTTTCTTTCTTAATTTACGAGAAATATTATATTTTTCAATAAGTTCTGAAATAACAGACATATGCGAAATAGAAAGAATGTTTTCAGTATCAATTTTGTCAAGACTTTCAAGTGCAAGAAGTATGATTTCTGAAATGCTGTATGCATCAAGTTTACCAAGAACTTCTACACCGGTCTGTTTAATTTCTTTATAATCGTGAGTATTTTTACCGATTCTGTATACGCTTTCATTATAGTATGATTTTGTAAGAGTATCAGATGAAATTCTTGAATTTTTAACAATTGAGAGAGTTATATCAGGCTTAAGAGCCATAAGTCTGCCGTCTGAATTATTAAAAGCAATGATACCTTCACCGGAAAGGAAATCTCTGTTATCACTGTAAAAACTATATTCCTCAAATTTATCCATACAGTACTTTTTATAACCATATTTTTCGAAAAGTTCTGCAAGTTCAATTGTAAGTTTGTCCTCAATAGGCAATGAATTTATGTATTGCTGCAAAAGGATACACCTCCAAATATAAATATACCAATATATTATACTATAATTCAACGCTTTAGTAAAGTAAAACATTTCAAAAAATGATAAATATTTTTGTATAAATTTTCTATAATATTGTATATTTTGACAGATTGAAAAAAATGTTTACTTTAAAAGGGGAGAGTGGTATAATTTAGTAAGCGTACACTAAAATTTTTGAGGTTAAATATATGATTTATAGAAAATATGAAAATAAAGATATAATGTTCATACGTGATATTCTTGAAAAAGATTTAGGATATAACTGCGAACTTGTTAATCTGTCAAAACGCGTTGAAGAAATGATGAATCGAGATAATTATCAGATTTTTGTTGCTTGTGACGGTGACAAAGTTGTTGGTTTCATAGGTTGTGTGAATTACCTTGCATTTGAACTCGAAAATGAAGGTATGAAGATAATAGGACTTGCAGTTTCGAAAGAATATCGAAGAAATGGTATCGGTACTGCGTTACTCAAAGTTGCAGAAAACTATGCAAAAGAAAACAACATTGAAGTAGTTCTTCTCAATAGTGGTCTGCAAAGAACATACGCTCATGCATTTTATGAATCGCAGGGTTATTTTAAAAAGAGTTATGGGTTGATAAAAAGGATTTAATTATGAAAACTTTAATTTTAAACGGTTCACCTCGCAAAAACGGAAACACTGTGAATCTAATCAATAAACTAACTGAACAGCTCAATGGAGAATATAAAATCATTGATGCTTATTATTCTAACATTTCACCTTGTATAGATTGTCGATACTGTTGGCATAACAACGGGTGTTCAATAAATGATGAGATGACAGAAATATATGATTATATTGAAAACTGTGATAATATTGTTGTAGCTTCGCCAATATATTTTTCGCAACCTACAGGAAAACTGCTTGATTTGTGTAGCAGATTTCAAATGTATTTCACATCCAGATATTTCCGAGAGTTAGAATTGAATTTTAAGACTAAAAAAGGTGCAGTTATACTTGTTGGTGGCGGTGATGGTAATCCGCAAAAAGCATATGAAACATTGTGCGGTATATTTCATCATATTAATGTTACAGACATCTACGATTTGATAGGTAGTTTTAACACAAATGAACTTTCTGTAACAGATGATTATAGAGTAATTGACAATATTAGTAGCGTGTCAGGATTTTTAAATAAATAGAAAAGCGTACCAAAGGATGCCATATTTCCTTTGATACGCTTTAATTTTATGGAAAGCATCTGTGGGCTTAAAAACTGTCATTTCCACAAGTTTTACTCCCCTCAACTGCACAAAACATTTATTTTGTGCAGTTGGATATTTTTCTTTTTGTTGTATTTTTATATATCTCCTGTTTTAAACTAACGGAATTATTGAACCGATATCCTCTACTACTCCATCAGTCAGTTCAATTATTTCTATATCTTTATTAAATAAGAACTTTTTAATTCGGTCACAGTCTGATAATTTATCAAGTCTACCTGTAATGGCCATTTTGTTTTCTGATATTTTTCCGGTTGCACCACCGATAAATCCGTAATTAAAATCTTTCAGTTTTATTTCGGCTTTATTAATCAGCAATACATCAAAGCCAAATTCAGCTCCTCTGGAGCCGATAGAAATATCGTCAGTGATGAAACTATCAATTGTGGTTGGTGTTATTGAACACTTGGTGTACCCTTGTTTGACAGCCACTTCAATTAAATCAGAATTTTTGATAAATTCAGTGATTTTATCGGATACTGTGTCAGGATTATAAAATATATGTTTACCGATTATAACACAGTTTAAAAACACGTCCTGTGGATAATTATAGCCGAGAGTTTCGTTAATAAATTCAGGTTTATAGCCTGCCTTCTTTAATATATCAAAAAGCTGAGTTTGTTCTTTGCTAAGAAGACACTTTTCTGCTGTCAACGGGCAAAATGCCAGATCTGCATGGTTACAAATCCCCGACCGAACATTTGTGCTTTCTGAAATAAAAACAGGTTCAATTCCGAGTTTCTGTAAATTTTTGTAAATCTGTTCGCTATAATTTTTGCCGATTATAACCTTGTTTACTTGTTTTGTTGGTAAATGCGGATAAATCATATAATCATCCCAATGCAACAGCAAAAGCTTGTCTTATATATTTTGCACCAAGCACTTCTATACCATCTGTTTTTGTTTTTAAATTTTTCAGGTTATAAGCAGGTATAATGCATTTTGTGAATCCGAGACGTGCAGCTTCTTTGATTCTTTGCTCGCAATTGCTTACTGCTCTTAATTCACCGCCGAGACCAATTTCACCAAAAGCGATTAAACCATCATCTACGGGTACTTCTTTTAGTGATGAAACAAGGGCTAAAGCTACTGATAAATCTGTTGCCGGTTCATCAAGACGCAGACCACCGACAACATTAACATAACTGTCCATATTTCCGAAAAAGTATCCTCCCCTTTTCTCCAATACAGCCAGAATCATAGCCATCCTGTTGTAATCAAATCCAGTAGCCATTCTTCTCGGATTGCCAAATCCTGAAGATGTGACAAGAGCTTGTACTTCAGCAAGAATGGGTCGAGAACCTTCCATAACGCAGGCTATACAACAACCTGAAGTGTTTTTCGGCCTTCCGGAAATGAGCATCATTGACGGATTTTCGACTTCTTCAAGTCCTCTGTCCATCATTTCAAAAACACCTATTTCATTGGTTGAGCCATATCTGTTTTTTACAGCTCTCAAAATTCGGTAAGAAAGGTTTCTGTCGCCTTCAAAATATAAAACAGCATCAACAATATGTTCTAAGACTTTTGGGCCTGCAATGTTACCGTCTTTGTTTACATGACCCACAACAAACATCGGAATATCAAGACTTTTTGTTGTTCTCATCAATAAATTTGTACATTCTCTTACTTGTGAAACACTACCAGGAGAAGATGAAATTTCTGATATATTCATTGTCTGTATTGAATCGATAATAACTATCTCAGGCTTTTCACTACGAATGAATTCAGCGATTTTTTCAGCATCAGTTTCACACATAACCGAAAGCTTGTCTGTTTCCACGCCAAGTCTGTCAGCACGAATTTTAATCTGTCTTGACGATTCTTCACCTGAAACATATAAGATATTATGATTTTCACCCAAGTGCTGGCATATTTGCAAAAGTATTGTTGATTTACCGATACCGGGGTCACCGCTGAGTAAAACCAGTGAACCTTTTACGAGTCCTCCGCCAAGAACTCTGTCCAATTCATTCATACCGGTCTTATACCTTACTTCATCAGCAAACGAAATATCTTTGATTTGTATTGCTTTTGCAGCACCTGATAAGGAAACTGATTTTGATGTTTTGGAAGTTACAGGAACACGTACATCTTCCTGCATTGTATTCCATTCGCCACAACCGGGACAAGAGCCATACCATTTTGAGCTTTCGTACCCGCAGTCGCTACAAACATATACAACCTTTGTTTTATTTGCCATAAAAGACACCTCCGTTTATGCAAATGAAGAATAATAATCCAATATACCATTAAAAATACAAAATGCTATTTTACTCCGATACTTATCGTTTTTCAGATTTATCAGATCATTAGAGTTTGATAAAAAACCACACTCACAAAGAACAGCCGTTGATTGTGAATGATAAACTAAAAATACATCAGTAGTACATTTTTTAATTTCACGGCTGTTATCAGGTTGAAGCTGTGAAGTTAAACTTGATTGTATACACCTTGCTAAATCAACACTGGATGAATTATTTGGTGAATAAAAAATCTGAGCACCTTTATATTTTGAATCTGAAAAAGAATTTTGATGTATGCTGATAAATATATAGTCAGGGTTGTTTTCAATTATAGAAAACCGATTATGTATATCGCTGACTTTTTTTGCACGTATTGTTTTAGCAGACTCACTATGAATTGAAATGTCACTGCTACGGGTCAGTATTGTCTCAGCACCGATCAATTGAAGCATTTCATTTAATTTCAATGCTATATCAAGATTTATATCTTTTTCAAGTGTAGAATCGGAAGCTACTGCTCCCCCATCAACACCACCATGTCCCGCATCAATTATAACCTTAATCTTATCAGTTTTTACATTGACGCTATCAACCTGTTTAAACTTTGAAACATTATTGATGTAGAAAATACTTGAAATAAAAGATATTGTTAAAATTACAGTAACTATGAAAACTAATTTTTTTCGCGTTATCATTACTAATGCACCTCATAAAATTTTATGCATAAGCAATGTAAATATGAAAATTAGTTGTTTTGCGATTTTCTGCGCGCCAAATAATCCTGTAAAATCGTAACTGCTGCTACTGCATCGATTACATTTCGTGTTTTTCTGCCATGAAAATCAGCTTCATTTAAAGCCCGGTATGCAGAAACTGTTGTCAGACGCTCATCCCACATATCAACATCAATTCCTGTAACTTCTTTAATTTCATTAGCAAATTCAATGCATTTTTCGCATCTTTCACCGCAGGTTCCATCCATATTTTTAGGCAGTCCCACAACTATCAGTTCCGGTTTACGTTCACTGATAATTTCTGAAAGTTTTTTAATTAAATTTGGTCTGTAACGTTCTGTTATGACAGTTACAGGACTTGCTAAAATCTCTTTTTTATCACATATGGCGACACCTGTTCTGGTATCGCCATAATCAACAGACATAATAATCATTGTTTATTGGTCATCTCCCCAAATTTGAGGTAAAGTAAAGTCAACAGAGGGACTTTGTGTCGGTTGTTGAGTGCCGGGATCGTAGTAAGAACCGCCACCGATAATCGGGATTGTTGTGATTTCTGTTTCACCTTCGCCGGGGGCACCACCGGTACCGGACCAACCACCTTTGCCACCAATCACACCGTTCATACCGCTATGATCACCTGAACAAACAGTAGTGTAACCACTTGTGAAATAAGCTTTCGCCTTGGATTTACAAGCAGAACCTGCAATTTGTCCGGAATAGGTGCAGTATGTTACTTCTTTAGCCTTACTGTTTGGATAGTCAAAATCTTTTACCTTTAAATCTTTGTGAATTGTGTTGTAAACATTCTTAAAGATTTGTGCAGCAGGGTTACTTGCTGAAGTACTGATACTTTTGTTTATATCATAGCCATACCAGACAGCTGATACATAATATGGAGTTCCTCCTACAAACCAACGGTCATAGTTGTTTGTTGTAGTACCTGTTTTAGCGAAAGTGTTGAAACCGGTGATTCCATAGCCACCACCAGTACCTTCAGTAATAACTGTCTGAAGCATTCTGTTCATAACTTCTGCAGTGTCAGGTGAAATTACCTGCTCACCTACAGGATTTGTATTATCAAAATAAACAATTGAGCCGTCGCTGTTGGTTACTTTATAATATGGATATGGTTCATAGTAAACACCGCCACTGCCGTAAATTGCAAATGCAGCGGTCAATTCCAATGATGTTAAGCCCTGATTCATACCACCAACACAAAGTGGTGAATAGTCAGCGTTATCAATTCCGTCAACCATTGTAGTGAAATGAAGTTTATTCTTCATAAAATCATATGCTTTGTTGAGTGAAACTTTTTCGAGGATTCTGTAAGGCACTGTGTTAAGCGATTTTTTTAATGCGTACTGTGTTGTAACATATGAATTTGAACCTGTTGAACCGCCATAGTTTGTCGGCCAGAGTTTGCCGTCACGCTTTGTGCCTGAATAGTCGAGAATACGTGTGCCCCAGGTGATCTGGTTAGTGTCAAGAGCATATGTGTATACACTTATGGGCTTGATTGCTGAACCGGGTTGTCTTGGTGATTGTGAAGCTCTGTTAAGTGAACGGTCTTCAGTTTTTTTATCAGCACCACCAACGATACCAACGATTCTGCCTTTATAATCCATAATGGTCATTGCACTTTGTGTTTTCTGACCGTTTGAACCATAAACAGCAGGGAAATTTTTTCTGCTTTCATAAATATCTTCCAGTTGTTTCTGAACCTTGGTATTTTCAGCTGAATATATTCTTAGACCACCATAATATACTTTCTTCCATGCCTGAATGTAAGATAAGTCATAATCTGTCTGGAAGTCCTCAATAAGCTGATTGATTATGTGGTCAACATAATAGCTCTGAACTTCTTCGGTTTGGTTTTCAGAGGATTCATCTTCAATCTGGCTTACAAAATCAGGGTCATTAGAAAAAACAAGTTTACAATTCAGTGCTTCGTTATATTCTTCTTCAGTAATATAACCTTCATCCAACATGCTTTCAAGACAAAAAGCACGTCTGTCTGCATTATTTTGCGGATTTGTCAATGGATCATAAGTTCCCGGGGCTTTTGTAATACAAACAAGTGCAGCACATTCGGCAAGGTTCAGATTTTCAACTTCTTTTCCGAAATAAACTTCAGCTGCAGTTTTGATACCGTAACAACCTTGTCCGAGATAAAGAGTGTTGAGATATGTTTCCAAAATCTCATCTTTACTGTAATTTTTTTCAAGATTAAGAGCTGTAAGAATTTCTTTGAATTTTCGAACATATGTTACATCTTTTTCGTCAGTCAGGTTTTTAATCAGCTGCTGTGTTATTGTAGAACCACCCTGTCCCTGGTTACTTGGTTTTATCATAACACCGACTGTTCTGATCCAGTCAACACCATTATGCTTTTCAAAACGTTTGTCTTCAAGGGCGATAATAGCATCTTTCATATTTTCTGGCATATCATCCAAACTAACCCAGATTCTGTTGGTTTCACCATGAAGTCGTGTGTATTCCAGAAATTTACCGTCTTCACTTTCTTTTCTGTAAATAATTGATGTCTGAACCTGATCGGCCTTATATTTATCGAGATCAAAGGGTTCGCCATTTACGTAGGCAATTGACCTGATTAAAACATAACCGCCAACTATGAGTCCGCACAGCAGTACAATAAGCAAAAGACTCTTTAAAATCAAACCAATCACAGAATTTGATGCAGATGATTTTTGACGTTTTTTCTGTGTAGAAGCCATTTTACATCCTCCAAAATTTATTTTAAAAGCTGATATTCATCATGATTCATATTATTATAACACAAAAAATTGAATTTGTTTAGTGTTTTTTTAAAAAATAACAAAATTGTAACTTATTTGCAATTCTGCGAATATTTTCAGATGAAACAGTGAATGATAAAATATAATTTTCGCATTTAAGGTGAAATATCATGAAAGAAAAATTTCGTATTTTATTTGCTTTTCTCGCGGTATTTGCTTTTACTGTTTTAATATCTGATTTACTGATAAAAGAAGTGGTAAAACCATTTGAAAATTCATTTGTTGAAAAAACCGAAAGTGATGCAGAGGTAAGTGCAGAGTATTTATACAAAATATCTGTATTCAACGGAAAAATAGCAGTATTCGATAAAGACTCTAAAATACCATATAAGGTTTATGACACATATGTTGATTCCTTACCAGAGGAAGAGAGAAATCAGCTTATAAAAGGAATAAATGTAAACACTTCATCAGAATTAATGAAAATCATCGAAGAATACACAAGTTAGTTTTTGTTGACAAAGAATTAAAATAAGATATAATTATTTTGTATACTAAAATTTGAGGTGATTTTATGGTTACAAAAAAATTATATAGGAGAACAAACCAAGAAATTTCTTTGCTTGGATTTGGCTGTATGAGATTTCCGGTACTCGACGGAGATGACAAAAAAATCGATTATGAAACATCTTTTAAAATGGTAGATTATGCCTATAAAAATGGTGTTAATTATTTTGATACAGCCTGGGGTTACCATGGAGGTCAAAGTGAAAAATTTATTGGTGAAGCTCTGAAAAGATATGATAGAGATACTTTCTTTTTAGCTTCAAAGCTTCCGCCATGGGCAATTAATTGTAAAGAGGATGTTGAGCGAGTTTTCAACGAACAGCTTAAGAAATGTCAGGTTGAATATTTCGATTTTTATCTTGAACATTGTTTGAATGATGAAAATTATGATAAACTTGAAAGCTTTGGCGCATACGAATTTTTGACAAGAATGAAAGAAGAAGGAAAAATACGAAACCTGGGCTTTTCTTTCCACGGTACAGTTGAGTGCCTTGAGAGAATTACTGCAGACCATGAATGGGATTTTGTTCAGCTTCAGTATAACTATCTTGATACTGAAATTGCAAATGCGCAAAAGGAATACGAAGTTATTAAAAAATATGATTTACCAATGATAGTTATGGAACCGGTACGTGGCGGTGCTTTGGCAAATCTTTGTGATGAAGCTAATGACATTCTTAAAAAAGCAAGACCGGAATCAAGTATAGCTTCCTGGGCTATCAGATTTGCTGCAAGCAACGAAAGTGTTCTTACTGTTTTAAGTGGTATGTCTGATGAGAGTCAGGTTGAAGATAATATCAAAACAATGACTGATTTTGAAAAGCTGACGGAAAATGATGAAATTGCAATAAGAAAAGCAGTTACTGTTTTTAAGGAATATTTTTCAATTCCGTGTACTAAGTGCAGATATTGTACAAAAGATTGTCCGCAAGGAATCGATATTCCCGAAATGTTAAATATCTGGGGAAAATTCAGATTAGAAAAAAGAGAAGATGATTTCAAAAACAGATATAATAAAGTACCCGAATATGCACGTGCTGATAAATGTATTTCCTGCCATCTTTGTGAAAGCTATTGTCCGCAAAACATTAAAATTGCCGAAATCATGCAAAATATCAAAGAACAGTATTCAAGATGACTGATAGAGGGTTTGTTATGACAAGGACACTTGGTAATGCTAAAACTATCTGGGTTGAAAAAGATAAATATCCGGAATTTCAAAAAAGTTTTGAAACCACTAATATGTCTCGGGATGGTTTTGAATTTCGGGTAGCAGAATTTAAAAAAAATTTTAATGTAAAAAAACAAATAAAAGAAGCATACATAACTATTTTTGCTGATTGTAAATTCAGATTATCTGTTAATTCTGGTGTGATTGGCATGGGACCTGTTTGTGCTGGTGGCGATTTCAGTAATCCTCATTCATTGCCGAAGAGTTACTATACTACTTATCCCGTCAGTTTGACTGAAGGTAAAAACGAGATTTACGTTGAAGTTCAGACGATTCCTGAAGTAATGACTGACACATCCAAGGGTAAACCTTGTCTTGTAGCTAATATTGAAATTTTATATTGCGACTCAACTGTCGAAAGTATTATTACTGATGAATCATGGCTTTGCAGAGCAACAAAGAGGTACCGTTCTGCTAACAGTTACTCTTGTTCTTTTGAAAATGTTGATTGGGAAAATGCTTGCGTTACGGAAAATATATGGTCCCTTTTCCCCTCTCCTATTGATCCGTTAAAAGAAGAATTTATTTTATGTTCTGATATAATTGTGCCGGATTGTTATAAAGACAGAATTACAATAACAAAAGATGGTGTCAGGATTAAGTATGGATCCCCTGTTACCTTTGACTGTGTTTTTGATAAAATTTACGCAGGATATCCTTCTGTTGCTTTTGTTGACTGTGATAATGTAATTTCTGATATTGATTGTCAGGAATTTTTGGGACAAATCTGTCATGATTCAAAAACACGCATCAGAATCGACTCAGTGTATGATTTTGAGTTCAGAGGCATAAGATTGCAAAGTATTGGTGTTATCAGAATCGGTATTGTTTTCACTGAAAAACACGATGCAACCATTAAAAATATAGGTCTCGTTTCAACTCATTATAACGAACCTGAAGATGGTTTATTTGAATGTAGTGATAAGGGTCTGAATGATGTGTTTAAACTTTGCAAGCATACGCTTGGTATATGCAGACAGTCATTACATCTTGATAGCCCTTATCATCAGGAAAATCTCGCATGTACAGGTGATTACTACATTGAAAGTTTAATGGCATACTATTGCTATGGGGACACAAAACTTACACGTTTTGATATTGTAAGAACAATTGATTTCCTTGAAATGAATGATGGATTTATGTTCCATACAACGTATAGCCTTATTCTGCTCAGAATGATTTATGATTATTACATGTATAGTGGCGATAAATCGATAATTGAGTACTCAATTAACACGATTCATCTTCTTTTAAACAGATTCCATTCTTATACAGCAAAGGATGGTTTGATTACTAATCCTCCAAACTATATGTTTGTGGACCATGTAGTATACGATGGTTATTCAATGCATCATCCACCCAGAGCTCTGGGGGAAGCAGTTCTTAACGCATTTTATTATGATGCTTTGTGTATGGCGCAGAAGATTTGTAAAATTTTAAATGATGAAAAAAGTTCAGTTTATTTTAACAGAGCAGAATTGCTGAAAAAATCATTTAATGAAACTTTCTTTGATAAAGAAAAAGGTCTTTATTTTGATGGACGCAATTTTAAGGATGAAGTTATTGACTGGCGACCCTGCGAAGAGAATAAAAGGTATTACAGCGTTCATTCCAACACACTTGCAGTTTTATATGGTTTATGCGATAAAGATGTTTCAGGTGATATACTTGAATGTGTTGTCAATGATAAGGCATTAATTCAGGCGAATCCGTATTTTATGCATTTTATTCTTGATGCTATATATGAAAATGACCTTTTCGGGAAATATGGTATTAAACTTTTAAAACGATGGGAAAACCTTGTTGATGAATGCAATAAAGGTCTAAAAGAGGTCTGGGATGGATTTGATTGTGATTATAGTCATGCCTGGGGCGGAACACCGGCATATCAGCTTCCTGCCAGATTTTTGGGGTTGCAGATTCTTGAACCGGGTTTGAAAAAAATTAAGTTTAATTTTAATACTTTTGGTCTTGATTTCGCAAAAATAGAGATGCCTACACCATATGGAAAAATCAAAGCCAGAATAAATTCAGATGGTAAAACAGAGCTGTTTGTGCCTGAAGAAATTACAGTTGTGTAACAATCGACAATATATCGTAAAATTTACAGTTTTCTTCTTGACTACTTGAAAATATCATTGTATAATCATAATGTATTTACCTATATTAATGAGTGAGGTTATATATATATGGCAAACAGAAATGATTATAATTATTATAAAAATGAATACGGAAAGTATAAAGAGAGTTATTATTCCCCCGGTAGTGAAGAATACAAAAAGAGAAGAAATAATTCTTTAAAACAGAAAATTGCCCGTTATGCACGTGCGGCTGTTGTATTTCTTGCAATTGTTGCTGTTGTTGTTGGCTTGGTTTTTGGTATTATGGCTATAACTAAAAACGTAATCGGCGACAAAAAACCTGAAACTACAACAATTCCTCCTGTTGAAAGTACAACTGTTTCTGAGGAAAAAACAACCGAAGAAGTTACTACTGAAGAACCGGAAGTTACAACTGAAGAACCGACTACTGCAAAACCTGAGGTTACAACCGAAGGTTCAACACAAACTGACAATAGTATCACTTCTTATGCTGACGCTATGAAGGCATTTAAAGAAAAAGGTAACGGTGCTGTTATGAATTGCGAAATTGTTGGTAGTGGTGTAGTTTATGCTATGTCAAAACCGGATGCATCATCAACTAAACTTCTTTACCTTGTTGCCGGAAATGCAGTAAAAGTAATAGATATCAGCGGTTCATACAGTAAAGTTAAGGCACTGGGTTACGAAGGCTGGGTGCCCAATGAAAACCTTACTTTTGTAAGCTGGGCTAACTAAAAAATTATAACAAGGTGCCTTTTAATAAGGCACTTTGTTTTTAGCATTTCACTTTAGAAAGGAAAATTATGATGAGAGAAAAATTTTACATCACAACGGCAATTGCCTACACATCAAGAAAACCTCATATCGGTAACAGTTATGAAATCGTTCTTACCGATGCCCTTGCAAGATTTAAACGAATGCAGGGTTACGATGTATTTTTCCTCACAGGAACTGATGAACACGGTCAGAAAATTGAAGAATATGCAAAAGCAGCAAAGGTTACACCGAAAGAATATGTTGACAAAGTAGCCGGTGAAATTAAAGATATTTGTGATTTACTCAATACAACATATGACCACTTTATCAGAACAACTGATGATTATCATGAGAAAACTGTTCAGAAAATTTTCAAAAAACTTTATGAACAGGATGATATTTATAAAAGTGAATATGAAGGATTATATTGTACTCCCTGCGAATCATTCTGGACAGAGTCGCAATTAGTTGACGGTAAATGCCCTGATTGTGGCAGAGAAGTAAAAAAAGCAAAAGAAGAGGCATATTTCCTTCGCCTTTCTAAATATCAGAAACAACTGGAAGAATATATTGAAGAAAATGATAATTTCATTTTCCCTGAAAGCAGAAAAAAAGAGATGCTCAACAACTTTATCAAACCCGGTCTTCAGGACCTTTGTGTTTCAAGAACATCTTTCAAATGGGGCATTCCTGTCGATTTTGATGATAAACACGTGGTTTATGTTTGGATTGATGCACTTTCAAACTACATTACTGCTCTCGGCTATGATCCTGATGGCTGTGATGAAAAATATAATAAATACTGGCCGGCTGATGTTCATATAATCGGTAAAGATATTGTAAGATTCCACACAATTTATTGGCCTATTATGCTTATGGCATTGGGTGAGCCGCTTCCAAAACAGGTGTTTGGTCATCCATGGCTTCTTTTCGGTACAGATAAAATGTCAAAAAGCCGTGGTAATGTTATATATGCAGATGACCTTGTTAATCTCCTTGGTGTTGATGCTGTAAGATACTACCTTCTGTCTGAAATGCCTTATACATCTGACGGTTCTATTACTTACGAAACAATCATTGAACGCTATAATTCTGATTTGGCAAATACACTCGGTAACCTTGTTAACAGAACAATTGCAATGACAAATAAATATTTTGATGGCATCGTTACAAATCCATGTGTTAAAGAAGATGTTGATGATGAACTTATTAATCTTGCAACATCTACAATCGGCAAAGTTGAAGAATTAATTGCTCAATACAGAATAAGCGATGCTTTGGAAGTTATTATGGCACTTGCAAAGAGAAGCAACAAATATATTGATGAAACAATGCCCTGGGCACTTGCTAAAGATGAAGAGAAGAAAGATCGTCTTGCAACTGTGCTTTATAATCTTCTTGAAAGCATCAGATTTACTGCTGTTCTTCTTTCACCGTTTATGCCGGAAACATCTGAGAAGATTTTTGCTCAGCTCAACACATCGATCAATAGTTATGATAGTTTAAAAACTTTTGGTGCTATTGAAGAAGGCACTAAAGTTACAGCTCCCTCACCTCTTTTTAACAGAATTGATGCGGAAAAAATGCTTGCTGAAATTGAAGAAAAGAATAAGGAAGTTCAGGAAGAAGAAAAATTGGTACTTGATGGAATTGCAAAGATCGGTATTGATGATTTTGCTAAGGTTGATTTACGCGTAGCTAAAATTGTTGAATGCGAACCGGTAAAAAAAGCCAAGAAACTTCTTAAACTTACTCTTGACGATGGCACTGCAAACCTAAGAACAGTTGCTTCAGGTATTGCACTCTGGTACAAACCTGATGATTTGATTGGTCATAATGTTATAGTTGTTTCCAACTTGAAACCGGCAACACTCTGTGGCGTAGAAAGTAACGGTATGATTCTTGCTGCTGATTGCGGTGAAAATGATGTAAAAGTTATTTTTGTTGACGATATGCCTGTTGGCTCAAAAATCAGATAAATTAAGGTGAGATTATGGGACAAATTTTTGATTCTCATGCTCATTATGATGATGAAAAATTTGAAACAGACCGTTCAAGCGTGCTTGACGGTCTGTTTTCGGATAAAATTTGCGGTATTATAAATTGTGGCTGTGATTTGAAATCTTCATTAATGAGCGTTGAATTAGCAGAAAAATATAGTGGAATTTATGCAGCTGTCGGTGTTCATCCCCATGAAGCGGAAGATATGACAGATGAGGAATTTAATAAAATTCTTAAGCTTTTAGATAATAGTAAAGTGGTTGCAATTGGCGAAATCGGTCTCGATTTTCATTATGATTTTTCACCACGTGAAAAACAGATTCAAATGTTTGAACGTCAGGTGAAAATTGCCAAAGAGCTTGAAATCCCTATTATTGTGCATGACAGAGAAGCGCATGAAGAAACATATAAAATATTGCGAAAATACCGTCCTGAAGGTGTTGTTCATTGTTTTTCCGGCAGTGTTGAGTTGGCTAAGGAAACTGTGAAATTAGGCATGTATATCGGTCTTGGCGGTGCTGTTACTTTTAAAAACGCAGTTAAACCTGTTGAAGTTGCAGAAATTACTCCTATTGAACGGATTTTGCTGGAGACGGATGCTCCGTATATGAGTCCTGTTCCCATGAGGGGGAAACGTTGTCAATCAGATATGATCGAATATACAGCAAAGAAAATTGCAGAAATTAAGAATTTAGATTATAATACAGTTGTTGATATTACGTGCAAAAACACAAAAGAACTGTTTAAATTATAGGTGATTAGAATGAAAAGAGAAGATTTTTCCGAACTCCCCTTTCATCTGAAAAAGTTTTTAACATATCTTGAAGTTGTGAAAAATAAATCTTCATTAACTGTCCTTGAGTATGCTTCAGATTTAAGGACTTTTCTGCGTTTTATGAAAGTCAGCAGAAAGTTGGTTGATAAAGATGCTAAATTTGAAGACATTGATATTTCTGATATTGATGAAAAGTTTCTGGAAAAAATTTCATTGGATGATGGATATGATTTTCTTTTATATTGCAAAAATGACAGAGATAATGATGCAACTGCAAGGGCAAGAAAGGTAACTTCTCTCAAATCATTTTTTAAATATCTTCATTCAAGAGAAAAAGTTTTAAAAGACAACCCTTTTTTAGAGTTGGAAGCACCAAAACTAAAGAAGACTCTCCCTAAATATCTGACCCTTGAACAAAGCAGAATGTTACTTAATTGTGTGTATAATGATTCGAACCCTAACAAAGAAAGAGATTTCTGTATACTGACTTTGTTTCTTAATTGCGGACTTCGTCTTGCCGAATTAGTTAATCTTAATCTGGCAGATATTTATGATGATAACTCTATGACTGTTACCGGTAAAGGAAATAAAGAGAGAAAAATCTACCTTAATTCTGCTTGTGTTATGGCAATCAATAATTACCTGAAAGTAAGACCTGTTGATGGTGTAAAAGACCGTGAGGCCATGTTTATCAGCAGGAATAATCAAAGAATAAGTAGAAGATCTGTTCAGCTGATTGTAGAAAAAGCTCTTGAAAAATCAGGTTTGAATGAACTCGGATTTTCAACTCATAAACTCAGGCATACTGCTGCGACACTGATGTATCAATATGGTGACGTTGATGTGTTGTTGCTGAAAGAAATACTCGGACACGAAAATTTATCTACAACCCAGATTTATACTCATGTTGCTGATGAACAATTGCGCAATGCAGTAAATCTTAATCCTCTTAATACTATTTCAGATAATGAAGAAATCTAAAATTTAAATAAAGGAACAATGTATATTGACAATAGTGAACATATAAGTGAAATCAGAATTGTGACTGAAACTAACACGAGATAATGTAATAAATATATTTTAAAATAATTGTTATCTTCGCTTTTTTGCTTTTGTTCAGTTAATATTTTGAAAATATTTTTTGACATTGTCAGGCTTTCTTTGCCTGCTTTCAGAATTATCAGATTTAAGACAATTTGTATAGGATAAAGAATCAGTATACAATAAACAAAGCCTTTTAGTGTATACTCTGAATATAAAAACGTACTTAATGCACCTATACTGATTCCTTTTAATAAGGTGAAAATTATTGGTGTCGGAAAACCTATTGCGCAAAGTCCTGATATAAAATATATAAAAAGCATTGATATGTTTATTGTGCATTGATTTAAAAAGTGCTGTAATAGTGTTCTCTCCGTTAACGATAATGTATATTCACTGAAAATATTTTTGGTAATAATGTAAGTATTGTCATTGATTTTCAATAAAAAATTTCCTATGATCATTCCGGTTACAAGTATAACAAATAATATAAGTATTTTAATGTGTTTGCTTGCTTGTACAACAAAACCGCCTAAATGATTGTTTTTTGCCTTATGCAGCTTATAAAATTTAATATCCATAAAAAACCTCCTTGAATTTTAACTTCTAAGTCAAATATATTCAAGGAGGAATTTTTTATGTGTTAATTTAATTTTTATTTTCGATTTCAGTAATCTTATTAACTCGCAGAAGATGTCTTCCGCCTTCAAACTCTGTGTTGAGGAAGATATCAACTAATTCACAAGCAAGTCCGGGACCAACTACCCTGCCACCTAAACAGAGAACATTTGCATCATTATGCAGACGTGTAAATTTAGCTGAGAATTCATCAGAACAAACAGCAGCTCTTATTCCTTTGTGTTTATTTGCTGCAATTGAAATGCCAATACCTGTTCCGCAAACAAGAACAGCATTTTCACACTCACCGTTCAAAATGCTTTCGCAAACCACGTGAGCAATATCGGGATAATCGACACTGCTTTCGTTGTAAGTGCCAAAATCTTTAAATTCTACACCTGCAGTTTTAAGATAATTAATTATTTCTTCTTTTAATTTAAAACCGCCATGGTCACAACCTATTGCTAACATATTTTAACCTCCGTTCAGTTGTTTTTTTGCAAGCTCTCTCTGAGCTTGCGGTAAACGAATATAATTGACTTTTACTTCTTTGCCACTGAGTGTTTTGGCATTTAGGGCTGACAATGCAACACCTGACGCTCTTTGTTTTCTTGCTGATAATGGTGCAAGAATTAAATTGTTATTGTTTCCGTCAAGTTTATTGTAGCATATTTCAGCACCGTCTCCGACTAAAATAACTTTTTTGTTTAGCTGAGAGATTTTTTTGCCTAATTCATCAATTGAAATTGCTGAATCTTCTGACAAACGGTTCACTTTGCAGTTGTTCTGGTTTTCAAAAAAAGCTGTATAAACCTGATTGCAACGGGCATCCATAACAGAACAAATGATTCCATCAAAATCAGATATGTTATATGCCATACATTCAAGTGTTGAAATTTCAGCACACGGAATATTGTTTGTAAAGGCAATACCCTTTACAGTTGCAATACCTATTCTGACACCTGTGAATGATCCGGGACCATTAGAAACAGCGAGCAAATCAACGTCAGATATATCAATAGTTGCCATTTTTAGACAATTATCTATCATAGGAAGTAATGTCTGACTGTGTGTAAGTCCTGTATCAGCATAAACTTCACTTAACAACTTATTATCTTTTAATACAGCAACACTTACAGAAGTAGCGGAGCTGTCAATTCCTAACACAATCATTCATTTGCCTCCCCTGCATCGTATATTGAGATTATACGTTCATTGTCCCGATTACCTTTTTCAAAAACAATTTTTGTATAGTTTTCCGGCAAAACATTTTCTATGTTTTCGCTCCATTCAACGGCGAGGATACCACCCATATCAAGATAATCAAAAAAACCTGTAGAATATAAGTCATCCCAGGTACTGATTCTGTACATATCAAAATGATATAAATGGGGATTTCCGCCATAGTCATGAACAATTGCAAATGTTGGACTGCTGATTTCAGATGTGTTGCCAAGACCTTTTGCAAGACCTCTTACAAATGCTGTTTTTCCCATTCCGAGAGTGCCGAACATTGCAAGCACTTCATTTTCAGTCAGCGATTTTGCAAATTCAGATGCGATGTTTTCAGTGTCTGTCGCATTATAAGAAAAATATTGTTTCATTATGTACTCCAATATTGTTTTTTATTATTATACCACTTTAAAATAAAAAGTAAATATCAATTTAAAATTTAGCTGATTGAATCGGCATCCCAACTCAATCAGCATTAAACGATAAGAGCAAACGCTTTTCTTCTTATCGTGGATATATTATTTTCAAATTACTTCAAGTTATACAGGATTTTAATAAAAATATTAAATAAAAGACTTGCTTTTTTTTTCTTACTGTGATAGAATATATCGGAAATAACATATGGAGGTTCTATATAGTATGGAAATTTACGAAATCGCTTTGGCTGCCGGTCTTATTTTATTATCAATCTTCCTTGTTGTTGTTGTTCTTCTTCAGGAAAGCAAATCAGCAGGTCTTTCAGGTGCAATTGCCGGTGGTGCAGATACTTTCTTTGGTAAGAATAAGGGTCGTACAATGGAAGCTAAGCTTGCAAAGATAACTAAATTGGTTGCAGCTTTGTTCTTTGTTTTGACATTGGCTACTTGTGTTGTTATTGCTTTTCTCAGATAAGAGGCTAAGTTGTAAGGCTCACCTTGTTTGGTGAGCTTATTTTTTTAGAAAATAAACTTACAGAGGTGATTTCTTTGGAAAGTTTACGTAAAAACATTAATAAATTTTTTAAAGGCACTGATTGGATATTAATGTTTCTTTGTATTATTGCATCTTCTTTTGGTGCGATTCTTGTTCATAGCGCTACAATGTATACGCTGACTGAAGATCAGCTTTTTTCCCGTGATGTGAGAACAATGATAATTGCGATTGTTCTTGGTATTATCGTTTCGATAATTATTTCATTGATTGACTATGAACTTATAATAAAAATCTGGCCTGCAATTGCCGGTGTAGCCTTTTTGCTGATGGTTTCTTTATTTTTCTTCGGTGTAGGTCCTGATGCAAGAAGCGATGCTAAAACATGGCTTAAAATTACTAATTCATTCTTTTTTCAACCTTCAGAGGTAGTAAAAATAGCTTTTGTAATTACTTTTTCTGTACATATCGAGTTAGTGTCTGACAAAATTGATAAATTCGTTCATATAATTCTGCTTACTTTACATGGTGCTGCATATGCAGGTCTGGTAGCTCTTACCGGTGATATTGGTTCTGCACTTGTGTTTGTAATTATTTTCGTTGGTATGATGTTTGTTGGCAACGTAAAGCTCAGATACTTTGCAGTTGGTTTATTGGCGGTTATTGCAATGATACCCGTTGTATGGTCAAAGATTTTTTCGGAAATTCAGAAAGAACGTTTTTTGGCTTTGTTTTTCCCTGAATCATACAGTGATGTAATTTATCAGCAGAATTATTGTACTAAAGCCATAGGCTCAGGTGGATTTTTTGGCAAAGGTTTATTTAATGGTACTTTTACACAGAATGGTATTGTGCCGGAAAGCCGAAATGATATGATTCTTTCCGTTATTGGCGAAGAATTAGGCTTCGTTGGTTGCATCGGACTTTTAATATTATTTACATTTATAGTTTTGCGAATAATAAATAATGGTCGACGTTCTAAAGAAAATTCAGGTACATTAATTTGTTACGGTCTTGCTTTTATGATTCTTTCGCAGATTGTAATTAATATTGGTATGTGCCTGCAGCTTTTGCCTGTTATCGGTATTACCCTTCCGTTTATGAGTGCCGGTGGTTCTTCAACCCTATCAATTTACGTTGCAGTCGGACTGATAATGAGTATTTATAGGCAGAATATCGAAATTGAACCTGAAAACTTCAGAATTACAGGAATCAGTACTCCATATTCTAATTACAAATAAATATTTAACGCCTTGAGAAATTCCCAAGGCGTTTTTATTATTTTAAGTTATCAAAATAATTCCCGAGTTTTTCAACATATGACATACAATCAAGACTCTTGTTCTTTTTACAGTTTTTGTGTATTTCAGTTATTTGTTCCCCTGTTACCTGGCATGATTCTTTGAATGTTTTTTCAAAAGAATCATAGGTTGCCTCTTTTGAAATAAAACCATTTTCACCATTTATAATATATGAAGCTAAATCACTGGTTGGTGTTGTAACTGATGGTACACCCATTGTGAGACACTCTGAGAATTTAGTCGGAAAACCTGCCAATGTTGCTTGTGTGATCATTCTTGCAAATAACGAAAAATCTGCTCTTGCAATTGCTTCAAGACAGGTCTTGTTGTCGCAAAAACCATGGAATGTTATTCTTGAATCAACAGTATCCTGTTCGTATTCAGGGTAGAGAGCAATAAAATCATTTTTTGATATTCCAAATATATCAAATTTTGCGTGTTCGGGAGCATTTTTAGCAAACGCGTGTACACACCAGTCAACTCTGTCTTTACTGCCTTTAAAACCGGGATTACCGGAATAAACGTATCTGAGAGTACCGTCGTATTTATATTCAGGTAAATTCTGGAATCGTTTATCAGTTGAAATTGTTAACGAAGGTACAATAAGACAATTGCAGTTATGTTCTTTTGTATAATAATTATAGAGAAATGAGCTTATTGTAATAACGTTTTTAATTTTTGGTTTTAACACCTTAACATAAATCTCTTCGTCCAATTTTTTGTATGTTCTTCTGATTATGTTACCTTTAAATTCATCAAACCAGTCTTCAGTATCAGAAACCATATGAATACCGTGCTTTTTTGCAAATCGCATCAGACCGTAAAAGTTAGTTGAGCCAATACTGCAACAGACAATTGAATGAACACCTTCATCGAGGTATGTTGAAATTAATTTGTTAATTCTTTTATAGGATATTGCATCTTTTGCCCAATCTAAATTTGAAATTGGATATGGAATGTTATAACAATCAAAACCATTCACAACAAAATGTGTTTTTTCGATTTCTTTTGGTGTTGACTTATCTTTACTGTAACCAATTAAAATAGGTTTGTATCCTGCTTCTCTGAGGGCTACACAGTTTGCGATTACTCTGTGTGCAAGTGCGTTGATGTCAGGTAATTCAATATGTGCAATATAAAAAACTATCTTAGGATTTTTAGAATTGTTCTTTGACATTTCATTCCCTCCATAAAACTTAAAGTACATTTAATTTTATCACAATATATCTTTTTGGTCAACACAAGAATTAAAGCTTTTTAAGTTTTGCATAAGCAGCCATTATTTTCTTAGTGCTTGCTTTTTCAAAAGCAATTTCCAAGAAATAGTCACCACCCACCGGTTGTACTGACAAAATGACGCCCTTGCCGAAAGCATTGTGCAATACAGTATCTCCAACTTTATATGTTTCTTTACTATTGGCTTGTGAAGTTGAAGATTTTGTTTCTGATTTTGTCTGATAGTGTTTAGGTATGGAATATGATTTTTCAGGTTTTGTTTCTTTCTGTTGGAACATAATCTGTTGCGCAGTAGTAATACTTTTCTTTGAGATATTATCAATCAGATGTGCGGGAATTTCTGCAACAAAACGAGAGGGTCTGTTGTGAGATGTTGAACCAAACAGAAGTCTTGTTTTGGTTGCTGTGAGATATAATTTTTCTTTTGCTCTTGTAATTCCTACATATGCTAATCTGCGCTCTTCCTCAATTTCAGAAGGTACATACATTGATTGCAATCCGGGGAAAATCCCCTCTTCCATACCAGCTATAAAAACATATGGAAATTCAAGGCCTTTTGCAGAATGAAGGGTCATCAACGTAACTGCATCAGTTTCCGCATTATAATTATCTATATCTGTCATCAATGAAACTTCTTCAAGAAAAGTACCTAAATTGGGATTTTCTGCTTCTTCCTGATGTTTTAAAAGGTTAGATGATAATTCGTTCAAGTTTTCTGTTCTGTCAACATAAGTTTCCTGATCAAGTGCTAAAGCAGATAAATAACCGCTTTCTGTCATAGTCAGTTCAAATAATTCGTTCAGTTGAAGAGAATCAGCTTTCATTCTTATGTCTTCTATCATCTCAATAAATGATTTAATTTTGCTTTCAGCACGTGAAAGAACCGGATAATCTTCTGCGTGTGATAAAACTTCATAAAGAGAAGTTCCTAATCCACCGGCAATTTCAAGAGCATGATTGATTGTTGTATCGCCAATTCCCCTTTTAGGTTCATTAATTATTCGTCTTAATCGTATATCATCAGATGGATTATTAATTACGGTAAGATATGCAAGTGCGTCTTTAATTTCTTTTCTTTCGTAGAATCTGTGACCACCTATAACACGATATGGTACTGCTGAGCGTACAAGTGCATTTTCAATGGCATTTGATTGAGAGTTCATTCTGTAAAGAATTGTATGGTCAGACCATTTTCTGCCATCTGACACATTGTTAATAATTGTGTCAGCAATAAATCTGCCTTCCTCACGTTCATCATAAGAAACAGAGAGAGTAATTAAATCACCTTCACCATTTTCTGTCCAAAGATTT
Source organism: Acutalibacteraceae bacterium (assembly GCA_045534165.1). Lineage (GTDB taxonomy): Bacteria > Bacillota > Clostridia > Oscillospirales > Acutalibacteraceae > SIG575. The sequence continues at coordinate 34,271 of JAZSJD010000055.1, read as the reverse complement.
TTGCCTTTTCTTCCGTCATTATTTGCAATAACAGCATTTGCAGCATCAAGAATGTTTTGTGTTGAACGATAATTTTGCTCAAGTCTTATAACTTTTGAATTTTTATATCTTTCTTCAAAAGATAAAATATTTTCTATTGTCGCTCCCCTGAAACGATAAATGCTCTGGTCATCATCACCAACAACACAAATATTTTTATGTTTGCCTGCAAGTAATTCTGTAAGTTTATATTGAACATGGTTCGTATCCTGATATTCATCAACCATTACATATTTGAATTTGTTTTGATAGTACTCCAAAACATCAGGATGTTCTTCAAATAATCTGACAGTATTGACGATAATATCATCAAAATCCATAGCATCTGCATTTTTCAGCATAGTCTGATACTTTATGTATGCACGTGAAATCATTTGCAATCGGATGTCATTGCTTGCGTTTTTTGCATATTCAGCCGGTGAAATAAGTGAATCTTTTGCGTGGCTTATTTCAGCCAATACTGTTTTTACCGGCAGCATTTTGTCGCTGATTTCAAGCTGACGCAAACATTCCTTCATCATTCGTTTGCTATCGTCAGTATCATAGATAGTAAAACTTGAAGAAAAACCTATTTTACTGCCATCTCGTCTTAAGACTTTAGCACAAAAAGAGTGGAATGTGCTTGCCCAGATATCTTCACCCTGACTTCCAAGAAGGTTGACAAGTCTTTCTTTCAATTCACCTGCTGCTTTGTTTGTGAAAGTAATAGCAAGTATTTGCCATGGTTTAGCAGTATCAACAGAAAGTAAATCTTCAATATCAAAAATGTCACTGGTTTTATTGTCCAGATAGTCTTTCATCAGCTCAATATCAGATGGCTGAACATTAAAAAAGCATTTTTTTGAATTATATGCCTTACCAAACTTTATTAAATTATATATTCTGTTTACAATTACTGTTGTTTTACCACTACCAGCACCGGCAAGAATTAAAAGCGGGCCATCAGTATGAAGAACAGCTTCGAGTTGTTTGTTATTCATACGAGAAAATTCTTTTTCAATGATCTTTTTTCTTAAGGTTAAAAATTCATTATACATAGTTTCACCCATTATAAATTTATGAATACATTTTAACATTTCTTATGAAAATATTCAATACAAAGAAGAGAAAAAGAAATTACAAATAAGTTGCAAGTCGATAAAAATATTGATATAATATTACAAATAAAAATCAGGAGGATATTTTATGAGATGTGTAATTATCGGCGGTGCCGAAATTAATAATTATAACAATATTATTTCTGAATTGAAAAATGACGATTTTTATATATTTTGTGATAGCGGTTTGAACCATGCAGACAAATTAAAAATTAAACCGCACTTAATTATTGGGGATTTTGATTCACACAAGCAACCAGAAACAAATATTGAAATAATTGTTTTGCCTTGTGAAAAAGACGACACTGATACGGTATACGCAGTTAAAGAAGCAATAAAAAGAGGATTTAACGATTTTTTGTTAATCGGCGTTACTGGTCAACGACTTGACCACACATTAGCTAATATTTCAATTTTGAATATGCTGCACTCAATTAAAAAATGCGGAAAAATAATTGATGATTATTCAGAAATGCAGATTGTTTCAAATGATACAGTTTATATTGATGATAAATGGTCCTATTTTTCATTAATTAATATTTTTGGTGTAACAAGCGGCATAGATGTAAAAAACGCCAAATACCCTCTTAAAGACGCTGAAATCACATCTGAATACCAATATGGTATCAGCAATGAAGTGTTATCCGGCAAAACAGCAGAAGTTTCTGTTAAAAATGGCAAACTATTATTAATAAAAGTAAAATAAGCGGTGCAAAGCACCGCTTATTTTTATTACCACTTGACTTCCCATCTTGATGACGGGTTTCCGGCAGTTATTGATTTATCTTTAATAATGTTTTTCTTTGGAAGTGAATTATTCACCTTTTCTTGTAAAAGTAATTTGAATTTTTCAGAATCAATAGGAATTTCAACCGTAGAGTTTGTCCAATCAGATAAATGTATTGCATTGGAAATTGATAAACCTCTGATTCCATCATATCCGGGTGCAATCAATTCTTCACCAAACAATATGTTGTTTACAAAATTCTGCAATATCTGATTGTGTGCGGATATTACAGAATTTTCCGGAATAAACTCTGTATATTCACAAGAAACTTTTTCAAACTCTGAAGAACTATAATTTCTGTATTCACTTTCAGGAATGTTATGTTTCCATAAGGACAGTTTACCGTTTTCAATGACAATTTTTGCTTTATCACAAGAAATTTCCAATCTGTTTGTTCCAGGATTTTCGCCGGTTGAAGTAAACAATGCTCCTGTTGCACCATTTTCATATTCAAAAAAGGCAGAAACGTCGTCTTCAACTTCTATATCGTGATATTTTCCATAATAGCAGCGTGCTGTGACCTTAACAGGCATTCCAACTATCCATTGCATTATGTCAATGTTATGTGGGCATTGATTAATGAGCACGCCCCCACCTTCATCTTTCCATGTTGCTCTCCATGTACCGGAATCATAATATTCCTGACGTCTGTACCAATTTGTAATAATCCAGACAACCCTTTTAATTTCTCCGGCTACACCTGAAGTAATTAACTCACGAGCTTTTTTAAAAAGTGGATTTGTCCTCTGGTTATACATAATACCGAAAACTTTCCCACTTTTTTCAGCCGCTGAATTCATTTCTTCAACTTTTTGAGTATATACACCGGCAGGTTTTTCTGTTAAAACGTTAAGACCGGAGTTGAATGCATCAATTGCAATAATCGGATGAAGATAATGCGGTGTTGCAATAATAACAGCATTAATATCTGCGTTTTTAAGCATATCCATATAATCAGTAAAAACATCTATATTATGCAGATTTTCTTTTGCCCAATTGATTTTTTCCGGATTGATGTCACAGACAGCTTTTAAAACAGCATTGTTTATTTTTCCGTCATATAAATTTTTAGCATGGGAAGATCCCATATTACCGATGCCGATAACAGCAAATTTAACTGTATCCATTAAGATCGCCTCATTTATACTCTTGCAGATTTAATATTCTCGATAAAAGCTTTTGCGTTTGCAGTAATATCACCTTTTGTTAAACAACTGCCGGCACCAACAGCTACTGCGCCGGCTTTAATCCATTCTGCAACATTATCTGCATCAACACCACCGGTGGGCATAATCTGAACCCAAGGAAGTGGACCTTTAATATCTTTTATAAATCTCGGACCGCTTAAATCACCGGGGAAAAGTTTTAAAACATCAACTCCTGCCTCCATTGCGGTAACAGCTTCTGTAATTGTAAGAACGCCTGCCATTGATGCAACTCTGTATCTGTTGCATAATTTTGTAACTTCAGGATTAAAATGAGGTGAAACTATATATTGTGCACCTGAAAGAAGTGCTATTCTTGCTGTTTCACTATCAAGAACTGTCCCTGCACCCAAAACAATTTCATCACCATATTTTTTTGAAAGGTCCTCAATTACATGGTGTGCATAGGGTACTGAAAAAGTCAGTTCAATTGCATCAATACCGCCTGCAATACATTTTTCAACAATATCAAATGCTTTTTCTGAATTTTCTGCACGGATAACTGCAACAATACCTTTTTCTTTTATTCTTTCAATAACTCTCTCTTTTGTCATAATTATTTCCTCCAATTATACACCTGAATATGCAGAAAAGCCGCCATCAATAGGAATAACAACGCCTGTTATAAAGCTTGAAACACTATCATCCAATAAGAAACGTACAGTGCCCATTAATTCATCTGCTTCACCAAAACGACCCATCGGTGTTGCATTAAGAATTTTATTTGTTCTTGCTGTGGGTGTTCCGTCTTCGTTAAACAAAAGAGATCTGTTCTGATTTGTTACAAAGAATCCAGGGGCGATAGCGTTAACTCTTACTCCTGTGTTTGCGAAATGTACTGCAAGCCATTGTGTTAAATTTGAAACTGCAGCTTTTGCACCGCTGTAAGCAGGTATTTTGGTAAGAGGTGTGTATGCATTCATAGAAGAAATGTTAAGAATGCAGCCTTTTTCACCCATAACAAAATCTTTAGCGAAAACCTGTGTGGGAAGAAGCACACCTAAGAAATTAAGATCGAAAACAAAACTGATACCATCAGGCTGAAGATCAAAGAAAGAAACAACATCTTCTTTGTCTATATCTTCAGGATTAAAATATTCATTTGTTGTTGTTCCTCTTGGATTATTACCACCCGCACCATTGATGAGTATCTGACATTTACCGAATTTATTCAAGATTTCATTATGTGCGTTTTCAAGACTTTCTTTTTCAAGCACGTTTGTTTTAATAGCAATAGCTTCGCCACCATTACTTCTGATTTCTGTTGCGATGTTTTCAGCCGCTTCATAATTAATATCCAGAAGTGCAACTTTGTGACCGTCTTTTGCAAGCTCTTTTGCAAAATTTCCGCAAAGAACACCACCTGCACCTGTTATAACAATAACTTTAGAATCCATAATATTTCTCCTTATTTTGATGATTTTTCAACAGCCTCAATAAGACCGGTAAGATACATTGAACCGAGTGCCCTGTCAAAAAGGCCATAACCGTATCTTCCTTTTTCTCCCCAGATCATTCTGCCGTGGTCAGGACGCACATAACCATCAAAACCACTATCGTGAAGTGCTTTAACAATTTCATACATATCAAAAGAACCACAGTCACTTGGGTGACCTGTTTCCATAAACTGTCTTTCACCTGTATGTTTAATGTTTCTTAAATGCGCAAAATGAATTCTGCCTTCATATTTTTTGATCATTCCAACCAAATCATTGTCAGGGTTCGCACCGAGGGAACCGGTGCAGAAAGTAAGACCGTTTGCAGGAGAATCAACGAGCTTCAAAAATCTGTCAAGATTCTGTTCATTGGTTATAATTCTTGGTAATCCGAAAATACCCCATGGTGGATCATCGGGATGGATAGCCATTTTAACACCGCTTTCTTCTGCAACGGGAATTACAGCTTCAAGAAAGGTTTTTACATTATTCCAAAGTTTTTCTTCACCTAAATCTTCGTATTGTTTAAGTAGGTCTTTTAATTGTTCTTTTGTATAACTTTCATCCCAGCCCGGCAAAGAAAGTTCGCTTGTTAAGGGATTCATAGAAAGCACGGTTTCTTCATCATATGCTAAACCATTTGAGCCATCAGCATGCATATGTTCAAGTTCGCTTCTGAGCCAATCAAAAACAGGCATAAAGTTATAGCAGATACATTTTACACCTGCTGCACCCAGTTTTCTCACATTTTCGCAGTAATTTTCAATAAGCTGAGGTGCATTTTCATTACCGAGTTTTATATCTTCAGGAACAGGTACACTTTCTACAACTTCAAATTCTAAGCCTTTGTCATTAGCTTTCTTTTTAAGTTCAGCAATACTTTCGTCTGACCACACACCACCTGCAGGAACATTGTAAATGGCTGAAACGATACCGGTCATTTTTGGAATTTGTCTGATATGGTCAAGTGTTACAGGGTCATTATCACCATACCATCTGAATGTCATTTTCATAGTAGTTCTCCTTTATTCAGAGATTTTATTTTTTATATTTGTATAGCTGATTTTTTCAGCAATATTTAAAACACTTTCATAAGGTGCAAACTGACCTTTTTCATATGCTTCACCTAAAAATGTGGAAAGAATGCGTCTGAAATAATCATGTCTTGCGTATGAGAGAAAACTTCTGCTGTCAGTCAGCATACCATAAAAAGTGCCTATTGCAGCAGTTTCGCTGTAAATTTCAAGTTGATTTTTAATACCACTGAAATTGTCACAGAACCACCACGCTGCACCGAGACTTACATTTCTGAAAGAGCGTATGCCGGTTGCAATCTCATAATAGCTGTTAGGATTAAGTGTGTAAACAATGGTTTCCGGAAGAGAATCTTTCATTTCCATTTCGTTTAACAAAGCTGTAAGTGATGATGCTTTAATTGCATTACCAACACAGTCACCGCCCACATCTCTGCCTAAGCTGTTAAATAATGCAGTTGAAGCATTTCTTTTAACAGCAAGATGAAGCTGCATAATTAAGCCATGTTTCTTATACTGATTTCCAAGGAATAAATAAACTGCTGAGATAAATGAATCATATTCTTTTTCAGTAAGTATTTCACCATTTAATGCTTTTTTGAATGCTGCATCAGCTTCAATTTCAGTTCCGATATATTCCGGGAAGCGTTCAATGCCAACGTCAGTCATTTTACAACCTAAAGAAACAAAATACTCAATTCGTTTTTCAAGGGCTTTTTTTAATGAATCAAAATCTGTGACTGCTATACCTGAACATTCAGAGAGTTTCTCGATATAATCTGTGTATCCCTCTGCATTATAGAGCAATAAATTGTCTGTTCTGAATGATGGGCAAACTTTTGTGTTGAAACTATTATCTTCAGCAATTAATTTATGATACTCAAGTGAATCAATAATATCGTCAGTTGTTGCTATATATTCAACATCTGAGTCTCTAATAAGTTTTCGGGGAGACATTTTTGTTGTTTTGATAACTTCATTTGCTTTATCCCAGATTGTTTCAGCATTTGCAGTTGTAAGAGGCTCATTAATGCCAAAAAATTGCTTGAGTTCAAGATGTGACCAATGATAAAGCGGATTACCAAGTGCTAATTCAAGTGCTTCAGCATATTTGATAAATTTTTCTTTCCAGTCAGATTCACCAGTGATGTATTTTTCATCAATGCCAACACTTCTCATTAATCTCCATTTGTAATGGTCACCTGCTAACCAGATTTCACCTATATTATCAAATGGTTTATCTTCATATATTTCTTTAGGCTGTAGATGACAATGATAATCAATTATAGGTAAATTTTTAATTTTATCATATATTTTTTCAGAAGAATCATTCCCTAAAAAAACACTGTCTGAGTAAAAATTGTTCATGTTATTATCTCCTATCAATATCTTCTGCTTAGTTTTTTCAGTGCATTACTGCGTGAAATTTTGTTTGTATTGCAATTTGCCATTATTTGAACATCATTATCGTTTAATTTGTAAAAACTCCAAATTATAATAGCAATAAAGCATCCTATTGCCGGAACCATAGTATAAATAAACCATAACACGTCAAGTGCGTGTGGTGTTTGCTGAATGTTAAGTGCAGTTAATTCCTGAAAATTTTCGACTTCAACAGATTTCCATTCTGTTGATTTTAAACCAAGTAAGAAAATTCCCAATGCACTTGAAATAGCCGATGTGAGTTTTGCCATAAAAGTCTGTATTGAAAAAGTAATACCATTAGCTTCCGTACCTGTTTTGAACTCACCATATTCAGCACAGTCGGGAGTAAACATAAACATTATAACACCGTGTATACCCATCGGTACAGCTCTTAACACAGAAAGGATTGTATACATAACTATGTTCTTTGAACCAAAGAGCCATATCAAAACACTCAGCGTCAGATTTGTAACAGCACAAAGTTTAAGAAGCTTCATTTTGTCAATTTTCTTAAGGATTCTCGGAACAAAGAGTGAAAATATAAGTTGAGGTGCTATACTGATTGCACTTACTATAAGAGAGAAAAGTTCATTTTTAAAGATGTAATACGAAACAAAAAGATTGAATGAACTGCTTACATTAAGCGCAGTAAAGAAAAAGTATCCTATGTAGTAAATAAACAGATATTTGTTTTTGAATAAATATCTGAACATTTTTCTTATTGTAAAATTATCCATTGTGTCTGAATTATAACGTTCCCTGATAAAAAACAATGCGGGAAGCATAGATACCAGAGCAAACAATGCTATAATAACAGCAACAACTGTATAGTTTGAACTTATTTCTTCACTTACAAAAAGTGATGCGATGACTGTTGTTACAGCTACACCTACACCGCCCCATATACTTTTATATGAAAGCATACTGTTTCTTTCTTGCATCTCCTGTGTCATTGAAGTAATAACACCATAGATTGGCACGTCACAGAGTGTATATGCAGTATCCCAGAGGATATATGCAACAGCAAACCAAATGAGTTTAGTTGTTTCGCTTCCACCGGAAGGAATAAAAAAGAGAAGTACAGTTGAAATCGGAATCAAAACAGTTGCAATTTTTAACCAAGGTGTATATTTTTTACCACTTTTAAATTTAACTGAATCAAAAATCACACCGAAAATCGTGTCATTAAATGCATCCCAGACTTTTACTGCTAACATAACAGTTCCGGCTTTTGCAAGATTTACACCTTGAAACATAAGATAAGTCACAAGAAAAGCATTTACGAGTTCATAAATTGCATCCTGACCAGAAAAGTAAAAATAATAACTTTTCCTTTCCATTGGTTTTGTTTGCCAGCCTGAAGGACTTTGGTTAAATTTTTTAAACATTCGCATTTACCTCTGCATTCTGATGTGGAACATTTCTGCCTATCGTCTCTAATAATTCATCAACAGTGACAAGTTCAATATGTTCGTCAAGCTGATTTACAAAGTATTCAAGGTTTTCAATACTAATAGACCAGGGATGGATATTTATAACACTATATCCGTTAATTGAATTGATATCAGCTTCATAATTATTAATTATTGCAGCTTGTTCATCGATCCATTCTTTTGTAACTTCATTCATTTGACCAGATGGATACCAAAGCGAAAAACGTGCAGATAAAAACGGTTTATCATTAACAAAGAATATTCTACCGTTGCCACCGGCGTATCTACCGGGGTCAAAATAAATTATACCACCTTTGATATTATCATAACGGGCATAATATTCCAAACTGTTTGTCAGCTTTATTTCTTCAAATATGTTTTTAGGCACTGAATCAAGAATTGTAACATATTCAATGTCACTTTTGAGCATCTGAGAAGCAGTAATATCGGTAAATTCTGATAAAGCAGCAAAAGGATATTCGGTAGGATGTATATACCCTGCTCCTGAAACGCCTGCAATAAAATAATCGTTTTCTGTAGAATCATTTAATACTTTATTATAAGTTAATGGTGAAATTTCTTGTAATAAAGTCGGAAAAGTCCATGTCATAGGAAATGATGTTTCTAATTTTTGTCTTTGATAAAATTCTGAAAAGCCATTTTGTACCCACTGTACATTATCGCCATCACTGAACAATATAGCACAATAATGCTTTGATGGATCATCGTACACTTTTGTTTCTGTGCGTTTCTGATCAGGTAAATTACATGTGAATGACGTAAGATATGAGTTGTTATAACAATGGTCTGATGGTATAACCATATCACCGCTGTATGACGCATTCTTGACGTGTTCAACTTCATGCTTACCCCAACCTAAAACAAGACAGTTACTCTTGGCATAGTTCAAAACCAGTTTTCTGAACCATACACCATCTTCGTCATCATCAATATAAAAAGTGAAAAAACCTTGTTGTATTGCTAAGTCACGAAGACCTTTCATATCATACATTTCGTGGACAACAGCAGTCATATTAAATTGGTCTTTATATTTATTAAAAAATTTCCATTGAAAAAATACATTATATTTGTCATCTGAAAAATCTTCTTTCAATACTAAACCAAGATTATCTGCTATATATGACAAACTTTCAGGTAATGCTAACCAACCTTTTAAAGTAGAAAGATTGGTTGCCATATTAAGACCTTCAGCTTTATCAGTAGGGCGATAAAGTACGTAACCATTATCTTTAATATATGGTTGAAATTTTTTTATAAGAGATTCTAATGTCCATCTGTTGCCATCTTCATCATTATAAATTACTTTCACACCTTTATTTTCTATTTCATTCAAATAAGATGAATACATCTGATTACAGTTTATGTAAATACAAGGATTTACTTTTGCAACCAAACCTTGCAAACAGGCAGCAACATGGAATTCGTCGTTAGTTTTTAAAGAACCGACATTGATAACATATAATTCATCACCAAGTTCAAATTTTTCAAAAAATGGTGGTGTTTTCATCAATTCTTCTGTTGTTTTCTGCGCAGGTACAGACGGAAAAAATAATGAAGTAATAAAAATTATTATCGACAACATCAAGGAAGCAACTGATTTAAGCATACTATCACCTCTACTTAAAAAAATTATAATATAAATTAATCTTAAAATCAATATAAAAGTTACCTAAATGATAAAAAGGAATAAAAAAAACGACTTGCATTTACAAGTCGTTTTTGGCTGGGATGGCTGGATTCGAACCAGCGGATAACGGAGTCAAAGTCCGGTGCCTTATCACTTGGCGACACCCCAATATATAAAATTAAAAATAGACAAAAAAATGGGGTGGATGATCGGGGTCGAACCGACGACCTCCAGGGCCACAACCTGGCACTCTAACCAACTGAGCTACATCCACCAAATAAAACATATTTCAGGAATACTGCCGACATAGTTAAGAAAATATAGTGGCTAAGCAAATATTCCGTAAACAACGTACATAATTATAACAGAGATGTTCTTTTATGTCAATAGGTATGTGAAGAATTTTTGCTATTTTTATAACTTTTTTATTGTTACCTTTAATTTTAAAAATGGAGATATGTTATAGTTATGTTAGAAGTAGTTGTGTTCCTTGGTGGCATTGGTATATTTCTGTATGGAATTAAGATTATGGGAAATGGCCTTGAAACGTCAGCGGGTGAAAAGTTAGAATTTATCTTAAATAAGCTAACATCAAATAAACTTATGGGCGTACTCGTCGGTTTTTTTGTAACGGCTATTATTCAAAGTTCTTCTGCTACAACAGTTATGGTTGTGAGTCTTGTTAATGCGGGATTTATGTCTTTATCTCAGGCAACCGGTGTTATAATGGGTGCAAATGTCGGCACAACGGTTACGAGTTTACTTCTTACGCTGAATTTATCTGATATAGCACCTGTTTTTGTTTTTATCGGTATTATCCTGATAATGTTTTTTAAGAAAGATATCATTAATAATATTGGCGAAATAGTTGCAGGTTTCGGACTTTTGTTTATTGGTATGAACATGATGTCAAATGCTGTTGCTCCTTTGCAGAACTCCCCTTTTTTTGCAGAACTGATTATAAGTGTAAATAATCCGTTTGTAGGTATTGCCATAGGTACGATTTTTGCAGCTATAATCCAGAGCTCATCTGCTGGTGTCGGAATTTTACAAGCACTTGGAAGCAAAGGTTTGCTTCCGATAGATTTTGCAGTTTTTATTTTATTCGGTCAGAATATTGGTACAGTTATAACAGCTTTGCTTTCATCCCTTGGAAGTAGAACCAATTCTAAGCGGGCGGCAGTTATTCATCTGTTATTTAATGTGTTCGGAACGTTAATTTTTATATTAATTACATTGTTTACACCATTTATTGTAATATTAAAATCTGTCAGCGATAAAACAGAAATTCAGATTTCTGCTGCGCATATTATTTTTAATATTGTCAGTACTATTGTTCTTTTTCCTTTCTCTGAAAAACTTGTTGCAATTTCCAGAAGAATAATACCGAACAAGAGATCAGACAGAAAATATTTTAATAGTTGAAAAAAGTAAAATTTCGTGTATAATAAAAGCAAACATAAAAATTTGAAAGGTTCTGGTAATTGTGTTTGCTGAAAATCCTCGTAATTTGACTATGTTGTTTGACTTTTATGAGTTAACAATGGCAAATGGCTATTTTAAAAACGGAATTGGTGAAAAAACTGCATATTTTGATATGTTTTTCAGAAAAGTTCCTGACAACGGTGGCTTTGCAATTATGGCCGGTGTTGAACAGATGGTTGATTATCTTAAAAATCTGAAATTCACTGAAGATGATATAAAATACTTAAAAACAAAAGGTTTTGGTGAAGAGTTTCTTGATTATCTCAGAAATTTTGAATTCAGATGTGATGTTTGGGCAATAAGAGAAGGTACACCAATTTTTCCCGGTGAACCAATTGTTACAGTAAAAGGTCCTGTTATTCAGGCTCAGTTTATTGAAACTATGATTCTTCTTTCGATTAACCATCAAAGTTTAATTGCAACAAAATCAAACAGAATTGTTCGTGCATCTGAAGGCAGAGCAGTTATGGAATTCGGTTCACGCAGAGCACAGGGTTATGACGGCGCAATTCTTGGAGCTAGAGCGGCATACATAGGCGGATGCGCCGCAACTGCATGTACAATTTCTGATTGCATTTATGGCGTTCCTGCTATCGGCACGATGGCGCATAGCTGGATCCAGATGTTCGATAATGAACTTGATGCTTTTTGCGCTTATGCGAAAGAATATCCACATAATTGTACTCTTCTTGTTGATACTTATAATGTATTGAAGTCTGGTATCCCTAATGCAATTGAAGCTTTCAAAAGAGAAATTCTTCCAAGAGGTTTCAGACCGAAAGGGGTAAGAATTGACAGTGGTGATATTACTTACCTTTCAAAAAAAGCACGAAAAATGTTGGATGAAGCAGGCTTCGAAGATTGTCAGATAGTAGCTTCAAATTCACTTGATGAATATATTATTCGTGATATGCTTCTGCAAGGTGCTGAAGTTGATTCATTTGGCGTTGGTGAAAGATTGATTACAGCTTCATCTACTCCTGTTTTTGGTGGCGTTTACAAGCTTGTCGCAGTTGAAGATGATGAGGGCAATATTATTCCTAAAATTAAAATCAGTGAAAATGTTGCTAAAATTACAACACCCGGTTTTAAAAATGTTTATAGACTTTACGATAACGAAACCGGAAAAGCAATGGCGGATCTTATAACATTAGCTGATGAAACTGTTGATGATGACAAACCATATGTGCTTTTTGACCCTGAACACACATGGAAGAAAAAAACAATTGAAAACTTTACATCTGTTTCTTTGAAAGAAAAGATTTTTGAAAACGGTAAATATATTGGTAAAGACAGAGATATTCGTGAACTTCGCGATTATTGTGCAGCACAAATTGACACTCTCTGGGATGAAGTGAAACGTTTTGAAAACCCGCACAATTATTATGTTGACCTTTCTCAAAAACTTTGGGATGAAAAGAACAGATTACTTGAAAGCCATAAATGAGGTTGATTTTATGTTTAAAATAGGTTGTCACCTTTCTGCGTCTGCAGGATATGTTCATATGTTTAAAGAGGCGCAAAGTATAGGTGCTAATACTTTTCAGTTTTTTACAAGAAATCCACGCGGCGGAAAAGCAAAAGCTATTGATACTGATGATGTAAATGAATTTAATAAACTTGCTGAGGAATCAGGTTTTGCAAAAATTTTAGCTCATGCGCCATATACACTCAATGCTTGCTCTGAAAATGAACGTACAAGAGAATTTGCACTTGAAGTATTTGCTGACGATTTAAAAAGAATGGAATATACTCCGAACAATCTTTATAATTTTCATCCCGGAAGCCATGTAGGACAAGGTGTTGAAAAAGGCATTGAACTTATTGCTGATACTTTAAATACTGTTTTATTTGATGATATGACAACCACTGTCTTATTAGAAACTATGGCTGGTAAAGGCAGCGAAGTCGGCAGAAGTTTTGAAGAGATCAAAGCTATTATCGATAAAGTTAATCTGAATAATAAGCTGGGTGTATGCCTCGATACTTGTCATGTGTATGATGGCGGATATGATATTGTTAATAATCTCGATGGTGTTTTAGATGAGTTTGACAGAATCATCGGTTTAGACAGACTAAAGGCAATACACCTTAATGACAGTATGTATGGCTTTGAAAGCCATAAAGACAGACATGCCAAAATCAGTGAAGGTCACCTTGGTGATGAAGCAGTTATTAACATAATTAATCATCCAAAACTGAGAGACCTCCCCTTTTTACTTGAAACACCTAATGATCTTAATGGTTATGCAAAAGAAATCAGTTTTCTTAAAAGCAAATATGTTATTAAATAATAAAAACCGTGGAACTTAATTGTTCCACGGTTTATTTATTATAAATTATTCAGCTTCAACTGCTTCAGCTGCTTCTTCAATAATCTCAGCTTCTTCAACCTTTTCTTCTTCTTCAATGAGTTCACGAATTGAAAGGCTTACGCGTTTTTTATCAAAATCAATAGCTGTAATCTTAGCCTGAACTGTTTCACCGGCTGTAAGAACATCCTGGGGTTTTTCAATGTGTTTATTTGCAATCTGAGAAATGTGGATAAGACCATCAATGCCGGGAATAACCTGAGCAAAAGCACCGAATGTTGTCATACCAACAATTTTTGCATCAACAATTGTTCCTTCAGGATAATCTCTCTTAAGGATTTCCCACGGATTGTCTTCTGCACGTTTGAAACCAAGAGAAATTCTCTTCTTTTCAGCATCTGCTTCTTTGATGAAAACTTTGATAGAATCGCCAACTTTAACGATATCTGAAGGATGTTTAATACGCTTCCATGAAAGTTCAGAAATATGTACCATACCTTCAACACCGGGAGCAAGCTCAACGAAAGCACCATAGTTTGTAAGAGTTTTAACAGTACCTGTGTATTCCTGACCAGCAGTCAACTGTGCCCAGAACTGAGAAATGATTTCTTTTCTTTCTTCACGAAGAACTGAACGAATTGAACCAACTGCACGCTTACGTTTGTCATCTACTTCGATAACTTTAAATTTAACAGTTGTTTTTACCAATTCTTCAAGAGGCTGACCCTTGGGTACACCTGTAAGTGAAGCAGGAACGAAAACTTTAACACCGTTAGTATAAACGCGAACACCACCACGAACGATATCTGAAACGACACCTTCAAAAATAGTATCTTCAGATTCAGTAGCTTTTACAAATTCGTTCCAAAGTCTGCCAACATCTGCTCTCTTTTTAGAAAGCATAACAGTACCTTCTGCATCATTAGTTTTCATAATGATGAGTTCAAATTCATCGCCAATTTTTACTTCTTTTGAAGCATCAGCAGTGGGGTCGTTGCTGTATTCGCTCATAGGAACGAAACCTGCGTGTTTTCTACCAATATCAACCTGAATCTCTGTGGGAGTGATGCCCATAACGACACCAATTACTCTCTGGTCAGAGTTCATGTTTGCAAGTGAAACTTCAAGAGCTTCTGTGAAATCCATATCATCGGTTATTTCTCTTGCAGCCTCGACATTGGTCACCTCCTGTTCAGCACCGGTATCTACCTTTGCTTCAATTTCAATCGGTTCTTTAACAATTTCGGACATAATTATGTACCTCCTTTATTATTGAAGCAGGAGTCGAGGCCCCTGCAGTTATGCCAATTTTTCGGAATTCAGCCAAATCAATACCCTTAAGTTCATCTGCAGTTTCAATAAGAAACGTGGGACAATTAACTTCACACGTGCTTTTGAGCTTCTGAGTATTTGAACTATGACGTCCTCCGACAATCAGCATAGCATCACATTCAAGAGAAAGAGTAACCGCTTCACTTTGTCTTTCATGCGTTGCAGAACATATTGTATCAAATATTTTTGCATTTGTACATAGTAAATTTATATTTTTTTTGCAATTTTTCCACTCTTTTGCAGAAAAAGTGGTCTGCGCGACAAAAATAATGCTTTTTTCACATAAATTATCAACACTTTTCAGCAAAGAAACTAATTCATCATTATTTTTAAATATAAAGGTTTCTCCCTTTGCATAGCTTTTGATACCCATAACTTCCGGGTGATTTTCGTCACCTGCAATCAGAACAGGTACATCAGATGAAGAATTTTCTGAAACTATTTTATGAATTTTTTT
Organism: Acutalibacteraceae bacterium; assembly: GCA_045534165.1. Lineage (GTDB taxonomy): Bacteria > Bacillota > Clostridia > Oscillospirales > Acutalibacteraceae > SIG575. Next base: position 18,581 of record JAZSJD010000055.1, on the reverse strand, counting down.
CACAAACGGGCAAGTTGCATCCACATATTTTCGACCGGAACTCTTTATTTCATCTAACGTTGTATTGGGAATTCCGTGTGTTCTGATAATAATTGTACTGTCAGAATCAGCTAAGTCAGAAGATTCAATTATTTCCGCACCTTTACTTTTCATATCTTCAATAACTTGTGAATTATGAATAATAGGTCCTAACGTAGCAACTTTTGTACCGCTGTTCAGGAGTTCGTACGCCAGCTCAACTGCTCTGTTCACACCAAAACAAAAACCGGCAGATTTTGCTAATATTACTTCTTTCAAAGACCATTCCTCCAAAGTGCTACGGTTTTATCAAAAATAAGTCGTGAAGCATTTCTGATTTCTGAAGTTGAATGTGCATTTTCAGAAAAACCTAACTCATCATATTTAATAAGTTCACCATATCTTACAGTGAGTGTTTTTCTGAAACCTTTCTTTTCGCCGATACGTATTGAACAAGGTAAAACGTCTGCTTTTGATGCGTGTGCTATCAAAGCAACGCCTGATTTTGCTTTTTGGGGTTCAGTTCCCTCTTTGTTACGAGTACCTTCAGGAAATATGCCGATGATTTCACCGTTTTTTATAAGATTGATAGCATATTCAATTGATGATTTATCTGAAGAACCTCTTTTGACAGGAAAAGAATTGAGATGTGTGAGAAAAAATCTTGCTAACGGATTTTTGAAAGTCTCATATTTTGCCATAAAATGAATGATTCTTTTGCTTTTCAGTGCAAGAAGAACAGGATCAAGAGCAGTAATGTGGTTACAAGAAAGTATGTAAGCTCCCTTTTCCGGGAGATTTTCTCTGCCTTCATATTTCAGTTTATATTTTGAAGACATAATTAATTTTGCAAGAGGAACAATTGCAAAATACAATTTATAATTTTTAATTCTTGAATAATCAAAATATTCACTCATATTTTTTCTCCAATCAGTGCAGAAAGTTCATCAACAGACTGTTCAAGAGTGTTTCCTGTAGAATCGTAAATAACAGAATCCTCAGCAGGTTTCAAAGGTGCAATTGGTCTGTTTGAATCCTGAAAATCTCTTTGTTTCATTTCTTCAAGAACTTGTTCATAAGAATCATTAATGCCTTTTTCTTTAAGCTCTCTGAATCTTCTCATAGCTCTTTCTTCAACATCAGCTGTCATAAAAATTTTAATCTGAGCATCAGGTAACACAACCGTCCCGATGTCTCTTCCGTCCATAAGACAGTTATTCTTTTTTGCGATACTTCTCTGCAAATCTAATAAAAATGCTCTTACTGAAGGGATTGCCGAAACATTTGATGCTGCCATTGATGCATCAGGAGTTCTGATAGCTTCAGAAACATCATCACCATTAAGGAAAACTTTTTGAGTACCATCAATAAATTTCAATTCAACATTAATTTCATTCAATATAGCACCAACACCATCAACATCTTTGGTGTCAACACCTTTTCTTAATGCATAAACACCAATAGCTCTGTAGAGTGCACCGGTATCAACGTAAATAAAACCGAGTTTTTTTGCAACACCTTTTGCAACAGTACTTTTGCCCGCACCTGCCGGGCCATCAATAGCAATATTAATTGAACTCATATTTTAACTCCTTTCATTTCCGAAAAATCAATTCAACACACTTTTACCCGCCAACATACCGGTGGAAAATGCAATTTGTAAATTAAATCCGCCAGTATATGCGTCCACATCTATAACTTCACCTGCAAAATGCAAATTATTCACTTTTTTTGACATCATATTTTTAGGATCAATGTCTTTAACAGAAACACCACCTGATGTTACAATCGCTTCATCAATGGGTCTGAAACCGGTAACAGTAAGCTTAAGGTTTTTCAGTAAGTAAACCAACTCTTCACGCTGTGCACGTGTTATCTGATTAACTTTCTGAGATGGTTTAATTGAACTGAGTTTAACAATAATCGGCACTAATTTTTTAGGTAATAAAGCATCAAGCGCATTAATAAAATTCTTGTTTGAGTTTTCAAGAAAATCTCTTTGCAATCTCTTGTCAAGTTTATCCTCGTCAAGACCGGGTTTTAAATCGATATAAAGCTCATATTTACCTTTTTTCATATCGCGCATATGTGAACTTGCGCTTAAAATAACAGGACCTGACACACCAAAATGGGTAAATAACATTTCACCAAAATCTTTGTATATACATTTGAATTTTTCAGTATCTTCAATTCTGATTTCAATGTTTCTCAGAGATAACCCCATAACATTACTGCACCAACCTTCATGCACCTCAAGAGGAACAAGAGAGGGTTTCGGTGGAATTATTGTGTGTCCTGTTTTTTCAGCTAACAAGTAACCATCACCTGTTGAGCCTGTCAAAGGATAAGATTTACCGCCGGTTGAAACGATAACACTTTTAACTTCGATAATCTCGTCATCGTATGTTCTTACACCCTTGATAGTATCATTTTCAACTAATAATTCCTTTGCACGTGCATTTAATATTTCAGCACCATTTGAAACTGCAAACTTTCTGAGCGCATCAACTATATCAGATGCTTTGTCGCTTTCAGGGAAAACTCTGTCTCCCCTTTCCACTTTAAGAGGGACACCTAAATCTTCAAAAAATTCCATAGTGTCAGCCGGCATAAATTTTGAAAAAGCACTGAACATAAATCTTCCGTTTACAGGAACATTTGCAATCAGGTCATTAAGCAAAGTGCAGTAATTTGTAACATTGCATCTGCCTTTACCTGTAATCATCACTTTACGTGCAACTTTTTCATTTCTTTCAAGTATAACGGTTTTTAATCCGCGTTTTGCTGCTGCACCTGCAGCTATAAGTCCGGCAGCGCCACCACCGATAACACAAACATCAATCATTATCTGACGTCTCCTCAAATTTATCATAAACCTCGTATTGGTCCCAGATTTTTTCAAGAGCTTCATAATTTTCACGAAGCTCAACGCCTTTTTCAAGTGTAATTGCGGCAATTAAAGAGTTAAGCAGACTTAAAGGAGCAACCAATGAATCCACAATTGAAACCATACCACTCTTGGCCTCTAAAACATAATCAGACATTCTGGCAATTGGAGCATTGATATTATCGGTAATCGCGATAACTTTTACTCCTCTGTCTTTCATAAAACTAACTGAACGAATAGTAAGTTTTGAATAACGTGGCATTGAAATTGCGATACAAACATCATCTTTATCTGCTCTGTAAATCTGTTCATAGATTTCGCTGTCACTTGAAACATTGATAAGGACAACGTTATCAAAAATTAATTTGAAATAATAGCTAAGAAAGCCTGCAAGAAAAGCAGCACTTCTCACACCAAGAATGTAAATCTTCTTAGCTTCAAGAATAGTTTTTACGCTATTTTTAAAATGTTCATCTGAAACAGATTGCAGGGTGTTCAGTAAAAGCTGTGAATCGTTTTTCATAGTGTTTTCAACAACATTTTCACCTTTTGTACGCGCATCAAAAACATCGATACGCTGAACACCTGTAAGTTTGGATCTGATAAGGTCCTGCAGATCTCTCTGAAATTCAGGATAACCTTTATAACCAAGCTCTGTAGCAAAACGTACAACGGTTGATTCACTTACATTAACTGTTTCACCAAGCTTTGCAGCAGTCATAAAAGCTGCTGTTTCATAATGTTCAGCAACAAAATTAGCTATTTTTTTCTGACCTTTTGAAAAAGTGTCAAATTTAGCATCAATTACAGACAGTAAAGAGACGGTCATTAAAATCTCTCCTTATTCAACGATTGAGATATCAATATTTTCAATAACTATATCATCATAAGGTTTATCAAGCATATCAACTTTTACACCTGCGATTTCATCAACAACATCCATACCTTCAAAAACCTGGCCGAAAACTGAATGTTTAAAGTCAAGCCATGGTGTTCCGCCATTTTCTTCATAAGCAGTAATAATGTTTTCAGGGAAAGAATCAGGTAATTGTTTCATCTGTGAAAGAAGCCTTGAATCAATTTCTTTTGACTGAACAATAAAGAACTGACTACCATTTGTATTAGGACCCGCATTTGCCATTGAAAGAGCACCTCTTACATTGTGGAGTTCAACAGCAAATTCATCTTTGAAACTTGTGCCCCAGATACTTTCTCCGCCTCTGCCTGTACCTGTAGGGTCACCGCCCTGAATCATAAAGTTATTAATAACTCTGTGGAAAATAATACCGTTATAATAACCATTCTTTGCATGTGTGACAAAGTTTTCAACAGTTTTAGGTACTAAATCTGAGAAAAACCTTACTGAAATATCACCTTTGTTTGTATGTATAACTGCAATTGTTTCGCCACTTAAGGGCTTGTCCATCTGATTAAACATATTAATAAATCCTCCAAAACACAAATATTCAATATAGTATAACACATATAAAAAATAATTTCAACAAAATGAATTTTAAGTTTTAAATTTTATTAAAATAGCTCCTCTGAAACGAGAAGCTGAAAAATAAATGTTGTGCAGAACTGTGAGGAAGCTATTTTATTTCAAAAATTGAACAACTGATTTTGCTATTGTATCGCCAATTTCATTTAAATTTTCTTTAATCCACATTTCATCGTTTGGGTTATCGTGGTAAGCAACTTCCAACAAGACTGCAGGAGCTTTTGTAAACTGCAATTCCCCTAGTTCAGTTGAAGGCAACACATCCACAAGCCTTGGATTCGGATAAATTTCTTTTATGTTTTCAGCCAGGATTTCTGCAAACTGTTGTGCTTTTGTGCTTCCGGGGTAATAATAAACATCTGTTCCCTGTAACAAGCCCGCCATACTTACGGGCGATGCATTTGAATGCAATGCGAGATGCAAATCGTAATCATCAGCGTTTGATTCACTTATTGCCTCTGCTAAAGGTAGATCCGGGTTATTTCTTCTTACATTAATTCCGCTATTTTCTAAATCACGTTCGACAATATCTGCAAGTAAATTCATATATTGCTCTTCATTTCCACCTGAAAAATATTGATTGAATTCTTGTGTTGATGGACTTAAATAAACAGTTGCCATAAAAATTCTCCTTACTTATTATCAATATTAAATTTCTCTTTTAAGATATCGATCCCCTTTTTTTCAAGACGTGAAACGTATGAGCGGGAAATTTTCATTTGTTTAGCAATTTCACGTTGAGTCAATGGTCTTTCGCCATTAAGTCCGTATCTTAAAACAAGGATGTCAAATTCTCTTGTGTTTTCAATTTCTTTTAAATACTTGTATAGTTGTTCAGATTTGATTTTATTTTCAATATTTTCAGACAAATTTTCTTCGCTACAGATAACATCCATAAGTGTTAATGCGTCACCATCGCTATCAGATTCAATTGGCTCTGACATAAAAACTTCGTGTGAATTTTTCTTTGATGCTCTGAAATACATCAGAATTTCGTTTTCAATGCATCTTGCTGCGTATGTAGCAAGTCTTGCACCTTTTTCAACATCAAAGGAGTTAATTCCCTTGATCAGACCGATTGTGCCGATTGAAATTAAATCTTCCTGATCACAATAATTGGAATAGTATTTTTTGATTATGTGTGCGACAAGGCGTAAATTATGCTCTATCAACTTTTGTTTCGCTTTTTCATCACCATCAGCCATTTTTTTCAGTAATTCTTTTTCTTCTTTTGATGTCAGAGGCGGAAGAAATGAGCTTGAAGTATTGAGATGTAATGTGATAAAAATTATGTGTCCTAACAATGAGTTAATTATTTCTGCAATCATATTAAAACCTCACATTTGATTTATACCACATTATATTCTTTTGCTTCTTTCAGTTTGCAAGTCCTTGTTACAAAAGAAAAAATCCCGACTTAAAAATCCAAGTCGGGATTTAAAACATTATTTTTTATCAGTAGTTTCGAGACCATCGGATAAAGCTGAAAGACGATCGGAAATTTCAGAAATTGAAATTTCAAGCTTACTTGAAAGAGTTCTGAAATCATCAGAAACAGTGTTCAGACAGGTTTTCGCTTTATCAATTTTGTTTTTAGTTGATAAACTAATTGAAGCTGAAACCTGACGTGCATTGTTAATGCAAGATTCTGAATATTTCAAAGAATCCATCATAAGTTTATTTGCTTTTTCTTCTGCGGCTTCAATTTCTGCAATTTTAGCATTAATCTCATTAAGCTCTGCTACTTCTTTCTGAAGAGTTTCAATAGTAGATTTCAAATCCTGAACGGACTGATTTAAAACTTTATTATCTTCAAAAAGAAGAACATTATCGCGTTTGAGTTTTTCATTTTCTTGTGCAAAATTTTGAAGTTCATTCCTGGCAAGATTTAATTGTTTTACATTTTCAGCGTTTCTTTCACAGAGTGAAGCAATGTAATTCATAACTTCTTTTTTGTCAAAACCGAATGTTGAACTTTTAAAGATAACATTATTTTGCATTTTTTCACACCCTACAAAATTAGTATTTGATAGTACCATTGAAAATCATTGAAACATTACCTGAAAGAAGAATACCATCGTCAGTATAGTTAACAATAAGTTCGCCACCCTTTGTTTTAACTGTGATATCTTCATTCTTACCGCAAAGTCCGTTTTCAACTGCAGCAGCAACCGCAGCACAAGCACCCGTACCACTTGACAATGTGAGACCATAGTCTGATTTCCATACACGAAGTTTAAGTTCACGTTTGTTTACAAACTGAACAAGCTCTGTGTTGATTCTCTTGGGGAATAATTCATTATTTTCAAGAGAATAACCAACTTTTTCAAGGTCAAAAACATCAACATTATCACAGAAAACTACGCAGTGAGGACTGTTAAGTGAGAAACAGTTAATTTTGAGTTCTTTGCCTGCACAGTCAACTTTATAATCACGAAGAATTTCTTCAGTAGCAGCTGGAATTGTTGCAGGATTCCAATCAGGTTTACCCATATTAACTGTAACGGAACGAACTTCACCGTTAAGAATGTGAACTTTTACTTTTCTTACATCCTGTGAAGTCTCAATTGTAAATGATGATTTTTTGATCATTCCGCGGTCATAGAGATATTTTGCAACACAGTGGATACAGTTACCATAAAGGTCAGATTCTCTACCATTAGAACCGAATACGCGCATTTTTGCATCAGCTTTAGATGAACCTTCAACAAGTACAAGTCCGTTTGCACCGATACCATAGTTTCTGTCAACAAGGCTGATTGTAAGCGATTCCGGGCAAGAAATTTCATTCTTGAAGTTGTTGAGGATAATGAAGTCGTTACCACAACCCTGCATCTTATAGAAATCAAGAGGTTCTTTTTCAAGACGCATATTGTTGATATCAACAAGTTCTGTGTTATAAAGATTATATCTGCTTGCGATTGTGTCAACGAGTGCATTTGCAGTATCCATTGAAGTGATACAAGTGATAGATAACTGAACTGCTCTACGATTGATTCTGATATAGTCTTCAATTGTATTCTTTTTGCCAACACCTGTGTAGATGATATAATCAAGCTTACCATCTTCAAGAAGCTGCATTACTTCAGCATCTTCGTCATCGTGAAGCTTTTTAACAACGTGTACTTTGATGCCAAGCTGTTCGATAAGTTCAGCAGTTGATTTTGTTGCATAAATCTTAACACCGAATTCATTGAACTTTCTTGCAAGTTCCTGAATTTCAGGTTTATCATTATCACTTACTGAGAGAAGAACGCCGCCACTCTTCTTGCTATAATCGTGAAGTTTGAAGCCTGCACTTGTAAGAGCTTTATAAAGTGCTTCTTCAAGGTTTTCACCTAAGCCGAGAACTTCACCTGTTGATTTCATTTCAGGACCAAGTGATGAGTTAACGTCTGAAAGTTTTTCAAATGAGAATACAGGTGCTTTAACAGCAAAATATGGTGGTGTTTTATAAAGACCAGTGCCGTAACCAAGAGATTTCAATGATTGACCAACCATAATTTTGGTTGCAAGTTCAACCATAGGAACACCTGTAACTTTACTGATATAAGGAATTGTTCTTGATGCTCTGGGATTAACTTCGATAACATAAAGCTCGTTTCTGTAAATAAGATACTGGATGTTAACAAGACCTTTAGTACCAAGTTCAAGAGTAAGTTTTTCAGAACAATCGATAAGTGTTTCGAGCATTTTATCATTAAGATTGAAAGGCGGATAAACAGCGATTGAGTCACCACTGTGAACACCTGCACGTTCAATATGCTGCATAACACCGGGGATGAGAACATCTTTACCGTCTGAAATAACGTCAACTTCAAGTTCTGCACCCATCATATATTTATCAACAAGAACAGGGTTTTCAATTTTCTGTTCAAGAATAATCTGCATATACTGTCTGATATCATCAGCAGTATAACAAATCTGCATATTCTGACCGCCAATAACATATGAAGGTCTGAGAAGAACAGGATATTCAAGTTCTTCAGCAGCTTTGAGAGCATCTTCAGTGTTCATAATTGTTCTGCCCTGAGGACGTCTGATGCCGAATTTTTCAAGAAGAGCATCGAATTTTTCTCTGTCTTCTGCGATATCAATACCTTCTGCAGATGTGCCGAGAATTTTTATACCTTGTTCATCAAGGAATTTTGTAAGTTTAATAGCTGTCTGACCACCAAAGGCAACAACAACACCAATGGGTTTTTCGACCTCAATTACATTCATTACATCTTCTTCTGTAAGAGGTTCAAAATAAAGTCTGTCAGCGGTGTCAAAGTCAGTTGAAACTGTTTCCGGGTTATTATTGATAATAACAACTTCATAACCAAGCTCTTTAAGTGACCATACACAATGAACTGAAGAATAGTCAAATTCAATACCCTGGCCGATTCTGATAGGACCAGAACCGAGAACCATAATTACATCTTTACCACTTCTCTTAAATGCACGGCTTTCGCAGTGGTTATCGAATGTAGAATAGAAATAAGGTGTTTCAGCTTTGAATTCTGCAGCACAAGTGTCAACCATTTTATATACTGCATGTTTGCTTTCCATAATGTTAACGCCTGAAATTCTCTCAATTGCAGCATCAGTATAGCCAAGCTTCTTACCCTTTTCATAATAATCATCAGTAAGTTCGCCACTTTCAAGCATAAGTTCATAATCAGCAAGATTCTTAAGTTTATAAAGGAACCATTCATCTATTCTTGTGATTTCATGAATTTTATCAATAGAAAAACCATTTTTAAGTGCTTTGAAGATGGTGAACATTCTCATATCGTCCATATCATGGAGTTTAGCTTCGATATCTGTCACATCATCAAGGCGTTTTGTATTGAGTGTATCCATTGAAATTTCAGCACCACGAACAGCTTTCATAATAGCCATTTCAAATGAAGTACCAATTGACATAACTTCGCCTGTTGCTTTCATCTGAGTGCCGAGAGTTCTGCTTGAGTTAACAAATTTATCAAATGGCCACTTGGGGAATTTTACAACAAGGTAGTCAACAGTGGGTTCAAAACAAGCACAGGTTTTCTTTGTAATATCATTCTGAATTTCATCAAGAGTATATCCAAGTGCAATTTTTGTTGTAACTTTAGCAATAGGATAACCTGTAGCTTTACTTGCAAGTGCAGAAGAACGTGAAACACGGGGGTTAACTTCAATAACAGCATATTCAAATGATTCGGGATTCAATGCAAACTGACAGTTACAACCGCCCTCAATACCAAGTTCAGTTATGATATCAAGTGAAGCTTTTCTCAGCATATCATACTCATAACTTGAGAGTGTTACTGCAGGTGCAACAACAATACTGTCACCAGTGTGAACACCAACGGGGTCAACGTTTTCCATGCTACAAACAGCAATACAGTTGCCTGCACCGTCGCGCATTGTTTCAAATTCAATTTCTTTCCAGCCGTAAATATATTTTTCAACAAGAATCTGTGAAATAGGAGACATCATAAGACCTGTGTTTGCAATAACTTCAAGTTCTTCAGGAGTATTACAAACACCACCACCAGCGCCACCTAATGTGAAAGCAGGACGGATGATAACAGGATATCCGATTTCAGCAGCAATTTTTCTTGCACCTTCCATATTAGTTGTAATATCAGAAGGAATACAAGGCTGACCGATTTTAACCATAGTATCACGGAAAAGCTGACGGTCTTCAGCTTTATCAATTGCTTCGGCATTTGTACCAATGAGTTTAACGCCCATTTTGTCAAGGTAACCTTCTTTATTAAGCTGCATGGCAATCGTAAGACCTGTCTGTCCGCCAAGACCTGCTAAAATGCTGTCAGGACGTTCTTTTTCAATGATTCTTTTGATTGTTTCTGCATTAAGGGGTTCAAGGTAAATTTCATCAGCAAGAGCTTTGTCGGTCATAATAGTTGCAGGGTTTGAGTTAACAAGAACAACATCAAGACCCGCATCTTTAAGAACACGACATGCCTGAGCACCTGCATAGTCAAATTCAGCAGCTTGTCCGATAACAATGGGACCTGAACCGATTACAAGAACTTTTTTAATATCATTATTAAGTGGCATCAGTTTTTACCTCCCATCATTTCAACAACGTGATCAAAAATTTTATCTGCATCTCTTTCGTTCAGACCTGATTCAGGTTGGAACTGAACTGAGAATGCTTTTTTATCATCATAATCTATGCCTTCGCATGTATTATCATTTACATTGATATATGTGATTCTACCACCACATTTTTCAACGCTTTCAGCATCAATTGTGTATCCGTTATTCTGAGCTGTTATATAAGTCTTACCTGTTTTAAGGCTCTTAACAGGCTGGTTTGAACCACGATGACCAAATTTAAGTTTAACAACTTCACAACCATTAGCAAGTGCTAAAATCTGATGACCGAGTCCGACACCGAAAATAGGAAGTTTACCTGAAAGATCAGAAACCGTTTTGATTGCAGATTCGTTTTCAACAGGGTTTCCGGGACCATCAGAGAGTACCACACCCGCCGGTTTAGTGGCAAGAATTTCTTCAGCTGTTGCAGTTGCCGGTAATGAAGTTACTTTACAGCCTTTTTCAAGCAAGGATTTTACAACATTTTTCTTGTAGCCATAATCAACAACTGTAATGTTAACACCATCGCTATCTTCACCGAATGTTTCTGTTTTGCCTTCGGAAACAGATTCAACTGCATTAACAATCTTGTAAGCTTTGATTTCGTCATAATCTATATCATCAAGGCTATAAACAATTTTCGCATTCATAACACCGTTTTCACGGATAAGCTGAGTGATTTCTCTTGTATCAACATCATATACGCCAACAACACCCTGACTTTTAAGATATTCATCAAGTGTTGATTCACATCTGAAGTTAGAAGGATTTTCGCACCATTCTCTGACAACATAAGCTTTAGCCCAAATTTTTTCACTTTCGCGTTGAGCACTTATATAACCATAGTTTCCGATAAGCGGAAAGGTTTGTGTAATAATCTGACCAAAATAACGTGGGTCAGTAAGTGTAGCTACATAGCCAACAACACTCGTTGTGAAAACAAGTTCGCCAATTGTTTCACCTTCGGCACCAAATGATTTACCTTCAAAAATGTGCCCATCTTCAAGAACGATGTAAACCTTTTTCATAGACATACTTCCCATACCTTAGATTTTTGCGCAATGCAAATATAAAAAAATGGCTGATGATATATCAGCCAATACTTAACAAATATTGGCTACTAAAAAATAATTATAGCCTTTTGTAAATAAATGAATTATCTGATTTTTGAGAATAAAATGCCAATGTAGTGCTTTGAAAAGCAGAAAATAATGTTTTTTCAGTTGTTAACCCTCTCAATTTGAGTGTCTGCTTCACATTTTCACCTACTTCAAAAATCAAATCAAATAATTATACCTATTTAACAAAGAAATGTCAATAGTAAAATCAATTATATCTGTCAATTTTTAAAAAAGTCCGACCTTTTTTCGAAATGCCAGAAATATCCTTTAAAATAATTTTGCCTTTCGATCTGAAAACAATTTTGTCTCCTATATTAACCTTTTTGTCACATTTTAAGGTCTGAAGTGAATTAATATAAACATTTCCTGATAAAATAGCATCTGCACTATCAGCTCGCGAAAGTTTAAAGCACGCAGAAATAACATTATCAATTCTCATAGAAGAGATATTTACTGAATCCTCAGTAATGTTTTCAACTGAAACATCAATATCACTGAAACTTTTTTCCTGAACTTTTAAAGATGCACGCCCTGCTGATTTTAGCTCAGATAAAATATAAGGTGAAATTGATTTTAAAACAATCACATCTGCTCCGGTTTCGGTTACAACAATATCACCTATCATTTCACGTTTAATTCCAAGTCCCATTAAAGAGCCCAGATAATCTCTATGACCAATCTGCGAAAAATTATCTTTAGTCAACCGCAGTACTGTTAACGGGTTATCTTCAGGATTGTCACTGAAATATTCTGATAATTTGCAATAATCATCAACGTCAAGATAATACGGTAAAAACAACATCACAGATCTTTCTGCATTTTCAAGACCACCATAAAGAAAAATCTTAACATCAGCGTTCTTCGAAAACTTACTTAGCAATAATGATTGCTGAGTAACATCGAGAAAATGTGTATTAGTTATCAAAAATTCGTTGATACATTTGCAGATTTTATCCTCAGCAAAAGAAATAATGATGTCTTCTTCTCTCATAATTCACCCTTAATATAATACCATAAACCTGATACATAATCAATATTTTTAGACATTTTCGTTATATATTACAAAGAGTTTATGAAAGACTAACAACTACTATTTTCTCTGTCAATTAATTCGATAACATCAGATAAGGAATTCAATATAGCATATGTTTTATCTTTCATTTCATCATCAGGTTGCATCATATCAGGAATCATAACAGCTTTCATCCCTGCAGCGTGAATTGCCCTTACACCGTTATAACTATCCTCAAGTCCCAAAGCATCAGCGGGATTTATATTAAGCTCAGAACAAGCCTTAAGATAAATATCAGGATAAGGCTTACCCTTTTCTGTCATATCACCTGTAATGATTGCATCAAAAAACTCAAAAACGCCTGCATCCTTTATATGTTCGATTGCAGGGTCAAAAGATGTTGATGTAGCAACTGCTGTTTTAATATTGTTTGCTTTTAAATATTCAAGCAGCTGCATAAGTCCATGTTTATGGGGTACACCCTCTTTTTTTAAGGTTTCTCCGGTAATCTCTACTTCTCGTTTAACAAATACATCATATGGAAAATCTTCACCTAAAACTTCGTCAAAATATTTTCTCTTAAAATTATGATTAGTTCCAAAACAAGTGTAAATCAATCCATCAAGTTTCGGATATCCCATTTCTTCAGCAAGTGTTTTCCATGTTCTTATTCCGATACGTTCCGTATCAAACATAAGACCATCCATATCAAAAACAACAGCTTTTATCACAAAATCACTCCGTTAATTTTCAGCATTTGCCTTTTCTTCAAGATATTCATCATAGGTTTGTTTTTTATCATAGAAACCATCTTCATCAATTTTAATGATACGGTCAGCTACAGTCTGCACAAGCTGATGGTCATGTGATGTGAACAAAAGTGCACCTGTAAATTTAGCCAATCCATCATTAAGTGCAGCAATTGATTCAAGGTCAAGATGGTTAGTGGGTTCATCAAGAATGAGCACATTTGCACCTGAAAGCATCATTTTACAGAGCATACAACGTACTCTTTCACCACCTGAAAGGACATTAGCTTTTTTAGTTGCTTCTTCACCTGAGAACATCATTCTTCCAAGCCAGCCTCTGACATCAGTTTCGAAAACCAGGTTTGAATAGCGTCTTATCCAATCAAGAAGGTTATCTTCGCAATCATCAAAATATTTTGAGTTATCACTTGGGAAATATGACTGTGTAGTTGTTACACCCCATTTGAATGAACCTTCATCCGGTTCTTCTTCCCCTGCTAAAATTTTAAAAAGTGTAGTTTTTGCAACAGCATCAGTACCGATAAAAGCAACTTTTTCGTTTGGTGTAATAACAAAACTTACATTATCAAGTACCTTTCTGTCTCCAACTGTTTTTGAAAGGTTAGAAACAGTAAGCACCTCATTACCAATATCTCTGTCAGGCTTGAATGCAACATAGGGAAAACGTCTTGATGAAACGGGAATTTCTTCCAGAACAAGGTTTTCCAAGAGCTTTTTACGGCTTGTTGCCTGCTTTGATTTTGATGCATTTGCGCTAAAACGAGCAACAAATTCCTGAAGTTCCTTCATTTTAGCTTCTGTTTTCTTATTCTGTTCTCTCATCTGACGCTGAGCGAGCTGAGTATAATCGTACCAGAAATCATAGTTACCAACATACATTGTGATTTTGCCATAATCAACATCAACTGTGTGAGTACAGATTTTGTTGAGGAAATGTCTGTCATGGCTTACAACAATAACAACACTATCAAGTTCCATTAAGAAATCTTCGAGCCAACGGATAGCATCTATATCAAGGTGGTTTGTAGGCTCGTCCATGAGAAGAATATCAGGATTACCAAATAAAGCCTGAGCCAGAAGAACTTTAACTTTGATATCGTTATCAAGTTCTGACATTTTCATATAGTGATATTCATTTGTAACACCAAGACCGTTCAAAAGAATTTCAGCATTGCTTTCTGCACTCCAGCCATCCATTTCAGCAAATTCTTCTTCAAGTTCACTTATTCTTATACCATCTTCTTCTGTGAAATCTTCTTTTGAATACAACTCTTCTTTTGCATCCATAATGTCACAGAGTTTTTTGTTACCTAAAAGTACTGTTTTGATAACATCATATTCATCAAACTCAAAGTGGTCCTGTTTTAAGACAGACATCCTTTCGCCGGGAGTGATAATAACTTCACCTTTGTTTGGCTCTATTTCTCCTGATAATATTTTAAGGAACGTTGATTTACCTGCACCATTTGCACCGATAATTCCGTAACAGTTTCCCTGTGAAAAAGTAAGTGAAACTCTTTCAAACAAAGTTCTTCCGCCATATTGCAATCCGATATTTGATGTACTTAACATTTTTCTACTCCTAAACATTCATATTCAGTTTATAAGTTTACTATAAATATTACAATATGTCAATATCAGCACGTTCTAACTACAATATTGACATATTGATTTTTAAATGATATTCTAATAAAAATATTTTAATTATGGTGATTTTGTGACGACACTTCTGTTGAAAATTTTCGTAAAAGATTATAAAAACACAAAAGACAATCATGTCAGAGAAAAATATGGTACATTAAGTGGTGTAGTTGGGATTTTAGTAAATATCATTCTGGCTACTGCTAAGCTGATAATCGGTGCTGTTTCAGGAAGTATATCTATCACCGGTGATGCAGTAAACAATTTCTCTGATGCAGGTTCTTCAATTATTACACTTATCGGATTCAAAATGGCCAACAAACCTGCAGATACATCACATCCTTTCGGTCATGGCAGAATAGAATATATTTCCGGATTAATAGTTGCATTTATCGTTATGATGTTTGGCATAGAACTGATGAAAACGTCTGTAGACAGAATTATTAATCCGACTGACATTACATTTAGTTACTGGTCAATCATTATTCTTTCATTATCAATTCTGGGTAAAATCTGGTTAGCTCTTTTTAACAGAAAGCTTGGAAAAGCAATTAATTCAACCGCAATGAGTGCTGTTTTTACTGATTGCATCAGCGACTGCGGTGCAACAGCAGTCACAATTATATCAATGCTTCTTGCTCATTTTGCAGGAATCAATATTGACGGTATTCTTGGAATTATAGTTGCTGTCATCATTCTGATTGCCGGTATTAATATAGTAAGAGACACAATTAATCCCTTGCTTGGTCAACCACCTGAAGAGAAATTAATTGAAAACATTGAAAATTTAATTAACTCATATGACAAAGTAGTTGGTATTCACGATTTAATTATCCATAATTATGGTTCAACAAAAATCTTCGGAAGCGTACATATTGAAGTTCCTGCAAATGAAAACGTGCTCGTTATCCACGAAATTATGGATAATATTGAAATTGATATAAAAAATAAATTCGGAGTTGAAATTGTCGCCCACACAGATCCGATTGAAACAGATAACGAAGTTGTACAGAAACACAAAGATGATGTTATTAAAATAATCAATAAAATTGATAATAATTTATCAGTTCACGATTTCAGGATTGTAACCGGACCTACTCACACAAACCTTATTTTTGATGTTGTGTTACCTTATGAATCAAAATTAACTGAAAATGAGTTAAAAGAACAAATCACAGCTAAAGTAAAAGAGTTTAACACTTCTCTTAACTGCGTTATTACTGTTGACAGAGATTATTCAGGACATATAAAGTAACCCTTTGACAACTTTTGTAGTTTCTTACAAAAGTTGTCTGTTTTTTTATCTTATTTTTTTCGATAAATTTCGGTTTACCCCTTTTCAAAACACAAAAAGAATAGTACAATATATATACGAGTTTATGCAAAATTCGACTAAATAGTGTGGAGGACGTTAAAATGCCGAATTTGAATCAGAAGTTTGAAACTATTCCTGTTGGGCAGCTTGGTATTATCGCATTGCCCGGATGTGAAGAGCTTGCTAAAAAAATTGACCAGTATCTCGTTAGATGGAGACATGAACGTGATAGCGAACATAAAACAACTATTGCATTTGCAGGCTATCAGAGAGAATCATATTTGCTTAATATGCACTTCCCCCGTTTTGGTACAGGTGAAGGTAAAGCGACAATAAGTGAAACAGTACGTGGTTTTGATATATTCATCGTTTGTGATATGTTCAACCATGGTCTCAGCTACAATGCATACGGAAAAGTTCATTATATGAGCCCTGACGAACACTATGCTAACCTTAAAAGAGCTATCAGTGCAATTGCAGGTAAAGCAAGAAGATTAACTGTTATTATGCCTATGCTTTATGAAGGAAGACAGCATAAACGTTCATCAAGAGAATCACTTGACTGTGCAAACGCACTTCAGGAACTTTGTAACTATATGGGCGTGGATAATATCATCACATTTGATGCTCACGACCCCAGAGTTCAGAATGCAATTCCTCTCCACGGATTTGAAAATGTTCAGCCTACATATCAGATGATTAAGGCTATTGTTAAGAATGTTCCTGATATTAATGTTGACAAAGATCATCTTATGGTTATCTCACCTGATGAAGGTGGTATGGGCAGATGTATTTATTACTCAACAGTTCTCGGTGTTGAACTTGGTATGTTCTATAAAAGACGTGACTACTCAGTTGTAGTTAACGGCAGAAACCCAATTGTCGCTCATGAATTCCTCGGCGACAATGTTGAAGGTAAAGATGTTATCATTGTTGATGATATGATTTCTTCTGGTGAATCAATGATTGAGGTTGCAAGAAAGCTTAAAGCACTTAAAGCTAACAGAATCTTTGTTTGTTCAAGTTTCGGTCTTTTCTGCGAAGGTCTTGATTCATTTGACAAGGCTTATGCAGAAGGTATGATTACTAAAGTTTTCACAACTAACCTTATTTACAGAACACCTGAACTTCTTGAAAGAGATTGGTACTGCGAGGTTGACCTTTCAAAATATATTTCTTATATTGTTGACACGCTCAACCACGATATGTCAGTAAGCAAACTTCTTAACCCTGCTGATAGAATTTACAGACTCCTTACTTCAAAAGGATTCAACGTACCTGATCATTCAGAAAAATAAATCATTTAATAAAGACCTGGTTTCAAAGAGAAATCAGGTCTGCTTATTAAATATTTTAAGTATAATATAATTAAGCAATTTATAAGGGAGGTTATTAAAATGTCAGTAGCAGCACAGTGGATAAACGAAACTTTCGCTACATTCGACTATTCAATTTTAGAATTCTTCCATAATTTACATGAAGGTCCTATGGGAGATTTCTTTGATTTATTCTTGATTAATTTCACAAGACTTGGCGATGATGGCATATTTTTAATTTTGTTATCATTAGTTCTTTTGGTTTTCAAAAAGACAAGAAAAGTCGGTGCAGCAATGCTTGGCGGTATTGTAATCGGTGCTTTATTTACAAACATTATTATCAAACCAATCGTTGAACGCCCAAGACCATATAACAGTGAAATTGAAATTTTCCGTGAATGGTGGCAAGCTGTTTTTGGTCACGAAGAAAGTGAATTTTCATTCCCATCAGGTCACACAACTTCTGCAATGGCAGTTATGACCGGTCTTTTCTTTACAACTAACAAAAAAGTAAGTTGGACAGCTTTCCTTTTTGCAATTGTGATGGGCATCACACGAATTTACATTTGTGTACATTATCCGTCTGACGTTGTTGGCGGATTGATAGTCGGCTTTATTGCAGGTCTTCTTTCAGCTATAATAGTGCAAAACATTTATAAACTTTCTTATAATAAAAACATCAAATTCTTTAAATTTATTTGGGAATTCGACTTGTTCAAAAAATTTAAAAAAGCAAAATAAAACTAACTCCCATCCGCTATGAACTGCCCCAATTTGTGCGGACAGTACAAAAAGCCCCCTATGGTAGGTCGAATTAAAATTTAAGCAACATACTGACTTCGTTTTTCAAGCGGAGTCAGTTTTGTTTTTAGTTGAATTCGCTCATTGTTGTAAAAGTGTA